>NZ_PJAI02000120.1 GCF_002843355.2 Colwellia echini
GGCGTTAGGTGAACTGATAATATTGCTCATAATTAGAATATGGAATTCATAATTAAATTAGCTAAAAGTAAATGGTTCAAAAGAAAGGTGCTTATGTATTCTTTCTTTGCGGCATTTTTTATTATTTTTATCGTTTTCATGCGTGGAGTTTTTAATAACGCATTAGATCAAGTCACAATTTTTAGCCTCGTTAAAGGGCTGGCTTTTATAATCCCAATTTCAATATTAATAGGTATTAATTTAGCTTATAAAAGGCTTAAAGAGTTTAGCGAAAAGCACTCTAAAAATAACAGCGTGAGTAAGTTCACCTAACAAG
>NZ_PJAI02000121.1 GCF_002843355.2 Colwellia echini
CAAAACGTGAATCAAAAAATATATCTTACGCAAATAACCCAATACACCTAACGCCCCATTAAGAGGCAAAAAATTGTTTGCTAAAATGTTGAGGCACGAAACAGCAAACTGTTTTTTGTCCTGCTTTAATGCCTTGTTAGGTGTTTGAACTGATTAGAGTTTATGCCACCTAAACTTACCAAACCACAATAAAGTAATTGGCAAAGTCTTGCACGAAATTTTGCAGTAAAAACTGAGAAATTAGCGCACCAAAAAGTTAAATAAACTGCTTTACTCAATTTTATGTAACACCGCGAAACAATAAT
>NZ_PJAI02000122.1 GCF_002843355.2 Colwellia echini
GCGAGTAATATAGAAGAATATATCGCTTCAGGAGTTGATAGTACTTTTGAGGTGAGCACTGGTGATAACGCATGGAATATCACTGACAACGGTGATGGTACGGTTGCAGGTGTTAGCTTCACCAATTTTGCTAACTTGCAAGGTGGTAGCGGCGATGATGACTTTACGCTTGTCACACGTGGTCAAATTATCGGTACGATTGATGGTGGTACGGGTGCAGAAACAAATGGCGATACATTAACGATATCGGCAGCTTCACAAACGGTGAATATTACCGATGCGAGTAATATAGAAGAATATAT
>NZ_PJAI02000123.1 GCF_002843355.2 Colwellia echini
AGGGGTTCACGCAAAATGAATCATCAAGAGCTTGTTTTACTAAGTTATCTACTCGCTTTAAGTGGTTAATGACTTAAGTTAACATCAAGTTTTAAAGTTTTTTAAAAAGTTTTTAAATAAGGTGTTGACATTAAAACTTACAAGCGTATGATACGCATCCTGCTTCGGGGCAACAGCAACGAGCAACACTGATTAACCACACAGTTTTCAGTTAAGATGAAGAGCGAATGCGACTCACATCTACTTATTAGTTTACTAGTAAGTTCTTCTTTAACAATTAGTTATCATGCAATTTGTGTGA
>NZ_PJAI02000124.1 GCF_002843355.2 Colwellia echini
GGCTTTGCTAGCCGACCTGATAACATTAAAGATTTAATTAAAAACGTGGGCGGCGCGCCTGTGGTGATTAAATTATTAGAAGGTACCCAAGGCATTGGTGTAGTGCTAGCTGATACTGCGAAAGCTGCGGAAGCAATTATTGAAGCTTTTATGGGGTTAAAAGCTAACATTTTAGTGCAAGAATTTGTTAAAGAAGCAGGCGGCGCGGATATTCGTTGTTTAGTGATTGGCGGTAAAGTTGTTGCGGCGATGAAACGTCAAGGCGCGGAAGGTGAATTTCGCTCTAACTTACACCG
>NZ_PJAI02000125.1 GCF_002843355.2 Colwellia echini
TGGATTCCCGACAAGCCACTTCGGGAATGACGTGGGTTGTTCGGGACGGATTGAGGTGAGTTGAGGTGAGTTGAGGTGAGCCAGATTAAACAGAGCTAGATTAATCTTAATTAGTTTTAAATAGTCTGGTCTATATTACCATCATTCCCACGTTGTCCTGGTGGGAATCCATTAATTACCATCACTCCCACGTTGTCCTGGTGGGAATCCATTAATTACCGTCATTCCCACGTTGTCTTGGTGGGAATCTATTAATTACCGTCATTCCCACGTTGTCCTGGTGGGAATCTATT
>NZ_PJAI02000126.1 GCF_002843355.2 Colwellia echini
ACCCGCAGTGCCATTAATCGCGTACGTGTTTGCGCCATTGCCACCACTGATATCGCCAATAGAAACACCCGTATTTACGGTGAAACTGTCAATGCCATTACCGCCGACTAACTTCACAAAGTCTGTAAAACTAATACCGTTTAAGGTACCTGCATTATTACCATTAACTAACCAGGTGTTCGCGCTGTCGCCTGTTAAAGTGGCATTACCCACACCATCAATTAATTCAAATCCTGAGATGTCTGTGATTAATAAACTGCCGTCGGTTGCCGTAAGGTTAAACGT
>NZ_PJAI02000127.1 GCF_002843355.2 Colwellia echini
GCTTCTGGCTCAGCATCACTTGCTGAGTCACTTTTAACGGGAGCACTATTAACAGTGTCGTTATTAACAGAGTCGTTATTTACGGAATCGAGCAGTGCGTCAATATCATCAGGATCGGTTACATCAGCTTCTGGCTCAGCATCATTTGCTGAATCACTTTTGACAGGAGCACTATTAACAGAGTCGTTATTAACAGAGTCTAGCAGTGCATCAATATCATCAGGGTCGGTTACATCAGCTTCTGGCTCAGCATCACTTGCTGAGTCACTTTTAACGGGAG
>NZ_PJAI02000128.1 GCF_002843355.2 Colwellia echini
ATGCGAGCAATAACACAGCGACAGGTACTATTTCAGTATTTGACGTAGATACCGGCGAAGGTACGTTAGTGAGCAGCACTGCGAGCTACGGCACGGTTGTGGTTGATGGCACAGGTGTATGGGAATACAGCTTAGATGACAGCAATGCTGCGGTACAAGCGTTACCAGACGGTGAAACCTTAACCGACACGATCACCTTTACTAGTGACGATGGCACCACTGAGACACAAACGATCACCATTACCGGCAGCAATGATGCGGCGGATATCACAGTTAC
>NZ_PJAI02000129.1 GCF_002843355.2 Colwellia echini
TGATTAAGTTTCTTCTCAACTCAGAGCTATATTCGATACTCATTAACAAGGCAAATTTGTTTCGGTTTAGTCATTCTAAATCAAATAAATTTAACGATGTTAGTGGGTATCGAGATAGCTCCCAGAGGGCGATTTTAAAAGGTTTACAAGCTGCGTTATTGATTTTGACAAGGACGCTACATGGATGTAGCTTATAAAGAAAATGCAGGAGCATATTTTCCTGAATAACCATTCTCTTCAATCAATGCCTTGCTTTTAAACCTTTTAATTCTCGCTG
>NZ_PJAI02000013.1 GCF_002843355.2 Colwellia echini
AACCTTTTAATTCTCGCTGAGTGGGAAAGAACTTAATCAATTTGGTATTATTTACATTCAAAATAAACAAAAAAGTTAAGAACATCATAAAATGAACTTAACTTTTCTCGTAATATTCACAGATTGTTATATACCTAACAACCTAGCCTCATACTCTAGGCTTAGCGGTAGTTTTATATTGCAGACTTAGCCTGTAATTCTAATAATTACGCTATTTTTTTCATTTTTTCTTGGCTATCAAGGTACTCATCTAATGTACCTTGGAAGTCGATTAGCTTTTTATCTTTAATATCAATAATACGTGTGGCTAAACTTGAAACAAATTCACGGTCATGACTTACAAAAATAAGCGTACCTTCAAAGTCTTTCAACGCATTATTTAGCGCATCAATCGCTTCAATATCCATATGGTTGGTTGGTTCATCCATTATAAGTACGTTAACATCAGCCATCATTAACATGCCAAATAATAAACGGTTCTTTTCACCACCAGAGCAGTTACGTGCTTTTTTATTAGCATCATCATCAGTAAACAACATACGACCTAGCATGCCACGTACACTTAAATCGTTGTGACAAGGTCTACGCCATTGCGACATCCAATCCATTAACGTTAAATCGTTATTAAAGAATGAGCCACTCGATTGTGGACAATAGCCAACAGAGGCATTTTCAGACCATTTAACAACACCCGCTGTTTGCTCTAATTCATTCATTAAACAACGTAATAAAGTTGTTTTACCTACACCGTTTTCACCAATAATAGCAAGCTTAGCACCCGCTTCTAATAATAAATCACCATCGCTAAATAATGTTTCGCCATCAAAGCCATGCGTCAAACCTTCAAGCTCTAACGCTTGACGATGCATTTTTTTACCTGGCGCAAAAGCAATTTTCGGGGTAATACGGCTTGATGATTTAACATCATCTAATTTAATTTTATCCATTTTCTTAGCGCGAGAACTAGCTTGTTTTGCTTTTGACGCATTAGCGCCAAAACGATTTACGAAATCTTGAAGTTCAGCAATTTCTGCTTCTTTTTTCTCATTGCCTGATAATAACTGTTCACGTAATAACGCTGATTGAGATAAATAAAACTCGTAATTACCAGGGTAAATACGTAGCTCGCCATAATCAATATCGGCCATATGGGTACAAACCGAGTTAAGAAAATGTCTATCATGCGAGATAATAATCATGGTGCATTTACGCTTATTTAATTCGCCTTCTAACCAACTAATAGTATGAATATCCAAGTTGTTGGTAGGCTCATCAAGTAATAAAATATCAGGATTAGCAAATAAAGCCTGAGCAAGTAGAACACGTAACTTCCAACCTGGGGCAACATTCGCCATTGGCCCGAAATGGAAAGACTCTTCAATACCTGCTTCAAGCAGGATTTCACCTGCACGACTTTCTGCGGTGTAGCCGTCCATTTCAGCAAATTCACTTTCTAATTCACCAGCGCGCATACCATCGGCTTCACTCATTTCAGCTTGTGCATAAATAGCGTCACGTTCTTGTTTTACTTTCCATAACGCCATATCTCCCATAATAACGGTATCGATAACGTTATGCTCTTCAAAAGCAAACTGATCTTGTCCTAAAGTACTGACTTTATTGCCTGAAGTAACAGAAACATTACCTGAGCTTGGCACAAGTTCGCCACTAAGTATCTTCATAAACGTTGATTTACCACAGCCATTTGCGCCGATCAAACCATAACGGTTGCCGTTGCCAAATTTAGCCGAAATGTTTTCAAATAACGGCTCTGCGCCAAATTGCATAGTAATGTTTGATGTAGTGATCAAAAGAGATTCCTAGTGTTGCTGATGAGATAGACAATTTTAAGGCGCGTATTATATAGTATTAAGCAGCAGAACCCCACCATCTCTTTATATTAATTGTTTGATTTTTAGTCACGAACAATGAAAAACTAAATATATTGTCATAGCACTCTGTTATGACTTACCATTTTGCGATAAAAAACGAATTTACGATTAAAATATTTACATAACCTGAGTTCGGGATAATGAAATTGTAAAGTATAAAAATATCAACTACTTGTATTCACGTATCTACAATAGTTTTAATTATTCGTAGTACAAGGCGGGAAAGCGAAGCCAATAACGGGTTATTGGGAGCTATCAAAACGCAGTAATACGGATAATTAAGGCTGTTGTAGCATTTTGCTTATCCCGTATTCAGGTTACATAGTTGATTAAATTTCACTGATGAAGTTCGGATCAAATTAAAAAACAGCATAAAAATAAGTTAATTCGTGTTATTTTATAGTAAATTAATTTTATATTTTACTTCGAATATTACTTTAGTTAAATTAGCAAATTACTACATTTAATGACATTAAAGTTATAACCTTCGAGCAATAATATTTAGCTGAATCAATAAATAAGCATAACGACTACGCAACATGAGTTATCAACAATATTTACTGTTAACATTCAGTTTTACTCGGGCATTTCATGATAAAACGATCCATTTACGCCGCGCTATTTGTTAGTAGTTTTTCTGTATTAGCTATTGCACTTACCGCTACCTATCAACTTTATAGTAGTAAGCTTTTTACCTTAGACAGTAAATTAAAAGAAGTCTCTGGTATTGAATTTGATAAAGCAGGCAACCTTTGGGCAATAAATGACGGTGACAACGGTGCCCTACTTCATCGCGTTGAAAAAGATGGTAGTGTTAGTAAATCTATTACTATTACCAACGCAAAAAATGTTGACTGGGAAGACATGACTCAAGATGATTTTGGACATTTTTTCATAGGCGACTTTGGCAATAATGACAATATAAGAAAATGGTTTACCGTCTATAAAATTGAAAACCCCATAGATATTAAAGGCACTGAAACCCAAGCCGAAATAATTAAATTTACCTTTCCAAAGCAATTAAATTATCCACCAAAAGCATCAGAAAAGAATTTTGATTTAGAAGCCTTTGTGTTTTACAAAAGAAGGTTATATTTATTCTCTAAAAATAGAACAGAGCCATTTGATGGTGATACCAACTTATATAAAATTGGCGATCATGCGGCTAACTTCCAAGCTGACTTTGTAAGTAATTTTAATACTTGTACCACTCATGCGACGTTATGTTGGATAACATCTGCTGCATTGAGCCCTGATCGTACTAAGTTAGTTTTATTGGACTCTGAGCGTTTATGGTTATTTGAAAACTGGCAAGGTGATGATTTTTTCTCTGGTGATGCTTATAAAATAGAGTTAGGTATAGTAACGCAAAAGGAGGCGGTAACGTTTTCTGATAATAATACCGTTATTTTCACTGACGAGGAGTTTAATGGTATAGGAAGAAATTCATATATGATTAAATTAGATCAAGCGGTTAAGAAAAAAGTAACCAAGCAACACATTATAAAAGAGCCGTTAGAAACAACCTCGTAAACACTTACAGGTACTTTTCTTTAGCTAGAGGGTTCATCGTTAATTATCGCTTATATAAAATCTCTTATGCATAACATCAATTCAATTAAAAAAATGCCGTTAAGCAAGCTTAACGGCATTTTTCAAATATTACTAAAATATGACTGCGATAATAACAATGTCAAAAGTGAACAGGTGAAATTAGTATCTATCGATACAGTTTAACTCTGCAAAAGACTGTTTTAAACGGGCAGACATTGATTCTTCAGCTTTGCGTAACCAAGCGCGAGGATCATAATAACTCTTATTCGGCTTATCTTCACCGTCAGGGTTACCAATTTGCCCTTGTAAATAACCTTCTTTCTCTTGATAGTAATTTAATACACCATCCCAGGTTGCCCACTGCGTATCAGTATCAATATTCATTTTAATAGTACCGTACGAGATAGCTTCTTTTATGTCTGCTGCATCTGAGCCTGAGCCACCATGAAAAACAAAATTCAACGGCTGTGCTGCTAAGCCAAACTTTTCAGCAACATGCAACTGCGAGTTTTTCAAAATTTTAGGCGTAAGCGTAACGTTACCTGGTTTATACACACCATGAACATTACCAAATGAAGCAGCAATGATAAAGTTAGGGCTGATCTTAATTAAACGCTCATAAGCATAAGCAACATCTTCAGGCTGCGTGTATAATTTTGAGCTATCAAGATGAGTATTATCTACGCCATCTTCTTCACCACCAGTACAACCTAATTCAATCTCTAATGTCATACCAATCTTACTCATGCGCTCTAAATAACGTGCACAAATATCGATATTATCTTCTAGAGTCTCTTCTGAAAGATCAATCATGTGAGAGCTATATAATGGCTCACCATGTAATTCAAAATAGGCTTCACTTTCATCAAGTAACCCATCAATCCATGGTAATAATTTCTTAGCAGCATGATCAGTGTTTAAAATAACAGGCACATCATAATACTTGGCAACACTACGTACGTAATGTGCGGCAGCCGAAGCTCCTGCTACCGAAGCCTCGATACCTGATAAGTTAGCTCCCTTACCCACAAAGAATGCAGCCCCTGAATTAGACAACTGAATAATTACAGGAGAATTAGCATTACGAGCCGCTTCTAACGTAGCATTTACCGAGCTTGTGCCAATTACATTAACAGCAGGTAAGGCAAAGTTATTACTTTTAGCGAATTCAAATAAAGCAAATACATTTTTTCCAGTGATAACACCGGTAGGTACTAAATCAGATAATTTGGTCATATTATTTTCTTATAGTAAATGATGGATTTATTAAGCGATTAATTTAATGCGTCAACACAAGCCGCTGTTATAGCAGCCCAATCTTCGTTTTGAACCCATTTTTTATCTGCAACCCAAGTACCGCCAACAGCAATAACATTAGGAAGTGATAAGAATTCTGACTTGTTTGCAGCGTTAACGCCACCAGTAGGACAGAATTTAATGGTTTGGAATACAGAAGACATTGCATTTAAAAATGGTACGCCACCTGCTAAAGAAGCTGGGAAAAGTTTAACTTCGGTATAACCGTTTTCATAAGCTAATAAAATATCAGAAGCATTAGAAACACCAGGAACAACAGGTACCGGACACTTAGCTAAGGCTTCGTATAATTTAGCTGACGTTGCTGGAGTGATAATAAAATCAGAGCCTGCTTCTAATGCTTTAGTTAAAATAGCTTCGTCAAGAATAGTACCTGCACCAACAATCATGTCTGGTAATTCTTGCTTGATAAGCTTAATAACGTCATAAGATGCAGGAGTACGTAATACTACTTCAACTAAGTTAATACCTGCAGCGCCCATTGCTTTAGCAATGTTTAAACCTTCTTCAGCAGTATTTGCTTGAATGATAGGTAAAAGAGTTTGTGTACCCATTAAAGATGAGAAAGAACTCATGATAGATCCTTATTAAATTTTAAACTGATGCCAGTTGAGCTTTGATAAACGTATCGTACTCATCTGCTGGTGCAATAGCACCTCTATGTTGTATAACGAAACCGGCTGCTTTCGATGCTAAGGTAATTGAATCATTTACAGAGTAACCTTCAGCACGAGCACCGAGGTAAACACCATTAAATGAATCACCAGCCGACGTAGTATCAACTACGTTTTCTACAGGTGTAATAGCAAAGTGAGAAACGTCTCCGTCAACCACTACCAAGATACCTTGTTCGCCATTTTTAATGATTAGTTCACTTAAATCAAACGTTTTACAATAATTATTAACTTCTTCAACGGTAGTCATACCGAATAATTGTTCAAAATCATCAACACCAGGTAGCGATAAATCTGATTTTTGTAAAGCTAATTCAAACTGTTCTTGCGCTTCTTCAGGACCTGTCCACATACGAGGACGGTAATTTGGATCAAAAACTATTTGCACACCAGCAGCTTTTAATTTATCAATTAAAGCCCAGAATGCAGTTCTTGATTGTGGCTCAATAACAGCCAAAGAAATACCTGAAAAGAAGAACATATCACCTTTTGATAATAAATTAGTTACTTCATCATCAATGTGTTGCATAACTTGACGAGCGGCAGAGTCGTTACGCCAATAAGTGAAGCTACGCTCACCTTTATCATCAAGTTGAATAGAATATAAACCGGGGATTTTTGTTTCAGACTGAAAAACAAAATCTGAACTAATATTTTCACTTTTGAAATATTCGATCATATCAAGGCTAAATTTGTCTTTACCCACGGCGGTTACTAAATGCGTATTTACTTTTGAAAAAGTGCGCTTTAGATAAACTGCGGTGTTAAAAACATCTCCAGCAAACGATTGCTTCAAAGTATTTGATGAGCCTTCTTTAGAAGCCGACATCAGTTCAATCATACATTCGCCGAATAAAAAAATGTTTTTCATTTACAAAACCTTCTTAATTTTATCTTAAATAAAAAATTGTCGATAATACGTTACCATATTATCGACTAAATTAATTCTATTTCTTAGCTATAGCGCTTAACTAGTCTAAAAATAGTATAAACACTCTACTCTTGGTTTCAAGCTTTGTTTTAGGCTTTAGGCTTAAGAGGTTCAATTTTTGGAATAAGAATCCAAACAGCAAGTATTGCTGTAACCGCTAACGAAGCACCAATAATAAAGGCTGGAGCATAGTTGCCACCTGCAGTTAAGATTGGAACTAATGCAGTTAAACCTAATGCACCTAATTTTGCAGCCATACCAGATAAACCAGATAAAGTACCAACAGCTTTCTTACCAAATAAATCACTTGGTAAAGTTTGTACGTTACCAATTGCTGTTTGGAAGCCAAATAAGATAACAGCCATGATAATTACAGCCATAGTTGGACCACCAGGATTAGCCATAGCTAATAACGCAGGTAGCATAATTAAACAGCCTAGAGTAATGGTAAGCTTACGAGTTTTATCAGTATTCCAGCCTGCTTTTAAGCGATTTTGTGCTAACAAACCACCGAACCAAGCACCAAACATAGCGCCAACATAAGGAACCCAACCGTAGATACCAATTGATTTAACATCCATTGCGTATACTTCGTTTAAGTAAATTGGAATCCAGAATACAAATAACCACCAAATTGGGTCAATTGCCGCAGAAGCAATAATTACGCCCCAGCTCTGTTTGTGCTTAAGGATTTGACCTGTGGTTGGGTTGTACTCATCTTCTTCAGATACTTCTTCAGTAGATTCAGTATTTTTTTGACCACTTAAGATGTATTCGCGTTCTTCTGCTGTAATCCAAGGATGTTTTCCTGGTGGAGCTTTTACTAAAATACACCATGGGATCAACCATAATAAACCAACAGCACCAATAACAACAAAAACCATTTGCCAGCTAAAGTATACCGTTAAGTAAGCAATTAATGGGATTGCAATAATGCCACCAATAGCAGCACCTGAGTTAAAAATACCTTGTGCTAAAGCACGTTCTTTAGTTGGGAACCAATCCGCATTACTTTTTGCAGCACCTGGCCAGTTACCCGCTTCTGCCACACCTAGAATAGCGCGGAAGATACTGAAACTTAAAACACCTTGTGCAAAAGCATGCAATGCTGTCGCAATAGACCAAACACCAATTGAAAGTACAAAGCCTAAACGTGTACCAACCCAGTCAAAAATCTTACCAAAGATTGCTTGACCAAAGGCGTAAGATAAAATGAAAACAATCGATATATTTGCATAAATTTGCTTACGCTCTAATGCTGTTTCATTTGGGAATAACTCTTCTACAATATCAGGCCATAAAACACTTAATGCCGAACGGTCAATGTAGTTAATAACGGTAGCTAATGCAATTAATGCAATAACCCACCAACGTAATCCTTTTAATTCCATTACTTAGTCTCCGCAGGTTTACTGTTAAGCTTTTCAACATCAATATTGTCGAAAACACCTTCAGGTAAGAAGTCTTCACGTGGAGGACTGAAAGTGTCGATTAAAATACCACCTGTTGGACAAGTAGCACCATGATCTGCCCATGGTTGGATTAAACAACTATCACCTGCTTTCATGATTGTTGTTACACCATCAATGTTAAAGTGAAACTCACCTTCAACTACGTAAGTTACTTGAGAATGGCGATGAGCATGATTGTAACCAATAGCACCTTTCTCAAAATAAATTTTAACAGCCATTAATTCATGATTGTAACCTAACATTTGACGTTTTAAACCGCCGCCTATATCTTCAATTTCTGCGGTGTCTACTGATGTAAAAATGTCACTCTGGCTCATAGGACTCTCCTGATAATACTTAATTAAATTTTGGGGTGTTCATTTGCAATGTATATTGCTAACCAACGTCAAATGATGGTTAGCAAAATTAATTACTCATATATTTTTAACTAATATATAAGTTAAATAAGCTAATTAGTTTGTTTAAACTATCAAGTTACTTACTATATTGGTTATTCTTCAGCTCAGCTGTATGTGGCATTGGAGCATATAACTCTACAACATCAATAACATCTGTTTGTACAAATTTGTTATCTGTAATCACAGTTACTGGCTCACCGACAGTGTGTTCAATAATGATAGGCGCTGAATTATTGAAAGTGTTTTCGGTAATTAAAACTACCTGAGCACCGTGTACAAAAACACTTGCAGAGCTCTTATTACGTTTATCTTTTGAAGAATCAATAACTTTGTTGTTAACAAATGATAAATGTGGTCCGAAAGTACTTTCATCTTTACCACCGCGGTATAAGTTAACAATACTACCACCAACGTCTTTAAAGCTATTGTTTTCAATCGTTAAATATTCGGCGTTATAAATACCTAGGTCATCTTGCTCTTTGTTTAAGCGGAAAATGTCACCAGTAATATTTTTAAATGTGTTACCTGAAACAGTAATACTATCAGCAAAAGCGCGACTACCCGAATCAAAGAAGTGGAAAGAATGATTAATGGTTAAATCTTCAATAATGCTATTTGTCATCGTAAAGCGATAGTTAACCGTCATGCCCCATTTAGCGGTTCTGATTAAAGTATTGCCTGTAGAGTCAGGGCTTTCACTACCTGAAATTGTCAAGCCATCTATATTTAAACTACCATGGTCAACTATTGCAAACAATGTAGAGCGACTAAAAGTCACTTTAGCTTGCTTTGGAATTACTGACTTAATACTTAAAGTTTTATTAATAGTGACAATTTTGTTTTCTACATAGGTACCTTCAGCTAATAATAACGTATCGCCGTCAGAAGCTTTTTCTACAGCATCAAAAATAGCATTTTCACCCGCCGTAACATTAATTGTTTTACCTGAATTAAACTCAACAATAGGTTCTTTTTTCTCGTACCAAGAAACACCGGTGTCAGCTTTCGTTGTTGGTTTTAAGTCTTTTGCAACACCAACATTTATATTACTTTCTGTTGGGTACATTAAACCATTACTTGCTTTAGCCAAGGTCATAATATCAACATTAATACCTGACTTAATTTCATTGTCTTCTAAAAGGTTAGACACATTATCAACAAATGAAATACCGCTGATATCATCAAAAACAGAGAATGGTGATTTATTATCTGCATTGAAAAATAAGTTATTACTAAACTTTGAATCTTTAGGTGCTGCTGAACGCTCAGCGTCACTACCCGCGCCTAATTGAATGTGTTCAACATTAATAAATGAGTTATTTTCAACGGTTGCATTAACAACTTGATGATAACGATTAATAGTCGAGTTAGGAACGCCATTCATGATAGTAAAACCACTACCAAAGCGATAGCCGGTTAAATCTGCTAAGTAATTATTTCTAACTACTTGATCGCGGTTGATAATACGAATACCACCGGTGTGATCAACACCGTTACCTTTAAATACATTACCTTCAACAACATTACCGTTACCGTGGCGTAGTGTTAACGTACCTCGTGATTCAAAAAAAGTATTGTTAAGCAGTTTATTTGAACCTGATTTAACCGAGATAATTTCTACTTCACCATCACAACGATCGAAGTAGTTATTTTCAACTACTGTTAGGGAGTCTGATAGTGAATAATGACTAGTACCTATACGTAAGGTTTCACCACCATTAGAGCCAAATATAGGTCTTGGGCCAAAATAGTTATGGTCAATTCTATGGTGGTTTTCACGGCTTTCTTCCGTATTTAAACGAACCGCCATGGTTACGCCTTTATTTCTTTTGCCAACTAAATGGCTGTGATCAAAACGGTTATATTTACCGAATAAACCTACCCAGTAATCTGATTCGAATCTATCTGGATTACTATAATTATCAATAACCACTTCGGTGACACGTGAGTAGTTAGCTAATTCGTCTTTGTTGGCTCTAAATGCAATGACTTCATTGCTTGGCGTATAACCATTTTTAAATACCAAACCGGATACAATAAGATGTTCACCCGCTAATCTTAAATTTGATTGCCCAGATAAGATAACCTTACCTTTGGTTTGTGCCGTCAATTGTAACGGTTTTTCTTTTGTCCCTTTACCTTTAAAAAGGATTTCAAAATCGTTCCATGTACCATCAGCAAGGATAATTTTATCGCCTGCTTCAATTTTTTTCAGTGCTGCTTGATAAGCGTCTTGGGTTTTGACCAACCAATCTTTTGCGGCAACTTGGCTTGACGCCAACAGAACAAAAACAGAAAGAATTGAGGTTTTAAAATAACGAGGAGTCTTTATTGAATACATGAATCTCTCTTTTAAATATAGTATTTAATTGAAATATTGAGTGGAAAAATAAGTGAGCTGTTTAACTGGAAATAAATAGGGCTCTCTCTACTCCTGTAATAGAGAGCCCTATATAACTTACAAAGTTATATCTTAGAACTTAGCTTTCATGCCTAAGAAGAACTTACGACCTGAGTATGAGTAATCAGATACTGTACCTGTACCACGAGTCATAACCTGAGCTTCTTCTAACAAGTTAAGCGCTTTAAGTGATACTTCGAAATGCTTGTTAAACTTGTATTTAATAGCGGCATCTAAATAATCACTATCTTCTACCCAACGGTTAGCTTTGTGAGGGAAAGGTAAGTTATTAGGTTGGAAGTAACGAGAACGGTACTTATACATTAGGCGCATTGATAAATCATCACCTTCCCAATAAATAGACCCTGAACCTACGTTTTTAGAGAAGCCCATTACGTTAGCATCTGGAGATATACCCCAGTTTGCTGGCTCTACACTATCAAAATCTGACACCGCATGGTTCCAAGCAGCTTTAAAACCTAATCCACTTAATACGCCTGGTAATTCAGTAAAATGCTGTTGGTAAGTCAATTCAAAACCGTTAATGGTTGATACTTCTTCTTTTACTTGGTTTGCACTAAAAGGAATAGAATGACTGTAAGGTCCTACCGTTGTAGTACCATCAAGATAAACACTAGTAACTTCAGGTACACGGTTTTCTGTTACTAATTCAGTGCCACCAGTAAACTTTTTCAAATAACCAGCTAATGTTACAGCTACATCTAAAGATGGGTACCATTCAAGTGATAAATCAAAGTTGTTGGCGGTATAAGGTGCCATCATATTACCTTGAGCAACACCATTTTGTAACTGATCATCATAGCTACTACATGAACTATCTTCATCACCTTCACTCGAGCTACCACAGTCACTAATAACTTGACCCGCTGACATAGCATTTAATGAAAAACGAGACATTGAACGATATGCTGCTGTTCTTAATAACCATTCATCTGACAAATGGAAAGTAAGGTTGACACTTGGTAACCATTCTGAGTAATCATCTTCTAATGATATAGGACCCGTAGTATATGCAGTTTGCCAATATGAATTTTCACTTTCATCTACATCTGGGGTAGTTGGATCATCAGTACCCATTATTTCAGTTAGAACAGCATTAGGCGCCCAAGAAGTTGATTCTGTTGCAGTATATACGTAACGTATACCCATATTACCTGTTACTGGTAAACCTGCCATTTCAGTATCGATCCAAGCCATAGCATAAACAGCGGTAATATCTTCTGTTACATCAACTAATTGACCGCTTTGTTGATCCGGATTTGGGCCTATATCGTAATAACCTATATCTGGGTCATTTGTTGCTGGGTCGTTAGCAAAACCTACGCCACCTAAATATGCACCTATAATACATTTAGAGTCAAATGTCATGAAATCAGTAGCATCGCCATCACCACCAGATGCTGCCATAAAGCCATCAAAACTATGACCATTACTACCACAATCTGCTGCTGCATTAGTCAATGTTACATGTTCAGCTGGGTAGTTTTCATCAAACTCGTTATCGCCTGAATTCCAGTTATCATCAATCGGACGACGTGAACCATCTTCAACATTAAATGCAGTTTGAATGTCAGCATAATCAGTCAGATGTTCACTTGAATAACGAATACCGGCTTCTACAGCTGAGAAGAAAGAGTTGTCATCAATAGTATATTCAGCATCAAATTTAACTGCCCAAATTTCATCTTGAGTGTCAGTACTCTCACGACCATATTCTAAATAAGCTGTACCATCAGAGCCAATGAAACTATCATAAGAACTTACATCAAATGCTGGGCCAGCGTAATCTTCATTTTGAACTAACTCACCGTTAACATTCTTGTAATAAAAATTAGCATCATCAATATTTAAGCTATCACCAAGATATAACTTAGGTACAGTTCCACGAGAATCTAACGAGTACGCTGTAGTAGAATCGTTACGGAATTTTGCTCGTTGACGTACACGAGAGCGGTAAGATTTATTATATGAAGCATCTACAGCTAACGTAAGGTTATCACTTGGTAAAAATTCAACATTTAAGCCATAGCCATCAAATTCATCTACTTGGTTACGATCTTCACCTTGTAAAGTTAATTTACCCATACCTTCTTCATAAAGAAGAGTACCTGTAGAGTCAAAAATAAGGGTGTCAGAGTTAAGTTGTTTACCACGCTCTTGTGCTAACTCCATTCGCTCTTCGGTATACTCTAAACGAGATTGCGCGTAATCAAAGTTAATGTCCCACTGATCATTAGGTACCCATTGAAAAGTACCTACAATACTTGAACGTTCATCATTATCGTCACCGGTACGCCAGTATGAATCATCAGGAATGTAGAATATTGAATTTGGATCAAATTTAGCTAAATGATCTGCACCATTCACACCATAAATATCAGGATCTGCATTTGGCCCTAAAGTAACAAGGTCTTCAGAACGGCCAGGACTTACCATAGTAGCATTGTCTGGCATGCCTGTAGCAGGATCAGTGTCGCGATCACCACAACGCTCATTATCGCCATTGGTTACTTCAAGTGGTGAACCATCGGCCGCTTTAAAACTACAAGCTGCTAGTGTTGTACTACTACCATAGTTTTCTTCAGGGTTAGCTGATTTGCTTTGTACATAACCTAAACTAAAGCCCATATCACCAAAGTTTTCTGTTTCGAAACTTTGAATGGTAGAAATGGTAAGTTTACCGCCCCATGGCGATTGGTTACCTGTATCACTATAATAATCATTATATTGTGCTTGTGCTTCAACTGAAGTTTTACTCTTACCATAATCTACAGCACGAACTGACCCAATTTCGATAGTACCTGAAGTACCACCCTCAACTAAATTAGCTTGTTGTGATTTATAAATAGTTACTTTATCAACTAAGTCAGATGGGAATTTTTTAAAGTTAACAGCACGACCTTCACCAGAGTTAGTAATAGTACGACCGTTGAAAGTTGCGTACCCCCAGTAGGAGCCAAGACCACGGATTGAAATTTCGTTTTGGCTACCTTTTAAACGGTGTCCAGAAGCGCCTGAAATGTTTTCAATAACGTCAGATAAAGATAAACCTGGTAAATCACCAAAGTCTGCAGCAGCAATAGCATCAACAATAGCGGCGTTGTTTTTCTTTTCATTTAATGAACGTGTCATTGTACCGCGCATACCTTGCACTTCAATAACTTCAACATCGCCGTATTCATTTGTTACTTCAACTTCATTAGTTTTTAATTTTTTTGCTTTTGTTTCAGCTGCAGTTGGAGCTGCAGTTTCAGCTGACGTTGAAGTTGCAACTGCTTCTTCAGCATAAGCAGTTGCATTTAATAAGGTTAAAAAAGCAGACGTAACGAGTGCTGCCTTCCCTTTATTTTTGATTGTTCTATTGGCTCTAAGAACAGAGCTAATTCTATTTAATTTCATCTTTATCTCCCCTGACTACTTTATATTTTATATTTGATATTTTGTTATTTATAATAATATGTTGATAGCCACTGTGTGCTACTTACATCAATGTAACCAATTTAGCATCAAATTGTCAATGGATTTATATTACCAATCAACATTACCAATCAAGCAATGATAGTTACCATCTTGTATTACCAATACCTTTAGTGTAACTTATAAAATTAGCGCATTATTTTTATAGGTAATAATTGTGTTTGACAAACAATAAGTATTTTTACTCTTTGTTTTAATTACCGTATAATGCACACCAAATTTGCATAGCTGTGCAAAATAATTTATTAGTTTTAAGTTTTTATAAAAATGTTTATATAACTTATATTGTTATTGTTAAGGAAAAGTTATGAGTAACCGCAGGTTGTTTTGGCGAATCGTCGAAAATATTGAAGCCTCTATCGACTCAGGCCATTACTCAACTGGAAGTAGATTACCGCCAGAAAGAGAGCTTGCTGAAACATTTGACGTAAGTAGACCAACGATTAGAGAAGCAATAATAGCTTTAGAAGTTAGAGGTAAAATAGAAGTTAAGACTGGCTCAGGCGTTTACGTTCTAGACACAGGTAACAATACTAACTCCAATGAAATTATTAACGCTTTTGAAGTTACTCAGGCAAGAGCCCTTATTGAAGGTGAAGTTGCAGCAATAGCGGCAACAACTATCAATAGAGATGAATTAAAACAGCTTAATGCAACGCTAATTGCCATGGAAAAAGGCAAGGATATTGAAGCAGCAGATGAAGAGTTTCATAAAATAATAGCTAATTCAACACGCAATGCCGCAATGATTTTATCAGTAGAAAACTTATGGCGACTACGTTCGTTAACACCTGAAATTATTGATGATTACGACAGTGTGTGTAGTAGCGACAACACTAAAACCTTAGCTGAGCATAAAGCTATTTATACTGCTTTAGAATCAGGCAATGCGACCGAAGCTAGACATGCTATGCACGGTCATTTTAATCGCTTAATTAATTCTTTATTTGATGTTGTAGAAACCAAGGCATTAGAAGAAATTAAACGTAAGAATAGTGAAAAGCGAGATTTATACTCCATTCCTTCTCTAAATAGTTAGCAATAGCCCAAAACATTATAATTCTGCTATGTTAATTCAACGAAATATTCAAACCTCTATACAACTTTATATAAACTTGTTTAGAGGTTTTATTCAAGCATACCTCATTCAAAACAAAACCTGACCTGACCTAAAATCTACCGTTAACGCTAGCATAAAGGAGTGAGTATGAAGTTTTACTCTATATTTTTACTTATAGCCTTACTCTCTTCTACCGCCTTTGCAGAACAAAATAGAGGTGATGCTCGAGAGCGAATAGAACCCAATGGATTATTGTATGGCTTTGGTTTAGGTATAGTACAAGAAATCTATAAAGGTTATGACTACAAGGTTATACCTCTACCTATTATTGGTTATCGTGGTGAAAACTTTCGTATTTTAGGTCCTTTCGTTAGTTATGATGCTTTTCAAGTTTATGATATAAAATTAAGCCTACAAGCAGCTCCTAGGTTTCAAGGATTTGATGATTCTGACAGTTATATTTTTGAAAATATGGCGCCAAGAAAGTTTTCAATGGATGCTGGCTTTGGATTGAATTATCAAAAAAGTGATTGGAAAATATCTTTTTCTGGTATGTATGACGTGCTGGGAAGATCAAATGGCTTTGAGGCAACTGCGAATCTATCTCGAGTGATACGTAGAGGGCCGTTATTTTTTGAACCTAAAGTCAGTGTAAGCTATTTAGATGCAAAAAATGTTAATTATTACTACGGCGTAAAAGCAAACGAAGTTAATCCATATACTTACCAATACCAAGGTGAATCAACAGTTAATACTGCTATTGGTATTTCAATATCAACACCAATTTTATGGGGTGGTTTTACTCAAATTGCATTTGATTATACTTGGTTTGGTGCGGGAATAAGCGATAGTCCATTAGTAGATGATGATAAAAATTTAAGCTCCCGCCTGTTGTTCAGTAAATTCTTTTAATCAACAGACCTTAGTGAACAACTCACTCGACTTAAGCTATTATAACTTAAGCCAGAGCACTGATTAACTCCCAACTTATTTTAATATTTGGGTTTCATGCTTGGGTTTAACACTCTAGTCTAAATGTAATTTAATACTCATCAGGCCTTAAGTAAGCAATATCATCTTCATCATCAGAGTGAAAGTCATAACCGCCATCGAAATCATCATTTAATTCATTAGAAATAGTAATAGGCAGCTCTAAAATTTCAGGCATAAAAAGTTCAACATCAACATGTTGGCTGATAATACCTTTAAATTCACTAAAATCTAACAATTCAATTTCTTGAAGATAGTTTTTAGTAATTAGCGACAATTGTGCTTTAAGTTGAACAATACTTGCCTCTAAATTTTCAACTAATACTTCTGATTCTGTCGTTGTTAAATAGTCGATAAGGTTTTGATATATAGAGCTAGTAAATACTTTTTTATCTGAGCCAATCATTAATAAGGCAACAGCGCTATTAAGAAAACGTTGTAATTCAAAAATTAAAACTTCTTCGTCCTCATCAATCAACAAGGTACTAGCGCAATAACTATCCGCAATGCTTTTATATACATCTAATAGTTTGGCACTTTTATATCCTGCTTTCATAAAGCTAGCATGCAAAGCACTAATATCTGAAGTGTCGTTAATACCTAAAGCATAACTATTAAGAGAAATACTCTCAAAATAGGAAGGTGATATTTTTTTTAACTGTGCGTATTTCGCCCAGCCTGCTCTGAAGCAGTAAACAATTCCTTGAGTTTTTATGATTTCTTTCGCTTGCTCACTGTCATTACCACAAAGATCTAACAAACCTAAATTGGTAATACCAAGAACAATTTCACAGCCTTTTCTGATTTGGTCTGCATAAATAATTGATAGATTATCTGATGCTATACGTAAAGACATATCAATTAATTGTTGTTTGATCTTATGGGCTAACTCTTCTGAAAAATAACCGTCGTTTTCCCCATCTTTTAATATCAACAATAAAAACGGGTGGTTTCTTAACTCTGCAATTCTCATTAATGAACCTTATTTATGTACCTATAAAGCGGTAGTTAACGCGTGTATGATATTTTATAGTGGCGCAAACATATCGTCGGTATCCATTTCAACCGAACTAACACGTTGCTTATTAGCATTTTGTTTTAATATTTTTTCAATATTGTCTAGTGCACCATTACTACTAACTGTCATTACTTCACGGTATGCCTCTTCGCTTAATGATTTTATTTTCATTAATAGCTCTTCAATACTACCCGAGGTTTGTTCTTCATCTTCTTCTATTTCTGAAAAATCATGACCAACAAAAGGCAAAGATAAATATAGTAATCCGAAGTCATCTTCAACAATAGCCTGTAAAACCTCTAATTGTTTCACGTCATCATCTGTAGAAAGAAAAATCTGTGATAATAAACTGTGTGCTTCTGTTTGCGCACAAAAAACATTATCTTCGTCCATGTTTTGCCAATAAGACGGTTCAACATTTAATAATTGCTTAATTGATTCTGCATCCATTAACCAAGTGGCAATAGAAGGAATTGTCGCATCATGCTCTCGTACTATTTTTGCTACCGTTAAAATATCCATTTCAGTTAACACCGCAAGCATTGTTTCATCGCCTTGCTCAGATGCAATAGCTTCTAATGAAGTACCTGCGCGTCTACCACTTTGTTGTGCTATTTCGATAATATCGGTAGCGAGAATTAATGCATTTTTTGTCACTGTATTTCCTTAGAAGTATGTTTTTTTAACCCAAAAAGCCTTTATATCAACTGGGCTTTTTATTGTAGAGAAATAAAAATATAAAAATTAAAAGATGGAACCAATATCTAAAAAATCAGATTAATAGTTCTCATCAAAATCTTCTGATTCATAATCATCAACTTGCTCAAAATCATCTTCTTCTGCTTTTAGTGGTGTTGCATCATAACGATTATAAAAATGAATAAGTAATATGGCTATTTTTAAGTCTTGTTCAGCTTCATTCATCATAACTGTGATACAAGCCCTTGCATCAGCATGTACACCTATAAAAGGCTTAACGTCTGCCCATTCAGGCTCATTGCTTAAATCAAGTAATGCTAGGTTTTTGCTATCTATTCTAATTTTAGTTGTGATTGCCATAGCAAGTTGATCAACCATACCACTAAATAACAAAGGACTCGCTTTTAACTGGTCAAATACGTTTTTTAAATAAATGGATAGTAATTCTGGGTTTTCAGGATCGGTTAACGAACTCATATTTTCTAAATACATAGAAAAGTCATCGGTTAAATAATCAGGTATATTTTGGTCAGTTTGCAAAATTTATTCCTAATTGGTATGTATCAATGAAAGTTTAAGTTTAAAACAAGGCTCTGTTATGCGGCTGAAGCTACAAAGTGCGGTTGCAGCTACAAAGTTAACTTAATGCACTTTGCCAAAATGAATCAGCAACCTCTCGTGGGTCAGTAATTAAGGTATAATTACTTTTTAAATATAATTTACGCTTTTGAGGATCTGAAAGCGTGTCATAAGCGGTTTTAATTAGCTGAAACTGCTCTTCAACATCAATACCGCTATCATTATTTTTATCTGGGTGATATTTATTAGCAAGTTTGCGATAAGCTTTTTTAATTTCAGTCGTTGTTGCATCTCGACCTACACCTAATTGTTCAAAATAATCCATCGATTTACTTACACCTTTTATTGTAGGGTCGCTATAGCCAAGTTTTCTATAATTTGTAGGTTTTAACAACTAAGTTAAAGCTAAATATGTTAAAGCTAAAGCGTACGACTGAGAAACTAGCTGTTATATTATTTGTGCTAATTAAAGTAGTTGATAATCAGGCCTCTGGTGATCTAAGAGTCACATATTCAAGAATACCATAGTCAAGGCCGATGAATTCAGAGCAATATATTCAGCGAAATATTATTGAATATATTCAAGAGTAATTCATAATTAGCTAGCAACTCACTGACCGTTATTTTAATCTAATCAACTCATTCTTGCTAACCTTATTTATATTAACTAGCTCAGTCAAAATAGTTTAATTAATTATATTTTCACACAAGTGTCGCAGAATGTTTCTTTATAATCATTCTTGCTTTAGAATCAATACAATTTCTTTCGAAAATAGCTAATATATTGTTTTAAAATAAAAAACAACCAGATGAATTACCAATTAACATAATATTACAGCCAACCTATATTACCAAAGATATAGAAAAACCAAGAATTGGTAATTAAATCATCTTTTGAGATTGATAAATTGGTCACATGCGTATATTATGAAAATATAAATTTAGCTTTAAATTTAAATACACATTAATCATTCTAGGAGTTAGAAAATGTCTAAACCAGTAATCGGTTTTATCGGTCTTGGCCTTATGGGCGGCAACATGGTTGAAAACCTACAAACACGCGGTTTTCAAGTTAACGTAATGGATCTTAATAAAGATGCTGTTGCAAAAGTTATTGCTCGTGGCAATGCTACAGAAGTTTCTTCTGGTAAAGAATTAGCAGAAAAAAGCGATATCGTTATGCTTGCTCTTACTACTTCAAAAGTTGTTGAATTAGTAGTTTACGCTGAAGATGGTATCTTAGCTGGTATGTCAGAAGGTAAAACATTAATCGATTTTGGTACTTCTATTCCTGATTCTACTCGTAAAATCGGCGCAGACCTTGCTGCTAAAGGTTGTGGCATGATCGATGCTCCTTTAGGTCGTACTCCTGCACACGCTAAAGATGGTTTATTAAACATCATGGCTGCTGGTGATATCGAAACTTTCAACAAAGTTAAGCCAGTTCTTGACGAGCAAGGCGAAAACGTTTTCCACCTTGGCGCTTTAGGTGCTGGTCACACAACTAAGTTAATCAATAACTTCATTGGTATGACTACTGTTACTGCTATGTCTCAAGCATTTGCTGTTGCAAAAGCTGCTGGTGTTGATGGCCAACAATTATTTGACATCATGTCAGCTGGTCCTTCTAACTCACCATTTATGCAATTCACTAAATTCTACGCTGTAGACGGCGAAGAAAAATTAGGTTTTTCTGTAGCTAACGCTAACAAAGATCTTGGTTACTTCAACCAAATGGTTGCTGACTTAGGCGGCGAATCTTTAATCGCTCAAGGTACTTCTGCTAACTTACAAGCTGCTGTTGATGCTGGTCTTGGTAACAACGACGTACCTGTAGTTTTCGATTACTTTAATACTTTATTCGCTAAGTAATATTACGAAGTAAATTAAAAGTATTTAAGAATAACTAAATACAGCATTACTATTACATTAGTGATTCTGTATTTAGATAAAATCCGGCAATTGAATTTGTATTAACCGAATTAAACCTTCAAGGTAAAATTTGTTTTACAGCTTTAACTGTCGGATTTTTGTTTATATCGCTGTAGTTTTTCAGGCTTTAGTTTTATATTACAATTCAAAAAATGAGTGATTAAAAACTACAAGGCCAATTGTATGAAGTATAAAAATAATATTATTGCAGTATTGCTATTAGTTCTACCTCTTACCGCATGTTGCGGCGGTGATATTGCGCTTAATAAAATCAATAAATTTATCACTGAGCAAGTAGTAGATAAAAAAGATCCTACTTGGAAAACCAAATTAACCAAGCCACCTTTACTCACCTTTACTGAAGGCAAAGATTATTTTTGGGAGTTAAAAACTAACCAAGGTAATATCACTATAAAATTATTAACTGACACTGCACCTATGCATGTTTCTAGTACCATATACCTAACAAAATTAGGGTTTTACAATGATTTGACATTTCATCGTGTCATTCCAGGATTTATGGCGCAAGGTGGTGACCCTACGGGCACGGGTTCTGGTAATCCTGGTTATAAATATAATGGTGAGTTTGATGACAAAGCCACTCATGATACTGCTGGTACATTAAGTATGGCTAATGCAGGAGCTGGCACTGATGGCAGTCAGTTTTTTTTAACATTTACCCCTACGCCATTCTTGGATGGAAAGCATACTGTATTTGGTAAAATCATTAGTGGCTCAGAACAGAGCTTAACTAATATTGAAAATTTAGGCAGCCGAAGTGGTAAAACTAAAGAGCCAATAATAATCAATAATGCCAGTATTAGGGTAGCAGATAGTCAATAAATATTGATTATCCTAAAACAGCAATAAATAAAATATAATTTACTAAATTCAATAATGGAACTAATCCATTATATGTATTAATAATAAGAGAGTGTTTTATGAATAAAATATCAACAAGTAAAACTTTATTTGCTTCAATTAGTCTAGCTTGCCTAGTGGCAGCTTGTAATTCCACAACCCCAGAAACTAAACAAGTATCAGGTCCAGTTCCTGCTGATAAATTTGACCTAAGTCACTGGAAAATCACATTACCGTTAGATGCCGACAATAACGGAAAAATTGATGAAATTGATGTTGTAGATATCCAAACATACGCTCATCCTGACTTTTTTTATCTAGACGATGATGGTTATATGGTATTTACCGTACCAAACAAAGCCACAACAACAAGTGGTTCATCAAATACGCGTAGTGAATTACGTCAAATGTTTCGTGGTGACAACAAAAAAATTGGCACCCATGATCCAGGTAACAACTTCACCATCGCTGTCAATCCGTTATCAGAGCACTTCGCTTCTGTAGGCGGAAAAATGGAAGCAACACTAAAAGTAGACGCCGTATCGGTAAGAGCAGGCTATCCTGATAAACGTCCAGCTTACTCGGTTGTTGTTGGTCAAATTCATGCAGATAAAAACAAAAAGTTACAGCAAGCAACTAAAGGTAAAGGTGATTTTGGTTGGGGTAATGAACCAATTAAAATTTATTACAAGAAATGGCCAAATCACGACAAAGGCTCTGTATTTTGGAACTATGAACGTAACTTAACTAAAGATGATCCAAACAGAACTGATATTGCCTACCCTGTGTGGGGAAATATTTGGACCGATCCTAGCGACCCAGGCGCTGAAGGTATAGCTTTAGGTGAAGAGTTCAGTTATATCATTAATGTTCATGAAAATATCATGTATTTAACCTTTACTGCGAAAGATCACCCTGAAGTTAAATATGAAATAGATTTATCAAACAATGTTGATGCTTACGGCAACCCTGATCCATTAGATAACCCTTATGGTTATGCACTTGACGGCAACTACTTTAAAGCCGGTGCTTATAACCAATGTAGTACTAAAGACGACGAAGCTTTTTGGTATACCGCTTGTCCAGGTACAGGTGTTTGGGCAACAGATAAATCAAATGGCGACTACACTAGCGTTTCTTTCTCTAAATTAGTAATAGGTGAATCAACACCACCTACGTCTGGTCCTAAAACTAAGTAATTTATCAATAATTTTTAACTGATTTTATAGTAACGACTTCTGTTACTTTTAAAATCACCAAACATTACTTTAATGAATAAGGTTTATTTCTTCGGAGATAAACCTTTTTTATTATCTAAAGTTGATAATTTAATGGTTGTGATCTTCACAAATTTTAGCCATGGTATAGATCATTATTCGTCTTAATCTTATCGGTTATTAACAGCAAAATTATAACCTCATATTTCGCTGAAATTTTAATTTAAAGTTTAGCCAAGGAATGCATCCATGCTTTTATCTCCCGCTCACGTAAAAAAAACCTTCAACCTAACTCGATACAAAACCTTAATTATCGCTAGCTTATTTTTCCCTGTTATTACCGAAGCAAGTATCGCGGATTCAGACTTTAATCAATGTAAAAGTAATTTGATTATTCGCGCCGAATCAGCCGGGTTTTCTCCATACATTACAGAAACAGTTATTGGTAATATTTCACCTATTGAACGGGTAATAACTTTAGATAAAAAACAACCTGAATTTACGCAAACATTTGAGCAATATATTAAAGCGCGAGTGACCGATTATCATGTACGTGTTGGTAAAGAAAAGTTAGCACAAAACAAAGCACTCTTTGATCAACTAGAAAAACAGTATGGTATTCCACGACAGTACTTAGTTTCTTTTTGGGGATTAGAAACGGTATTTGGTAAGCACAAAGGCAAAATGTCAGTACTTAACTCATTAGCTACTTTAGCGTGTGATGAGCGTCGTAGTGAATTTTTTACTTTAGAGCTCTTAAACTTATTCACTCTAATTGATAGCAAAAAAGTTACTGTAGAGCAGTTACAAGGCTCTTGGGCTGGTGCAATGGGCCATATGCAGTTTATGCCAACAGCATTCTTAAAATATGCTATTGATGCCGATAACGACGGCACTGTAAACATTTGGGAAAGTGAAGCAGATGCCTTAACTACTGCCTCTAATTATCTAAATCAAATAGGTTGGCAAACCAAAGAGCGTTGGGGCCGAGAAGTAAAACTTCCTGATAACTTTGCCTTTGAGAAAGTTACCTTTGATAAGTATTACCCGCTAAGCTATTTTCAAGAGCTTGGTGTTCATAAGTCCAATAATCAACCATTAGCCGATTATGATATTCAAGCTGAGCTTTATTTGCCATCAGGACATCAAGGACCCGCCTTTTTGCTGTATCCAAACTTTAACGTGATCATGACCTGGAATCTATCTAAAAGCTATGCCCTATCAGTGGGTATATTAGCGAATAAATTAATAGGCGATGAGGGATTCACCTTTAAGCAAGACGAAAGTAATAAACCAAGAGTTTATAGCGTAGCTGAAATGAAAACTTTACAAGAACAATTAAACGCACTAGGTTTTGAGACGGGTAAACCTGATGGCATTTGGGGGCCTAAAAGCCGAGATGCAATTCGCTCTTTTCAACTTAAAAATCAACTGATTGCTGATGGCTATCCAAACCAAAGTGTTTTCTCTACAATTCAATTAATCTTGAATAAATAGTACTCAATTACGAGTAAGCCAATTACGAGTAAACACTTAAAATGATTAGTTAAACCAGCAAATAATAATACGTTTATTACTTATTGGCTTGTTACTTAAACAAGTCAAAAAAGTAATGATTTATCCCTAAAGCACCTCCCCCTTCAATACCGCAAACTCAATATCTTAAATTTAGGCACTATAACCCCAACCGTAACTCTTCTTTCAATTTACGTTGAACTACATTTTTACCCGATCACTTCAACACTCACTATTTACTCTTCCTTTATTCCTCTCCTTAAATTTTAATAAGCGATTAATCTAGATAAAAATAATAAATATTATAAAAACCACCTTACCAAATGATTAAATTTAACATAAAAATTACATTTACAATTGAGAATTACAAGCTAAATCCATTACTACATAAACCTAACAAACAAAGAACAAAAAATAGGCAGTTTATTTTGTACTTTTCAATTACAAGCTATTACAAAGTACAAACAAAACATAAAAAACATATATATCAATAACTAAAAAATACTCTAGACGATTTTTTTCATATGAAAATTATTCTTAGTGTAAAAGCTTTAATTAATATTTAAAAATATATTGACCATATTTTATTATTAACCTACCTTTATGTAAGCGCTTACATTAATTAAATGTTTAAATAATGTTAAACAGTGCGGTTTGATTATATTGTCTTTGCTATGGATGAATAATAATCAGAAAATATTTTTTATATCTATAAAAAATCCGACAAATTATAAAAAATTTACTGCTGTATAAACATAATGAGCATAACGAGGTTAATGTTTTACAGCGTTTTTATTAATCATATTAATAACCCAAAATATAATTAAGGCATTAGATCTTAAAATATTTTAAGAGAAGGAATTAGCATAATGAGAATTGCAAAAATATCGTTACAAATAGCCCTTACACTCAACTTTTCAGCCGTGGCTCTAGCTAATGCTGAAACACCTAATTACGCAGAAGCACTACAAAAATCTATCTATTTTTATGAAGCTCAACAGTCTGGTGTTTTACCTGAATGGAATAGAACCGAATGGCGTGGTGATTCAACGGTAAATGATGGTAGTGATAACAACATTGACCTTTCTGGTGGTTGGTATGATGCCGGCGACCACGTTAAATTTGGTTTTCCAATGGCAGCTAGTGCTACCATGCTCGCTTGGGGTGTTGTTGAATATCCTCAAGCTTATGAACAAAGCGGTCAAATGCAGCATATAAAAAACAACTTACGTTTTGTTGCTGACTATTTTGTTAGTGCCCATCCTTCTACTAATGTACTTTACGGGCAAGTAGGCTCTGGTGCTGACGACCATTCATGGTGGGGGCCTGTTGAGGTAATAGAATCAACGACTCGAGCGGCATCTAACCGACCCTCTTATGCTGTATCGGCAACCTGTCCAGGCTCTGATCTTGCAGGTGAAACCTCAGCAGCACTTGCTGCTATTGCTATGGTTTTTGCTGACGATGAGCCTACCTACTCAGCTAAATTACTTGCTCATTCTCGTCAACTTTATACCTTTGCTAAAACATATTTAGGTAAATACAGCGATTGTATTACAGATGCTACAGCATTTTATAATTCATGGAGTGGCTATCACGATGAGTTAGTGTGGTCTGCCATTTGGTTACACAAAGCAACAGGTGAAGCATCATACCTTGACGCTGCAAAAGCGGATTATGCCGATTTAAGTGTTGAAAACCAAACCACAATAAAATCATACAAATGGACCCATGCTTGGGATGATAAAGCTTACGGCTCGTATGTATTATTAGCACAATTAACCGGTGATCCAACTTACCGCGCTGATGCAGAACGTTGGTTAGATTTTTGGAGCACAGGCTATAACGGTGAACGTGTTAGCTACACGGCAGGTGGTTTAGCACAACTTTCTAGCTGGGGCGCTACGCGTTATGCGGCCAATACTTCATTTATTGCGTTATTATATTCTGATTACTTAAACCAAGCAGACCCAACCAATAGCCGCGTTCAAGCGTATAAAGATTTTGCAATTGGTCAAATGGAATACATTATGGGTGATAACCCTAAAGGTATTCCTTATCAAATTGGTATGGCTGCTAATGGCCCTAAAAACCCACATCATAGAACAGCACACGGTAGCTGGTCTGATAGCTCAGCCGTACCAGTACAAAGTCGTCATTTATTAGTAGGCGCATTAGTAGGTGGTCCAGGCTCAGGCGATGCATATGAAGATGATCGTGATGATTATATTGCTAACGAAGTGGCCACTGATTACAACGCAGGCTTTACATCAGCACTTGCGCGTATGTATCTTGAGTTTGGTGGAACACCAATTCCAGAAGCAGATTTTCCAGCTAAAGAAGAAAAAGACTTAGAGTTTTACGTGGAAGCTAAAGTTAACTCAACAGGTCCTCGCTATATTGAAATTGGTTCATTAACTCATAACCATTCAGCATGGCCAGCTAAAGTAAGTGATAACCTTACTTTACGTTACTGGGTTGATTTAACAGCAGAAATGGAAAAAGGCTATAGCGCTTCTGACATATCAGTTACAGCAGCTTACTCACAAGCTAGCAGTGTATCTCAATTACAAAGTTGGGGTGATGCGGCTGATAACATTTACTACACAGACGTTTCATTTGCAGGGGTTGAAATATTCCCAGGTGGTCAGTCAGCCTCAAGAAAAGAAGTACAATTTCGCATCTCACTACCTAGTTCAAGTAATTTAAGTGAATGGGATAACAGCGAAGATCCTTCGTGGGCTAATTACAGTAATGCTTATGCGCCAGCACCACAAATTGCTTTATATGATGGCGATACACTTGTTTGGGGCTCTGAGCCTACTGCAGGTTGCGGTGACAGCACAGGTATAAATTGTATTCCTACTGCAGAAAATTCAAACGTTTCAACCGCTTTTGAAACACCGGTTACCGTTAACTTATCAGCAGCAGATAGCGATGGTTCAATATCGGGTTATACAGTTACACAACCATCATTTGGTCAATTAAGTGGCTCTGGCGATACCCGTACTTATACACCAAATGATAACTTTTCTGGCAATGATAGTTTTACTTATACCGCAACAGATAATGACGGCGCAGTATCTGCCCCAGCAACCGTTAATGTCAGCGTAGCAGAAGCAATAATCCCAAGTGTTGCGATCACTTCTCCTACCTCGGGTAGTGAAGTTTTTACAGGGCAAGATATCACCGTTCAGTACAGTTTCACTAATGCTGCTTCGGTAAACATTATGCTTGATGGTGCAATCGTTGTTGCAGCAACAACAGCAACCTCTGCTACTGTTGCTGCCCCTGAAGTAACCGGCGCGTTTGTCATTGAAGTAGTGTCTTTAGATAGCGATGGCAATAGCTTAGATGCAAACCAGAGCGTTAACCTAGTTGCCATTGAACAACCAGAAAATAGTGCACCTGATGCACAATTTACTGTAGATACCTCAGGACTAAGCGTTGTGCTAGATGCGTCACAGTCTTCTGATATTGATGGCGACTCGTTAACTTACATTTGGGACTTTGGTGATGAAAGTGGTGTAAGCGAAAACGGCGTAATTGCCAATCACACCTATGATGTTGCCGGAACCTACACCGTCTCGTTAACCGTTGATGATGGTCAAGGTCATACTGATGTAACAACACAAAATGTTACGGTAACAGAGCCTGTTGTCGGTAACAGTTCGTGTGAATACATTGTTAGTAATGAGTGGAATGCTGGTTTCGTTGCCGTTATACGTATCACCAATAATGGCAGTACGCCAATTAATGGCTGGGAAGTTAGCTGGGGCTATGATGACGGTACAGCAAGAACCCAAGGTTGGAATGCCAATGTTACAGGTAACAATCCTTACACAGCAACATCACTTTCATGGAATAACACTATTCCAGTAGGTGGTTCAGTTGAGTTTGGTATGCAAGGCACTAAAGGTGTAAATGATTCGCCGGCAGTGGTACCAACAGTAACCGGTGATGTTTGTAACTAGTAATAATTAGTACGGTTCGTTGTAACTTTGATGTGGTAGCTAGGGTGACTTCCCCTCGCGCTAGTTACTGCATACTTTTTTAAGCTATGCCTAACAAACTATGACTTAACAAACTATGACTTAACGTACGACTTAACTTGTTTAAAAAATAAATACTCGTCTATTTGCTGAGCACAGCATTCAGGCAAGAATTTTTGCATTCAAAATTTAATAAAAACTGAACATTTAAAATACCTAACTATGGGTATTAACAATATAAAACAGTTACTTAAACTATTAATTTAAAATAGCAGGATATTAAAATGAAAAATTCACTTTTATCAAAAAATATCAAAATAGCATTAGGCGCATTAATCGTTTCCGCCAGTTTGCTGCCAACATATTTATCGGCAAATGAGCCACTAAATAATGACGATTGGTTACATGTTGAAGGTAATACCATTGTTGACGAACAAGGCAACAAAGTTTGGTTAACCGGTGCCAACTGGTTTGGTTTTAACGCCTCAGAACGTACTTTTCATGGTTTATGGGCGGTTAACTTAGACTCAGCTATTTCAGCCATTGCCAATCGCGGCATCAATATTTTACGGGTGCCTATTTCAACTGAATTATTAGTTGAATGGAGCAAAGGCATTGCCACTACGCCAAGTATTAATACTTATGTAAACCCTGAACTTGAAGGCCTTAATAACCTAGAAGTTTTTGATCAAGTCATTGCAGTATCGAAAAAATATGGTGTAAAAATATTACTTGATGTACACAGTGCAGAAGCTGATAACTCAGGACATTTTGCCCCACTTTGGTATAAAGGCGACATCACCTCAACTGACTTTAAAGAAAGCTGGGAATGGGTTGCCGCGCGTTATGCGAATGACGACACATTAATTGCTTTTGATATTCAAAATGAACCACACGGACAACCTTGGGGTGCGCAAGAGTTTGCTAAATGGGACGATTCAACCGACGAAAACAATTTTAAATTTGCTTGTGAAGATGTATCCAATGCCATTTTAGCCATAAACCCTAAAGTATTGGTGTTATGTGAAGGTATTGAATCTTATCCGAAAGACGGCATTAACTGGACATCTGCTGACAAAAACGATTATCACAATAACTGGTGGGGCGGTAACTTACGCGGCGTTAAAGACTTCCCTATTGACCTAGGCGCTAATCAAGATCAACTGGTCTATTCACCTCATGATTATGGCCCTTTAGTATTCAAACAAGGTTGGTTTTACGAAGGATTTGATAAAGACAGTCTTTATCAAGATGTTTGGAAAGACAACTGGATGTTTATTCATGAGCAAGGAATATCACCACTACTTATCGGTGAATGGGGCGGTTTCATGGACGGCGGCGATAATGAAAAGTGGATGCTGGCCTTACGTGAATTAATTATTGAAAATGGTTTACATCACACTTTCTGGTGTCTTAATCCAAACTCTGGCGACACAGGCGGATTATTATTAAATGACTGGGTAACGTGGGATGAAGAAAAATACGCCCTCTTTGAGCCGTCATTATGGAAAAGTGAAAGCGGTAAATACATTGGTTTAGATCATCAAGTTAATTTAGGTAGCGAAGCCACTGGTACTAACGTCAGCGATTATTACCAAAGTTTGATCCCATCAGTAGAAATTACCTCACCACTAAATGGCAGCCAAGTTACCATTAATAGTGATGTAACCATTAATTATGACCTTGCCAAACTAAGCAGTACAGCTGTTTATATTGATAATGTAAAAGTTGCTATTGGCAGCTCTACTAGCGCGTTAATTAAAGCACCCGCAACGGAAAAAGACTTTACCGTGAAAGTGGTTGGCGTTGACGCTGATGGCAACGAAACCAACGTAACGGCTAGCATAGCGCTTGCAAGCGTTAATGAAATAATCCTACCGGCAAGCATCGAAATCACCACACCTGCATCAGGTTTTAGTGTTGAACAAGGTGCCGATTTTACTGTTGAAGTTGCTTTAACCAATGCAGCCGCATTCAAAGCTGACTTTAATGGTGTAAGTCAAACTATCACTGACAGCAACACTGCAACCTTTACCGCCAATGCGACAAGTGGTGTATCTCCACTTTCGGTCACTGCACTTGATGAAAACTTACAACCACTAAATGCCCAACAAACTATCGATATCACTATCAACGAGCCTACCAGTTTAACCTGTGAATTAGGCGCGAGTAACATTTGGCCAGGCGGCTTTGTACTGAGCGACATTGTTGTCACAAATACTGGTTCACAAGCGCTTGATAGCTGGTCGGTAAATCTTAACTTACCTGCAGGCGTAACCATTGACAGTGGTTGGGGCGGCAAAGTAACCGTGATTGATAGCAGTACCGTTCAAATATCAAACTTTGAATATAACAATACGTTAGCGGCTAATGGCTCGGTATCTATTGGCGTACAAGGCAGCTACACAGGAGAGTTCACCTTACCAAGCTGTACGCCTTAATCATTAGTTAATAAAGATTCATTTACTCAACAGCTAATAACTATAGCTAATGAGTAAATACAAAGCATTCTTTTTAACTGAGTAGTCATAGCTAGAGCTATCTACTCGGTTAAAAGAATAAACCATAAAAGCGTTATAAAACAGTAAAAAACAATAACAATGGAGAATACAATAATGAAAAGTAAAATTACACCATTACGTAAAGCCATCCTCTTAGGTTTGCTTGGCGTGGCTGGTAGCTATGCAAGTGTAGCTCAGGCAGCACAATGTGAACATATAGTTCAAAATGAATGGCCAACAGGTTTTGTTGCTGAAATACGTATCACTAACGACGGTGCCACTCCAATTGAAGGTTGGGAAGTTCAATGGGCTTATGATAATGCCGTTTCTAATAACACTTGGAACGCTAATGTTAGTGGCTCAAACCCTTATACCGCGAGCAACTTAGGCTGGAATAGCACTATAGCGCCAGGTAGCAGTGTTGTCTTTGGTTTACAAGGCAGTAAACCTGCTAATAGCCCAGCGCCATCAGTTTTAGTAACTGGCGATATTTGTGGCGCGCTTCCACCAGCAGATAGTGATAACGATGGCGTAATTGATGAATTAGATCAATGTGCCGACACCCCGGCAGGCGATACAGTTAATGAAATGGGTTGTACTATTATTTTTGATGCCGACCAAGATGGCGTAAAAGATGGTGTAGATCAATGCCCTAATACACCTGTTGACGATGAAGTTGATGCGGTAGGCTGTACTATTTTACCCGATACAGACAACGACGGCGTTATTGATTCTGTAGATCAATGTCCTGATACACCAATCGATGATGAAGTTGATGCATTAGGTTGTAGTTTACCGCCTATCATAGATACAGATAATGATGGCGTTGCCGATCATCTTGATCAATGTCCTGATACACCCGCAGGTACAGCTGTTAGTGTAACGGGTTGTGCTGTAGATGGTATTTTCCGTGTTGATGCAACAGGTAACATCACTAAAAATGGTACCGTATTACCAGTACAGTGTGGTAACTGGTTCGGCTTAGAAGGTCAACATGAGCCTTCAGATTCTGCTAACAACCCTGGTGGCGCACCAATGGAGCTTTACGTTGGTAACATGTGGTGGGCAAATAGCGGTGAAGGTACAGGTCGTACTATTCAACAAACTATGGATGAGATCAAAGCACAGGGCATTAACGTAATCCGTCTTCCTATCGCACCACAAACCTTAGATGAAACCGATCCTCAAGGAATGGGCTTTGCTAATAACGGTGGCGCACTGAAAAATCATGAATCTGTTCGTCAAACCAATGCTCGTCAAGCGATGGTTGATTTCATCAAACAAGCTGATGACAATGATCTGCAAGTGATCATCGATATTCACTCTTGTTCAAACTACATTGGCTGGCGCGCAGGTAAACTTGACTCCAAACCACCATATGCAGATAAAGATAGAGTCGGTTATGAATTTACGCGTGAAGATTACGCATGTTCAGCAGCAGGTGAAGGTGTAACAGTTCATGAATACAATGAAGAAATTTGGTTAGATAACTTAAGAGAAATTGCTGGTCTTGCTGAAGAGATTGGTGTCGACAACATCATGGGTATTGATATCTTCAATGAACCGTGGGATTACACATGGGAAGATTGGAAAACATTATCTGAAAATGCATATACCGCAATTAATGAAGTTAACCAAGATGTACTTATTTTTGTCGAAGGTATTTCTGCCGGAACATCAGACGGTATAGAAGTTCCTCATGGTAATCCTGAAACGAACCCTAACTGGGGTGAAAACTTCTTTGAACATCAAACAAATCCTTTAAATATTCCTAAAGATCGTTTGGTTATCTCTCCACATACTTATGGTCCATCAGTGTTTGCACAACAACACTTTATGGATCCCGCACAACCAGAATGTACTGGTTTAAGTGGTGATGAAGCAGGTGAAGCAAATTGTAATATAGTCATTAATCCAACCATAATTAAAGCGGGTTGGGATGAGCATTTTGGTTATTTACGTGAGCAAGGCTATGCCATGGTAATTGGTGAGTTTGGTGGCAACATGGATTGGCCAAACAATACTCGTATTGCCGAGCAAGCAATGTGGAGTCATGTTGAACCAGGCGTAGATCGTGAATGGCAAAATACCTTAGTTGATTATATGAAAGAGAAAGATATTCAAGGTTGTTACTGGTCAATCAATCCAGAATCGGGCGATACAGGTGGTATTTATTTACACGGTTATGACCCTGTGAGTAACACTAGTGATTGGGGTTTCTGGTTAGATTTCGACGAAAGAAAAACAGACTTGTTGAAATGGCTGTGGGCTAAGTAATTAACTTAGCTATTTAATTAGCAGATCATGGTTAATTGATTGCTAATTAAATATAAAACCCTCTATTGCACCAAGCTAGTAAATTAGCCATTTGCTTTCGAGGGTTTTTCATTAAGTTAACCTGTTATTTATGTCTAAAAATACCGTATCAATACCATACAAATACTATAAGAATAAAAGTGAGAATATCCTATGAAATCCAATTTTAAGTTAAGTAAAATTAGTCTCGCAACCCTAACTCTATTAACAGCGACAGCAACCCTAGGTAGCTTCTCAGTTAACGCAGAAATTAAACCTGTAAACAGTGTACGTGTAAACCAACATGGTTATTTACCTAGCCAGCCTAAACATGCTGTATATACAGGAGCTGCTGGTGAAACGTGGCAATTAAAAGATAGTTCTGGTGAAGTTGTTGCCACAGGTAAAACAACTGACCATGGTACTGATATAGCTTCTGGCGATACGGTTTCTCATATCGACTTTTCAAACGTTAGCACTAAAGGCGACGACTACGTTTTACAAATAGGCTCACAAACCAGTTACCCTTTTAAAATCAGTGACTACGTATACACTTTTATGAAAGAAGATGCCTTGATGTATTTTTATCATCAACGCTTTGGTATGCCTGTATTAGCTGAATTTGTTGGTGAAGAATTTGCTCGTGAAGCAGGACACGCCTTTGATAACAATCTTGCCTGTGATGACGATTTACCGTCAGACTGGCCAAGCAGTGTTGCCTGTACTTATAGTTTAAATGTAGAAGGCGGACACGCTGACGCTGGCGATTATGGCGGTTATGTTGTAAACGGCGGCTATTATACTTGGCTTTTACAACACGTTTATGAAGCAAACCCAGCTGCCTACCCTGATGGATCATTATTAATTCCAGAAAGCAGTAATGGCATTCCTGATATTTTAGATGAAGCTCGTATCGAACTCGACTTTATCGCCCGTATGCAAGTACCGCAAAATTTTTCTCCTTACCCTGGCATGATCCATCATAAAAAATCATGGCAAAACTGGGCGCCTTTCCCACTGGTTCCTGCAGACGATAACGGCATTTACTGGAGTAATCCACAAAGTAAACGAACCATTAAACCGGTATCAACGGCTGCCACATTAAACGGCGCAGCGGTTATGGCACAAGCGGCTCGTTTATGGCAAAACTACCCACAAGCGCCGGGCTTTGACGGTAGCACTTTACCTTATTACCAAACATTAATTGAAAAAGCTGAGCTTGCTTGGGACGCCGCCGTTGCATCACCTGCATTATTTGCCTCAGCTGATGCCTCAAAAGGCAGTGGACCTTACAACGATGATAAAGTCAGTGACGAATTTTACTGGGCAGCAACCGAGCTGTACTTAACCACTAAAAAAGAAAAGTACAAAACCTATCTTTTAGCTAGCCCTCATTTTGCCGAGTTTAGCGGTTTTGACTGGGCAGAAACTCACGTAGCCGGTAGTTTATCATTACTCATTCACCAAGCTGATTCTGATTTAACTACCCAACAAAATGCACAATTAGTTGCAGGCGTAAGTGGTTTTGCCGACACCCTATTAAATAATATTGATAGCGAAGGTTACATGACGCCAATTACCGCAACTAATGCAAGTCCTAATGGCGGAGAGTGTACTGGCGATCACGTTTACTATTGGGGGTCAATTGGCTCTGGCGTATTAAGCCAAGGTATCCATTTAGCTAGTGCGCATCGCGCGACAGGTGAACAAAAATACCTTGATGGCGTAACTCGTAGTATGGATCATGTATTAGGTATTAATGCACTAGATCGCGCCTACATGACAGGCTACGGTGAAAACCCAACCACTGAACCACATCACAGATTTTGGTTGAAATCGAAAGCGAACCCTGTCACGGCCATTGCCGAAGCAGTGTCGGTTCCCTACCCCGGAGCTGTTGCAGGTGGTCCACAAAATGATTTAGTAGAAGACGGGACTAGTGGTGTAGAAGCACCAGGAACACCTTGTGTAGAGCCCGCTAAAAGTTTTTCAGATCATTGGAATAACTATTCTTCGAATGAAATTACCGTTAACTGGAATGCCAACTTAGTTGCGGTACTTGCTTATATTGAAGAAGCGATACCCGCTCCTCAAGATACAGTAGCGCCACAAGCGCCAACTAATATTGTTGCCACGCCAACCAGTGGTTCATCTATTGAAGTTAGCTGGAATAGCGCTAGCGATAATGCACAAGTACGTAAATATAAAGTGTACATGAAGCCTGAAGGCGGCAGTTATGATCTGTATGACAGCACAATGTCGACCTTTTCATCATTTGTGCCTTTAACGCCAAATACACAATATTGTTTTAAAGTAGCCTCACAAGATTATATTGGTCTAACGTCGGTACAATCTAGCGAAATATGTACTACAACCAGTGCAGCCACTGCGTATGAAATTTATTATCAACCTGACAACTCAGCCATGAGTGACTACGTTGGTACTGGCGCTACTGTGCAACCAGAAGCGCCTAAAACCAACTTAGGTAAAGGTTGGTACCATTATGAATTTCATCAAGCACCGTCATACTCTTTCCACTTTAGTATGCCAAATTGGGGCAGCTCGTCTCGCTTCTCACTTGATGGAACAGGGAATGCAAACTTTACCGCAGATGTTAGTGATTTTAACAACGAAGGTAGTATTTGGTTAACCTCTGACAAAACCTTTCATAAAACTGCTCCTGCGCTAACGCCTATTGATGATGTGGTAACTGAGCCTTGTTTAGAAGATTGCCCTAACAATGCTCCTAGCGCTCTCGGTAAAACCGTTAATGGTAATAGCGATGAAACCTTGCAAATAAACCTTACAGCTTCTGACAGTGATGGCACTATAACTTCGTATCAAGTATCAACAGATGCGATGCATGGTTTAGTGACTATTAGTGATTCGGGCGTAGCAACTTATCAGCCTGAAGCCGGTTATATTGGTAACGATAGCTTTAGCTTTACCGTTACCGATGACGACGGTGCAGATTCTCAACCAGCACAAGTAAGTATTACCTTAACGCAAGTTTGTGGTGATGCTTGTATCCCTGTTGCCCAAGTAATCTCAGCAAGTACTACCGAAAATACCGCAGTAGATATTGCATTAGTAGGTACTGATAGTAACGGCGTTATTACAGGCTATGCAATCAGCACTCAACCTGTAAACGGTACTGCAACCTTAAGTACTGATTCAGCCAATGCTAATATTGTGAATTATTTACCTAATAGTGATTTTGTTGGCATTGACAGTTTTCAGTATTTTGTGACTGACAACGAAGGTCAAAACTCTGAAGTAGCAACGGTAAATATTGATGTAATTGCTTGTGGTGTTGCCTGCGATCCAATAGCCGATGATAAATCAGCGACTACAACGTTTAATAGCTCGGTAACTATCACTTTATCAGCAACTGATGATGGCGAAATTAGCGCTTATGATTTAGAAAGTATGCCAAATAACGGTAGCGTTGAAATAACCAATGATACTGCTATTTATACACCTAATACTGACTTCGCTGGTGATGATAGCTTTAGTTATAGTGTGACTGATAACGATGGTAATGTATCAAACATTGCAACTGTTAACATTACCGTAGAGCAGGACGACTCTAATGGTAATGGCGGTAACAATGGCGGTGGCGATAATGGTGGAAATGGCAGTGACATTCACTGTGACATAGTTGTTAGCTCATGGAATAGCGGTTATACCACAGCAATTACTATAACTAACACAGGTAGCAGCGCAGTAAACGACTGGCAGGTAGCTGTTAATTTACCTGATGGGCAAACTATTGGTAACAGTTGGTCTGGGGAGTATAGTGGTACCACAGGTAATATTACTTTATCGAATGCGCCGTGGAATGGCTCTTTAGCGCCAAATGCATCAACTACCTTAGGTTTCCAAGCAAGTTACAGTGGCGCATTAGTATTGCCAACTTGTGAATAGAAGAAGTAATTGTGCCTTAGCTTTATTCTAGATAACTTGTATTAAATAACTTGTCTAACTAAGTTAGACACAACTGAATAACTAAAAGCCTCATCAGTGATGAGGCTTTTTTATGTTTGATAGTAGGTATATACCCGTTACCATTCAAGATGCAGGTTTCAGTGGGAACTAAAAACAATTTAGGCAAGGCATCAAGTTTACGTCATGGTTACTCCCTTACTAAAGTTAATAACGCGGCATAAATTGTTTTTAGACCCATCGAAGAAGCGCTTGAGCAAAATCACTTCTTCGTTAGTGCTTTTTATAAGGGAACGACCATTATTACAAAGCACTGCCTTGAATTGATATCGCTCAAGCACTCTGAAATACGCATCTTGATTGGTAACGGGTATAAGCATAATTATCTAGATTACACCTTTCTAATATATTGCCAAAACCATGAGGTTTGAGTAATCTAGCACCCACATAATTATTATCAAATAGGTGCAGTATGCGCATATTACACACAATGTTACGCGTTAAAAATTTAGAAAAATCTATTCAATTTTATACTGAAGTTATGGGTATGGAAATATTAAGACAACGTGACAACGAAACAGGTCGCTATAGTTTAGTCTTCTTAGGTTACGGTAGTGAAAGTGACACTGCGGTTATTGAATTAACCTATAACTGGGATGAGTCAGATTACGAATTAGGGACGGCTTTTGGTCATATCGCCATCGGCGTTGACGACGTTTATAAAGCCTGTGATAAAATTAAAGCGGCAGGCGGAAAAGTTACTCGTGAAGCGGGTCCTAACAAAGGCGGCGCTTCAATACTGGCGTTCGTTGAAGATCCTGACGGTTATAAAATTGAATTGTTAGAGTTACACCGTTTTAGTTAAATATCACTGAAAACACTATTTTTAAAAAGCCTTATTATTAGCTTCCTTTACGTTACGTAGCATGAATGTATGGATAATAAGGCTTTTTAGTGTATGTAATCTTAAGTTCTTTCTAGAGTTTTTCTAAACCTTTTCTAAGATATCTTTTTTACTTTTTCTAGCAGACTTTTCTTGTTTCTCTTTTTTCTTTTTCGCCTTTTTCAAAGCTTGAACCTCCGCATAAGCAATATCAGTTTCTGCAATCACTTGTGCAATATAAGCAGAGAACTGAGCTTGCATCGCTTCAGGCTCACCAAAGGCTTTTCTAAATTGTTTTAACCTAACATTTTTACCAAAAAGCACTGATCTCGATTTTGATAATATAGTTAAATAATCCTTAAATTCATCAGGGTAATAGGTATATAAAAAGCGCACTAACATAGCACCGAGCGCGTAAATATCACTTTGGTTATACGCAGACTCAAAATCTTCATCATCACCATCAAAACCAATTAATTCTTCAAGTGAAATTAATGAATTATTTTCAAATCGCTTTTTAACTGGAAGCACTCGTCTAAAAGCATAATTACTAGTGTGCGGACCAAATGACTCTTCACTGTTATGGTATTCAAAACTAGCTGCTGTCCCCTCGATTAACCATCTAGGCTGTACATAGGTTAAGGCATTAAACCCCGTTGCATATAAAACCTGATGGCTAACCTCATGAGCAATAGTTTGCTCTGGTGGGCGTTTGCGTTTTTTGCTTTTGCCATAATGTTTATCAAACACGAATATTGCTCTGGCACTTGGAGAATAAATTCCACCTGACGCATTAGCTGCATAGCTATCACCGGTTATCGCGGTAATATATGACACATAATCTGCTTGATTTGAAAAATAAACCGCCGTCATTTTTTCATCTATTGGTTTGTTTCTTAAGCCCATAGCCACTAAAAAACTAATGTTATTTGTATAAGTTTGCTCCATTAATTTTGACATATCGTCTTGAACATAAGTTAATTCTTCAGGGGGATAAATAATGCTCCAATGGTCAGATTCATAAATAGCAAAATCTTTATCAAGATGGCTTTCTAATTTTTCCAAGGTATTTTCAGCATGAATGGTTGTCGGTAATTTGGGATCTGCAAACTGCTTAACAAAGTCATCACTGTTATAACGCAGGTAAAGTTTATATTGGCGTATGGCATAGTTTTTTGCTTCATCAGCATCAACGCTATTAGCCAAAGATTTTATTGGTGACTCTGCAAGTTCAGTATTTAAGGCGGTTATATCGTTTAATATCGGTAATAGTTCTAGTGCATGTTTACCGTACTTTAGCTCGTATAAACCTAATAATTCAATGAATACGGCTCTTGCCAACACAGGATTATTAGTGACTTGTAAATTAAGCGCATAATTATCGGTAGCAACTAATCTATTATTACTTAACGGCTCAAAATTAGTTTTTGCTAACAAGTAGCTTTGTTTAGCTAATGGTAGTGCTGCTTGATATTTTTGTTGTGCAACCAGTTGTTGATGTTGTGAAAAGACACTATTGAAGTCTGCAATATTAGCTGTTCTATTACCTTCACTATAAGCAACATTACTACTAAAAATTAACAGTAGCACACCGTAAATCACCTTATAAAAAAGGTGCAGTCGTTTTAATTTATTCATGTTGTGCATCCTATGCATCGTTATTATTATTTGAGCCCATATTTTTCCTAGGCAATATATAACGAAAACCAATAATTAACTATCAAATAAACACAACATCTACCTCAGCATAAATATAAATCTCAACTTCAGTATCAATATAGAAATTTATACTTAAGTGAATTGTTTATGAGGTAAGTCTATTGATAACTGCTGAGGATGCAGCTTGAACACTGTAGGCACTAACCGAATACAATATCAGGCTAGCGACAAGCGAAATTAAGATAAAATAATGAATATTAAGGTTGAAATAAATACGAACGACAAAGAGTAAAGTTAAAACAATAACACCAATAATGATATTGGTAATTTTAGCATTCAATTCTTTAATAATGCTGTCTTGCGCTTTTAATCTGGTTTTGGTGTCCTGATTATCTAATTCTAGGGTTATAAAGGCTTTTTCTTGTTTAAGTATTTCAATCGCTCTTTCTTTTTTTTCTACATCTAAAATAATAAACATTTCAGCTGAGCGTTTATTTATCGCATCTGTTTTTATTTCATTAACCAGTGCTTCTTTTTGTTTCGCGTATTCAAGAGCTTTTTTATAATTACCGCGTGTTTCTTCGGCTAAAATTAACGTAGTATAAGCTTCTTCAGAAACGGATTTAGCACCTATATTAGCCGCTAACATTAAGCTTTCTTGTGCCAATGAAATAGACTTATCTAAATCAATATTAACTAACACAATAGACAACTGGGCTTTACTAGCGGCTTCATTCCACACATCTTTAAGTTTTTGTAAAATGGCAATAGAGGTATTATAGGCATTAATTGATTGAGGTAATTTCCCCATTTGATAATAAAATGAAGCAATGCTAGTTAATACCCCAGCCTCTCCCTTGCGATTACCTGATTGTTCATAAATTGCATAAGCTTCGTTAGATAATTCAATGGCTGTGTCGTGCTTATTTTCAGCAAAGAGTAATTTAGCGAGGTCGCGAAGCGCGGCAGCTCGATACTTACTCTCGATATTATCAACAGGGATATTTAATACTCGCTTAAAGTAACTTTGTGCATTATCGCTTTGATTTAAATAAAAATAGACTAACCCAATCGAGTTTGATGAGGCGGCGATACCATTAAAATCTTTGTTTTTTTCGTACAGAGCTAACGCTTCTAAGCCATATAACAAAGCATTTTCATAACTACTAATTTTTCGATAAACAATTGACAGGACAACTAATGATTCGACGATAACATCTTCAATTTTATGCTCTCTTGCTATAGATAAAGCACGCTTACCACTGTCAATAGCTTGTCCATAACCACCAATTTTTGCCTGTGTTTTGGCAATATCTAATAAGGTGAACGAAATAGCTTTTGTATCATTATTTTCTATTAACAGTTCAACGGCTTTTTCATAGTATTCAATACCTAATTGATATTCATTTACTTTATTGTAGCCATTGGCAATATTACGTAATAACCGTATTTTGTCATCCACGCTAGCATCTGACATATATTCTTCAGCAAGTAAATACGTTGCAACAGAGTCATCATAGCGTTTCATGGTTTGTAACAGCGTACCTTTAATTTGCAAGCTCTTAAAGATAAGCTGCTGTTCAAGACTTGCTTGGGCAATAGCTAAGCCTTTTTCGACATATGCCATACTCTTTTCATAATCTTTTAAAATACGTTGCACCGTGGCCATATTAGTAAAAATATCGACCAGTAATAAATTATTATATGAAGATGAATTATCTAATGAATGACTTATAGCCTCAGCTTTAAGTAAAAATTGTTGTGCATCGAGGTAATTGTTCTGAAGCTTTTCTATTTGCGCTTGTTCTAAAATAGCTTTTGCCATTAATGATTTATCATTTTGTTTTTTTGCGAGATCAAAAGCGGTTTGTAATACTTTTTTAGCCGCGTCTGGGTTCGTTTTTTGTATACTTACACCATATTCTATATACCTTGGGGCGGATTCAGTCGCTTCAAGTGCTGCACTGTTAGCTGCAAATAGCACAATAAATACTGCACTAAGTATTGCTAACCGTAGTGAAAGTAAATAACTAGAAAAACGATAAAACATAAATAAGCCTTAGCTAACCGATTTAGCCAACTGATTTAGCTAAATAAATTAGTAACTAAAACGGTTGCACTCCCTGCGCCTTTAAAAATAATCCCTTAAACTCAATTAATGGCTAAGTACTACAAAAGTCGATATGGGTTTGATGAAAAGTGTAATGAAATTTTATAATTATCTTCAGTATTTATTTAATTTTGTTCAAAATCAAATTGCAACCAAAGTTCTTTGCGTTCAATAGGGGTTTTATTGGGTAAATATTTATTTCCCACATTAATAATTATTCTGTTTGATAAGTTCGCTCTTTTGATAAACTCAGCATAATGTTCATTAAACATTTTTTGTAAAGTACCTGCTGATATCATTTTTTCTAAACCATATTCAATTCTTTCTGCAATCTCAGGGTACTTAGGCGAAACAAATATATAATAAGGTTGCGGAATACGTATTGCAATATTAGGTTCAATCATAATATCCGTTAATTCATCGGCGCGTATCGATATTTCGTCATACACTTCATTGATACCACGTGGTACAAAATCAAACCTGTTTTTATTAAGCATTCTAAAAATACCATCATACGATGTACTTTCAACAATATTAAACCCCTCTTCCTCAAATAAATCATTCATTATCCATTCTTGCTGCAAACCAATGGTAAGCGTTTTCAGTTGTTTAATTGTATTAATATCGGTAAAGCGATGTTGATTATTTTTATTAATAGCCAGTAAACGATAGCTTCCTACCCCTCTTCTAATAGGAATACGTATAGGTATTGTTAAATATTCCCAGTCTGGTGAGGTCATAGCCATCGTCAAATTAATATTAGTGCCATCATAAACTGCCCATCTTTTGACATCATTTGTGATAAATTCATTAATAATTTTAATTTCATAATCACCATATTTTTCACGACTCAACTCAAGCGCTTCATTAAGAACTAACAAACTGTATTGCGGACGTACATCTAACGGTGATTGCCCAGCAGTTAACTTAATAATATCTTTGGCACTTGAGTTAAGTGAATAAAGTAAAGTGATAACAACTATAATCATGGAAATAATAAAGCTGTAACGCATATTAAAATAAACCCTACCTAGGACTAATAATACGATCAGCACGGTAATTGTAATTACGCTCACAATAATTAAGGTATTTTGATCTTGCAAATCATCAATTCTTTTTTCTTTTTCAAGTAACCTTAACTTACTGTCTCGATTATCTAACTCTAATGATATTACCGCTTTTTCTTGCTTAAGAATTTCAAGGGCTCGCTCTTTTTTTTCTACATCTAAAATAATATACATTTCAGCTGATCGTTTGTTAATGGCATCAGTTTTTATTTCATTAATCAGTGTTTCTTTCTTTTTAGCATAAGCTAATGCTTGTTTATAATTTTCTCCTTTTTCTTCGGCTAAAATCAAAGCACTATAGGCTTGCTCTGCAACTGATTTTGCCCCTAGCTGTTTAGCTAAAACTAAACTATCTTGCGCTAAACGAATCGATTCTTTTATATCAATATTAATCAACACTAAAGATAATTGAGCCTTACTTTCTGCTTTATTCCAGCTATCATTAATTTTTTTAAATATTTCGATAGAGATACTGTAAGCATTAATAGCATCCTTTTCCTTGCCCATTTTAGCGTAGATGTAGCCTAAGTTTTTTTGTACCGTAGCCTCCCCTTTTCGGTCATCTATTTTTTCATAAAGAGCATACGCCTTATTAGACAGTTCTACAGCTTGTTGATAATTTTTTTCATCTGAAGCTAACTTGCCTAAGTCGCGAAGTGCCGAAGCACGATACTTAGTTTTAATTTTATTTATGGGGAGTTCTATAACTTGCGTAAAATAACTTTTTGCATTTTCACTCTGATTTAAATGTATATATACAAGCCCAATAGAGTTTGACGAAGCGGCAAGTCCATTGAAATCATTAATTTCTTGATAGATGTCTATAGCTTCAAGTCCGTGCTTCAACGCCTCTTCATAACTACTTATTTTTCTATACACTATAGAAAGAGTTACTAATGCTTTTAGTACATATTTTTCATTGTTAGATTCACGAGCAATAGCTAAAGATCTTTTCGCACTTTCCAATGCTTTACCATATTCACCACTTTTAGAATGAGTGTTAGCTAAGTCAATTAACCTCTTGGCTAAACCGTCTATATCATTAGTATCTTCAAGTAGTTTTATGGCCTTTTTATAATATCGAATACTCGACTCGTATTCATTTACTTTACTGTAGGCGTTCGCAGTATCTAAAAACAAATTAATTTTACTTTCTTCACTTACCCCTGAGATGTAACGTTGCGCTAATAAATAAGTAGTAATTGAGTCTTCATATAACCCCATCACCTGTAAAAGTGTACCTTTAGTCTGTAACGATTTAATTATCAAGCTTGGTTCACGGCTATCGCGTGCAATAGTTATCGCTTTTTGCACGTATTCCATGCTTTTTTCATAATGTGTTAAATTACGTTGTACGGATGACATATTGGTTAACACATCAACAGTTAATGCAACATTATTTATGCTGTCACTAATTGCTTGGGCTTTAACAAGGTATTGTTGTGCATCAAGATAATTTTTTTGAAGTTTTTCTGTTTGTGCTTGCTCTAAGATAATTTTAGCGATGATATAACGGTTATTGCCCACTTTCGCAAGATCATAGGCTTTTTGGAGTGACTCTTTGGCTATGTTTAAATCGACTTTTTGTTGACTAATAGCATAATCTAAATATGCTTGAGGGCTTTGTTCGTCATCATTTGTTACAGCAAAACTATTATTATAAAAAAGTAACGTAAATAACGTTAAATAAATATAAGCGGGCAGTCGATAATACATAGGAAAACCTCTGGCTATATGTAGAAACTTATAAACTCTGTTGCTGCCCTAAAGTCACTTTATCGTCATTAATTCTTATAAATAATTCCTAAAGTAATTCATCTTCAATGATAATAAGCGTTAACTCTTTAAAGCTAGTTTACTTTTACACTGACCGCAACTGTAAATAATAATAAAATGGACTGAGCACACATTAGCTGTGATCCCCCGTTACTAAGTTAACGCTATTATTTAGCAAGCAATTTACTCACCCCATTAACTACACCAGAAACGAGCCAATTAGCGACTTAATTAACTACCTTGTAGGCTAACTATTACTTAAGCCGTTACATTGCGATTTTAGTCGAGTTGCAGCACAATAATATTTTGCATAAAAAACCAGAAAAGCGTAATATTTATCTACTTTTTTTATTATTACTATTCTCTTATGCCTGTTAATTTACCTGAAATAAACCCCGCGTCGCTTAATACCATCGAAGGCATTCGCCTTGGTTGGGCTCAGTCGAATATTAAACATCAAAATCGTAAAGATTTGTTGGTAGTGGAAATAGCTGATGGTAGTGCCGTCTCTGGTGTTTTCACTCAAAATCGTTTTTGTGCTGCGCCAGTAACTTTATGCAAAAAACATTTAAATGCGGTTAAAAGTAATGATATTACAGGCATTAAAGCGTTAGTGATTAATACTGGTAATGCCAACGCAGGAACAGGTGAACAAGGCATGAAAGATGCTATTACAACCTGTGAAAATTTATCTGAAATTATGGCTATTCCGGTTCAGTCAATTTTACCTTTTTCAACAGGAGTAATATTAGAGCATTTACCTATGGCTAAACTGTTAGCAGGTTTACCGCACGCCGTTAATAACTTAACAGCAACTAATTGGGCTGATGCTGCTTCAACCATTATGACTACAGATGTTGCACCTAAGGCTTATTCAACCAAGGTAAGCATTGGTGCTGAGCAAGTAAATATTACCGGCATATCTAAAGGCGCTGGTATGATTCACCCTAATATGGCAACCATGTTGGGTTATGTCGCAACTGACGCAAACATTGCACAGCCTTTGTTAGATGAAATCACTAAAGAAATAACTAACTTATCTTTTAACTGTATTTCAGTTGACGGCGATACCTCAACTAACGATTCATTTATTGTTATAGCCACCGGTAAAAGTAATGCCCCTGCAATTACCAACCGTAACAGTGAAGGTTTTAGTGAAGTTTTTAATGGCTTACTTGAAACCTCGCAATATTTAGCGAAAGCGATTATTCGTGATGGCGAAGGAGCCACTAAGTTTATTACGGTAACGGTAAAAGGTGCTTTAACTAACGAAGAAGCGAAAACTATTGGTTTTTCAATAGGTAAAAGTCCACTAGTTAAAACTGCAATGTTTGCTTCTGATCCAAACTTAGGCCGTGTGCTTGCCGCAATCGGTTACGCGTCAAGAGAATGTAAATCTTTAGAGAATTTAGACACCACCACCTTAGAGCTATACTTTGGCGATGTGTTAGTAGCTGAAAAAGGAGGTCGTGCGGCAAGTTACAAAGAAGCTGACGGCCAAGCAATAATGAATGAAGCTGAAATTGATATTACTGTAGAGTTACACCGTGGCAATGAAGAAGCGACCATTTGGACATGTGATTTTAGTTACGATTACGTAAAAATTAATGCCGAATATCGCACTTAAGTTTTAAAAAGCGATTAAAAAAGGTGACAACTGTCACCTTTTTATTTTCTTTAGTTTTTAAATAACCTGAATTCGGGATAAGCAAAATGCTACAACAGCCTTAATTATCCGTATTACTACGTTACGAAAGCTCCCAATAACCCGTTATTGGCTTCGCTTTCCCGCCTTGTACTACGAATAATTAAAACTATTGTAGATACGTGAATACAAGTAGTTGATATTTTTATACTTTACAATTCCATTATCCCGAACTCAGGTTAAATAACCATTAATGAAAGACTAAATCATCTTCAAAGGGTATAAGAAACTACTGCTGCTTCAATTATAAAGTACAGCCTTTAAGTGCTAATGCTGAATTAACACCTGATTTAACCGTGTTGTAGTAACTAGCGGCTTGTGTATTATCAAAGCTACTGCTATCAATACCAATCATGCTAGTAATTCCTTCTAATTTAGCAAAAGAATTTCTATCTTGGTCATATGCTTCAAAAGTTGTTTCTATTTTGTCGCAGCTAAACATATTTGTCATACCGTCAGCTGAAGCGCTTTTAATAGCACTACTTGTTTGACAGCCCGCTAAAACAATAGTGGTTAGTAATATAGTTGTTGTACTTAGTTGTTTAATCATTTTTATGACTCCGTTACTGGTAATAAGGTAATTTCTACACGACGGTTAAGATCACGACCTGCCGCGGTATCGTTAGTTGCAATAGGTTGAGTTTCACCAAACCCTACTATTTCAAGGCGGTCAATGAGAATATTCTGGCCAAGAAAGTACTTAGCAACAGAGTTAGCTCTATTTTCAGATAACTGCTGATTATATTGTGTAGAACCAACAGAATCAGTATAACCTGATACTAGAATAAGCGTTTTATTATACTCTTCAAGTACTAAAGCTACTGAATGTAATACACTGATAAACTTATTATTAATGCTAGTACTATTACTTGCAAAGGTAATATTACCGGGCATAATCAAATTAATTCTATCGCCGTCTCGCTCAACACTTACGCCACTATCACGTAACTGTTTACGTAACTTAGCTTCTTGCGAGTCCATGTAGTAACCTATACCGCCACCAATAGCCGCACCACCTGCACCTGCTGCAAGAATACGTTTATTACGGGTATTACTGTCTTCATCTTTGTTCTTTAGATAAGCAACAACAGCGGCTAAACTTGCACCAGTTGCAGCGCCAATAGCGGTTGAACTTGTTTTACTTTCTCCGGTATAAGGATCAAATGTTGTACAAGCCTGTAATAATAAAATGGCTGAAGCGGCAACAATTATTTTTTTCATAAACTTCCTGTATTCGTTTTGTGATTAACCTGTGAGCAGGTTTACTTGGGTATATTAATAGAAATGGAGATTAGAGACGTAGCACATATTTATTATGCCTAACTATGCAAATAACTAATACTAAGCGCTAGATATAATAAACCCGATCTGAAATCGGGTTTAAATATTTCACGAAATCACATAACTCTATTACCTTGTAAATACTATACTTAATACATATTACATACAAGTTTACGAAAAATGATTAGCTCAGTTACAAAGGAGTATGTTTGATTTAATCCCCTCTAAATATGATTAGAGGTTATTAATATCCCATACAATTGGCATAATAAGTAACCGTTGCAGGCCAGTCTGAAAATACACCAACAACACCAACATCTTTTGCTAAGACATCTAATAATACTAATACATCTGCTTCGCTATTTATCGCCTCAGATATACTTTGATAGTACCAATCGCCGCCATTTGCTAAAAAACCTGAACGCTCAAGCGACCAAGCAATAATATTAAGTTCAGCGGTTTTCGCTGCAATAGCATATTTTGAAGGGATAATTTCGCCCGCTGAATTTAACGTCACTAACATCCATAATGGCGGCGCCAAATATTCAACACCTTGATCTTTTAACTGCTGCATACTCGGTGTCCAAGTCGCTGAGTTTTGATGATCAAAGCTCGCGCTATCATATCTATCATCAAGAAATACCGCTTGTTTACCAAATTCAGGATTATTTGCTATCCAATATTGTACATCTTCAAGATTAAACGATTGTGGATACACCTGAGAAACTGGCACTCCGGCAGATATATATTCAGCTAGCATTTTTTGTGCGTAATCTTCTTGGCTAAAGCCATCAAACGGCATGGATACACTGGCTGATTTTAATTCAGGTGTCATTTTAACACCGGCATTTTTAAACATATCAATACTTTCGGCGTGCGTCATTAAAGTTCCAGAGCCTGCATACAAGTCAGTGCGCCAATCAGGTGTGCCTGCTAAGTACTCTTTTACGGTAGTTGCTTGCGGGTTAGCGCCATCCATTTTGCCATTCAAGGTTTTAAATTGGGCTAAGGTAATATCACTGGTACAACATTTAGCGCTTGCTGCAACACCATTGGCCGTATCAGCTGGAGAAAAAGGCTCTGAACATTGTGCTGCAAGCTCTGGCACAGCTAAAATATTGGTGGTTGTTGCTAAGTCACACTGAGAATGACGACAAACTAAAGCTTTGTCTGAAGTAAAAGTTACATCACACTCAACAATACCAGCGCCTGAATCAATGGCCGCTTGATAGGCTTCTTTAGTGTGCTCTGGAAATAACATTGAAGCACCACGGTGACCTATTGAAAAGTCAGAGCGATAAAAAGTATTGTCTTTACACTGTTCTAGCTTAGTTTTTAACTCACTTGTTTGCATTTCGTTTATTAAAAATAATGGTCTTACGCCTACCTTAGCGATCACTTTATCGGCTACATCAGGAATGGCTGCAATAGATGTGTCATCAACACTATTATCTTTGGCGTCGTTACAACCTACTTGCAGAAAAGTAGCGATTAACGCCAGTACAATCCAATATTTTTTTGAGCCAGAAGTTTGCATACCCAATCCTTGTATTTATGTTATTTCACTCTAAAATTTAATTAATTAAATTTAGTTTGGCTTAGTTTACCTTGGCTTAGCTTAATTAAGTGAAAGTTAACTACGTCATGAAGTGAAATTTAACAACGTCGTCTTTATGCTAAATGATGATTAAGGCATTTAAGTGATACTTTTATGACGAATATCTAAATTCTATCCTCCCAATTTAGGCTTGTCATAATTATTAATAAAAATCAGGTATAATCTCTATAAATTATTCGCTTAAAATAGAGTTATCCCTTGCTTAAAACGCTGCAACAACTAATAAACGATCCTCAATTAACTTACATAGAAACACTGCAAGAATTGTGGAGTGGTTATGGTGAAATTACCCGTTATTACAGCCCTAACCTAGCAGCTTCGGTTATCGTAAAATCAATTAGCCCACCTAAACAAGTTAATCACCCTCGAGGTTGGCACAGTGATCTTGGTCATCAGCGAAAATTAGACTCTTACAAAATAGAAGCCCATTTTTATCAGAACTATGCACATTTATGCACTACAAATTGTTATGTACCGCAAGTTATGAGCTTTTCAAAAGTCTCCTCAACCACACAAATATTAGTGATGGAAGACTTACTAGCCTTAGGCTTTAACGATAACGAACCTGCGCTATCGTTAACCGACATTAAAGTCGTTATTCACTGGCTAGCAAACTTTCATGCACGTTTTATCAATTACCAAGCCAATGACTTATGGCCAGTAGGGACTTATTGGCATTTAGCGACCAGGCAAGATGAATTTAACACCATGGAAAATGGGCCTTTAAAACAGGCTGCGCATTTTATTGATAATCAGCTTAACAAGGCAAAGTATCAAACCTTAGTCCATGGTGATGCAAAATTAGCGAATTTCTGTTTTGGTGACTTTACGGCTGAAAATATTAATGTAGACATTAGCGGTGAGCCTCAACATAAAACCAAGCGCGTAGCCGCGGTAGATTTTCAATATGTGGGTAAAGGTGTTGGCGTAAAAGATCTAGCCTATTTTTTAGGAAGTTGTTTAACCGACAATGATTTAACTCAAGTACACAATGAACTGCTCGATTACTACTTTAACCACTTAAAGCAAGCGTGCATTGACTATAAACAAGCGGTTAACTTTACCGAATTAGAAACTGAATGGCGTCAGTTATACAGTTTTGCGAATGCTGATTTTCATCGTTTTTTACAAGGTTGGAGCCCCGAGCATCAGAAAATCAATAGCTATTTACAAGCTCAAACGGATATAGTTTTAACACAACATCTAAGCAGTTAATGCTAAGTTTATTTAGGCTTAGCTTTGCTTAGTTTTGCTTAGTTAACGCCTCATTACGCTCACGTTGATATTGCTCGAACGTTTTTTCTTGGCTTTGAATACAATCATTATACTGCCCTTCAGTCGCTGCTTTTTCAATACATGCACTTTGTTGATATTCTTGTCCAGCTTTATACAACTGCTTGTTGCTGCATGAACATAAAGCTACTGATAGCATTACCACTAAAGCGATATTAACATTTAAGGTGTTTTTCATAATAAATTCTAAACCTTATATTTGTAAAAGACACAACAAAAAAATTCACAATAACTAAGCTCGAGCCAGGTCAAGTCAAGTCAATTCAATTCAATTCAATTAGTCATCACAACGTGATTTAATAAGAGTAACAACAGAAATAAGCACGCTATTCGGCGCAATTTCTCCTGGTATACCTTTACTGCCATAGGCTAATTCTGGTGGAATATAAAGCTCCCATGTTTCACCAATATTCATCATAGGTACACCTTCACGCCAGCCTTTAATCATTTTAGATAACTGAAACTCATCAGGAGAGCCACGTTGATAGCTACTGTCGATGATTTTATTAGTTTTGGCTGACATCATTTGATAATGCACGGTAATTTTTGCATCGGGATCAGGTTTACAATCATTCGTTTTTGACAAAATTTTGTACTGTAATCCAGACTCGGTCTCAACAACACCTTCTTTTTTAAGGTTCATGTTGAACCAATGGGCATTGATCTCTTCTTGTGTATAACCGCCATTAGAGTTACTAGAACTGGCGCAAGCAAACATCAAGGTACAAGTTAAACTGACAAACAAATTACGAATTAACATTTTTAATCTCAACTACTAAATAGATAACGTTATGATTTATGCTGTTAATCATAACATTAGCTTGTGTTAAGTAAATAACGTCTGACTTAAATATGTGAACGCATTCTGTTAGAATAGCCGCCTATTGATTAAATACCCCGAGCCAGCATGTCAGAATTTAAAGCATTTTCACTTTTAGAGTCAATTATTGACCGCGTTGCTCTGAAAGGTTACAAGCAACCTACCCCGATACAAAAAGAATGCATCCCCGCACTTATTAATGGTAACGACCTGCTAGGTATTGCACAGACGGGAACAGGAAAAACTGCGGCCTTTTCATTACCTATTATCAATAAGTTTGGACGAGATAAAATTGGCCAAGATAAGGTTGATAATAAAGCCAAAAGTACACGCTCGCTGATATTAACGCCTACACGTGAACTTGCCTCGCAAATAATGCAAAATATTGATGACTACTCTACAGACTTGGAACTGAAAACTAAGGTTGTTTATGGTGGCGTAGGCAGACAAGGTCAAGTTGATGCTATAAAGCTTGGGCTTGATATTTTAGTAGCTACTCCTGGAAGATTGCTAGATTTAATTGAAACTGGCGATATCAACTTTAAGGCATTAGAAGTATTTGTATTAGATGAAGCCGATACCATGCTTGATATGGGGTTTTTTAACGATGTGCAAACCATCATTTCTAAATTGCCAAAAAAACGACAAACATTATTGTTTTCAGCAACTATGCCTGCTGAAATAGAAATACTTGCACAAGCAATATTAACTAATCCTAAAAAAGTTCAGATTGATCCTGAAACAGTAACAATCGACTTGGTTAATCAAAGTGTTTACCACCTCGAAAAATCAAATAAGGTGCCAGCGCTATTTAATATACTGGCAAATGCTGACTTTGAAAAAGTACTCATTTTTTGTAAAACAAAATATGGTGCTGACATTATTGTTAAAGCACTAGAAGGCGCATCAATAACTGCGGCAAGCTTACACAGTGGCAAAACTCAAGCGATGAGAGAAGAAGCCTTACAAAACTTTAAAGATGCTAACTTACGAGTATTGGTGGCAACCGATGTTGCCGCGCGCGGCATTGATGTTGATAACATTTCGTTAGTTATTAACTACAACCTGCCTGAAGATCCAAGAAACTATATACACAGAATAGGACGCACTGCGCGTGCAGGTAAAAGCGGCATGGCTATTTCATTTGCAGTAGAAAATGATATTAGGCAATTAACAAATATTGAAAATAGCATAGGCCAAGTTATTCCTGTTGTAACAGAGCAACCTTTCCATAAAGAGTTTGCAAAAGCGCCGATACAAGCTAAGAAAAAGAAACAAGTTAAAAAGCCAAGCAGATCTAGTAAGCCAAATAAGTCTAGAGCGAAAAGAAAATAAAAACAGGCTTACTTTAAAGCCTGTTTAGTTTTACCGGACTAATTAACTTCAACTTGGTATTGGTATTAACATCAATACCTATACCTATAAAAATAAGAACATGGTCATTTTACTTGTTAAAATGACCAGCAAGTAAGCCTTTAGGGTTATAGTTTTGTAGGGTTCTCACTGGTGAGTTTGGCTCCCCAATCACGTAATTTTTCAAATACTAATAAACATAAACCTACCGCAATAACGGCAAGTGCAATGCCTCCTACGCCTAGCGCGTCATATTCGTTTTGAAAGGTCCACAATAGCTGACCTACGCATAATGTAGCTACAATAAGTAGCGTGTATTTACGGTTGATAAATTCCACAACAAAAACACCTAAAGGTGCGCCTAAAGCAACAACTGGTGCAGCTGCCAGCCAGTTTTCATAAACACCTGGTTGCCAACTATTGGTTACACTTTTAATAACAACACCATAAACCGAAGCAAACGCCATAATGATAACTGACGTGGGAATGGCAATTTTAAGATCGGCGCGACAGAGTAAAACGAGTGCTGCGTAAATAACCATGTCAATGCCTACCCCCGTAACAGATACTGCAAGCGCACTAGCGCCAAGGCCTAAAATAAAACCTAGTTTGTGATCCCATTTTTCATCAAATTCGGTCATACCTGTGTTAGTAGAGATCTCATTGATTCGATAAAGGTGCAGCAAGCCAAAGCTACCCCAAATAATCGCAAAAATGACTTTAATCCATAAATCGGGTACCTCAGGTGCTATAAAAAATATTCCTAAAGGGGTACCAAATAATGCCCCAAGTGTAGCGCCTTTTAGTATCGGCCAAGCAACCGGCTGGCGGCGTACTAAAATGAAAATGCTGGCGCTAACCATGCCGATTGATTGCACGGCAAAACTAAAGTCTCTTCCAAGGCTTGCTGGCAAATCAAACAAGAGTACCAACACGGGAAAGCCAACTGTGCCTCCGCCCATAGGGGTAGATCCTGCGGCATAACTGCCAAGTGCCATAGCCACTGCCATAGGCCAATGTTCAGCGGTGGTTTGCCATGCTGAAGTAAAGTGTATTAGGCTAAACCAGCTGACATAAAAGATGCCAAGCCAGAGAAACCATATCCATAAATAACGCTTCGCTGGGGGTTGGATTGTCATTATTATTTTTTACCCTGAATGAAATTTGTATTTTGCACTGATAACAGCGATTAGTTTAATCTAATGACAAGACACATCTGGTCTACAAGGCATTAAGATGGGAGATAACTATTAGAAAGACTCAGGTTAGTAGTTAACTGCTTTCCTCATTGAGGAATAATTACGCGACCAAAATAATCGACATCACACAATATTTCAACAACTTTGTTCATAATCTAGCTGAGGTTGATTAACTTGAGGGACGTAAACCTGAGGTAGCGTTCTAATGAAGTTTTACTGTAAAAAGCTAAATAACGTGGTCTATTCACAGTTTCAGTAACCTTTATATTTAACCCCCTCAATCATCTTAGTATTCTATTTAAAATTTTTTAAGGATGCTTTACACGACTCGTCTAACCGGTAAAAAAATAACTTTTCTCTAAGTTCTTTGTGCTTTTTTGTCTAAGCTAAACGCTTAAATCTATCAATATTTAGGAAACTTGTTACAATGCTATTTTTTATTTTAGGTAGACTATGAATAATAGTAATGATCCACTACACGGCATAAAACTTGAACAGATCCTAACCGAACTAGAGAAGAAAGTTGGTTGGGAGAAGATGGGTGAGATGCTTAGCATTCGTTGTTTCCAGAATAAACCACGCCTTAAATCAAGTTTGAAATTTTTGCGTACCACTCCTTGGGCACGCAGTAGAGTTGAAATTTTATACCTAAAAACTTTTTGTAGTAAACATCCAGAAACGGGTAAAATTATCAGAGCAATACTCGCCCAAGATAATAAAGTGGCAGATACCACTTCTAACAAGCCCAGTGGTAACAAACTAGCTAATAGCAAGAAAGTTCCCTTTGTTTGGCCAACAGCGAAAAAGAAATAGACTTATTATCCATTTAAAGGAAAAACATCAAGGTGTTGCTCTGCTTGGTGCTTTGCTCGATGCTTTGCTTAGTAATTCTATTTATTTGAATCTCGAATAGACTAACCGTCTTCGGCTTGGAGCTCATTGTTGTTGAAATTGCTCTGCTTAGCTGTGTGGTCGCGACTAAAACTCGACAAAGCATTTAAATTTACTCTATCCATTTATTCTCATAATTCGCGGGGGAGATTACAACCTTTGTAACTTAGGTGAAACCTTTATCCCTCACAATAAATCTATAAAAAAAACTTACGCTTTTTGGGTATATGCTTTTTAGGTATATGTTTATTTAGATATTATGCTGATTGCACCGTTAATAAGGAACTAAAGCCAAATGATGAATTACGATAACTTTGATGCCATTTTATTTGATATGGACGGCACGATTTTTGACTCAGAAACCGTTCATCGCCAAGCATGGAAAATCACCGCTAAACAATACGATCAGGAGTTTACCGATGAAATGTATTTAAACTTTATTGGCATGACTACACCAAGCTGTATGGAAGTTGCGGGTACTTGGTTTAACAGCAGCAACGGCACAAAAAACACTGTTGATATGCAATTATTTTCAGAAAGTTACTACCAAAATCTACACGAATTACACCAACAAGCCGTACCGCTAAAAGCAGGCTTTTTAGAATACTTAAGATTTCTAAAAACACTTAACAAACCACTAGGCATAGTAACCTCAAGTGCTCGACCAGGCGTTACCGCCAACTTTATGCATTATGACTTTTACGACGCATTTAACGTGGTTATTAGCCGTGATGAGGTTAGCCAATATAAACCACACCCTGCCCCGTATTTATTAGCATGTGAAAAGCTACAAGTTGACCCACAACGTGCCTTAGTGTTTGAAGACTCAAATGCTGGAGCAACCGCCGCCTTAGATGCTGGTTGTTATGTTATTGGCATTCCAGATCTTGTTGCATTTAATGACGAAGTGAAAAGTCGATTGTATAAAGAATTGGGGAGTTTTGGGGAATTGTTGTAGTTAATTGATACAGCAAACTAATAATAACAACCATTATCATAGACTTAATGTTTAACTGGTAGGATTGAGTTTGATTCCCTGCTTGGCGTCGCGGTGGCGAACACACCCAAAGGGGCGTTACACGCCGCTCATATTAAGCTCGGCCTTTGGAATCCCCAAGGCGCTCTCCTCAACAGAACATTTCATCAGCAACTAGCGTAAGCGTCGATTTATAACCTCAAACGCTTGGAGTTTAATTTCCTGCTTGGCGTCGCGGTGGCGACAACACCCAAAGGGGCGTTACACGCCAAATGCCCCTTTGGAATCCCCATGGCGCCCTACTCAGCAAAACATTCCATCAACAACTAGCGTAGACCACGATTCCTGCCGATTTATCTTCCCTGAACAACGGCAGCCCTCGACGTCCTGTCTCGGGTCGAGGCCTACCTTTGCTAGTTGGTGATGGAATTGCTGAGATGGGATTAAGCATTCTTGGCAACGGTAGTGTAAACCAACAAGCAGGCATGTTTTGTAACGGGGTAGCTGAATGCCATAGAAGAAACAAACACCAAGTCTGCTTCATCAAACGCCGAAATGAAGCACAATATTCACGTATTGCCATCATGGATGATGGCAAAAGCCATGTGGCACATGGATGTGCCTTCATGGCTGTTACGTCGAAGATATTGTGCTGAATATAGGATAACGTTGATGTAGCAGCTCCGTGGGAGTCCAGAGGGAGGCCGGAGGCAGTCTCCCTTTGGGTGCCGTCGCCACCGCGACAATATATTATTTATTCACCTACCTCTTCATCATCAATCCAATCAATTGCAGAAGCTATCTCAACCAGATCTTTATAAAACTGAGGTCTTAATAAATTAACTTGTGATCTAATATTTAAAAATTCTAGAATTTTATTTGCGCAATCACCTTTAACACGATCTCCGTTATTTCTAGCATCTCTATATAAAGACCGAAGCTCTTCTAAAACTTTATCTTCTTTAGTTTGTTCTCTACCTTGATTCGATCCTAAAGCCCAACTAGTGATCTTGGTAGGTCCACATTTACTGTCAAAAAATGGAGCGAAAATATTCTTAATATAAAAAGATAAATCCGAATAATAAATATTAGTTTCAAAATAAGTCTTATTAATTTTATTAAAGTTTATTAATATTTCTTTAGCTTCAAAAGAAAAACGAGCACTAAGGTAGTTATCAAGAGTAATACTTTTATCACCATTCAATTTTATAAAATTTAAGCTTAAGATCTCTTCATAAAGTTCTTCATCTTTTTCTCTAATACAAAGTAAAGTAGTTAACATCAACATATCTAACTTAGAATTTTTATCTAAATTAGATGTGATGGCGATCACTTTTTCAGTAATTTGAATTGCAGCTCTTGTAGATAAATGAAATGAAGATAAAACAGCAGTGATATTATCCATCATTAGCTTATAGCCTTCATTTTCTGGCCAAACAAGGATATCTAATTCATCAAAGTGTTCTTTAGACAGTTTTTGTTTTTGACAATGAACCTCAAGTAAATTATTAAAATTAGGTGATTTTAAACTGAAACGGCTATCAAAAAATCTAGCTAAATAGGTTCTCGCGTCAAACCCTTCCCCATAAATAGCTTTTACTGCATGTTGGAGTTGTTCAGTATCTGTGGCGACAACGAAGATCACACCTGGAATATCAAAAATATGCTTAATAGTTTCTAACATTTCTACTGCATAACTAGGCCTGCAACGATCTAGTTCATCAATAAATATAAATGCCGGACTATTCTTTCCATTTTCAATAACAGATTTAACCCATAATCCCACGGTGACTTTTAAACTTTCAATTGCCTTAGACTTAGCATCATGATCACTTATTAAATTTTCTACAATCTTAGAAGCTGCTACTCCCATATCTATGGGATTCCCATTCTCATCCTTAATATTTTCACCGATCTCTTCTTCGTCATCTGACTCCATGATTTTCACTGGGTCAATACCTAAATATCGCTTTGTTACCCCTCTAGCGACTGCTGGTGCCGCGGCCTTTAATAAGCCAATTAATTTTTTAGGTGGTTTAAAAGCTGTAACTGATTTAGGTGCTTGATCGCTTAATTGACTAATCATTGATGAAATCACCGTCATCAATGGATCTTCTGAATAATCCTGTTTCCAAGCATCTATATATGCGACAGGGTGTTGAGTTTTTAAATCATTAGCCCACCGTCGTAAGAAATAAGACTTACCTGCACCCCATTCGGAATTTAGGTTTAAAACATAGTTAAGATGAGTTGATGTAGAATCATCATATGAAGTGGATTTCAAATACTTTGTTAAAAACTTAGCGTATTTAGCACGTTCCAACTTATCTTCAGGAAATGTTTCAATTAACTTTGAAGCAGAGACATTACTTTTTATTTCTAATTTTTCAGTCCAATCAAAATCTATAGTGTCCGTCATTTTAATCCCTCATATATTTCTATTATCATATTGATGGAAGAATTAAAGTAAAGCAAACAAAAAAGCGAGCCTTAGCTCGCTTTTTTAGATTCTATATCAGATAGTTACCTAATCAATATACGTTTCAATTGGAGGACATGAACACACCAAGTTACGGTCGCCGTATACATCATCAATACGGTTAACCGTTGGCCAGAACTTGTTAGCTGCTGCCGCTGGCACTGGAAATACTGCCTCTGCAACCGTATAACCACGATCCCAAACATCAGTAATATCTGCTAACGTATGCGGAGCATTTTGTAATGGGTTGTTGTCTAAAGCCCACTCGCCAGATTCTACCTTACGTACTTCATCACGAATACATACCATCGCTTCAATAAAACGATCAAGCTCTACTTTAGATTCTGATTCCGTTGGTTCAATCATGAACGTGCCGGCTACAGGGAACGACATAGTTGGAGCATGGAATCCGTAATCAATTAATCGCTTAGCAATATCAACTTCGGTAATACCAGATGATGCTTTAAGTGGACGTAAATCAATAATACACTCATGGGCAACACGACCATTTTTACCTGTGTATAACAATGGGTAATGTTGGCTTAGTTTAGTGGCTACGTAGTTAGCGTTGGTGATTGCATATTTAGTTGCATCGGTAACGCCTTGCTTACCTAACATGGCACAATATAGGTAAGAGATACATAAAATACCAGCGCTACCAAATGGTGCTGCTGATACTGCGCCATTGCCTGCGGTGCTTGCATCTACATTGATGATTGCGTGATCAGGTAAGAACGGGGCTAAATGCGCTTTAACGCCGATAGGCCCCATACCTGGACCACCGCCGCCATGCGGAATAGCAAAGGTTTTGTGTAAGTTAAGGTGCGAAACATCAGCGCCAATATGACCTGGTGATGTTAAGCCTACTTGTGCGTTCATGTTGGCGCCATCAAGGTAAACTTGGCCGCCATTGTCATGAACAATGTTACAAATTTCGGCGATAGTGGTTTCATAAACACCGTGCGTAGACGGGTATGTGATCATGATACACGCAAGGTTGTCACGTAACTCTTCAGCTTTAGCTGTTAAGTCGGCCATGTCAACATTACCTTCTTTATCACACGCCACTACAACTACTTTAAAACCAACCATGTTTGCTGTTGCAGGGTTAGTACCATGCGCTGATGATGGAATTAAACAAATGTTACGATGGCTGTCGCCGCGGCTTGCATGATATTTAACAATTGAGATTAAACCTGCGTATTCACCTTGTGCACCAGAGTTAGGTTGCATCGACATTTTGTCGTAACCTGTTAACTCAACTAACCATTCGGCTAATTCGTCAATCATGGCTTTGTAACCTTGCGCTTGGTCAATTGGCGCGAACGGATGCATGTTTGCAAACTCAGGCCATGACACTGGTATCATTTGCGCGGTTGCATTTAACTTCATAGTACAAGAGCCTAAAGAGATCATTGAGTGGTTCAATGCTAAATCTTTGTTCTCAAGTTTTTTGATATAACGAAGCATTTCTGTTTCGCTGTGGTATGAGTTAAATACTGGATGAGTCAATATTTCTGATTCACGAATTAATGCAGTTGGAATTGAAGAATGACCACATTCAACAATTTTGTCATCAAGCTCACTCACGTTTAAACCGTGACCTTCGCCTAATAAAATATCGAAAAGTTGCGCGATGTTTTGACGGGTAGTGGTTTCATCAATTGATATTGAAATTTGACCTTCAACATCAGTGCGGAAGTTAACGCCAGCGGCTAATGCGCGCGCTACGATTTCTTCCTTATTAAAGCCATCAATAGCATCTAGATTGAATGTTAACGTGTCGAAGTAGTTAGCATGAGTAGCGGTTAAGCCTTTCATTGCTGTACCTAAACATAAAATGTCAGCTAAACGGTGTATACGATTAGCAATAGTTTTTAAACCTTGTGGACCATGGTAAATCGCGTAAAACGCTGCCATGTTGGCAAGTAAAACTTGGGCTGTACAAATGTTAGAGTTAGCTTTTTCGCGGCGAATATGTTGCTCGCGTGTTTGCATTGCCATACGAAGTGCGTTGTTACCGCGTGTGTCTCTTGAAACACCAATAATACGACCCGGCAGTGAGCGTTTATATTTGTCTGATGTAGTAAAGAATGCTGCGTGAGGACCACCGTATCCCATTGGCACACCAAAACGTTGGCTTGAACCGATTACTGCATCTGCGCCTAATTCACCTGGTGATTTAAGTAATACTAAACTCATGATATCTGCAGCTACGGCAACAATACCTTTGTTTGCCTGAATACTGGCAATTAATTCGCTGATGTCAGTAACTTCACCACTAGCGCCTGGATATTGAATTAGTGCGCCGAAAATATCATGCTCTGGCGCTTGGTTTGCTGGGGCAACAATGATGTCGAAACCAAACATATCAGCACGTTGTTTAACTAGATCAATTGTTTGCGGATAAACGTCATCAGAGATAAAGAATAAGTTTGATTTTTTGTTTTTAGAAACACGCTTAGCTAATGCCATGGCTTCTGCCGCGGCTGTACCTTCATCTAATAATGAAGCAGAAGCAAGCTCAAGACCGGTAAGGTCTATACACATTTGTTGGTAGTTTAATAATGATTCTAAACGACCTTGGGCAATTTCTGGTTGGTAAGGTGTGTACGCTGTGTACCAACCTGGATTTTCTAACACGTTACGTAAAATAACGTTCGGCGTTAAGGTGCCGTAGTAACCTAAACCAATGTAGGTGTCGTTTACTTTATTTAAGCTAGCAACGGCTTTTAAATCAGCCAATGCTTGAACTTCTGTTTTACTCTCTTGGATATTTGGCAAATCAGCTAAACGAATATCACTTGGCACAATTTCACTAATTAAAGCATCAACAGAATCAACACCTAGATCTTTTAACATATCTTGCGTTTGCGCTTCGCTAGGGCCAATGTGGCGACGAATAAAGTCTTGAGTTTGCTCTAGCTCTGCCAATGTAGAAGATGCTGAGGTGTTAACAGTTGCTTTGGAGGTCATACAGTTTCACTTAAATAAAATGTTCTAAGAATAAATAAAATAAAGCCTCAATTTTCATAAAAGAAAAGAGGCTTCAATATTTCGCTAAAAGTATTAACGGGTCTACAAGTTTAACTAACAGTTTTTCATAAACAGTCGATGTTTAGCAACGCCGTATAAACGTTGAATGTGACTGAAAATTTTAGCTCTGTTAAATACTAGTCTTCGATAGAATTTGCGTAGGCTTCAGCATCAAGTAATGTCTCTAACTCGCTTAGATCTTCTACTTTCACTTTAAACAACCAGCCTTCACCAAACGCATCTGAGTTAACTAACTCTGGCGAATCTTCAAGTGCTTCGTTGATTTCAACTACTTCGCCAGTAACTGGTGCATATATGTCTGAAGCTGCTTTTACTGATTCTGCAACGGCAACATCGTCACCAGTAGTGATTGCATCACCCACTTCTGGTAATTCAACAAATACCATGTCACCTAAAAGGCCTTGGGCGTGATCGGTAATACCAACCGTTACAATGCCATTTTCTTCAACGCTAACCCATTCGTGAGTAGCTACGTATTTTAATTCAGAAGGTGTGTTGCTCATTTTATATTCCTGTTTAATATTTTAATTTCTGTACATTTATATAGCACAAAAGAAGTAGATAATTGAATCAGTTTTTAATGCTTAAATTACTATTAAATAAATTTCAAATAATGATTAAATAAACTCTAAAGTCTTTCTAAGTTAATTCTAAGCTAATTCTAAATAATTGGAACTACAGCTGGAACTACAGCGAAGCCGTCGAGTTTCGAGCCGTTGGAGCGTAGTTTACTACGTGACAAGGCGAGTAGCGAAGACAATAAAGCTGTAGTTTCAATTATGACGAATTAGAATACTTTTTTACCGTTACGCACGAAACTTGGCTTAGTTACGGTAACTTTTACTAATTTTTTACGCATTTCAACTTCAACTACGTCACCTACGTTTACGCTACGCGGAACACGCGCTAACGCAACACTGTGGCCGAGCGTTGGTGAGAAAGTACCTGAAGTTATTTCACCGTTACCAAATTCGGTAACAACCACTTGATGCGAGCGTAGTACGCCTTTTTCAGTCATCACTAAGCCGACTAATTTTGTTTGATCGCCTGCCGCTTTTTGTGCTGTTAATACGTCACGACCGATAAAGTCACGGTCAGTTGGTTCCCAGCTAATAGTCCACGCCATGTTAGCAGCAATTGGCGAAATAGTTTCGTCCATATCTAAACCGTAAAGGTTCATGCCAGCTTCTAAACGTAAAGTATCACGTGCACCTAAACCACAAGGGGCAACACCTAAATCTAATAGTTTTTGCCAAAAGTCTGCAGCGTCATTCTCAGGAACAATGATTTCATATCCATCTTCGCCAGTGTAACCAGTAGTTGCGATAAATAAATCATCTGCTTGCACACCAAAAAATGGCTTCATATCAGCTATAGCATCATTTTGTGCCGCGCTTAGTAACTTAGCAACCTGTGCTTTAGCTTCTGGGCCTTGTACGGCGATCATGCCAAATTCAGGACGCTCAGTAATGCTAAGCTCAAAACCAGCAGCTTGTTTGTTCATCCACGCTAAGTCTTTTTCACGTGTTGCAGAGTTAACCACTAAACGGTAATCAGTGTCTGAGAAGAAGTAAATAATAAGATCATCAATTACGCCGCCAGCTTCGTTTAACATGCCTGCATATAATGCTTTGCCAGGCGCGGTTAATTTCGCAACATCGTTAGTTACTAAACGACGTAAAAATGCTTTTGCATCTTTGCCTTGCACGTCAACAATGGTCATGTGTGAAACGTCAAACATGCCAGACTTAGTTCTTACCGCATTATGCTCTTCAATTTGAGAGCCGTAATTAATTGGCATTTCCCAGCCATAAAAATCAACCATTTTTGCGCCAGCTTCTATATGTTTGGCATGTAATACTGTTTTACTGGTCATGTGTTTCACCTGATGTTTTACGAATAAGCATTAACAATTAAAGTTTATGTTAGCTTACTAAAAAGTGCGGCAATTATAACGCTGCCCTTTTGTTGATTCAACAACAAAAAGCAAGCTATCAGGAACATATGACAGCCTAATAAGATGATACCGAATTATATTTCAAATACCCTCAACTATAAAAATAAATAACGATAGTGAGTGAGTGTTTAAGCCATAAAACAAATAAAAGGCAATTATTTATTTTTTACTGACTATTAAATGATCTTTAAATGACTTTTTGATGTGATTTTTATGAAATTTATAACGGCTTTTAATAGCGATATTCCCAAGCGCTAAACTTGGGAGGTTGGGCTTCGGAAGCTAAGCGTTATGAGTTAAGTTTTTTATAAATTATCTTTTTGGTAAGCAAGCTCAGGCAAATCTGCTTTTATTCCTAGTGCTTGGGCAATAAGTTTATTTTTAACTGGGGTGAAATTATTGATCAAATTCATACCAAGCCCACGTAATAACTTTATAGGTGATTGCTGTGGTTCAAAAGCTTGTTTTATTCCTGCCATCGCGGCAATCATTTCAGTGGCTTCAGTTTTACGCCAGCGTGAAAATGCTTTGAGATCAGTAGCGTTTACAAAGTCAGTGTAGTTTTCATCATGCTCATCAAGTTTAGCTGTTAAGGTTTGCGCTAATGCTGCGGCGTCTAGTAAACCTAAGTTAACACCCTGCCCTGCAAGAGGATGAATAGTATGGGCCGCATCGCCAATAAGAACCACACGCTGTTTTACAAAGTCTTGCGCTAAACGCATAGTTAACGGATAACTAAAACGTTCGCTAATAAGTTTAATATCACCTAATTTGCCATCGCTTGCTGCGGTTAATTCTTTCGCAAACTCAACAGGTTCAAGAGCAAGTAAACGTGCTGCATCATCAGGCGCGGTGGAATATACAATTGAGCATAAATCCACAGCAGAATTATTATTAGCAGCTGATTGTAATGGTAAAAATGCTAGTGGACCTGATGGTAGGAAGACTTGCCATGCTGTATTTTTATGACCTTGCGGACATTCGACAGTGCCGACGATGGCATGATGGTCGTAATCTTTAAAGATCATTTCCATGTTCATTTGCTTACGAACCCAAGAGTTTGCACCATCAGCGCCAACCACTAATTTACTAATGATCGGCGTGGTCATTGGACTATTTTCGGTTTGCTCAAAGGTGGCAAACACTTCACTGTCACCATGACTAATGCTGGCAAGCTTGTTATCAGTAAAAAAATGAATACCTTCATCACGTTCAGCTTGTTGCCATAAGGCGTGGCGGATCACTTTGTTTTCAATGATCCAACCTAAATTATCTTCGGTTGGGAAAATGTCGCTGTGTTGTGCTGAAAAATCGAGTTTACCTAAACCTGCTTTATCCCAAACATGCATATGTTGATAGTCTTGGGCGCGATTACTTTCAATTGCAGGCCAAACACCTAAATTCGAAAAGATGTTTTTACTGGCAACATTAATCGCACTAACTCGCACGTCAATATTATCATCGAGTTGAGTGACCGCTTGTGTGTCAACCATGGCAATTTTTAATTGGCTAGTTTTACGCAACGCCAGTGCAAGTGTTAAGCCCACCATGCCTGCGCCAACAATTAACACATCAAATTTTTGCATGTTTTGTCTTCTTCAATTGAAATGAAAGTTCAAATAAGTTCATAGATATTTATGGGTTAATAACCCATCGTTTTTTTAACTAAAGAATTTTTAAGCGGTGACATAAAATTCAATGCTTGTAAGGCTATATTTCTACCCAAGACTAACGGCGGTAAATCATTGGCAAATAGGGTAACGAGTGAATCTGTTAATGCTATCACTTCGCGTTGATCTTTAGCTCTGTTGGTTTGATAAGCGTGTAATAACGCAAAATTACCTATATTTTTTTCTTCTTGTAATGCTGCATCAATTAAGCTCGACATTACTTTTACATCTCTCAAACCTAAATTAAAACCCTGCCCTGCAATAGGGTGAATAGTATGTGAGGAGTTACCAACTAACGCCATACGGTGAAACGTTTGCTGCTGCGCTTGTAATAATACTAACGGATACGTAGCACGACTTCCTACTTGGGTAATAGCGCCAAGGTAACTGCCAAAGGCACGTTCAAGTTCAAGTTTAAATGCTTCATCATCCAGTTGGCTAATCGTGCCAGCTTGTTCTGGCGTCATTGTCCACACTAATGAACAACGGTTTGAGTCCGTATTCTCGTTATTTGATTTAACACCAACATTAGTTAGTGGCAACATAGCAATAGGACCAAACTCGGTAAAGCGCTCAAAGGCTTTATTATGATGTGCTTTACTGGTAGATACATTAGCAATAAGTGCCACTTGCTGATACTCATCAGCATTTACCTTTATATTAGCGAGTTTTCTAACTGGAGATTGTACACCGTCACAAGCAAGTAATAAGTTTGCCGATAGGGTTTTGCTTGAGTTTAAGGTAACGGTTACTTGCTCTTGGTTTGAACTTGCCGTATTGGAATGCCAATCAATAGCAATAATGGAGTCAGGACTAAACCAGTGAATATTGCTCCTAGTATTTGCTGCTCTTATTTTTAATACGGTAAGTAGCGCTTTACCAATTTTAGCCATATCAATAACATAGCCTAGCGCATTGACATTATATTCTTGCGCAGTTAGTCGCGCTTTACCAAAATAACCACGATCAGAAATATCAATATCCGTGATAGCACATGCTTGCTCTTTTAAATATTGCCATGCACCTAATTCATTTAAGTATTTAGCACTACCATGAGATAAGGCTAAAACACGTGCATCGAATAAACTGCTTTCATCTGCAGTATTAGCCTTATTGGTTGCTTGTGTTTCAACTTCCTGCACCTCAACTTCTTGTGCTTCAATAATGGCAATAGAAAGTAAACTACCATCTTTTTTAGTCAATTGGCTTAGGCTTAACGCCATTAAGCTGCCCGATAAACCGCCGCCAGAGATAATGACATCAAAATGTTGATGTGTATTGTTCGTCGTTGTCATTGATGCTTAGCTCTTAGCCATCAGCGTTTCAATTTCTGCAATTGTTTGAGGTGAATTGGCAGTTAAGTTTTCAAAGCCTGTTGCTGTTACTGCAATATTATCTTCAATTCGAATACCAATCCCGCGCCACTTTTGTTCAACACTTAAATCATCAAGAGGGATATAAAGACCCGGCTCTATGGTCATTACCATACCAGGCTCGAACACTCGAGTTTGCTCTCGTTTTTCATTACTTTGATAGTCACCAACATCATGCACATCTAAGCCAAGCCAATGACCTAGACCGTGAATGAAGTATTGCTTAATTTTTTTATCCGTAATAAGTTCGTTGATATCCCCATGGAAAATACCTAAATCAAGTAAACCTTGAGTTAAAAAAGCATTCGTTAATATATTTAATTTAGCGAAAGTCATTCCTGGTTTAATCGCATTAATCGCTAAGTTTTTAGCATCTAGTACAAGTTGATAAAGTGTCGCTTGTGCAGGGGTAAATTTGCCATTAATAGGAAAGGTACGGGTAATATCTGCGGCATAACCATTTAATTCTGCACCCGCATCAATGAGTAATAACTCATTATTATTAAGGGCGTCACTATTGGCGGTGTAATGCAAAATATTAGCATTATCGCCACCGGCAACAATACTGGCATATGCTGGATGTCTTGCACCATGCTTAGCAAATTCATGCAATATTTCTGCTTCAATTTGATATTCAAACTTACCGACTTGGCATTTTTGCATAGCACGTTGATGTGCTAAGCCAGAAATGTGATTAGCCTGGCGCATTAAAGCTAATTCGTTATCTGATTTAATTAAACGTAATTCTTCAACAATGGGGTCAGAGTCCATTAAACATTGTGGTGTTTGTACACCTTGGCGGCTACGACTTTTCACTTGCTTTAACCAAATAAAAACTTGAGCAGATAAAGTATGATGAGCAAAGGCTAAATCACTAAAACTAAAGAATACTTGGCTTTTGCCATTAAGATAATCAGGTAATAAAGCGTCAATATCCTTCACTTCAAAGCATTTATCTAGGCCATAATCTTCTACTGCTTTAATTTGCCCAATGCGACGACCTTGCCAAATTTCATGTAAAGGATCTTTAGGTAAGGAAAATAAGATGGAGCGTGCTTCACCTTGTTCATTTTTTACTAAAACTAATAACGCGTCAGGCTCGTTAAACCCTGTTAAATAATAAAAATTCTTATTTTGACAAAACGCAAATTCGGTATCATTACTGCGCGTTAATTCACTAGCGGCAGGAAAAATGGCAATAGTGTTATTTGCCATTTTAGTGATAAATGCGGCGCGATGCTTAGCAAAATCGCTTAAAGGTAATTTACTTAATTGGGCTTTGGTCATTGTTAAGCTTATTATTGATAGGTGAGAATTAGTTTTTAAAAGCTAACTTTTATAAAAAATTACAAGGTTAATATCTTATATAAAATACAGCGTTAATATCCGAAATTAATTTCTGCAATTAAGAACAAAAATCAAGCTCTGCATTTAATGAAGAATTTTAGCGACAGTATTGTTACCTTCTCGATTAGGTGGTGTCGCTAATTCGCTAAAACATAATAACGCTGAAATTCGAACATATTCACCAATTTCAAAGTAAGCTTGCTCAGTATCTTCATCTTCTTCCATTTCATCAGACAAGTTAGCAATTTCGCCAAAATCGGTCAGTACTTCTTTTACTTCTTCCGATAAAACAGGGTTATCTTTTTGCTGTAAGCCAAAACCTAAATTAAAACCTTGTACCCACATACTTAACGCATGACCTCGCTCGGCGATAGAGTCATCGTCGTCAGGCAACAACAGGTTAAAACTGTAAGTATCATCTAAAATGCTACTCCATAACTCACTAAACATTTGCTTAAGTGCTGTTTTTACCGCGCTAGGAAAGCTGTCGCCCTCATTGAATAAATCGTTGAGCATGGCAAGGTAACCTTGATCTTCAAATTCAAACCCCGCACAAACTAAACCTGTTAATACACCATGCAATTCACTGGCATGACACTCAACACTTTCGCTCGTTAAAATAGCCTGCAGAGTGGCAAAGTCTATTACATTATGGTTTGAGTCTTTCTTTGAACTTTTATCAGTCATGGTTACTTTTCTATTATATTACGGGGAATTATAAGTAATGGTATCACCGCGGAAAATCACAGAAAAGGAAAATAACTTAAAAGCCTGTTCAAATATTAAAAAGATCGTTACAACTTAACTTTGATCTTATTGACATTACTTGCATTGATCGCTTGCATCAAACGCATTGCATCGTTATCATTGAAATAATGGATTGAAAATAGCTACATGACGCCTATATTATTAATATACCTTGGAATTTTTTATAAATGTCGCAACGCACCGTAGAAATCAACATAGTTGATCGCAAGCTAAAAGTAGCTTGCCCAATAGGGCAAGAAACTGCCTTATTAACGGCAGCGCAAGAACTAAGTGATCGTTTAAAAAAAGTATCTGCAAGTAAAGTTATTAGTACTCCTGAGCAAACGCTATTAATGACTGCATTAAATCTAGCTAATGATTTAATAACAACACAGCAGCAATTAAAAGTTGAACAACAAGAAAACGAGAGAACAATCGCACTTTTGCAATCAACTATTGAGCAAGCACTTTCCCCTTCTCGTAAAAAAAGAGCATAACCTGCTCAGCTACTGAGTCTGTATGATGAATTCGGATAGTAAAGAATTCGAAACGATAACTTCCCTCCCTTAATCTAAATTCTAAAGTTATAAAGTTGAATAAATTAAAGTTAAGCTGTTGGATAAAGCAGTTTAAAAATAAAACATAACGAATAATTACTCAGCACTTAACCATATTTTATAAAAAAAACCTTAATAGCGTAGCCATTTTTAGCTATACTTACTTTGTCTTCTGGGGTGTTTGTGTGCGAACTATGTCCCTGAGCCGATAAGTTTTACCTTAGGGAATTGATTGATAGCTATTGTGCAAGCCCGGCTCGTATCGGGAAGCCTACGGTTAACATGATAATCCCGCCCTGAACACACGGTGTTCAGGACTATGTAAGCTGCGGCACCTTGGAAGCGTTAATTTATTTCTTAAAACCTAATTATCATTGATAATCCCGTACATCCTGCCTCAAATCATTAATCCTTTAATTAAGTTTGCTTTATCACTATTAAAGGCAATACAATTTATTCACTACATTTATATTGCTTGGCTCTAACATCATCAATTCGCAAACAAACATTTATAATTCAGCCCCTATCGGTATTTTTGACTCTGGCGTTGGTGGGCTTTCTATTGCCAAGTGCATTAGTGAACAATTGCCTCATGAAAATATTATTTATATTGCTGATAGTTTGTATGCGCCTTATGGCGAAAAGTCGGTTGATTTTATTGTTGAGCGAGTCAATATTATCGCCCAGCAATTAATTAACAAAGGTGTTAAAGCTATTGTTATTGCGTGTAATACCGCAACAGTAAACGCCATTGAGCAACTTCGCTCACAGGTTAATATTCCGATTATTGGCGTTGAGCCTGCAATTAAACCGGCAGCCTTACAAAGTATCACTAAAAAGATAGCAGTGTTAGCAACCCAAGCGACTAGCGAAAATCAACGTTTTAAAGATTTAATAGCCTTACACCATAATGGCGCACAAGTTATTATTCAACCCTGCCCTGGTTTAGTCGAATTTATAGAACAAGGTCAACAAAATAGCGCGGCTTGTATTAGTTTATTACAACAATATCTTGAGCCACTAATTACACTAGATATTGATACCTTGGTTTTAGGCTGTACCCATTACCCTTTTGTACAACATCAAATACGTAATATTGTTGGTAATAACATCACTATTATTGAAACAACCGTGCCCGTAACTCAGCAATTAATTAAAAAACTAAACGAAAATAATTTGAACGCAGATCCCTGCCAACAGGGAGAACATTACTTTTTTAGTACACTTGAAAAGCAGCAACAAAATATTTTATTTAGCCAACTTTGGCAGAATGAAATACAAGTATCACCTTTATCCATCAATAAAAATCAGTAAACATCAGAAAAATCCTCAATAAATCAGGCAATGAAGTACTCGGTAAATAACAATACACCTAACGTTAAAAATTAGAGACGTTTAGCCGTCTAGGCGTAAAAACAGTAGAAAATGTTTTTTAACCCGTGTAGAATTGCCTTATTATTTTTTGTACAGATTTGCACTTTATTACTTAAAGTACAGCACAAAGTACAACTCAATTTTTTCTGAGGATTTATGTCTAGACACTTTTTTACTTCCGAGTCTGTTTCTGAAGGTCATCCTGATAAAATAGCCGATCAAATTTCTGATGCGGTATTAGATGCCATCATCGCTGTAGATAAAAATGCCCGTGTTGCCTGTGAAACTATGGTTAAAACCGGTGTTGCTATTATTTCTGGTGAAGTTTCAACTGATGCTTGGGTTGATTTAGAAACAATTACTCGTAACGTGATCAGTGACATTGGTTATACCTCATCTGATGTAGGTTTTGATGGTGCAACTTGTGGCATTATGAACTTAATTGGTCAGCAGTCACCTGAAATCGCACAAGGCGTTGACCGCACTAAACCAGAAGATCAAGGCGCAGGCGATCAAGGCTTAATGTTTGGTTATGCAACCAATGAAACCCCAACATTAATGCCAGCACCACTTTACTACTCGCATCGTTTAGTTGAGCGTCAAGCTGAAGCACGTAAATCAGGTGTTTTACCTTGGTTACGTCCTGATGCTAAATCACAAGTAACTTTTATCTATGAAGATAACAAGCCAGTAGCAATTGATACTGTTGTACTTTCTACTCAGCATAACCCTGAAATCAAACAAGAAGATTTAATTGATGCGGTAATGGAAAACATTATTAAGCATGTATTACCTGAAGAATTATTAACTGCTGATACTAAATACCACATCAACCCAACGGGTCGTTTTGTTATTGGTGGTCCGGTAGGCGATTGTGGTTTAACTGGTCGTAAGATTATTGTTGATACTTACGGCGGCATGGCTCGTCATGGTGGTGGTGCTTTCTCAGGTAAAGATCCATCAAAAGTCGATCGTAGTGCTGCTTACGCAGGTCGTTATGTTGCTAAAAACATTGTTGCCGCAGGTCTTGCTGATCGTTGTGAAATTCAGGTGTCTTATGCTATTGGTGTTGCAGAGCCTACGTCTATTTCAATTGATACTTTTGGTACAGGTAAAGTAACTGAAGAGCGTTTAGTTGAGCTAGTACGTGAACACTTTGATTTACGTCCTTATGGCATCACTAAAATGTTAGATCTTTTACACCCTATGTATCAACAAACAGCAGCATACGGTCACTTTGGTCGCGAACCATTTGAAATGACTGTTGGTGATGATACTTTCACAGCATTTAGCTGGGAAAAAACAGATAAAGCAGACGATTTACGTATTGCTGCCGGTATTTAAGTTCACTGTACCTTATTTCAAGGTCCTTAATTCACGGCATAATGTTCATTAAGTTATTGAACAGATAAAACCAGTATATTGATCAAATATACTGGTTTTTTTATAGTTTATTATTAATAAAATTGGTTTTATTAATCACTTCAAAACACTTAAAAATTAACGCCTAATAACTTTATCCATCCTTTCATTGTTTTTTTACTCTACTGCCCTTACTTTATATAGATAATTATATTCACCTTTAAGCTCTTTTTATGCGTAACCCTAGGATTTTTCAAGCTGGTCAATTGATAGTTGATGAAACAATAACTTTAGCCGATGATGCTTTTGGCCATGTCGTAAGAGTTTTACGCCTTAATGAAGGTGATGCTATTACCATTTTTAATGGTGAAGAGCCCTTTCAATACACGGCAGAACTTTGTAATGTAAATAAGAAGTCGGCTGATATTAAAATAACCTCACAGCAGGAAAATAACAGCGAATCCCCATTGAACATTCATTTAGGACAAGGTATTTCGCGTGGCGATAGAATGGATTTTACCCTACAAAAGTCTGTTGAATTGGGCGTAAATACTATAACACCATTATTTACTGAGCGTTGTGGGGTAAAATTAAATGCCGAACGACTTGAGAAAAAGCGCCAGCAATGGCAAAAGATTGTGATCAGCGCCTGTGAGCAAAGCGGCCGTGCCATTGTGCCTGTTGTTGCAGAGCCTATGTTACTAAATGATTGGTTAATACAACAAACTACCGCCCTAAAGATTAATTTACACCCTAAAGCACAACATTCCATTATGAGTTTACCGATGCAAAACAATCGCGTTAGATTACTCATTGGCCCAGAAGGTGGCTTAACCGACGATGAAATAGCAAAAGCGAATGAAAATAACTTTCAAGATGTGCTATTAGGTCCTAGAGTATTACGTACCGAAACAGCAGCATTAACGGCAATTACCGCATTGCAATGTAAGTATGGTGACCTGCAATAAACTTTTTAACAGTTTTGACACCACAATATTAAACGCTTTCAACGACAGTGTTTATAACTAACACTGAACAGGATAAATAATGACAATAAATAAAGTAATTAAACTAGGCATAGTAATGGACCCGATCTCAAAAGTTAAGGTCGCTAAAGATTCATCCATGGCAATGATGTTTGAAGCTCAAAAACGTGGTTACGAACTTTATTACATGGAAATGAAAGACTTATACTTAGAGCAAGGTCAGTGTCGCGCTACTACACAAAGAGTAAAGGTGTTTGACGATAGCGAACATTGGTATGAATTGTCAGATCCTCAAGATATTGCGGTAAGTGAATTAGACGCAGTACTAATGCGTAAAGATCCGCCTTTTGACACCGAATTTATTTACGCTACTTACATGCTTGAGCGTGCTGAAGTAGAAGGCACTTTAATTGTAAATAAACCACAAAGCTTACGTGATTGTAATGAGAAATTATTTACTGCATGGTTTAGCGAGTTTACACCAAAAACTTTAGTAACACGCAGCAGCGATAAAATTCGTCAGTTTCATCAGTCAAATAAAGATGTCATTATTAAACCACTTGATGGTATGGGTGGCGCTTCAATTTTCCGTATTAAAGAAAATGATGCTAATGTTGGCGTAATTATCGAAACCTTAACCAATCATGGCGAGCAATATGCCATGGTACAAGAATTTATGCCGCAAATAGCCGATGGCGACAAACGCATACTGATTGTTAATGGTGAGCCAATGCCTTACTGCTTAGCGCGTATACCAGCACAAGGCGAAACTCGCGGTAATTTAGCGGCTGGTGGACGTGGTGTTGCCCAACCTCTTAGTGTAAGTGATAAAGCGATTGCTGATGCAATTGCTCCCGAATTGAAAAAACGTGGGCTATACTTTGTAGGCTTGGATGTAATTGGCGATAAAGTGACAGAAATTAATGTCACTAGCCCTACTTGTATTCGTGAAATTGAAGCAGCTTATCCAATTAACATTAGCGGTAAGTTAATGGATGCTATAGAAGATAACATAAAAAAATAAGGGTAAATAATATGACAAAATCACCCAAAACAGATCTAACTAAAACTTCAGAAACAAAAACGCAATTGCCACCAACGGCAACGACTTTGAATATTGATGATCCGTTAATGATGCAAAGCTTAGAAAATCAATTTTTAATCGCTATGCCTTCATTGGGTGATCCCTACTTCAATAAAACGGTGACTTATATTTGTGAGCATAATGAAGAAGGCGCTATGGGCTTAATCATTAACTTACCTGTTAATATCACTTTGTCTGATTTACTAAAACAAATTGAACCTGACGATGTAGAAGAGTCTGCCGCTGTCGAAGATTCACTGACTACTGATAGCAGCCTAATTGAAAGTAAACTTGATATTACCAACAGCTTGGAACAATTAGTATTAACTGGCGGTCCTATTGCTAAACAACGTGGCTTTGTTTTACATAGTTCGCAAAAAGGTTGGGCTAGCTCTTTGTCATTAAGTGATGAATTAATGATCACCACATCAAAAGATATTTTAATGGCTTTGGGCACTGAAAAAGCCCCTAAAGACTTTGTCGTAACCCTAGGTTATGCTGGTTGGGGGCCTGGTCAATTAGAACAAGAATTACAAGAAAACTCATGGTTAACAACGCCCGCTGATATTGAAATATTATTCAATACACCAATAGAACAACGTTGGAAAAAAGCCACTGAAAAATTAGGTATTGATTTAGCACATTTATCTTCTGAAATTGGCCATGCATAACAGCATGGCTATATTGTGTTGCTCCCAATTAATTATTAAAAGCAATAGCTTAGCTATTGCTCTGAAGGAAGAAAATGTCAACAACAACCAAAACGCCGATTGGCCAACGTACTGTAATCGGATTCGATTTTGGTAAAAAGTATATTGGCGTAGCTGTCGGACAAGAAATGACGGGTAGTGCAACACCACTTGGCTCAGTTAAAGCAAATGATGGTATTCCTCATTGGGATAATCTAGCTAAATTCTTAACCGAATGGCAGCCTGATTTTATCGTTATTGGTTTACCGTTAAATATGGATGGTAGTGAGCAACAACTTACTTTAGATGCCAAGAAGTTTGGTAATCGTGTACATGGTCGCTTTGGCATTAAAATAGAGTTTCAAGATGAACGTTTAACCACTGCCGACGCTAAAGCACAGCTATTTGAACGTGGCGGCTTTAAGAACTTGAAAAAAGATAATATTGATGCGGAATCTGCACGCTTAATTATCGAAAGTTATTTTGAACAACAATATTCCTAGTTATCAGTCTTTTAACCATTCTATTTTTAGATGAGCTTACCTCAGTAGTTACCCTACAAAATAGTAGTGAATTTTATTAGGTTAATACGCGGTGTTGTATTACGAGATGTCGCAGTAGTAGATATGTGTTTTGATATGCTTTGGTTGATAGGTTTTACTTGTTTTGGCTTATTTGTGGCAGCTTTATCATTTAAAAAGACACTAGATTAATTTAAATATAATTTGCTGTTATTTTTTACGGCTGCGTTGAGCCAATAATATACATTGCGCGTTTAGGTGTAAACACTAAACCTTTCGTGTCAATAAACGTGAACGGAATTGAAATATTCTTCAAACCGGCATTACGAATGATTGAAAAGTGTAAATGTGGACCCGTTGAAAAACCTGACGATCCTGAGCGAGCCAATTTATCGCCAATCGCGACTTTATCACCTTCTTTTACGATAGCTGTATCCATTAAAATATGCGCATAAGATGCAATTGTACCGTCATCGTGTAAAACCATAATGACATTGGCTTTATCTAAAAAGTATTGCGTTGTTCCGCTCATATGATAATCATCTTTTACCCGAACAACAGTACCTGCGCGTACAGCTGTTATATAAGTACCAACATCCATCGCAATATCAATTGCATATTTACTGTAATCACTTTTATGCGAAAACTTGCCATTGAAACCTTGTGTTATACGATGTCCCTTAGGTGATGAAAATGGCGGAAAGTAGTTATAATCATCAATATTCGTGGCAGGATCTCCCATTATCCAGCGAGAGTTTAGCTTACCCGCTTTATTTTTAAGGGAAAATAACCGCTCATCGCCCTTTGCTGCTATAACTTTATTAGTCGTAATTTTTGTTTCAGGATTTAAAATTTCAATTTCAATTGGAGCATAAAGTTTGTTTTGCACATGTAAGTCAAAACCTTCGCTATTTTTAACGTAATAAAGTCTAACATTACTGACTGATTTTTTATTTTTACTATAGCCTAGTGTTTCAAATGTTTGTTCTGTTTCAGGCGGTTTATCGCTAAAAGCCCAATGTCCGTTAGCATCTTTATATTTATATAATTGCCCCGCGATGCTTATATTACTATGCGCAATTGATATAACTAACGCTATTCTTAGTGTTATTATTAGTGATGATGAGAACGAGAATGCAAGCCGACTCATTAGTAAACACAATCCATGCATTTAAACCTTCCAGTAAAATCTTTAATAATATAAATAATTAATCATATCAAGCTGCCACATGCTAATAAAGCTGTGTTAATATTTATACAAATAAAGAGTTATTTTTCGATAATACATTTAACAAAATAATAAACAAAATAATGAACTCAAAACTATTAAGATATAAGGGAATATATAATGATTTGCTCTAAAAACGTAAAACTATTAAGTTGTGTTTTATTATTCACAACGAGTATTTTATCATTTAATTTACAAGCTGAAATTTATACTTGGATAGATAAAGATGGCACGGTGAATTACAGTGATAAACCTATCAGCGAAGAAAATGTAGTTGAATTGCAACCTATTGAAACCCCTAACTTGTCTGATGCTGTTGATCCCAACAGTGAATGGGAACAAGAGTTTCAAAAAGAACAACAAGCCAAAAAAGAGCAAGCCATTAATAAAGCACAAAGTGCACAAGAAAAAGAAACTTACTGTAATAACTTAAAAAGTGACTTAGCAATTTATCAACAAGGCGGACGTATTTATACAATGCAGCCGGACGGAACACGTGTCTACCAAGATCAAAGTGAAATGAATGCTAAAACGAAAGAGTTAACAAAACTTCTTAAACAAAAGTGCAGCTAAGCCACTGCAACTAATTTTTTGATAAAATAAGCAATCTCCTCCAGCACTATAGAGGTAAGGATGAATACAGAATTACCTTTCATAAATATTAAAGCGCAGAGTAATCATCATGCGATTTTTTTAATGCTAACGGCTGTATTTGTTACTTTTACCACTTTAGCTTTCAGCCAGGGTCATTGGCTACAATTTAAATTAGTGCTTATTTTTATTTATCTATCCGCATTAGTGGTATTTATTACCGGTTTAGCTAAGTATCTTGAGCCAATATACAGTTTACGTTTAAGCCCTAAAGGTATTTATTATCACCATAGATATGGCCGGTGGCAGCTTGACTGGCAACAAATTCAACGTATCGCATTAATGAATGAAACCTATGGTTTAACACAAGTTCAGCCGCCATACATTGCGATACGTTTACTCGATCTTAGCGTGCTGCCAAATCAAATATCTCCACGTTTAGCTAATCGGCTTATTCATGAACAAAGACCTTTAATAGCGCTTGCTATAAGACTGGATTATTTAACCTTGGAGCAAAGCCAACTTAATTTTGATCCTTATATATTACCGTCAGGTGAGGTTTTAAAAGGACCAATTGCGGCTTTTATGCATCATACGACACTATTACATAGTGCTCTGGGTTATCATTTGTTTTTACCTCAAACCGCACTGGATCGAGAACTCAATGAGTTCTGCTCACTACTAATAAAATGTAAGCAGTATTCGGTACAGTACAATGAATAAAACGCGAAGACTTCAATAAAAATAATATCGGTGAAGGTAAATTACAGCACTTTTTTCACATTTATATTACGCTATGACGTTATCAGCTTTGTAAGCCCCACGAAGTAACAACTCGAATATCAAGAAAACAATCATCATATTTATAAACATTTAGGAATTAACATTATGAAAATATTAGCCTTTGGAGCTAGCAGTAGTTCGAAATCAATCAATAAACAATTAGCGACTTACGCAGCTTCATTAGCTTTGGATGCGGTGGTAGAAATATTAGATATTAACGATTATGAAATGCCAATATTTAGTGAAGATAAAGAACAAGAAATTGGTCAACCTGAGGCGGCAAAAAACTTTTATGCCAAACTAGGTCAGACCGATGCGATTATTATATCTTTTGCGGAGCATAATGGTTCATACACAGCCGCTTATAAAAATTTATTTGATTGGACTTCACGTATAGATATGAAGTTATTTCAAAATAAACCAGTGGTTTTTCTTGCCACATCGCCAGGTCCTGGCGGGGCAAAATCGGTTTTAGGAGCTGCTACTGCCTCAGCACCTTATTTTGCTGCTGATGTTAAAGCCAGTATTTCGATTCCTAATTTCTTTGAAAATTTTGATCGCGAAAAGCAAGAAGTAACTAACCCTGAGTTAGTTAAACAGTTAAAAGCCGCTGTTGCCTTACTTTAGTTCCTTTATTTATCTGTTTAGTTATCGTGTTTCTTAATATGCTTAAATATCGTATTTACAGCACATTTTTACTCGCTAATAATTCATTTACAAACGGTTAAGCTGTTTAACCGTTTTTATTAACCAACTTCATTGTCACTATTGGGGCATGACCAGGCATGACCGTGAAAATTAATATTCAGTGAAGGTTGTATTAATAATTTCCTCAGTGCTCCCTTGAGTCTGACTTAAAGTTAACATTTACTGTAAATTCTTGAATTACCCCTTTAATCAGCCTTTAAAATGATTCCTTGAATAGTCTCTTAAGTTAGCATAAATTTACCTACAATCTATTAGCCATAAACCCAATGATAACTCTATGACACCAACTAGCTACTTCCCGCATAAAAATAACCAAATGTTTGTTGAAGATATTGCTGTTAGTGATATTGCCAAACAGGTGCAAACGCCTTTTTATTGTTATTCACATAGAGCTATTACTACTAGCTTTGACGATTACCGAATGGCTTTTAGCGATCAAGATGCTTTAATTTGTTATGCGGTAAAAGCCAATAGCAACCAAGCTGTACTCACTACATTGGCAAAATTAGGCTCTGGTGCTGATGTTGTTTCTATGGGTGAAATAAAACGAGCAATCTTAGCTGGTATTCCCGCCAATAAAATTGTCTATTCTGGTGTGGCTAAAACCGAAGAAGAAATCAACTATGCACTTTCTTTAGGTATTTTTCAGTTTAACGTTGAGTCAGAGCCTGAATTAGGCCTCATTTCAAAAGTAGCTACCGAACTTAATAAAACTGCCGCTATTGCTTTTCGTATTAATCCAAATGTTTGCGCCCAAACCCATGAGAAAATATCGACCGGAAAAGCCGAAAACAAATTTGGTGTACCTATTTCAAAGGCACGATTAGCTTATCAACAAGCAGCATTATTACCAGGTATAAAAGTACAAGGTGTGGACGTACATATAGGTTCACAATTAACTAGCTTGGCACCTTTTGAAGAAGCATATCAACATATTGCCCAATTAGTAGAAGAGTTGAGAGCGGATGGTCATGATATCAATGTAATAGATGTTGGTGGTGGCTTGGGTGTAACATATGCTGATGAAATTATTCCTAGTAAACTAACTTACGCCCAAATGGTTAATGCTCAACTTGGCCATCTCAATTGCAAAATTATCATTGAACCCGGTCGCTCATTATTAGCCAACGCAGGTATTCTAGTTTCCAGTGTGGTTTTTGTTAAAAGTGGTGAAGAACGTGAATTTTTAATTATTGATGCAGGTATGAACGATTTGATCAGGCCGAGCATGTACGATGCTTATCATCAGATAATTGCGGTAGATACCAGTACAGCTAATGCTGATAGCAAGACTTTAAAAACTTATGATATTGTGGGCCCTGTGTGTGAGACAGGTGATACCTTTGCAAAAGCAAGGCAAGTCCATGAGGCTAAAACCGGTGACTTAATGGCCATTATGAGTAGTGGCGCTTATGGTTCAGTAATGTCATCTACTTATAATACGCGTATGTTAGCACCTGAAGTGATGGTAAAAGGCTGTGATTTTTCACTCGTGAGAATACGCCCAAGCTATGAAGATGTAATAAAACAAGACATAACACCAGACTGGTTATAATTCCCCCCCCCTTTTTTAAAAGCTCTCTGATTATACGAACCCAGAGTTAACAATTAAGCTATTGAGTATTAAAGAATAAAGAAGTTAATACTCAATATTAATACATTACCAATTAACAAGTATATCGCTTAACACCAACTAGCTTCATTACTTGGTGACTTTAACTGCTCTTCAATATTTGCTAGCAATACCCTATAACCTACGTTGCCATAAAGCACCTGTCTACCGTTATCAATAATGTAGGTTGGGCTTCCCTTTAACGATTGCGCTTTAGCTTGCTGATAATCAGCCATTAATGCCGCCATTGCAGTACCATCATTTAATGCTGCTTTTACACTATCAACGTCGAAACCAGCCTGTGCTATCAGTTCAAATAAAACATCAAGTTGGCTAATTTCTTTCGCATCAATAAAAAATGCTTTACGAATGATTAAAGCCATTTCAATGCCAGCATCTTCACCTTGAGTTAAGGCTAGCCCTTTTAAAACAAGATGTGGATTGGCTGATGACTTGGGTCTCACAGTTTCCCACAGTAACGAATTAACCGGTGCGTCAGGGTATTCTTGCGCTGAATGTTGTACATGCTTAGCAAAACCAGAGAAACCACCTTTTTCTTGCCACTGTGTAGGTATTTTATGACTCGCATCACCAAAAACATCCAGATAACGATAACGCACCTCAATTTTATCGGCTAATACTTTATTTAATTCATCAATCCGTCGCTGAGCTATCCATGCCCATACACACAAAACATCACTGTAATACTCTATGATTATCGGTTGTGTCATCTTATTACCTTATTATTTAAATCAAATATTTATAGCGTTAGATTATCAGTTATTACACTTTAAAGAATAATTAAAGTAGACATAAATACGATTATTTGAATCCAATATTTGTAAAGCTCTTAACTTGTAACGTCTATTTTTAGTACGTAAATTGTTAATATTATGCTGAATAATGACCATGATGGTATCTATAATGTAATAGTTTACAAAGTTTTTATATTTACACTTAGTTACACGTAGTTTCACGTTGGCTACAAACTAAAAATTTGATAAGATCGCACACAATATTAGACCTTCAACATTGAAAAACATTCAAACTTTATATTATTTATTTTTAAGGATAAACATGAAATCTAAATTAGCTATTGCAGCGCTTATATTATTACCCGTGTCTGGCCAATACGCCATGGCTGAAGAAGCTACTCCTGTAGAAGAACCATCATTAACTTTTTCTGCTGAATTAGGCTTTTTATTTCAAACTGGTGATAACAGAAGCGGTGATATTAAATTAGGTCTTAGTATGGATCATAAAAATGGTAAGTGGTTAAACTTATTAAATTTTAATGCCCTTGCTAAAAAAAGTGAGCAAGAAGACGCTGTTACTGGTGAAGAAGTTTATGAAAGTACTGAAAACAAGTGGAACATTAACGGTCAGACAAACTATTCAATAGGTGAAGAAGGTAAAAATTATCTTTACGGTAGTGCTTATTACGAGCAAGATAAATTCAGCAGCTTTAATTACCAAACATCTGCCTCTATCGGTTGGGGTCGTCATTGGATAGATAATGAAAAAACTTCATTTTTTGCCGATATCGGTCCGGGTATAAAATATGATGAATTGCGTGCTGATCCTACAGCAACTCCTGTAATTGAGGAGCACGGCGAAAGCGCGGTAATTTTACAAGCGCAAGCATTATACAAACATAAGTTAAATGAATATGTTGAATTTAAGCAATACTTTATAGTAAAACAAGCATTTGAAGACGACCAAAACAGTATTTACAAATCAGAAACAGCATTAACAGCTAAATTGATTGATGCATTACAATTTAAATTCAGTTTCCGTGTTGATTACGACACAGAAGTTGAAGAAGGTTATGAAAACACTAATACTGAAACAGCTGTAACTTTACTATATAGCTTCTAATTGTTTCTTTTAAATTACTTTTTTGAACATTTTATGTTCAATTTAAAATAATACAAGGGTCTGTTGAACTTTCGAGATTACTTTTACAGCAACTTGTTTGGTATTTAAACAAGGCAGAGTATGTGACGTGTAGCTAGCTACTCGTCACATACAATAACCTAGTATAAATTTCAAACAAGTGCTGGCCTTTAGGGTTCATTTAAAACAAATTTACTTATTGTTACTCGCTTTTTTAATAGAATGACTATGATACAAAGCTCGCGCCGCGATTAAATCAGTTCTAAATTGAATAAATTTTAACCCTGAAAGATCAACAGACCCTAAAGTAATTACCTAAAAAAAAATTTTAAAAAGCCTGATTATTTAATCATTTAAATAATCAGGCTTTTTTCACCTTCTAAAATTCTAATCCTCGTTTAGCTGACAAACTCTACCTTTAAATCAGAGAGATTTACCGCCGCTCGTAAGATTACTCATGACTTATCTATTCTTAAATTGTATAATGACATTACACATCATTCATAATATGAATGAAATTATAAGCGTATTTGACTTGTTATACGATTTTTAACAATTATCATAAGATTTCTTATTTTAGCTGTTCATTGACATGTATTAATCTAACTTATATTTATCTACCTTATCCCCACTCATAGAGTCATTAACAGCATGAATATTTCTAAAATTGATTTGAATTTACTTGTTTATTTAGATGTATTATTAAGAGAAAAAAATGTTACTCGGGCAGCTAACCAACTTAACATCACTCAACCAGCAATGAGTAACGGTTTAAAGCGTTTGCGTACCCTTTTTAATGACCCTATATTAGTCCGTACATCTGACGGCATGGTACCAACAGAACGGGCACGCTCGCTTGCACCGAGTATTGGTAAAATATTGCTCGAACTAGAAGAAGCATTACAAGGTGAAGAAGAGTTTAACGAATTAAATAGTCACCGTGTGTTTAGAGTAATGGCCAGTGATTATGCAGCATCAACCTTAATTCCAACCTTATTAAAAGCGATCAATAAAGTTGCTCCTAATGTAACTTTAGACATAATGACACCGAGTGATGTTACCTTTCATGATGTTGAAGCTGGAAAAATAGATATGGCAATCAACCGATTTGATGAATTGCCACAATCTTTCCACCAAAAAACTATTTGGCGCGATACTTTTTCTTGTTTATTAAGTGCTGAAAGCCCATTGGTGAAGAAATTCAACTTAAATGCTTATTTAAGCGCTAAACATGTTTGGGTTTCAAAAACAGGTTTTGGTGTTGGTGTTGGTATGGATCCAAAAGATTTTCAAAAGCTAGGCTGGGTTGATGAAGCCCTAGCCCGTTTAGGTAAAAAACGAGACATAAAAGTATTTACTCGTAATTATCATGTTGCCATGCAGTTAGCTTATGAAGACAATTTAATTGCAACTCTGCCAACCAAAGCAGCTCTTTTACATAGAAATGACAATAATTACACTATTGTGAAACCACCTTTTGATATCCCAGGCATAGAATTAAAAATGATTTGGAGCCCTTTACTCCATCATGATGCCAGCCATATTTGGTTTAGACAGTTAGTTGTTGCCGCCGCAGAAAAATGCCAGATTAACATGTAACTCACTATGACAAATTTGTTTTACACTCTTTTTGCCATCAGCATAAGTTTATTATTGGGTAAGCTTGCTAATTATTTGTTAGCTGGTTTACCTGCTAGTTTATATGGAATGATCTTTTATGCTGTGTTTCTACAGCTTAATTGGCTGAGCGCAGATAGGGTTGCCGTAACAAACCAGTGGCTAATTCGACATATGGGTGTTTGCTTTGTACCAGCAGCAATAGGAATAATCAACCATTTTCAATTATTACAACAACATGGCCTAGCATTAGTAGGTATAATTTTCAGTACCACGTTTATTCTAATAACCTTTATAGGCTTACTCAGCGAACGTTTTTTAATTAAGTCTGTCACCGAAACCTCCGACATGAGGGCTGATAATGATTAATAACTTCCTTATCAATTACCCCGTTTTGTCGGCAATATTCATTTGTTTCATTTCAATATCTATCTATCAATTAGCAGCTAATCTACAGCAAAAATGGCTATCTATATGGTTAAACCCCATGTTAATAACTATTTTAATATTGGTACCAGTACTAGTGTTACTTGATATTAATTATCAACAATACAGTCAAGCTACGTATGTTTTAAATATGATGTTAGAGCCAGCGATTGTGGCCTTAGGCTATCCGCTTTATCAACAATTTAGGCAGATACGATTTCATTGGCGAGAGATTATTTCAATTTTAGCGTTAGGAGTAGTAGTGGTGATCAGTATTAGTTTTTTCATGGCAATAATATTGATTAAAGCCCCTGAAATTGCAATAGCCCTATCATTAAAATCAGTAACAACGCCGATAGGCATCACCTTAACCGATCAACTTACAGGCGATAGCTCAATTACTGCATTCGCTATTATGCTTGCCGGGTTATTTGGCGGCTTACTTGGTCCAACTTGGCTTAACTTTATTGGTGTAACATCGTCAAAGGCTCAAGGTTTAGCTGTAGGGAGTGCGAGCCATGTTATTGGTACAGCAGTATTAGTAAGAATTAGCGCAGAGCATGGTGCTTATAGCTCTGTGGCATTGATTATATCAGCACTACTGACGGCATTAATAAGTCCTTGGTTAGTGCCATTATTACAACAAGTATTAATTTAACGTTAAAATAAAGCGTTAAAATGTCTAAAGAATAGTTGGCAAAATTTTGTTAAGCTAGCTAGAGTAACGTCTTCAAGAAATATCAATAACAAAGATATCAACAAAATATATAAGGTACACCCGTGAGCGAAAAGTTAGATTTAAACGAAATCCGCAAAGAAATAACGCTTTTAGATCAAGATTTATTAGCTTTATTCGCCAAGCGTCGAGCATTAACACTTAATGTGGCAAAGAGTAAAGTACAACAAATTCGCCCTATTCGTGATCAACAACGTGAACAAGAGTTGTTAATCCGTTTAATTAAGCACGGTAAAACACTTGGTTTAGACGCTCACTACGTTACCAATATATTTCAAACAATAATTGAAGACTCAGTGTTAAATCAACAAGCTTATTTACAAAGCTTAGCGAACCCTAACATTCAATCACCTATGGTCAGTGTTGCATTTTTAGGGGACAAAGGATCTTATAGTTACCTTGCTAGTCATCGCTATTTCTCACGTCGTGCAGAAAAAATTATTGAATCAGGCTGTCAAAGCTTTGCTGAAATTTTACAACAAGTAGAGTCAGGTCAAGTTGACTACGGTATGCTACCCATTGAAAATACAAGCTCTGGTGGTATTAACGAGGTCTACGACCTAATACAGCACACTAGTTTATCTATTGTTGGTGAAATTACCCAACCGATTAAACATTGTTTACTCACTGCGGTGAATACCAGCTTAGATAAAATTAAAACCATCTATGCACATGGTCAACCTTTCGCTCAATGTAGTAACTTTCTTGATAAACAAAAAGATATCCGTATTGAATACTGCGACAGTACAGCAGACGCAATGGCACAAGTAGCAGAGTTACAAGATGCTACCGTGGCAGTAATCGGCAGTGAAGAAGGTGGTCATTTATACAAGTTGCACGCATTAGAACAATCTATCGCTAATCAAAAAGAAAATCATACCCGTTTCATTTTAGTTGCCCGTAAAGCAGTAGAAGTTGCAGAGCAGATACCCGCTAAAACTGCGATCATTTTAGCTACAGATCAAAAAGCTGGTGCGTTAGTTGAGTGCTTATTAGTGCTAAAAGAAAAAGGTATTAACATGTGTAAGCTTGAGTCGCGCCCTATTCAAGGACGCCCTTGGGAGGAAATGTTTTACATTGATGTAGAAGCCAATTTAACAAGTTTCGCGCTGCAAGAAGCCATTAGTGAAATGTCACCCTACACAAACTTTATTAAAGTGTTAGGTTGTTATCCTATTGAGCATATTACGCCAACGAGTGTGCCGAGTAGTGAACTGTAGATAAAAGCATACCTGTTCGCTTAACGATACATTAATAAATAGCTTACTAATATATAGCTTAATTTTATGTATCGTTAGGCCAAGCTAAATTCCTTTAAATTTGATTTAAACAATGTAATCAAGTCTTGAATTCAAGTGATGACTTTTAACTCCCTTCAAACCTTGCTAGCCTAACAACAATAAAAATGTTATAAATAATGTCATAGCATTACATTGTAATTTAGGCCGTTCATGGTGAATAAAAACAACTTATCGTCTCCCCTTTACCAATTCTCTAAGGGCTTTAATAAAGGCTTTACTTTAATCGAGCTTATGGTAACTATTTCTATTGCGGGTATTATAGCGGCAATAGCTTTGCCAAATTTAAATGTTTTTTTAGTTGATACTCGTGTAGAAAATCAACTCAGTGAAGTCCATCGTTTGCTGATCACAGCAAGAAATACTGCAATTAATACGGGTTTAAATACAACTGTGTGTCCTTTAGATACAAGCACAATGACTTGTACTAATGATTGGGAAGGTGAGATTTCAGTATTTACTAACAGCTCAGACACAACTAATAAGCTTGATGATAACGATATACTTATAAAAACCAAAGAAGCTATAGATAACAGTGATGTATTTAAAATATCTAACAATGGTGCGATAGTATATGCAGCGACAGGCAGAACAATTAACGCAACGGCAAATAAATTTACCTATTGCCCTAAAGATTATGCAGAAAAGTCAAATGGGATTGATATATCGACTTCAGGAAGAACTTACATAGGCACATTAAACTCATCAAACAAATATGTTGATAGAAATAGTGCTGCTTTTACTTGTGTAGTTAGCCCTTAATTGGTTTACATCGACGTTATAATACACACGAAAACATAAAAATTACCTATGAAGAATTAACCTCTAACGAAATACTCTAACGACATAATAGCACTCAAGGTATATATTCCCTTCCCCCCCCTTTCCTCTTATATTTAATTACTTCTAAAAATAAAACCTATGAACTTTACGTTAATAGGTTTTATTAAATCACTACAGGGTTATAAAAGTAGGATACTTAATCCCAGCAACCTTCAGGTCCCTTTTGTCCGGCTTGATTAATAGTTAACGGGGCACAACCACTATCATTGGTTGCCTGAGCACCTTTAGGGGTAGCATTTATAACAAAAGTAACTCCGTCTGCCGATGCAACTTCAATTTCATAATGACCATGTGCAGTATCAATTTTAGTATAACTCTCGCCTAATTTTTTCAAGTCTTTCGTATACGTTCGATAATCGACAAAGTATTGCTCTTGTAAATTAGCAAAGCGTAATAGTTCACCTTGTCCTTCTGTTCGATTTGAACTCGTGACATATTCTGTATAAGAAGGATATGCAATAGAAGCTAAAATACCTACAATCCCTACAGTGATCATTACCTCAACTAAAGTAAAACCAAATTGCATTTTGTTAACTTTTTTATTCAAAGCTTTTCCCTGTTGTTTATCATCCGAACTTATCATTCGCTTTAATTTTACCATTACTACTATCCCGCCTTTTTAGTTTTCTGGAATGGTTAAAGATGTTCTCATAGTCTGTAAAGAAAAACCTACAGGGAGTACTTCCTTGCCAACGATAAGATTACCCTCTGTTTCAGATATAGTTTCATCATCAACTATAGTCTCAACTGTGGTAGAAATTAATGTAGGGGCTCCTAGAAATTGACTACCAATGTGTTTAATTCTATCACCGCGGTTATCTGCATCATCACCCCAATCAAACTTTTGAATACCTTGTGCTAGGTCAAGGGCATACAACCAGGCATTACCAGGTTGAACAGAGCAGGTTGTTTCTGATTCAGGCACATAACTAGTAAAATAAACAACATTATTAAGCACAATAGCTTGAGCCGTGTTTTTTTCACCATCTAACGCTAAATCAAAATACCAACCAGATTGTTGACTCGCCACTAATAAATCGGCCTGCTGCTTAGCTGTTAATATAGGGTAACCTTCAAAAGGATTATCGCTATAATCATATAATTTACTTAACGTAATAGGATATTCAGCAGGTGCAGTAGTAAAAGTTTGAGTTTTTATGTATCGATCTTTAAGCATAAAAAACTTATCATTAGTTTCACTACTCAACGGATCGCTTTTATCACCACTGCCTAATAAAATAGCATCATAGGGGATTTCTTGTTTTATAACATTAGGCTCAGATGTTGTTCCAACGTCATAGGTTTCTAAAAGATAAGTTCTGACAATCGTTGGTTGATTAAAAAAGCGTATATCATCACTGTGTGATGTACCAGAAAAGTTTGCAAGTTCAGTAAGTGATACATTAGCAACAGTAGCGTCAGGTATATCTACGCGCCAAACTCTACCCCCTGTATCCCCGACATAAAGTCTATCAACTAAACCATCGCTATCACTATCTAAAGTTGCAACGGATGCAGCAATACCATTCTTTTTATCTGTATCAACTTTAAGTAAACGTTTACCGGTTGTAGCGCTTACCATATATATTGATGCGCCCGCAGTGTCATCATGCGCATTAATGGTGTTTGCATCCTTCTTAGTATCATCGTAACCACCACCAAAAACAACGACTAACTTATCTGTTTCAGTAGTATTTAGTGCTGACTTCACAACTTGCGGTGTTGAGAATGTTAAACCTAACTCACTAAAGTCATCTGTATTTTTTATATGCCACATTAACTTGGGGGCATCAGGGCTAGTTATATCAAGTGCGTAATAGCTACTACCTCCTCGTCTAAGCCCAAAAAACAACCAAGCCGTGTCGGTTTCATCAACAATTCCATTTTTATTTTTGTCATTAATATGAAGAGTTATTTCTCCATCTATACCGTAAACCTTATTACCTACAGTAATCTCATCATTACGTAATTTTTTAATGTTACTATAAAACTCTTGTGGTAAATATGCCCAACTTTCAACTACCTCTGTGTCACTTTTATCTTCAAACATATGCAACACACCGGCATTAGTACCAATAACAATACGCGAATTACCGGTACCATAATTAACCACTATAGGTTTAGAGTGCAATGGGTCACCAAAAACATCAGGTCTAATAGTTGGTATAATGTTATCGACCTTAACATTATCAACATTTATACCCATAGCCCATTTGATGTGATTTGTTACATCTGTAGTATTTGTAACATCAAATGTAGTTTTTAATCGTTCTTCATCACCAGCATACTTGCTTATTATGTCGCTGGGTTTATCAAATGCAACCAGAGGTTTATCTGCACCATCAATATCATGAAAAAACTTTCTATTAGCTGTGTCTGTAGCTCTTAACATTTCAGCAACACCGCCTTTATCAACCTCATTACCATCAACAGTATCAGACCAAAAGCTTTTTGCGTCTTGTTTAAATTCTCCATTATTATCAATAGCTGCTTTAGACAATGCGTCTACCTGCACACCGTTGCGTATTTTATATTTTTTAATATTACCTTGCCATCTTGCAGCTGTTGTTGGTTCAAACACACCATAATACACAGAGTCTAATGTTTGAGTACGATCAAAACTATTTGCAGATACGGAAGCAGACGTTAAGGTTCGGCTATCAAGTACGATTTTAACCACAGCTTGCAATGCTGTTTTTAAAGCTTCAGCATCAGAAGCTTGATGATACTTACCACCTGCCGGAACAGTATGATAGCCACTTTTTTCTTGTTCTACTTCACCATGACGCGCTGTTTTTTTTAGCAATTCAACAACACTAGTATTTTCATTAATATTACCAAAGCCTACGGTATGAATTGACACACTTCCTAACACCCCACTCTTTAGCGAGTTACTAATGCTAGTATTAGCATCAGTTTTATCATCATTATCAACTCCATTTAGCTTGGTCCAATTTCGAGTTCCCATCCAGCTCCCTAATGCAGCTAAAAAGCTATTCGCAACTTTATCACTATTTTTAGCTCCCGTTAGGTTTTTAACCCTATTATTAGCATCGGTATCATTTGTCGCTTCTCCATCAGTAATATATATAATGGTAACAGTTTTATCACACTTTATATTTTTGAAAGGGCTAGTATATTTACCTGTAGTTACAATACTAAGTGGCGTGTTTGTATTTTGAATACCATAATAGACATCACCACCGGAAAGATAACGATAGGTTTCATAAAGGTTTTCACACAAGGGGGTATGAGATTCTCTTAGTAGGGTATAGTTATTATTTGTATTATCGGTATCATTATCTAAAAGGTCGATTAAAGCAGTTTTATTTGCGGCTACACTTAAATCTTTGAAACCAGAAATAATTCGCCCACCATTTCTATTATTTTGGTTGTTATTATTAAAAATCTGTAAGGCAAAATCCACCTCTGGGTTATCGTTAATCAAATCAATAATAATCTCTCGTGCAACGTGGGACCTTGTATTCGGCGTATTAACACTCCTTAAGCTACTTGGTACAGATGTATTATCTGCATAATTATCAGACATAGAGCCTGAGTTATCTAAAATGATAAGCACTGTAGGTCGAGGTGTAGTATCGCTGTCATTTTTAATATATAAGTCAATATCATCACTTAAGGACTGATTCGACCACGCCATTAAGAGCATTACTAATAAATATTTTTTCATGATTAGTCCTTAACTTTAATACTTAATACGCATGATTATTTAATAATCTCGTAGATATAATATGTCTAATTTTTTAATAACTGTTGCGCTATTGTGGCATCGACGACAACATTGCTTGTGTTACTTTTTCCATACAAGCGCGTTGCTTGAATTTGAAAAACATTGCATTCAATAACTCCCGTAGATGAAGCTACCCTGGCTCGAGGACAGGGAGATTCATCAAATGTAAGGTTATTAATTACATCTGCACTTGCTTGTGCTTTTGTAGTTGTGTCTGTTGGTAACAAGTCAGCTGTTTTGTATGTCGACATTGGTTTTAAACCTTTTGTAAACAGGTTATTGGCTCCAGCCCCTCTTTGTGTATCAATTATTTCATCAATCGCACTTATTGCGGCTTGCGTAGCAACTAACTTTTCAGTGCTAGCACCCGTCATTTTCATATCACTTGTCGTATTTTGCATTAATGCCGCGGCAACGCCAGTTAACGCAACAAGAAAAACTAAAGAGACAATTAGTACAACACCTTTTTGTTTAGATAAAACAGCTGAGTCTAATGAGTTTTTAGGTAATATTTGTTGCTTAAACAATATTTTATTTTTTATTACCATGTGTCTATCTCCGCATTAAATAGGGTAACCGTTGAGCTAAGTAGTAATCGCCGAAAATTATCATCTGGTGTATAAGGTGCTTGATCTCCTAAAACATAGGTATTTTCATTTTTGTATTTATCATCCGGTAAAATACTTCTTGCCAAAACATAAACTTTTACAGCCAATATACGGCTATTAGTATTATCCCACTGAGCTGCGGTCATATTTTCGGCTGAAATATAGGAATTAATCACACCAAAACCTGGTTGAGACGGATCGACCTGGTTACTCACTCCATACATAAAGTATATTCGTTCAATACCATCAACTACGGGCTCATTTATCATCTGGGTTGTTAAACGCCATTTCATGAGAACAGGAACCCCTGCTCTTACATAATAAATATGATGCTGATATTGCCAAATCCTACTATTTTTAATTACTGGAGCTACAGCAACACCAACTGTAGGTATTTTATAAATAGCCGCTTCATCAACATTTGAAATGAAATAAGAAAAACCTACAGGTGGGGATGGTGGCGTCGCATCTGTTGTATTAAAAGGGTTTGAAATTACTCGTTTAAATTGTATAACATCAGAATTAGCTGCAGCATCACCAATACAACTTATAGCAGTAACCCCGGTAGGAGAAGACGTTTCTCCCCATAGCGTTCTAAATTGTCCTGTCGCTAAGGGGTAAGTACCATTATTTGTTCCTTCACCAATACACTCAACACCTGCACTTACTGGAATTACTCCATTCAGATTACTAGCATTGATTGAGCCACTGTAATCTCCCCAAAAGTTTTGTTGCATTAAGTCATCGGTTATTAAGCTAATAGCAAAACGTGCATTTTCTTGTAATTCACCATAGTTTGAGGTTTCTTTAACTGTACTTTGCATGCCAATAAAAACACTTGAAACACCAGCTAAAATGACAACACCAACTGATAAAGAAAGTATTAACTCTAATAAGGTAAAGCCATGTTGATTATTTTTATATTTTTTAAAGCTACTTTTCATATTAACCGCACCATTTAGGCATTTAAAACTACTGTTCTATTGATTATAAAATAAAGGCATTTACAACTACTTGTCGACGTTTATTATTGTCTCCATCTTCAGCACCTGAAGAGCCACAGTTAGCTACACCTGTCCCAGAACTGCCACCATCAGCAAGTTCTGTTTTTCCTTGCCAAGAAACAACAACTGTCACCCTATTTCCAACTACATTAATACATCCAACACCGTTAACTAAACCGCCTACATCAGTGCCATTTACACCACCACTCTTAGTGCTAGTTCCAATTAAAGCTTGTTCCCATTCATAAACATCATACGATGCTATCTGAGTTGGAGTACAGGCAGCTGAACAATCTTGTTCAGCTGCATTACCTGCGCCAAATGGACTACCGACCTGATATAGAGCTAAATTATTAGAACTATTACCACGCATACGTTCTACAATGTCTTGCGCTAAACTGGAAGCAAGTGAACGTTGCATAGAGTCAAAGCTGCTTTTTTTGGCCACCGCTTGTAATGCTACAGCCCCTAATATACCTGTAACTAATATCACAACCGCAATCAAGACTTCCAAAAAAGTCATACCGCGTTGTTTACGTTTTAATTGGTGTAACGTTGAAATTTTATTCATATTAAATCCAGGTACCGCATATATTCATCTTGCTCAAATTGAGATGATGTAAAAACTTGTTTTTGAATAAAGAAGTAAAAAATTATGGAGTATTGGAAAGTGTAATGTCGCGGGGTAAAAAACCTAAACATTTTAAACAGATGAGTATGGAGAGATAGAGAGACTTTGAATAATCTCTCTATATTTTTATTATATTTTGATTGCATAATTACCACTCTACCATTCGCATGGTCAAAAATTAATTATACGGATGTACAAACGTGCACAAGCCAATACAACTCATTAGAGTAGTTTTAATACTTCATTATTATTTTTTTAAATGCGTACAGTGACTACTCACGGTTTATAATCAATAAGCTATAACTGCACCATTCATCTAATTATTCGTCTAAAATAAGTAGCATAAAAACCAGTATAGATTACGAGTTCGAAATACAAAAACCGACAACTGTACATTAACACTATGCACAATACATTTGCAACAAAGTGTTAACATAACAAGTTTATTTAACTTTTTTATAATAGATTAAGACTAGCGTAATTCTACAGGTACTGCAAATACGATATTCTCTTCTTTTCCAGGATGTTCGATAACCTCATGGCCACCATAGTTTTTTAATGCTTCAACAACTTGTTTTATTAATACAGCTGGTGCTGATGCTCCTGCTGTAACGCCAACCTTTTCTACTCCAATTAACCATTTTGCTTCAATATTTTCAGCAGTATCAATCAAATAAGAAGTCACACCAATTTTACTGGCTAATTCTTTTAAACGATTAGAGTTTGAGCTGTTTTTTGCTCCTACAACTAGCATTAAATCAACTTTATCAGCTATTTCACGTACAGCATCTTGTCTGTTTTGAGTCGCATAACAAATATCATCTTTACGAGGGCCTTCAATCATCGGAAATTTTGCTTGAAGGGCTTCGATGACTTCCATCGTATCATCTACCGACAATGTCGTTTGACTACAGAAGTAGAGTTTCTCTGGGTTTTTAACTACTAAATTTGCAACATCTTCTGGTGATTCAACTAAATAAATACCGGCTGATTCGCTACTGTATTGCCCCATTGTACCTTCAACCTCTGGGTGTCCGGCATGGCCAATGAGAATACATTCAATATTTTTACGACTAATACGAGATACTTCCATATGTACTTTAGTCACTAATGGGCATGTTGCATCAAAAACTTTTAACGCCCTATTTTTTGCTTTTTCTCTGACCGCCTTAGATACGCCATGCGCACTAAAGATAACTGTATTGTCATCTGGCACTTCATCAAGCTCATCAACAAAGATTGCCCCTCGCTCTTTTAAGCCATCAACAACAAATTTATTGTGTACCACTTCATGACGAACATAGATAGGCGCGCCAAATAAATCTAAAGCACGTTCAACAATACTAATAGCCCGATCAACACCCGCACAAAAACCACGAGGGTTTGCTAAAATAATTTCCATACCTTTCCTTCAATTAAGCGATAACATAAACAAGGCTTTATTATATCAATGAAATTCATTAATTATATATATTTTAACAGATGACACTTTATGCTTTGTGCTTTAATTGTCAATTGAATCTTATACAAGTGATAATTTACAGCCTTTAAAACAGATAGTTACTATTGCAATTCTACTAAAATTTAGATATTTCACTCCATAAAATCATAGTTTTACGTATAAGTAGATAGTGATGATGCGGATAATTCGTAGTTGTAAAACAAAAAAGGGAGAACATTGAAAAATGTCCCCCCTAAAGTAAGCTATTAATTTTCGTGTTTTTACAAATCTAAGCTTTTATAAACCTTAGATATTATAAACCTAAGCTTTTGAACTCTTTTGTAACAACTGAGTTTGGTAATGGAATATAACCATCTTTCTCTACAATTTCTTGACCAGATTTAGATAGTATCAATTTTAAGAACTCAGCTTCCATTGGTTGAAGTGGTTTATTTGGGTGCTTGTTTACATAAACGTATAAGTAACGTGATAATGGGTAATCACCGGAAACCGCATTATCCATATTTGCTTCAATAAATTTATTACCCTTTTTAGCTAAAGGTAATGCACGTACACCAGATGTACGGTAGCCAATACCTGAATAACCAATACCATTTAGCGAAGCCGAAACTGATTGAACAACAGAAGCTGAACCTGGTTGCTCGTTTACGCTATTTTTAAAATCGCCTTTACATAGTGCTTTCTTTTTAAAATACCCGTAAGTACCTGAAACAGAGTTGCGACCATATAACTGTATATCTTTACCTGTCCATGCGTCTGTTAAACCAAGCTCACCCCAACGGTCAATATCTTTAGGTGCGCCACACTTACGGTTTATCGAAAAGATAGCATCAACTTGTTCAATGTTTAAACCTTCAAGTGGGTTATCTTTATGAACGAATACGGCTAATGCATCAATAGCAACTCTAACCGCCGTTGGCTTATATCCGTAACGTTTTTGAAAAGCTTCAATTTCGCGAGACTTCATTTTTCGGCTCATAGGTCCAAGGTTAGAAGTTGCTTCAGTTAATGCCGGTGGAGCTGTAGAAGAGCCTGCAGCTTGAATTTGTACATTTACATTAGGATAAATACGCTTAAAATCTTCAGCCCAAAACGTCATCATATTGGCTAAAGTGTCGGAGCCTACAGAAGAGATATTACCAGAGATACCACTTACCTTTTTATATTCTGGTAAGTTTTCATCCAATGCAAAAGCAGACATGCTGATCATGCTTGATAAACCGATTGAAGTTATAACTTTCTTAATACTCATGATGTTTCCTATAAGAGCTTATATTGTTTAATTGTGTACACTATACGAACTTAATATGACATTTATATGTCTTATTTATTACAGAATTATTACGAAAAAGATGAGTAACAATTAGCTCTCATATCATAAATTTTCGAGAGGAATATTAACTTTTTAATACTGAAAGCGTGCTCGGGTCAAAATGAATAGAAAATTCACTTCCTTGTCCCCAGTAGCTATTAATGATTAATTCAGCTTGATGGTGATGTAAAACATGTTTGACAATAGCAAGACCTAAACCCGAACCTCCCGTATCTCTAGAGCGTGATCTATCTATACGGTAGAAACGTTCAGTCAAACGGTTTACGTGTTCAGGTTTAATGCCATCGCCATTATCTTTGACAGAAAAAACAGCCTTATTCCCCATCATCTGCCAACTAACGTCAATACAACCATTAGCAGGCGTGTAAGCAATGGCATTGGATATTAGATTAGCGCAAGCACTTTTTAGTTCTGTTTCATAGCCAACAACGCCAACATCGGTTGTGATATTTAATTCAATTTGATGATTTTTTTCTTGATTTAGCCACGTAACTTCATCAACTAAAGTACTTATTAAATGCGCCATATTGACGGTTTGTTTATCATCAGAACTATTATTTTCCACTTTAGCCAAATTAAGCAATTGCTCGACTAAACGATCCATGCGAGAAACCTGGCCTTCAATAGTTTGAAATGCTTTTTGCCAAAGTGGTTCGAATGTATTATCAGCCGCTTGGATCATTTCAACATAACCGCGAACCACTGTTAATGGGGTTTTTAACTCATGTGAAACATTAGCAACAAAATCTCGACGCATATCTTCTAAGCGCTGAATATTAGAAATATCCCTTGCCAACAACAAAACATCGTCGCTGCCATAAGCCATAATTCTAATTTCAAGTTGCATATCCGAATTCATAGGTGAAACTAACAAGCATGGCGAATCAAAGTTTTTATGAGCTAAATACTCGCCAAACTCAGGTGCTCTTAATAAATTATCAATACGTTGACCATAATCATCTGGCCATCGAACTCCTAAAAGTCGCTGCGCTTTTTTATTTCCCCACTCAATAGTCCACTCTTCGGATAACATTAATGCTGCATCTGGAAGCGCTTCTGCACCATCTCGAAAACGTCTTATTTTTTCATTTAACAGTTTCTGTTTATTTCGTTGCTGCTTTATTTGATGATATAAGCCATCAAATAAATCGCCCCATATTCCTTCGGATTGAGGAGGAGATAGCGACTTAGATTGCCACAACCAATTAATTAATTTTAAGAGGTGATGATAATTCCAAAGCAATAAAACCAAAGTGCTTAATAACATGGTTAAGAAAACAAAACCAATTAACCAGCCAACACAAGCACTCGCAAGTAAAATAACAAGTAAGCGATAAATAATATGGGTAATAGATAAACGAAAGTGCATGTTTTTTTTAATTACTTTCCAACAGCGAATTGCTTTTTATACTGAGATAGCTTTCTTTAATTTACTTGAAAAGCGGTAACCGGCGCCACGAACAGTTTGAACAAAGTCTTCATGACCTTCACCTGATATGGCCTTACGTAAACGTCTAATATGTACATCAACAGTACGGTCTTCAACATAAATATTAGTACCCCAAACATTATCAAGTAATTGCTCACGCGAATAAACTCTTTCAGGATGTGTCATAAAAAAGTGCAGCAATCTAAATTCAGTCGGCCCCAAATCCAAGCTATTCCCATTAATAGCAACGCGATGTGCAACTGGGTCAAGTTTAAGACCATGAAAATCAACTTCTTCTTCAAGAGAAGTAGGTGAAACGCGTCTGATCACCGCTTTAATACGGGCAATTAATTCTTTTGGGGAAAAAGGCTTAGTTACATAGTCATCAACACCGGCTTCGAAACCTTTAACTTTGTCATCTTCATCGCTTCGAGCGGTCAACATAATAATTGGGATATTGCGGGTGTATTCATTTTGCTTAAGCTTTTTTGCTAGCGAAACACCAGTACCACCAGGTAACATCCAGTCGAGTAAAATCAAATCAGGATAGGGTTCATGAACTTTAGCTAAAGCTTCTTCAATATCACACGCTTCAATCGCATTAAAACCATTTTGGTCTAATACAAAAGTGATCATTTCCCTGATTGGTGTTTCATCCTCAACCACTAAAATTTTTCGACTCATTTTTACATCCTAATAATATGACTAACAGATGATGTATTGAATGTCTTAGTAATGAAACAAACATTAACAATAGATCACACTTGATAGGTTATTGTGCAGAAGTTACATGACAGTTTTATGACAAAATAAAATTATCCAGCAAGTTTAATGCATTAGCAAGGCTACTCCCACAAAAAAGCCGTTAACTTATAACAGTAACGGCTTTTGTATTAAATTTGTGGCTCTAACTTGAAGTTGAAATAGCTTAGTTATTAAAATTTTTGTTCCATGCCTATTGCAAAATACTTACCTGCTTCGGCAAGTGTATACGTAAAGTCATTAGCTCCTATAACTTCATCTCCTTCACGGTCTGTATACCAAGCATAGACTTTGGTTTCTTTGCCTAATTTGTAATCAGCGCCAACACTTATTGAATCTGCACCTGCAAATTCTTGAAACTGTAGTTTAGCGACAATTTTACTACCTATATTATAAGAAGCATTAACGGCATAACCTGTTTCAGACTTACCTAAATCAAGTACTTCGGTGTCAACCAACATAGCACCTAAGCGTATATCACCAAATTTATACATACCGGTAACACGAGTATTAGCTAAAGATTCGGAAAGTGTATTGGTAGCGCCCGAACTATTTACGCCTACAAACTTAACAGGCATATTTTCGTCATGCGCAGCCGATAGGAAAAAATTAGTTTTCTTTAAATTTAAATCACCAAAATAAACACCTATTGAATACGGGTCGGATTGCTCTGGCTCATCACTAATAATATAACTTGCTAAAAACTGAAGCTTTTTATATGTAGGTGATTTATAGGTTATTGAGTTAGTTTCTCTGTTTTCTCCGATAAAAAGATGTTTTAAATCACCTTCATAATCGTTAAATAAATCAAATTTACCTTGGGATACTTTTAAGGTTGTATCTGAAACACCAGCAGTAATTTCACCAAAATCACCTCTTAAACCAATCCATTGATTACGTGCCGTTAATGAATCTTTAGAGTCGTCACCAACGTTTACTTGCCATTCTAGTTGGTAGATAGCCGTTAAACCACTATCTAAATGATACTTTCCTTTTACACCAACGCGAGAGGCGTTACTTTTTAAGTCATTAAATTTTTCACCATCTTCATCTGAAGATTGTATCGAAATATTTAATTTTCCGTAAAATTCATTAACAGCTTTAGCTGTAACTTCTTTAGATTTAACAGCATCTTGCTCGGCGGCAAAAGACGTTGTGCTTATTAAAGTACAAATCGTCATTGCAATACAGCTTTTAACCAGTTTCATAAGAATTCCTAAAATTATATGTTTAATACCAATCCCAATAAATATATGAGCATTTATGCTTGTTAAAACAGCCAATTACGTCATGATTTATTTAATAATTAGAACAAGGTGTATTAAAATAAACATCATGTATTTGGCCATTTTCTCGATGTTCTATCTATAAAATAGACCACCTAATTAATGGAGTTGTATAAATAGTGCGAAGAACTAATGATAAATATTCTATGACACTTTTATTACTGTTTTATTACAATGGACGATATATATTCATAAAAAGTACATCAAACTGTAATACTTACACTGTTCAACCTGAATTCGGGATTAAGCAAAGTGCTACAACAACCTTATTTATACCGTACTCCTTAGTTAAGCTCCCCGAATACTCATTATTGGCTTCGCTTTCTCGCCTTGTACTACGAATAACTAAATCTATTAACTCAGCCTATTGTAGATGCGTGAGTACAAATAGTTGATACTGTTATACTTTACAATTTAATTATTCAGAGCGCAGGATATTTATTTATGAGTAACCATAAACACATTGACTAACTAAGCCTTACTAACAATAGCTCAATTTTAATCAACTGTTATTGCAACTCGCATTTTTATAGCTCAAAGGTATATAATAAATATTATTCTAGACTAAAATATTATTTTTACGCACTTTATAAATGATTAGCTAGAATTAACAATTACTTCCTATAAATTACTCAAAAGATAATTGAAATGAAAATAACTAGCATATCGCGTAAATTGCTATCTAAAGTCCTCTCTGTTTATTTTATTCTAACGATCAGCGTTACTGGCGTACAGATTATTGCTGAGTATTTTAATACTAAAAGTCACATTAATAGTGAGTTACTTACTTTACAAAAAACAATTAGTGGCAGTTTAACCCGGGCAGTTTGGGAGCTAAACACCCAGCAAGCAGTTGATATTTCAGAAGGTTTAATTGCAATTCCAATGATCAAGGGCATCACGGTAACTGATGAAGCAAAGAATGTTATTACCCAATTAGGTGAAGTGCTTTCACTTAATCCTGAAAACTCGCCAAATAGAGATAACGAACACTATATTATCAGCTCTATCAGTGAAGGTTTATTTGGCCACTCGTTTCCTTTAATTTTCGAATTTTCAGGGCGCACAACTACCGTTGGTACAGTAACTCTTCTCTCTAGTAATGACGTTATTTTTAGCCGTATTGAAGTTGGTATCTACTTTCTTATAGGCAATGCTATTGTCAAAACTGCATTTTTAATTCTTTTATTTTCCCTTGCATTTAACAAGCTACTCACTGAACCATTACAAGCACTTACCAACCAAATGAAGCAACTGGATTTACATGATCCAGATGCCTCTAAATTTCATCGTATGAGTAATGAAACTAACGAACTAAATGTACTTGAAGATGCTTATAACAATCTTATTGATGAGCTAATTGAATTCAAAGATAAATTAGCACTATCTCAACGCGAAACAAACTTAGCGAATGAAAAGTTAGACGAACAAAATTTATTGCTCGAGCAAGAAGTTGCGCGAAAAACATCCACATTAAGCAGTACTCTACTGCGTATGGAAGTTCAGCAAAAAGAAATGTTGACCCAACAGCATCAATTAGAAGCTGAGAATAGCCGCCGCAGTAAAACAGAAAACACTTTAATAACAACCAATAAAGATTTAAAAAACTCTATTATGGAGCTAAGTAAAGCACAGGATAGATTACTCGAGGCTGAGAAAATGTCTTCACTAGGTCAACTTAGTGCCGAAGTATCACATGAAATAAATACTCCTATTGGTATAAGTATTACTTCTATAAGCTATCTCGCTGACATTCTTAACAAACTACAACAAGATATTAATGAACAAAAACTGTCAAAGCGTACTATCGATACCTTTATCGAAAATGCCCAACACAGTGTGGCATTATTACTAAATAATTTACAAAGAGCTGCTGAATTAATCGCTAGCTTTAAGCAAGTAGCTGTAGATCAAACTAACGATAAAATACGATTAATAAGTGTTGCAAAGTACTTAGATGAAATAATTCAGTCCCTTCACCCTAAATTAAAGAAAACTAATCATCATGTTAAGGTTGATTGTGATCCACATATTGAGATTTATACTCATCCTGGTGCTATAGCACAAATAGTGATCAATTTAATTATCAATTCAATCACGCATGGTTTTGCTGATATTAACCGTGGCATCATATCTATAAAAATTAGTGCTGAAGCACAAAGATTAGTAATGATTTATCAAGACAACGGCGTAGGAGTTAGTCCCGACCAACTGGAGAAACTCTTTATGCCGTTTTACACTACAAAAGCGGATAAAGGCAATACAGGATTAGGCACGCATATCATTCAAAATCTTGTTATTGATACCCTTAATGGCTCTATTGACGCTAACTCAACACTAGGTGAAGGATTAAGTTATCGCATAACATTCCCAGATATGCGTTATACCTAATAAAAACAAACTAAAACGAAGGCTAAAAGCTACTGTGTAAAGCGCAAAATTGGGGTATGATATCGGCAAAACATTCCCTTATCAGCCTAGGATTTACTTATGTGGTTTAAAAACCTATACTTTTTCGCCTTTACTCGCCCATTTGAATTAAGTGAAGAAGACTTAGAGAAACACTTATCAGAACACCTTTTTACCCCATTAGGCTCAACTGAAATGTCGCACTTTGGTTGGATTAACGCCTTAGGTAAACATGGTGATACTAGCGTTCATAGTGCCAATGGTAACTTTCTTATTTGTGCTCGCAAAGAAGAAAAAATGCTACCTGCTTCTGTTATTAAAGACATGATAGAAGAAAAGGTAAACTTGCTAGAACAAGAGCAAGGTCGTGGCGCTACAAAAAAAGAAAAAGAACAATTCAAAGAAGATATCACTTTTGAGTTACTGCCTCGTGCTTTTTCTCGCATTACTGATACTCACGCATACATTAGCCCAGTTAATAATATTATTGTTATTAACTCAAGTTCTCGTGGTAAAGCTGAAGATTTATTAGCACTATTACGAAAAGTTATAGGCACCCTACCTGTTACTAGTTTCGATCCTGATATTTGTGTTGATGAAACCATGACTGATTGGCTAAATAAACGCAGTTTAGGTGATAAATTCACCTTAGGTATGGAAGCTGAATTTAACGCTTTAGGCGACGATGGCGCAATAGTTAGAGTTAAAAATCAAGATCTAATAGGCGAAGAAATTCAATCACACCTTGATGCCGATAAATATGTGGTGAAAGTTGCACTTGAATGGGATGAGTCTTTATCATTTATATTATGTGATGATTTAGCTATCAAACGCGTTAAGTTTTTTGATGTAATTCATGAACAAAATGATGATATTGATAGTGATGACGTGATAGCTAAACTTGATGCAGATTTTGCCTTAATGTCTGGCGAGTTAAATCGATTCATTATTGATTTATTAGCTGAATTCTCAATGAAAACAACAGATCCTTTAGAAAAAGATTAGATGTATTATTAGATATCTTAATAAGGGTGATAAAATATCGCCCTTATTTGATCTGTTCTATTTGTACCTGTTTAGTTTGTTTCTGTTCAATTTAATCGCCCTGAAACAATATTTATTACAAGCTATGTTAGTTAAACATACTTCTAACATTATCACATTCCGCTTTAAATTCCTCAGACTCCATATAATCAATGTCTGGCAAAATACCTTTTTTAGCATAATTATTTAATAGTGCTTTTTTGGTCGATTCATTTTTGAAGACATTATGATATACAGCACCAGCACGAATAAAATCTAAATAATGCGCTTCTTTAGGTAAAATACTTAAATCACTCCATCCTTCGGCTAATAATACAAACTCGTCTGAAAACCCCCAACTACGGGTAATTTCCCCGCCAATACGACCTGAAAGTTTAACAATTGCCTGTTGTAAAAAAGTAGGGTTAGCAAATACATCAGGGTGATTTTCAGCTTCAGTTAAAATAGGCAATATGCCAATATTATGTATTAAAGCTGCTAACGTAATATTATCTAAAGACAGTGAGGTATGTTTATGACCTTTCAAATATAAGGTCATTAAACTAATTGCTACAGACGCTATATCAATCGTTTTTGCCCATGCTTTATTCATATACATAGCAACAACATCGTTATTAGAAACAAATACTTGCTCAATAGCCATCGCGGTAGCAATACTTTTTATTTGTCTTAATCCTATACGGGTTACTGCCTGTGAAACTGTTTCAACTTTAATACTACGGCCTAAAAGTGCACTATTAGCCACTTTTAACATACCTAAAGATAGAGCAGGATCTTGAGAGATAATTGTGCTCATATTATTTAAAGTTATCTCAGGATCATCCGCAGCACTCCTTACTTTTAATGCCACTTCAGGTAATGTTGGGAGTACAAGTGTATCTTGTCTGATTTTTTCAACTAAAATAGTATATAAGGCATTTTCAGTTGCCATAGGTTCACCTTTATATTGATTGTGCTTACCATTAAAAATAGCACAACTTATAAATAAATAATTTTTTTCTTACTGATTTTAAAGGAAATAGATGTTTATTGTTGAATAGTAATTTAATTAAGCTTTAATGCATGATAATGCAACTTAAGATATGAGAACTTGTTGATAAAAAAATCGGTTCAAATAGGGATAAATAAATTCTAAAGTGGTTACTCTAGGCATACATAGACAAAACCATGCACTTCTAGTTAGTTGAATTTATTATTTGAATTTAAGGGGCATTTGGCAACCAACTATACGGCATAATGTACATAATATAATGTACACAATATAATTTATGCAAAGGTAATAGGTTAAACTTTTATTATTTTGTTGGTAACTCGATATCTGCTAGAAACTCGTCTACTTCATGATTATTTTTCAATAACATAGCACGGGTAACAATATCTTTGGTTAAATGTGGTGCGAAGCGCTCAATAAAGTCATACATATAGGCACGTAAAAAACTGCCTCTTCTAAAGCCTATTTTGGTTGTGCTTGCTTTAAACAAATGACTTGCATCAATAACCACAAGATCACTGTCAATACGTTCGTCAATTGCCATCGATGCGATAACACCTACGCCAACCCCTAAGCGTACATAAGTTTTTATCACATCTGCATCAGTTGCTGTAAACGCAATTTTAGGTTTTGCTCCTGCGGCATCAAAAGCTGCATCAAGATCTGAACGGCCAGTGAAACCAAAAACATAAGTCACCAATGCATATTGTGCAATATCAGTAATTGTAATGTTTTGCTTTTTCGCTAAAGGATGATCCTGACGCACGATAATACTGCGATTCCAGTGATAACATGGCAGCATAACTAAATCGTTGTAAAGATGTAAAGATTCAGTAGCAATAGCAAAATCTGCATCACCTTTTGCTGCAGCATCACTTATTTGCGCAGGTGTACCCTGAGACATATGTAAGGACACTTTATTATATTTTTTAATAAAGCCTTGAATAACACCAGGTAAGGCATATCGAGCTTGTGTATGTGTTGTGGCTATCCGCAATTTACCTTCATCGGGTTGGGTATGCTCACGAGCAACCGCTTTGATCCCTTCCACCTTTGATAAAATTTCTGTCGCTATGTTAATCACATTTTGACCAGCCTCAGTCACATGCGTTAAATGCTTACCACTACGACCAAAAATTTGAATCCCTAATTCATCTTCCAGCATTCGTACTTGTTTTGAAATACCTGGCTGAGAGGTATACAAGCTATCTGCCGTTGCAGAAACATTTAAATTGTTATTTAATACTTCAACGATGTAGCGCAGTTGCTGCAATTTCATGTAAATACCCAATCGTATTGATAATCGCATTGATAAATACGATGATTTTTACCTTGTTATAGCAAAATAATATACTTAATCAGCAGTTTATTCCATTATATTTTTTAAAAATAAATCCTGATACTTTTATAAATATCTTTTAGAGTCCATTGAAATTTACGTGGAACAAATTAAGCCAGTAGCTGTTTCTCTGATTAATGTGCAACTAATACTATGCTAAGCATGGCATTTTTTGTAGACTGCTTAATAGTTTATATTTTCAAGAGAATCTTAGATGGTTGCTATTATTGTTGGGTTAATTATTGCGTTGATCGTTATTGTTGTTGTGGTAACGTCCATTCAGCAACATAAAGAAAAAATTGAAGCTGAAAAACGAATTAAAGTCGCTAAACAAAAAGCGATTATTGATGAAAGCGAAGAGCTAATACTTCATTTAGCCAATCTACCCAGTAATCCTAATATCCAGCAAATTTTAAATCGACGCAGTTTAAATGCGGCAAAAAACATGCAAGAGTTAATGCCTGAAGTAAAAGGTATAAAAAAACGAGTTCAAGAATTAGCGACTAGATTAAAAGCCTCGCAAGACTTAGCAAACACTCAAGAAACTACAGATGAAAACTTCACCTTGCCAGATAACGAACAACAACTTGTCAGTATTTTACAATGCATTAAGAAATTACGTGTGGTTTTGAAATCAGAGCAAAGTAAAGGCGCTTTAGATGCGCAAACCTTTACTGGCGAAGATAATAAATTAGCCGCTATGCAGCTTAAAATAAATATTGAAAGTTTGGTTAAACGAGGTACTCAAGCGTTTAATAAAAATATGCTTGGCTCGGCAAGACAATATTTAGAGAAAGCCTTACAAAGCCTTTCTAGCAGTACAGTAAGAAGTGATTATGTATCAGCTAAACAAGCAGAAGTTACACAGCAATTAGAAGAGATCACGGATGCGTTAAAACATACCAATGCTAAAGATGCAGCTAAAAAAGCAAAAAGTGAAGAGAATGAGTTAGATCTATTATTTCAACCGAAGAAAAAATGGTAAGTTAATTCTATATATAATCTCATCTTTTTAAGCTCGTACTTAAACCAACAGTTTAAGTCAGTATTTTAAATTAATAAAAGCTTGGCTTATTTAACGTTTAACTTTCAAGACTGTTACCCTGTGGAACCAATTAATACCATTAATTTACCAAGCTTTCTTCGCCGCACCATGAAAGCATATGCTTTAAAAGCCCACATTCGACAACTAGGTTGTGACTTAAGTCGTATTGGTCGTTCAAGAAACTGGCAATTAAAAGCTAATGTTAGTCAAATTCAACAAATAGTAGAGTTTATTGAACAAGAAGAGGAAGATAGTTGGTTATGGCTAACAACATTACTTAAAAAAGAATACCTGCATTTAAGTCACGAAAATTTACTTTTAGTCGCTAACCGATTAAGCAACCTCACAATAGCCAGTTTAATGGCTCAAACAGATTGCACCTTAGCACAAGCAAGGAAGGTGCTAGATGAGTTAGAAGGATTAGATTGATAACTCCTTCAAAGCCTACTGGTGAATAATAGCTCCTGCATTTTCTTTATAACACCATCCATGCAGTGTCCCCACTAAAGTCAATAACGCAGTATGTAAGCCTTTACTTTTTTATTAGGTTTTCGCCCTTTGAGAGATTATTCGATATTCGCTACCCATCGAGCAGAGCTCGGAGTTAAGTACACACTTAATCAAATTTTATTACAGGGTAAAAACGCTTAAAATACAGATAAAAAAATAGATACCTAGGGTATCTATTTTTTTATTAACAGCAGTTACTTCCACGCTAACGTTTCAACTAAATCAATCTGATTTTTCAGTTACTTTACTAGCTTCTTTCTTGGCTGGAGTTTTCTTTGCTGCGGTCTTTTTAGCAACTTTCTTTTTAACTGTTTTTTTAGCCGGAATATCTTCAACCCATTTACCGTCAATATATTTAGCAGTCCAGCCTGTTGCTTTTGGTTTACTGTCATCTGTAGCTGGCAATTCGGTCATGACATATTGTTCTTTCGTTTTACGACTATAGCGAACTATGGACAAATTACCTTCGTGATCTTGTGCAGGAGCATCAGCTAAATAATAGAATTTTTCTGAAATACGATCTCTAAAACGCTGTAACTCTGCAACTTTTGGCGCTCGCGTTTCTCTTGAACGAGGGAAAGTATTTGCCGCTAAAAATATACCTGCAGCACCATCTCTCAATACAAAATAAGCTTCTGACTTTTCACATTCTAATTCAGGTAACTGTACAGGATCTTCTTTCGGCGGCGCAGCTTCTCCGCTGGCTAATAGCTTACGAGTATTTTTACACTCATCGTTAGTACAATCAAAGTACTTACCAAAACGACCTGATTTAAGCTCCATATCCGATTCACAACGATCACATTCTAAAACAGGACCATCGTAGCCTTTAATTTTAAATGTGCCCTGCTCTACTTCAATACCATCACATGTTGGGTTATTACCACACACATGTAGCTTTCTAGTTTCATCAATAAGATAGCTATCCATTGCTGTGCCGCATTTATTACAACGATGCATTGCCATTAACGCTTCAGTTTCAGCATCTTCAGCTAGAACGCTAACCGCTTCTTCACCTGCGGTTAAGTTCATCGTTTTAGTACAACGTTCTTTAGGTGGCAAGGCATAACCAGAACAGCCTAGAAACACACCTGTTTGTGCGGTGCGAATCCCCATTTTACGGCCACATGTTGGGCAGTCAATATCGGTTAAAACCGGCTCATTAGTTTGCATACCACCATCTTCTGATGGTTGATCAGCTTTGGCTAGGCTAGTCGTAAAGTTTTTATAAAACTCATCTAAGACAGTTTTCCAATCTGCAGTACCGCCAGCAATCTCATCAAGCTCTTGTTCCATGTTCGAAGTAAACTCGTAACTCATTAACTTTTCGAAACTGCCTGATAAGCTGTTGGTAACTATTTCTCCCATTTTTTCAGCATAGAAACGTTTTTTGTCTAAACGAACGTAACCTCTATCTTGAATAGTGGAAATAATCGATGCGTAGGTTGACGGACGACCAATAGAGCGCTTTTCTAGTTCTTTAACTAATGATGCTTCACCAAAACGAGCAATAGGCTTAGTAAAGTGCTGTGTTGGCTCTAGCTTGTCTAGTGTTAATGCTTCACCTACCTGTAAATCTGGTAAATGTTTATCATCACCTTTACTTAATTGTGGATGAACTTTAGTCCAACCATCAAATTGCATTACTCGACCTTTTGCTTTTAGATCGTAGTTTTGTGCACTTATAGTTAAGGTACTAACCGTATAACGTGCCGCTGTCATTTGACAAGCAACAAATTGACGCCAAATTAATTCATATAATTTTTTAGCATCGGCATCAACACCTTCAAGAAATGCCCCTTCAAGTTTTACATTTGATGGACGAATCGCTTCATGAGCCTCTTGTGCCCCTGCTTTTGAACCATAAGTTTTAGGGTTTTCAGGCAAGTAATTTTTGCCAAAACTGTCGCTTATGTAATTACGACACATTTCTACTGCATCTTTACTTAAGTTAGTTGAATCGGTACGCATATAAGTAATATGACCCGCTTCATATAAGCGTTGAGCTAAGCCCATAGTGCGCTTAACACCGTAACCTAACTTAGTACTCGCCGCTTGTTGAAGTGTTGAGGTAATAAAAGGTGCTGACGGAGTACTTTTTGAGGGTCTATCTTCGCGTTTACTTACCGCATAATCAGCGCTTTTAAGTATAGTTAATGCTTTATCCGTATCGGCTTTATTGGTCGGTTTAAATGCTTTACCGCTTTCATGAGTTACATCTAACGTTAACACTTCACCAGTACTTGCGTGTGTATCAGCGGTAACTTCCCAAAACTCTTCCGGCACAAACGCTTTAATTTCATGTTCACGTTCAACGACAAGTTTAACAGCAACTGATTGTACACGTCCTGCAGATAAGCCACGGGCAACTTTTTTCCATAATAATGGGCTAACCATAAAGCCAACTACGCGGTCGAGAAACCGTCTTGCTTGCTGAGCATTCACGCCAGGCATACTTAGCTCACCCGGAGTAGCAAATGCTTGCTGAATAGAGTTTTCAGTTATCTCGTTAAAAACTACGCGGCGAAATCTTTCATCATCACCACCAATAATCTCTTTTAAATGCCAAGCAATCGCTTCTCCCTCGCGATCCAAATCGGTTGCGAGATAAACAGTGTCTGCTTTATCGGCAAGTTTTTGAAGTTCAGCTACAACTTTTTCTTTACCTGGTAGTATTTGATAATTAGCCTCCCAGTTATTTTCAGGGTCGATACCCATTCTATTAACAAGCGCTTGTTTATCGCGTTTAGCTTTATATTTTGCTTTTGCTGCGGGTGCCATTTTTCGCACTTCAGCGGGAGATTTAGCCGGAACTTTTTTACCGGTACTGCTGTGGGGAAGATCACGAATATGACCAACACTCGACTTTACAATAAAGTCACTACCTAAATATTTATTAATTGTTTTCGCTTTGGCTGGCGACTCGACAATAACCAATGATTTTGCCATAAAAATTTCTAATCCTTCAATAAAGACAAATCGTTTTGTCTTTTTATTCAAACGCTAATCTAGTCAATTAAGTGCGAGCGTACTTACTATAAATTAGATCGCGATATCAAAAAATATCTTATTTAATACTTCGTTTTATATTTTACTGGAAATGATTTTCTGCTTACCTATTTATAGGTATATCTATAAATAGTCTAACAAACAAGTAATTATTTACTTCTTTGGGAATTCTATTAACCCAGCTTATGAGTTAAATGATGGTAAATTTGAACGACTTTATGCCTTACTAGTCATAATTTACCGATAATTAGCGGCAATCATAATAGACTTTTCGTTAAAACATAAGGGGATATTGTTAAAAAATGTAAATAATCGAAATATTTTGGCACCAATGCATCCATCATTTAAAAGTATATAGTGCCTTTATACCCACTAAATAAGGTCTAGTTAATTATCTTTAAACATCTAAATAGTTAATTACAAACTATTCATATATAAAAAAGGCTCCTAAGGAGCCTTTAATATATTTATATATAATTTTTAATCCGACGATGGATCTTGACTTATATTCAATTCACAATCGTTAGACAATCCAAATGGCCCTCTAAGGTTAATACCTTGAGTAGGAGGAGTTACATCTTCGTTAGTAACATCACTAGCTAGAGTAGGTAAAGTAAAAATTGCTTGGGTCGAGCTTTCACTACCTGTTACCTTGCCTGAAACTACAAGTTTTACATCTAGCCAACTGCCATAACTTTGTGGGTATGAAATTCGAATAACCGCACGACCATCAGTATCAGTTGTTAACGTTCCTGCAATAGAGACAATATTACCTGGCGTTAATTCATTATCGCCATTAAAGTCTTCAGTAAAACCATTACTATCAACATCTAAGATACCATTAAAATTGATATCTTCGTTGCTACACTTTGTTTTTGATTCATTTAAAACTTGACCTTCGGTTACCCAAGACACAAAATCTCCAAGCAAATCATAGCCTTTAACCCATTTACCTTTATAATAGTTTTCAGGTATTGCAGATACGGTTAATGCCACACTTTCAACCGCATTAGAATCAACATCAGTTACAAAAACAGAATACTCTTTCACATAATCTGTACTACCTAATTCTTCAAGCGCGTTACCTGTACCAAGTGAAATAAATAACTCACGATCAGAAACGGTTAAGTTTACAGTATCCGTTATTGCTGGAGAATCTACAACAACCGCTGTAATAGATACTGCATTTTTGGCAGAAGTACTATTAGATGTATAAATAGTTGAAGCACTACCATTACTATCAGTTACCGCTGTAGCAGGAAAAATAGAACCACCGCTTACGTCCTCTAATACAAATTTAATTTTTTTGTTCTTAACTAAATTACCATTCGCATCGTTAACAACAACTGAAATACTTGATGTCTGAGCATTAGGTCCAATAGAATTAGGTGAAGCTTGAGCTTTAATGGTAGCTGCACTAGACGCATAAAATTCAAATTCAATCTGGTTAGTTAACTCTATTTTCTCCGAACCTACAGTGTCAGTTCCCACAAATGTCACTAATGCTTTACCCGCATCCGTTGACGTTAATTGAATTGATACCTTACCATCAACTGTCGTTGCTTCATTAATTATAATTCCGCCACTATCTTTAATACTACCACGAGTAGTGGTAAAGCTAACAGAGGTGCCGTCTGGCACTGTAGCACCCTCTCTTGTCCAAGTAAGAGTTACAGAAGCTGTTTGAATTAACGAAACATCTGGAGTATTTGGAGTAGTAGAAGGATTAATAGTATCTACACCGTTACTAAAGCTAGTGAATTGAAAAGAATCAGCTTGTACAGAAACCTTCTGACTGGCCGTAGCTCCCAATGCAGAAACAGTAATTGTATTAGTTCCACCTGAAGTGCCCGTAGCTTTAATTGTTGCTTGACCTTCAGAGTTAGTAGTGACTGTTGTTGGAATAGTTACCTCTGCATCAGTATCTGTCAAAGCAACAGCGACAGCAGTTTTAGCTACCCCATTACCATCAGAATCAACTACCTTGACTATATATGTAGCTTCGTCATTGAGCGCTAAAGAAGCAGAACCTGTTAATGTTAAAGTAGTACCTACCACTTCAATTTCTAATGAGTCACTTATATCACCACTAACCACTGTAACATTAATGATTCGGTTGGTTGGTTCATCTAAGGTTGATAATAACTTAGAAACTTTACCATCAGCTCCTGTTACATTCGGGGTAGTATTACTCCCATTAATTACGTTAGCTAAAGCACCTGAATCTGTACTAAAATTAATTGTAACACCTTCAAGTAGATTGTTATTTATATCTTTAGCAATAGCCGACAATACAATACTTTGAGCACCACTCGATGCAAGTTGTTGTGAGCTAGCAAATAATCTAATTGATGCAGCTTCAGGCTCACCAACAATAACTTGAGCGCCATCACCTAAACTTTGAAAACTAATATCCTCAGTAACACCTTCATAACTAGCAATTACATTAACCGAACCTGGGGTATTAGTTACTTTCACCACAATACTTGCAACACCATTAGCATCGGTTGTTGCTGTAGCTGATACAGGATCTAAAACTCCCATAGTTTCAACAGCAAGAGAAAATGTAACAGTTTTGTTTACTACTGGAGTATCAGAATCTAACACCGTAGCAGTAACGGTAATAGCATTGGCAGCAGATAATTCACCATCAGACTTTGTTAGCGTTAATGCAACGCCGCCCGAAGTACCACCATCGCCGCCGTCATCGCCACCAGAAATATCACCGCCACCACATGCAACCAATGTCATCATTGACATCAATAGCATGGTAAAACTTAAACGTCGAAGTAACTGCATAAAAGCATCCTCAAATTTTTATTATATTATTTATAGTTTACACTTATTTACATATTAACTGATAAACAACAAAAAAGTACCGCTTATTACAAAAAGAATACAATCTTTTTTAAGTAAAACATTTTTTATTTATACTGTTTTAATACAACGCAAAACGAGTCTAAATAAATTGGTATTTAATCTAGTCAATTATTGCTAACCTTATAATTCGAATTCGGTTCGATTAACTTTCTATTTTATTAGTGATTATTTCCTATATCTATCAACAATCTTAAAATTACCAAAAGTGAAAATAACTTATGACCATCGACAGTAAACCTCCTTCAGATCTAAATAAAACAACGTTTTTAAGTCATATTATTGCTAATTTAAAAAATATGAATTTAACAAGCAAAATTGTCTTTGGTATGGTTACCGGCATTTTATTTGGTACATATTTACAATGGTTGATGCCTAATGGTACAGATAAATTAATACCGCTTTATTGGTTTGATCTTTCTTTAAAGGGATTTATCGTTGACGGGTTATTAGAAATAATTGGCCAAATATTTATGGCAAGTTTACGCATGTTAGTTGTCCCTTTGGTATTTGTGTCTTTAATATGTGGTGTTTGCTCATTAAAAGACACCAGTAAACTTGGTCGAATTGGCGGCAAAGCAGTTGGCATGTATTTAATCACTACCGCTATAGCGATTAGTATTGCTATAGCGGTAGCTTTATTAGTGTCCCCTGGTGAAGGGGTTAATATGACAACTGATAGTACTTTTGAAAGCAAGGAAGCACCATCTTTAGCACAAGTTATTATTCAAATGTTTCCAACCAACCCTTTTGAGTCATTTGCACAAGGCAATATGTTACAAATAATTGTATTTGCTTTGTTATTCGGCATGGCCATTGCGCTTTCAGGTAAAGCAGGTGAACGTATTGCTGTCTTTTTTGAAGATATGAATATTGTTGTAATGCGCTTAGTTAGTATTTTAATGAATATTGCCCCTTATGGTGTATTTGCATTACTAGCAAGCTTATTTACTACGGTGTCACTCGCTACTTTTGGTAATTTAATTGAGTACTTCTTCGTGGTATTTTTTGTACTGCTTATGCATGCTTTTATTACTTACCCTATTATTTTAAAAATATTAACCGGATTAAACCCATTTATATTTTTAAAAAAAATGCGTGACGCTACCATCTTTGCTTTTTCAACAGCAAGCTCTAACGCAACAATTCCGGTAACACTAGAAACCGCAACAAAGAAAATGGGCGTTAAAAATTCTATCGCTTCATTTACGGTTCCACTTGGTGCGACCATCAATATGGATGGCACAGCAATAATGCAAGGTGTGGCAACGGTATTTATCGCTCAAGTATTTAGTCAAGATTTAAGCTTGGCTGATTATTTAACGGTTGTGCTAACCGCAACTCTTGCTTCAATAGGCACGGCGGGAGTTCCTGGCGTTGGTTTAATTATGCTAGCTATGGTTTTACAGCAAGTAGGTTTACCTGTTGAAGGCATTGCTCTAATTATCGGTGTTGATCGCATACTTGATATGACGCGGACTGCAGTTAATGTTACAGGAGATAGTATGGTAAGTATTGTTGTGGCTAAAAGTGAAGATCAATTTGATAATGATATGTACTCAGATCCACAAGCCGGTAGTAATAGTGAAAATGTCGACATTAAATAACCTGAGTTCGGGATAAGCAAAATGCTACAACAGCCTTAATTACCCGTATTACTTCGTTATGAAAGCTCCCAATAACCCGTTATTGGCTTCGCTTTCCTGCCTTGTACTACGAATAATTAAAACTATTGTAAAGGTAAAATCCTAAGTGATTGATATTATTATTCTACTCACTTTCATTATCCCGAACTCAAGTTAAATAGTTATAATAGAATAAGATTTTAGCAATATTTATCTTTAAAACGCTTTAATAAACACGTCAAAAAAAAGCCTCGTTGAATAAATTCAGCGAGGCTTTTTTATATGAGATTTTAGTTAACCTGAGTTCAGGTTAGTTAATACAATGAATTCATCACTATATAAACAGTAACTTAATGCTACTTAACCAGGAAATATATTATTACGTTGTAATAACTTTCCTAAGAAACTTTCAGCAGATAAAGATGCTGCTTTCGAGAATTTTTCAGCTAAGCCTTTTTTCACTTCATACTTAATAGCTACCACTTTATGGCTCTTGCTTTTAGCTTGTAAGTAATCGTCACTGGTTTGAATACTATCCACTAAACCAAGTTCTAACGCTGTTGTACCAAACCAATGTTCACCTGTGGCAACTTTTGCAATATCTAAACTAGGGCGGCGTTCACTAACAAAGTTTTTAAATAAAACATGTGTTTCTTCAAGCTCTTCAATAAACTTTTCTTTACCTTTCTCAGTATTTTCACCAAACATAGTGACTGTACGTTTAAACTCACCTGCGGTAAATTGTTCGTAATCAATATCATGTTTCTTCAATAATTTATTAAAGTTAGGAACTTGAGCAATAACACCGATAGAGCCTAAAATAGCAAAAGGCGCTGAGATAATATTATTAGCTACACAAGCCATCATGTAACCACCACTGGCCGCTACTTTATCAACTGAAACAGTTAATGGAATTTGATTTTGACGAATACGATCAAGTTGCGATGAAGCTAAACCGTAACCATGAACCATACCACCACCACTTTCTAAACGAACAAAAACTTCGTCTTCAGGTTTTGCTACCGATAGAATGGCTGTTACTTCTTCACGTAAAGAACTAACTTCTTTAGCGTCAATGCTACCATTAAAATCAATCACAAAAACATGAGCTTTACTTGCTGGTTTTTCTTCTCCGGCTTTAGCTGACTTTTTATCTGCTTTGGCTTGCTCTTTGGCTTTCTTTTTGTCTGCTTTTTCTTTTTCTTTAAATTCATCTTCACTTAATAGCGCGTGAATTATATCTTCTTCTGTATCACTAAATTGTTCTGACAAGTCAGTGATATCTAACTCACCTTTTTTATGTTGTTTTTTCATTGCCGCGCCAGCAATGGCAATAATGATGGCAATAACCGCCAAAACAAAGGTAACCGCTTTAGCTAAAAACAAGCCGTATTCGTATAAAAATTCCAAGAGGACTCCTGATGGTTTAATCGTTTAAGGTGAATAAAATTAATTGCGCTAATTCTACACTATTTTACTGTATTGAAAATATTATTTAAAAGTAAGGTTTAAAAGCAGTGCTTAAAATAATGTTTAAAAGTAACGTTTATAAGCGAATGAAAAGTAATATTCGATGGCAGTTGTTAAAAATATTTACTACTAATATTTACTACCCATATTTACTATATATTTACTGAAATTTGGTTATGAAAAAGCCCTCAAAAGAGGGCTTTAAATAAGTAAGCTAAATACAAGTTAAATCATATTTTTGCTTATTCACTAACTGGTTGTATGTATTCATCATCTGCTATCAAGAGCAACTTACCGCCTGATTTCGCAAATGCTGCAACTTCAGTTTGCATTTCAACCGTCACGGCTAAGTTAGCCGCTGCATCGTCGGCTATACCAGTTTCAGTTGCAGGGTTAAGTAGTGAGCTGTGAGTACCATTTAAGAAGCGAACTGCAGCACTTACTGCGCTAGTTCCATCACCTACAGTTTCACTTGTACTTAGTAAACCTAATTCACGGATCAACGGCTCAGTCCCCACAAGTGGCAAAGCAGCCAAACCATTAACAATTACCTGGTCAGATTTATTAGCGCCACCTAATGACTCATTACCGACAACTTCCATAAGGTGTACAGGCGAGCCTAACGCTTTTACTGTTGATGAATAGTTTATAGGATCAGAAGAGTCTAAAATTGTTTGTGCTGCAAAATTAAATTGGCTAGCAAAAGCAGGATAAATAGCTTCGACGTATCCTTGATATTCAGCTTCAGACATTTCTTCAATTGATTTACCTGCTGTTTCTTCAACTAAATCGATAAATGTTTGGCTAGATGTTAAACCATCTTGAACAACAGGCCCAAAAGCCGGTGAATAAATTAACACCCCTGAAATACCTCCCCCAGGAAATGCATAAGACGCGCTATTGATTGCATATGGGTTTACAGTTGATAGCTCACCTGTTGCAGGATTTACAACCCCTGAATTGGCTAGTGCTGTAAAAGTAATCCCCGTCAGTGCGCCAAGAGAATGTCCTAAGAAACTCACTTTAGTTGCATCTAATTGGCCATATACTTCAGTATCATTCAAACTTAAACGTAGTGCTAACATGTCAACTTCACTTTGACGCACATTATCTCTTGCAGTTAATAAACTGGCTAAATTCATATAGCTCGTTACGTTGGCATTAACAAAATCAGGATCTGATTCACTCAATGATTGTGTTGCACTAATTTCATAAACACCGTCGCCATTAAAATCGATACCTCGAGCACCATGATAAGGATGATCTATTGCGACAGTTGCAATACCTTGGCTAGCTAAAGTCCCTGCAATTGCCAGCACTGTTTCTTTATAAGAAGTGATACCATGAGAAAATATCATTACCGGCCAACCGGCATCAGGTTTCTTCATCATTTCTTCATCGGTAAGCGCTTCGCCTTTTTTCATTGCTGCAATCGCATTGATTCGATCAGCGTCTGGCGTAGTGATAATTACATCGATAGCAGTTGTACCACTTTTATATGATTTAACCTGTGGCAGTGGATTATATTGAGTTAAGTGACGAGCTTGGTCTACTGGTACTGACACTACTGTGCCTTGATCATCAACAACCACGTCTACGGTAAATGTTAACCCAACTAATTTTGTTGGATCAGCTAATAACTCACTAGGATCTTGACCTTGAGCAATAGCTTGAGCAACGAAGGAGTCTTGAGTTAGTGCTCCTGAAGTTAATGCTCCAGAAACAGTTACAGGGCTGTCTCCCATCGCTTCCCAGCGACTAAATAAATCTGGGCAACCTGTAGTAATATCATCGGCTAATAAATTACAACTTCCTGCCGCACCATCATAATAAGGGGTTTCTAAATAATAAGGGGCTGATAAGTTGGCTTTAGAAACTGCCGCAAAACTAGCTACAGTACCTGCACCTAAATCATTTTGATCTAAACCAAGTAACATTGCTGCATTAGCACCTGTAGGTGTAATAGCTGATAACACAGGAGTAGTACCTGGTGTGCCTGATAACATTACAGATTTAACAACTTGGGATACATCTTGAATAGATTGTGTTGTCATTGAAAAAGAATAAATAATATTTTCTTTATTGAGCCCTGCTTCAACCGCAATATTCTCAAAACTGTTAGTTAATGTTTGTAATAATAATTGGCTCTCAGTCACTAGTGGTTTTTCTGTAATATCTTGTTTAACTAAACCATAAGTAACAGAACCTGCAACTGCCGTACCGTCGCTATCTAAAATTTGATCAGTAAGCGCTATTACATAAGCTGTTTTAGCCTTTAACGGCTTTAATGGCACAATGGCAATACCGTTAGCTGTTGCTTGCGCAATAAAATCAACACCAAAAGTTAGCTCTGCCACTAATTTACATGCGGGGCCTCTAGGAATAGCAGCACACTCTGCATCAGCTGAGTTACCGCCCATAATAGTTTCATAAACATGAACAGCATTAGGTGTAAAAACACTATCGGCATTAAGTGTTTTTCCCTCAGGGAGGTCAACCTCAATATTAAATGGTGCTATCGTAGACCAACCATCGAGCGCTCCAACAGCTGCCGAAGGGTTAAAATAATCAACTGGGAGCTTATCACCATTTGCATCAACAAGATTTTCATCGGGTAAATTTAACGTACCGTCTATAGTACCTGACAGTAATAAATCATTAGGGATAGATAAACGCGGTGTTGCTGCACCTGGATCAAATACAATTCTGGCTAATGACGTGATACCGCTATTATTTTCTTCTACCTCTTGTTGTACATCTTCGATAGTTTCGTTATTACATGCGCTTAAACTAAGTGCACTTATAATGGCGATACTGAGAGCTAGCTTTTTCATGTGAATTCCCCATAGCTTAAATTTTTTATTATCGTTATTTGCCCTTTATTATACTTTTAATTCGCAACTTAACTGTTAGGTGTTATTTTGTATTGTTTTAGACATTATTTCAAACTAACGTTTGAATTACTAATTAGACCAGTTAAAGTTAACCCAAGATTTGTAAAGTCGCTAGTAATTTTTAAAATTAAACCGAATATTTTCAGGTAATTTAACTTTTTTCTCGTCAATGAAAATGCCAACGCGTAGAATAGCCAAGTAATTTTCTCACTCACAGCAATAAGATCCTAAGATGTTTAATTATTCGATAAAAGATGCTTGTTTAAACAACAAGACCATTCTCGTTACTGGCGCAGGAGCAGGTATTGGCCGTACAGCAGCACTAAATTATGCCAAACTTGGTGCTACTGTAATCTTACTTGGAAAAACGGTCAGTAAACTTGAAACCGTTTACGATGAAATAATTGCCTTAGATTTAGCTCAACCAGCAATTATCCCTTTAGATCTAAAAGGTGCGACTAAGCAAAACTATATTGATATGGCTTCAACCATTATCAGCCAATTTGGTCATTTAGATGGCGCATTACTCAATGCTTCAACATTAGGTGAACTTAGTCCATTTACGCAAATAAATGAGCAGATGTTTACAGATGTGATGAATGTTAATGTTAACGCGCAATTTTTATTAGCTCAGGCATTAATCCCTGCTTTATTGCTAGCGCCAAAATCATCTTTAGTATTCACCTCATCAGGGGTAGGCAATCAAGGTAGAGCCTATTGGGGCGCTTATAGTGTTTCTAAGTTTGCCACTGAGGGTTTGATGCAGGTAATTGCAGATGAGTACGATACTTCGGTAATACGCACTAACGCTATAAACCCTGGTGCTACCGACACTAATATGAGGGCTTGTGCTTTTCCTGCAGAAGATAAAGCTGAAATAGCAACCACTGAAGATATCATGCCTTTGTATGTTTATTTAATGGCTGATGACAGTGTAGAAGTAAATGGGCAAACACTAAAAGCCCAGTAAAGTTATTTTGAAAGTTCAAACGTAGCATCAAATCGTAACTTAAAATCGTAAGTTAAAAACGTAACAAAAATAAAAAAGCAAGCTGAGTAAGCTTGCTTTTTTATTTCTCAATTTTCGTTATTTATACCAATTTGATTAAGTTTCTTCTCAACTCAGAGCTATATTCGATACTCATT
>NZ_PJAI02000130.1 GCF_002843355.2 Colwellia echini
AGCATCACGTTGCCAACGTGAATGTCACGAGTTCGAGTCTCGTTAGCCGCTCCAATTTAACTTTAATAAGATTTGTTGATATTGATATCAAAACATCGTTGAGACAAAATGGCGGGTTGGCAGAGTGGTTATGCAGCGGATTGCAAATCCGTGAACACCAGTTCGATTCTGGTATCCGCCTCCATTTTGCCCGGGTGGTGGAATTGGTAGACACAAGGGATTTAAAATCCCTCGCCGAAACGCGTGCCGGTTCAAGTCCGGCTCCGGGTACCATTT
>NZ_PJAI02000131.1 GCF_002843355.2 Colwellia echini
CTAATTTTGGGAACGCATCCAGGCACATTGGGTCCATGTATAAAACAACATCAAGAGCGTCATACAACATGAAGTCAGGATGGGTTACATGATCACCATTTAAATATGTTTTATGACATAAACGATCTTCGAACATTTTCAGCATTTCAGGTAGCTTGCTAAGAAAATCAACTTTGAGAGTTTCAAAGTCTTTACTATATGCAATTCTCGAAACACCGTATCTAATATCCAAAACCGCTCCTTCAAGCATTGAAATCTCTGCACGCTCTTTTGGA
>NZ_PJAI02000132.1 GCF_002843355.2 Colwellia echini
AACTGCCGTCGGTTGCCGTAAGGTTAAACGTATCTTTTAACGTTTCATCCCCACCCGAAATCGCGCCGCTTACTACGCCCGTATTATCCAAGCTAACTGTGTCATCACCATCTCTGCCTGAAATACTCGCGATACGTCCGGTAGTTGCACCACTTACTGTGAAAATATCATCACCAAGGCCGCCAACTAACGCCCCCGTTATACCCGCTGTGCCAATAGTAAAGGTATCTGCATCAACACCACCCGTGATAGCACCCGCAGTGCCATTAATCG
>NZ_PJAI02000133.1 GCF_002843355.2 Colwellia echini
CGTTAAAAGATACGTTTAACCTTACGGCAACCGACGGCAGTTTATTAATCACAGATATCTCAGGATTTGAATTAATTGATGGTGTGGGTAATGCCACCTTAACAGGTGATACGACGAACACCTGGTTAGTTAATGCGAATAACGCAGGTACCTTAAACGGTATTAGTTTTACAGACTTTGTGAATTTAGTCGGCGGCAGTGGCATTGACAGTTTCACGGTAAATGCGGGTGTTTCTATTGGCGATATCGACGGTAAAAATGGCGCAAACAC
>NZ_PJAI02000134.1 GCF_002843355.2 Colwellia echini
CTTTTAACGGGAGCACTATTAACAGAGTCGTTATTTACAGAATCGTTATTAACAGAGTCTAGCAGTGCATCAATATCATCAGGGTCGGTTACATCAGCTTCTGGCTCAGCATCACTTGCTGAATCACTTTTGACAGAAGCACTATTAACAGAATCGTTATTAACAGAGTCTAGCAGTGCATCAATATCATCAGGGTCGGTTACATCAGCTTCTGGCTCAGCATCACTTGCTGAGTCACTTTTAACGGGAG
>NZ_PJAI02000135.1 GCF_002843355.2 Colwellia echini
ATACCAATTTGATTAAGTTTCTTCTCAACTCAGAGCTATATTCGATACTCATTAACAAGGCAAATTTGTTTCGGTTTAGTCATTCTAAATCAAATAAATTTAACGATGTTAGTGGGTATCGAGATAGCTCCCAGAGGGCGATTTTAAAAGGTTTACAAGCTGCGTTATTGATTTTGACAAGGGAATAACCATTCTCTTCAATCAATGCCTTGCTTTTAAACCTTTTAATTCTCGCTG
>NZ_PJAI02000136.1 GCF_002843355.2 Colwellia echini
AATTCAGTTTTGTATTTATCGCACGTATATTATTGTTTCGCGGTGTTACATAAAACTGAGCAAAGCCGTTTAATGAAATTTCTGGTGAGCTAATTCCTCAGTTTTTACTGCAAAATTTCGTGCAAGACTTTGCCAATTACTTTATTGTGGTTTGGTAAGTTTAGGTGGCATAAATTCTAATCAGTTCAAACACCTAACAAGGCATTAAAGCAGGACAAAAAACAGTTTGC
>NZ_PJAI02000137.1 GCF_002843355.2 Colwellia echini
CTGCTCAATGAATTCTGTCGTGATACCAACCGAAGCTGATATCGCATTACATAGTCGCTACCTAACTAATTAAAGCTAAGTAACTATATTTATTTGCATGAACATCATTCATTAAGCGTTTTTGTTCTTCTCTCGAAAGAGTCGAACTATGTAAAACAACATTAATGTGAGTGTTCACACAAATTGCATGATAACTAATTGTTAAAGAAGAACTTACTAGTAAACTAAT
>NZ_PJAI02000138.1 GCF_002843355.2 Colwellia echini
CTAATTACCCGTGAGGCTTAACCATACAACACCCAAGTAGTTTTGCGCTATGAAGAGATTGTGTGAAGACTGACAAAATAAAATACCTAAGGGTATGTAAAATCACGTACTTACGTGTTACTTGAACTAATAAAACGATATTTAGCCGAAAGGCAAAAGCTTTCTAAGATTGTCCCCTTTTTGTTTAGCGACAATAGCGCTGTGGTCCCACCTGAATCCATTCCGAACT
>NZ_PJAI02000014.1 GCF_002843355.2 Colwellia echini
TTATAAGTTTTATGTTGTTTATTGCGCTCTCTATTTTTAGTTGAGCGTTTTTTTTTGCTCAAAAATTAAATGCCATTTAACCATTAAGTCATTTAGCCATTTAGCCATTTATATAGAAAATATGTATAAAATTAAAATGAACTAAATAGGAAAAGCACACTCTTACTTAATAGTAATATTATTCCCTGATGTTATAAATTTTATGTTGTTTATTGCGCTCTCTATTTATTAGTTGAGCGCTTTTTTTTGCCTTAAATTTTTTGTTTTACAATTCAGAGTGACTCATCGCTACTTTCTTCACACAATAACTTTTGTTACCTTAACTACGTAGATCAATATGTTGTGCAACTTAAGCATTACATTATTTTCAAAAACAAGGTTATCAAATGGACTTATTAGTTAAACAAAAATTTGAAAGTTACCCTAAAAACATCTCTGCTTTACTCAGTAAAATACGTGAATTGATTTTTATTACCGCTAAGCAGGACGGGATTTCAAATATAAACGAAACGTTAAAGTGGGGTGAGCCAAGTTATCTTTCTCCCATAGGAAGTACTATCCGGTTTGATTGGAAAGCTACAAAACCACAGCAATACTGCGTATATTTTAACTGTAAAACATCCCTTATTGAGACTTTTAAAGAAGTTTATGGTGATACTTTTATCTATGAAGGTAATCGAGCCATCGTATTTAACGTTGAGCAAGATCTGCCGATAATAGAATTAGCACACTGTATTTCTATGTCATTGCGATATAAAAAAATAAAACACTTAGCATTACTTGGCGCGTAATATTTATAGCCATATGACCTCATACTTCGCTTTATACTTTATTCATGCCTTCGTAATACTCGTAACGCCTTACCTGATAGTTTATTAGTGGACTACCTAAGCACTTTTAAACTTTTATATAATTTAATTAAATAAAATAAAATAAAAATTGAACTAAATCTCATAACAGTACTCTTACTTAATAGTAAAGTTATTCCCTGAATGTTTTATGTTTTTATATGTTGTTTGTTATGCGCTCTCTATTTTTAGTTGAGCGCTTTTTTTTGTCTTAAATTTAGCAAGTCTCAGAGAACGCTAAGAGGAAATTAGTAGCATTAAATATAAATGATGTTTTTTATAAAAATAATGAACTTATTGTGAAATGACTAGTCTTATCTATTGAAACAATCTTCCCTGGATAGTTTTCATTAGGTTTAAGTTTTCTTAAATATTTAACGCGTCAATTTGACGCGTTTTTTTTGCCTTCTATTTATCCCGAATTCAGGTTATTTATACATTATCATGGATGAAACTAAGGACTAAAGGTTTATGAGAAATAATCTTTGAGGAAATCGTCAAAGTTAAGTACATCACTCGCTTCTATATCAGCTTGGGCTTGGTGTGAAATAGGTACACTTTGCTCAAAATATTCTTGTGTATAGAATTGATAATCACGCACTTTTGCCCCTTGTTGATAGACTTTTGCTTTATCTAACGCATACTCAGTTAAACAGTTCTCTTGAATAATAGAAATTAGCTGAGCTGACGGTGTTAAACTAGAATCATTGATCTTAGCTTGCTCGCGAACTATTGCTTCATTGTATTTTGTGGTGCCATAGGCTTTATCTAACAAATCCGCCACTTGCTTCATCTCATTAAAGAGTTCATTACCCCAGGTACGAATAGATTTAAGGTTAACTTGCCCTTCATTATCACGATCTGACAATAATAACGTTGGATCACGACCACGTAGCACTACCTCATTCATATTCGATTTATGAATACCTTGGGCTTTACAGTCTAAATCACCATTTTCGATAAAGGCGCAGTAATTAAGAAAAATATCTAAAAAGTATATTTGTTCAACAGTAATACCAGTGTCGCTAAATGGATTAACATCAAGGGCTCTTACCTCAATATATTCAACACCACGATCACGCAACGCAGCTGATGGTTTTTCACCTGGTTTAGCTACACGTTTAGGACGAATAGGGGCATAGAGTTCATTTTCAATTTGCAGTACGTTGTCATTTAGTTGTTGATATTTTCCATCAACTTTAATGCCAATATCAGCAAACTGTGTTGATTTCAGTTTAATGGCTTGTTGAACGCCATCAACATAATCGTTTAAATTGTTATAACAGATCTTTAATGAGGCTTGCTCTTTACTGGTATAACCTAGATCACTCATTCGCAATGATGTAGCATGCTCAAGATAAAGCGCACCGGTAGGTGATTTTTTAAAAGGTAACTTATTCTCTTTGCCTTGTAAAAATGAGCCACAGATTGCTGGAGAACTACCATATAAATAAGGAATTAACCAACAAAAGCGAGTGTAGTTTCTTAAGATAGAAAAGTAACGCTCTGAAATAAAATCATCTAATGATAGTGGCTTAACTTCTATGGTTTGCTGTTTAGCATCATCGTGTAGTGTTTTATTTATCTTCCAGAAATCTTCTGAGAATGAGAAGTTAAAATGAATACCTGAGATCACTTGCATCATAGAGCCGTAACGATTTTTCAAACCTTGGCGATAAGCGGTTTTCATTCGCCCAATATTAGAACTGCCAAATTGCGCTAGCTGTATTTTAGCTGCATCGTCAACAAAACAAGGCATGCTCATTGGCCACAACAACTCACCGTTGATATTATCAAAAGTGTATTTTTGAATGTCTTGTAATTGCGCAATGGCTTGCTCAGGAGAGTGACTTACAGGCGTGATAAACTCAAGTAAGGTTTCTGAATAATCTGTGGTTATCTGATCGTGAGTCAATGCTGCGCCAAGCTGTTGATAGTGACCATGCTCCGAGAGTTTACCCTCAGGTAATATACGCAAAGCTTCTCGCTCTATGCCTCGGCCAATGCCAGCTACTGCTGCCAAATTTTCATTTTGGCTAAAAGCGCCAATATAATCAGTTAATGATATTGTCAAAATAGTTCCTATCTACTCAAGAGACACTCGAATGAAGAGCCTCTTGAGTAGCGAGTAAATGGTATAAAGAGAAAGTCCTTATTAGATCGCTATAAATAAGGGCTCTTTTTGTAATTTTCAATGCATGAAAGTTAATTCGCTATGACTTATTTAGCTAATTCTAAGTCAATCACTTGCAAATTAAGCGCCTCTAATTGTTGCTTAACTACTTGACCGTTGCCAACAACAATCCATTGCATAGGTTTCGCTAATTCTTTTGCTGCTATTTGGTTGAGCTCTTCAAGGCTAATAGTTGAGATAATTTCACTTTGTTGCTCACCGTAATTAGTGTCTAACTCAAACTGAAGTATGTGCCTTAAAAACCCACTTTTTTGGCTTGGCGTTTCAAAGCTTAACGCTTCACTTTGTGAAATAGCTTGGCGCATAAAAGTCGCTTCAGTGTCTGTTAAACCTTCTAATTGATAATTTTTTAGCTCTTTTTCAATTTCAATAATAGAATCAAAAGTATGCTCTTGTTTTACGCTAGTACCAACACTAAATCGACCCAGTGTTTTGCCGCCAGTATAATAGCTTGATGCGCCGTAAGTGTAGCCCTTTTCTTCTCGTAAATTTAAGTTAATTCGGCTATTAAAAGCACTACCTAACGGATAATTCATTAACGTCGCTTTAAAGTATTCACCGGTTGCATCGTAAAGCATTGCTGGACGAGACAAACTGATCACCGCTTGGCTAGCGCTCGGTAAATCAACAAAATATAATTTTTTAGGTGTTACTGGTGGAAAATTAAAATCTGACTCAATAGCGTAATCTTTACCTTGCCACGCTTTTAGTGGCCACAGTTTTTTCATAAAATCAGCTTTATCAATATCGCCAACCATCACTAAACTGGCTTTAGATGGTGAGAAGTAATTTTTATAAAAATCTTTAACATCATCAAGGTTTATGTTGCTAACTGTGCCAATAGTACCACTATCAGGCAAACCAAAACGATTACTTTCACCGTAAGTTACTTGTTTTAAAGCACGGTTTGATAATGTTTTAGCATCTTTATTACCTTGCTCTAAACTTTGCAATAATTGATTTTTTACTCGGTCAAAATCTGCTTGAGAAAATTCAGGTTTGAACATCATTTCATTCATTAATGCTAAGGTTTGATCAAGGTTTTTAACCAAACTATTTACTCTAACATAAGTATTACGGCCACCTGCACCAATAGAAATATCGCTACCAAGTAATGCTAATTCATTCGACAATTGCTCTTTAGAGTGCACTGTTGTGCCTTCATTCATTAAGGCTGCAGTTAAACTCGCTAAACCAGCTTTATCAACAGGATCGAGTAACACACCACCATCTAAACTAAGTAACAAACTTACAGTTGGCGTTTCACTGTTTTTGGAGGCAATTATTTCAATGCCATTAGCAAAATTTTCACGCCATAAGCTTGGCACAATCACTTGTGGGTTACCTCCTGAGGTTGGCATTATCGAGCGGTCAAAGTCGCTAACATTATGCATTATTGGAGTATCAAGCTCGGCAAGGGTTGGAGGGTTGCTCACATCGGGTAGTACAAAGTTGTCGGCGCGCGTTACTAATGTTTCTTGCCCTACAGGCACTATTGATAATACCGCAGCACCTTTACCTTGAATATATTGCTTGAAAACACGCATAACATCGGCTTTAGTAACATTATTATAGCGCGCTAGCTCTTGTTCGGTGAAGTTGGCATTGCCCAACAATGTTTCAAAACCTGCTAGTTTAGAAACCTTACCAGAAACACTTTGCAAACCATAAATAGTACCGGTTTCGATACTTACTTTAGTTTTAATTAAATCATCATCATTAACGCCACGCTGTTCAAATTCAACTAAAGTGTCATTAATTACTTTTTCAATATTTGCCAAACCTAAGCCCTGTTGTGGGTTTGGTAAAGCATAAAAACTCATTTGACAGGCGAGTTCACGGCATGGATGGCTTGCGCCAGCTTGTACAGCTATACCTGTTTTTACCAGATTTTTATAAAGTAATGAGGTTGGTCCATTACCTAGAATATTCGCTAACACATCTAATGCGGCTTCGTCTTGATGCATACCATAAACCGTTGGGAAACTGATATACAATAACGGTAACGAGACATTATCAGTCATCGAGTAGTAACGGTTTTCATCAAGCGTTACTACAGTTTTTTCAATACTTTCTACTTCAGGGCCGGTATTAAGATTACCAAAGTATTTATTAACCCAAGCCAAAGTTTGTGCTTCATCAATATCTCCACCAATAGTTAATACCGCATTATTAGGGCCATACCAACGAGAAAAGAATTCTTTTAAATCGGTTACACTACCATTATCAAGATCACTCATATAACCAATAGTTGGCCAAGAATAAGGATGTTCACGTGGGAAAATCATCTGATTAACGGTTTCATTTAATCGACCATAAGGACGATTATCAACATTTTGGCCACGTTCATTTTTTACCGTCGCACGCTGAACTTCAAAGGTTTCCGCGGTAATAGCGTCAAGTAAAAAGCCCATGCGATCAGACTCAAGCCACAACATTTTTTCTAATTGGTTTTTCGGCACGGTTTCAAAGTAATTAGTACGGTCTGAGTTAGTTGTACCGTTTAGGTTACCACCGCTTTGGGTTACTACTTTAAAATGCTCTTCATCAGCAACATTTTGTGAGCCTTGAAACATCATGTGTTCAAAGAAGTGGGCAAAACCTGATTTACCTAATTGCTCACGGGCAGAGCCAACATGATAAGTTACGTCAATATGCACTAAAGGATCAGAGTTATCTTGGTGTAAAATCACCGTCAAACCATTTGCCAATTTATACTTTTTAAAAGGAATATTAATCGTATTAGGATTAGCTTTAACCGTTTCAACTAAGGTTACGCCTTTTGGTAAAGACATTGACTCTTGACTTGTACAGGCAAATAGAAAAGTACTAGTTACGGCAATTGTTGTGACTTTAAGGGTATTTAAAAGTTGTGCACACAAACGGGTTTGAAAATATGTTCGCAAAATAACATCCTGTAAAAAGAGTAAAGAGTTCAAGTTTCAATTATCATAACAAACAAGCGAGCTTAAAGGTTAAATTAAATGTTTAAAATTATTGCACAACACCCTGACTTTATTGTGGTTAATAAAGAGGCTGGAGTTAATTTTCACGATGAAGGGGAGATAGGGACAGGACTGCATTCTTTAGTTAAAGCACAGTTAAAGACTCAAAGCTTAACAACTGAAGCAGTAGAGCTGTTTCCAGTACATCGCTTAGACAAAATGACTTCTGGTTTGGTGATATTTGCCAAAAATTTAGCTGCAGCCCAAGCCTTTGGTATACTTTTTAGCGAACACCTAATAGAAAAATACTACTTGGCTATCGCAGATAAAAAACCCGTTAAAAAGCAAGGGTTGATCAAGGGCGATATGGCGAAAAGTCGACGAGGTATGTTGAAGTTATTACGCTCCATGGTAAATCCTGCAATCACCCAGTTTTTCTCATATTCAACCATAAATAAACAACGTTTATATTTGTTAAAACCTCATTCAGGAAAAACTCACCAATTACGCGTAGCTCTTGCCAGCATTGGCGCACCTATAATTGGCGATCCTTTATATTACAGTCAATCGGTAGCAGACAGAGGTTATTTACATGCCTATGCGTTGCGGTTTGATTATTTAGGTGATTCGTTCGAATTTATTTGCCCACCAGCGAGTGGGGAATATTTTCTAGAGGAAAGTGTTTCGGTGCAACTAGCTGAAATAAAAAAGCCTTGGTTAGTAAAGTGGCCAAAGCTTTAATCAGAATGATCTCCACCGCTTTTTGCACTTTAAATTTTTAATTTTACACTCTTGAGTTCTTCTGTATAAAGATGGTAGAGCAAAGTAAAACAACATAAAAATAATAGAAAAATAACACCGAAAAATAAGATAGTTACAGTGAGTGAATAAACACTAACGCGATAGCCGTAGGACAAACAAACTTTACATACCAAGGCCATATTTTCCAAAAAAATGAGTTTTCAACATTCAAGTGGCCTTGTTTTATTTCAGCTAAAATATCATTTCTATGCCAGATCCAACCAACAAAAATACAACAGAACATGGCGATCAACGGCTGTCCATATTGAGTTGATAATATTGCAACAAAATCTAACATCCAGCTCAAATTAAGCACAATAACAATACTCAACATTAAAATAACCAAGCCAATATAAGTGGTCGCTTTTTTTCGTGCTAGCTTATGGCGCTCAACCGCAAATGAAACGGGTCCCTCAAGCATAGAAATTGACGAAGTTAGCGCTGCAATAGACATTAAAACAAAAAATCCAAAGGCAACAAATAAACCAGCCGCCCCCATGTTAGCAAACAGCGCAGGTAATACCGTAAACACTAAGCTTGAACCAGAAATTAAACTGCCATCTTCAGCAAAAATACTCACCCCTTGCGCTTGAGCAACATACATGGCTGGAATAATTAATAGCCCAGCAAGAAAGGCAATGGAAACATCAATTAAAGTCACTTGTGCGCCAAGGCTGACTAAGTTTTCTTTTTTCGCGATGTAAGAGCCGTAAATAATCATCACACTGGTACCCAATGATAATGAAAAAAAGGCTTGCCCCAATGCGCTTATTAATAATTCTGGATCGAGCACTCGTGAAATATCAGGATTTAAATAGGCAGCAAAACCGGCTTGTGCACCATCTAAGGTGAATACATATAAAATTAATAACACCAATAAAGCAATTAGCATAGGCATTAATCGTTTCGACCATTTTTCTATGCCCTGCTCAACACCACGGCGAATAATAATAATAGTTAAGCCAACAAACGTGGCAGTAAAAAATATATTTCGCGGTATGGAGTGCATGACCATCCAATCAGCTTGATTTGCAAGTCCAACTAATCGTGCTAACGGTTCAACCGCGTAAGACATCATCCAACCAGCAATTATTGCATAAAAGCTTAAAATAAGTGCCGCACAGATAATACCGCCAAAACCAACTGCAAAACCAAAGCGCTTTTGCCAAGGATTACGCGCAATTTTTTGCATACTTGTTACGGCGTTTGCTTGCCCATAACGACCAATTAATAGCTCAGCCATAAAAGCGGGATACGCCAAGAAAAATGCGAGAACGAGGTAAACCAGCACAAAGGCTGCACCACCATTACTCGCGGTTTGGGTAGGAAAACCCCAGATATTACCTAAACCAACGGCCGATCCTGCCGCCGCCATAATAAAACCTAAACGCGAGCTAAAGCCGCCTCTTGAAACACTCATGATTTTCCTAGTATTATTTTTATTTGAAAACAAATAATACCAAATGAAGATGATTGATTCATTATTTCAATTGGTATAAAACTTTCTCGTTGTTCGGTAAGGCGCTTGAATAAGTAATAGCCGACTTGTGTGATTGAAAGCAACGATGTGATTGGATATGTAGACTGTTTTAAAATGATCACTTAATTAACCTGAGTTCGGGATAATGAAAGTGAGTAGAATAATAATATCAATCACTTAGGATTTTACCTTTACAATAGTTTTAATTATTCGTAGTACAAGGCAGGAAAGCGAAGCCAATAACGGGTTATTGGGAGCTTTCATAACGAAGTAATACGGGTAATTAAGGCTGTTGTAGCATTTTGCTTATCCCGAACTCAGGTTAATTAGTGTAATTGGTATAACTCCCTATATAGAGTATCTAATAATCAACAAAATTGGCAAAAATGTAAAAGCCCTGTTGGTGCATATTACAACTTGCATCAACAGGGCTTTAAATTTGGTGACTCATCTTATTTACGTTATAAAATTACTTACTCAAAAGTTAAAGTAAACTCCCCTTCTATATCTTCATTATGGCCTATTGTTGAGGTAACAGAAAAATTATAATCCGCTTGAATGTTTTGCATCGTATTATCAAAGTCAAAATTTAGAGTGCCAAAATGACTTTCCTTGAGGTCACTTATCTCAGGTAATACACTTGTAGAAACAGCAGCATAGTTTTCTCTAAAAATATTAGTGCTTAACGAGGAAAAACCTGACGTGGGAAGCTTATCTATCAGGAATGATAACAATAAAGGATTACCTTGATATTCTGTTGCTAAGTAGATAGTGGAGGCCGTATTTTGCTCAACTAAGGTGTCGGTAGTATCAAACAATTTTACTTCTGCGGTGATTACAGTTCCGCAAGCTTGTGTTGTTGTTTCAAGCTCATCATAACTATCAAATTTAATATTAAGTTCGGCATTATATTGCTGACGATCATCGCTCTTTTTTCTATAGACGTTTGTTGCAACAATTTCATCACCACACATGCGCTCGAATCTAAAAGTATTCTCATCTTGTCTAATATTCAGAGTGCTCTCAGCATCATCACAACCAAAGTTTGGTTGGAAATCTGCAATATTTATCACCTCTTCAATGCTACTTCCACATTGTGAAATAGTCATTTCATTAGTAGATGCGTTTGTCTCTATAATCGTTGTCACACTTTGTGCTTGGCTCTTAATTAAAATCGTTCCAGAGCTATCGGCTGTTTCTCAATAGCTAATTCCAATTCGCTATACCAAGTACTTCCTTCAGTAATAGCCTCGAAATTTAAAGCAGGTACTGTAGGTAAGTTTATATCAGGGGAAATACCTTTATTTTCAGTGATGTTTTCAATGCTACTCACATTTACAGAGGTCAATTCCCTGCTAAAGCCAAAGGTTTTACTCACTGAACTATCAACATCTACCTGAACTGATATTGACGTAAAATTATCAGTTGCTGGCGCTGTAAAGGTAATCGTATCGCTGCCTTGACCGGTAAAGTCAATATCATCTGAAACTTGCCAAATAAAGCTAATATCTTCGGCCCCATCACCTGATGTATTTAAGCTTAGAGTGACTGTATCCCCTTCATCAACAGCCATAAATGAAGGCAATTCTGTGTAGGTGACTGTAGGGGTTGTGGTATCTATTGGTGTTGAAGAGTCACTACCGCTACAAGCTGTTAACAGACTCATGGATAAAGCGAAAAATGGCACTAAACACATTCTTAGTGATGACAAGTTTTTCATAAAATTCCTTTTTATATTATATAAGATAAAGCAAATAACTCTTAACGTTCAATCTGACTCATACAAGTTAATTGGCCATCAAACCTGTTTGTTTATGCTAAGAAACTAACATATTTTAACGTGATGAAACGTTCTTCGTTGTAACGATTTTGTAACTAGCACTCTATTTAAGATTTAAAGTCACTCACAAGCGTATTTAATGAGATTGGTATAAGTACCTTAAACTGTTAACGCAAATAAACTCACACCTACATTAATTTTTTGTAGACAGGAGTTTATTCGCGCTAGTGTTTAATAGTTAACAGTTGTTAGTTGTAGTTATTATTCCGCTTCAGGACGCATGTGCGGGAACAAAATAACGTCTTTAATTGATGGCGAGTCAGTAAATAACATCACTAAACGGTCAATACCAATACCTTCACCAGCTGTTGGTGGTAAACCGTATTCAAGTGCGTTGATGTAGTCTGCATCATAGTGCATTGCTTCATCATCACCGGCATCTTTTTCTGTTACTTGTTTTTGGAAACGTTCAGCTTGATCTTCTGCATCGTTAAGCTCAGAGAAACCATTCGCTAATTCACGACCACCAACGAAGAATTCAAAACGGTCGGTGATGAATGGATTTTCATCGTTACGACGCGCAAGTGGAGAAACTTCCCATGGGTATTCTGTGATGAATGTTGGCTGGTCTAATAAATGCTCAGCTACTTCTTCAAATATTTCACAAATGTATTTACCTGGACCCCATACTTTAGACGCTTCATTTTCTTTAACGCCTACAGCTTTAGCCATGGCTTTAATTGCGTCGAAGTTATTTTCTGGGTCACGTAATGCCGCTTCATCAAAACTTTCAGCACCACGATGATCTTTACCGTAAGTTAAAATAGCATCAACCATTGATAAACGAGCAAACGGCTTACCAAGGTCATAGAACTTCTCTTCTACAACTTCGCCATCGCTATTTTTAACCGTATTACGAATAGTCGTAGTACCTAAAACATCTTGCGCAATAGTACGTAACATTTCTTCGGTAGTGTTCATTAAGTCATGGTAATCAGCGTATGCTTGGTAGAATTCAATCATGGTGAATTCTGGGTTATGGCGCGTTGAAATACCTTCGTTACGAAAACTTCTGTTAATTTCAAATACGCGATCAAAGCCACCAACCACTAAACGCTTTAGGTTAAGCTCTGGTGCAATACGTAAGTACATATCTAAGTCAAACGTGTTGTGATGCGTCATAAATGGTTTAGCTGTAGCGCCACCAGGAATGATTTGCAACATTGGCGTTTCAACTTCCATAAAGTCACGTTGTGTTAAAAAGTTACGAATACCAGCAACAATTTTTGAACGGATTTTAAAGGTGTTACGCGTGTCTTCGTTAATAATTAAATCAACATAACGCTGACGGTATTTCATTTCTTGATCTGATAAACCGTGGAATTTTTCTGGTAATGGACGTAAAGACTTAGTTAATAACGAATACTCATCCATGTTCACGTAAAGGTCACCTTTACCTGATTTATGTAAAATACCTCTAATACCTACGATATCGCCAATATCTAAAGAGCCCCATTTTTCACGGATTTCTTTTTGTACTGTTTTTTCAGCGTAACCTTGGATGCGACCAGATGAATCTTGAATAACTAAAAATGGACCACGCTTAGCCATGATGCGACCAGCAATAGCATAAGTTACTTGAAGCGCTTCAAGCTCTTCTTTAGTTTTTTCACCATGTTCAGCTTCAATGTCTGCAGCTAAATGTTCACGATTAAAATCGTTTGGGAAACCATTTGCAGTAGAGTTTGAGCGAATTTTTTCAAGCTTTACGCGGCGCTCTGCAATCAGTTTATTTTCATCTTGTGCTATGGGTGCATTATTGGCTTTAGTGGCTTTATCTGTCATTTTACTTCCAAAGTTGTCTTTAATTTATTCAATAGTTTCAGAGACGTTTCAATAGTTTTATAAGCCCGACTTCAAACTGGCTTCTAAAAATTTATCTAAATCCCCGTCTAATACGGCCTGGGTATTTCTGTTTTCAACACCCGTTCTTAAATCTTTTATGCGACTATCATCGAGTACATAAGAGCGGATTTGACTGCCCCACCCTATATCTGATTTGCCGTCTTCTAATTCTTGTTTGCCTTCATTTTTCTTTTGTATTTCCATTTCATACAGTTTGGCTTTTAACAACTTCATCGCAGTTGCGCGGTTTTTGTGTTGCGATCTGTCAGCCTGACAAGCAACTACAGCCCCTGTTGGAATATGAGTAATACGAATTGCAGAATCGGTTTTATTAACATGCTGACCACCGGCACCTGATGCACGGAATGTATCAGTACGTAAATCAGCAGGGTTAATGTCAATTTCGATATTGTCATCAATTTCAGGATAAATAAATGCTGAAGCAAATGAAGTATGACGACGACCTGATGAGTCAAATGGCGATTTTCGCACTAAACGATGGACACCCGTTTCAGTGCGTAACCAGCCAAAAGCAAATTCGCCCGTATACTTTATAGTACAGCCTTTAATTCCTGCTACATCACCGTCGGTTACTTCAAGCGCTTCGGTTTTATAACCGTGCGCTTCGCCCCAACGTAAATACATGCGCATTAACATTTCTGCCCAATCTTGAGCTTCAGTACCGCCTGAGCCAGATTGAATATCTAAGTAACAGTTACTTGCATCTTGCTCACCCGAAAACATGCGACGAAACTCAAGTTTTTCTAATACGGCGTCTAATGCAGCGGCTTCATTTCCTGCGTCATCGAAAGTTTCTTGATCTTCTTCTTCAACCGCAAGTTCAACTAAATCTGCAATGTCGGTACAACAATTTTCAAGTTCGACAATGGTTTTAACTACTTCTTCTAAAGCACTTCGCTCTTTGCCTAAAGCTTGAGCACGCTCAGGGTCATTCCAAATTTCAGGAGATTCTAATTCACGTGATACTTCAACTAAGCGTTCAGCTTTAACGTCGTAGTCAAAGGTACCCCCTAAGCAAGTTAGCACGCTCACGGATTTCTTTTAATTTACTTAATATCGGATTTGTTTCGAACATATCGCTTCAAATAATTCATTTAATGAGCTGTCTATGAGCGTTTACGAGTAATATCGTTTGCGGTTATTTAGTATTGAAACTGGCACAGCAAAGAATCACAGGAACGACAAAGACAAATAGTCGCGCATTGTACCGTAATTTACAGGGTAAATAAACGACTATAAAACAGAGAAAACAGTTAATTTTATGATCCAAATTAAGCCTATAACGAGGTAAGCACTTCAGGAAACTAAGCGCAGTATATTGATAGTAGATGATTGGGGTTAACGAATAAGATTAAATGGCTATTTAACCTGAACACTACCTGAACACTGGAACCAAAAAAGCCGCTAAAATAGCGGCTTTCAATGTTAGTAAACTGTAACTATAAGATTATTTTCAATAATCTTATAGTAAACGTTATGAGTTAGTTCTTTTTCTAGCGACAACAAGACCAGCTAAACCAAATAACATTAATGCAATTGCACTTGGCTCAGGAATAGCGTTGATACTAACATCGTCAAAGAAATTACCTGTAGTGTCATTTATATCATCTAAAGATGTAAAACTTAACGTAGACAAAGCTGATGAAGCTGTAAATATATAGCTATAATCAGTCCAACTACCTGTAACATGACTACTTACGTTATCAGTTACATTACCAACTGAAACTGCAAACGCTTGATTACCACCACCGCTACGCTTTTGAGCAGCAAAGTTTAGTTCATAAGTTGTACCAGCAACTGTTGCAAAGTCCTGAGAAATTGCATAAGAACTTGTACCATCACCACCATGAGCGTTAAGCTCTAAAAAGTAATTTAAATCATCGGCAATTACACTGTTAAAACCACTTTTCCAAATCTCAACATTTTGAGTATCATCCCAATTAGGAATTGAAGCGTAATACTTCCAAGTAGTAGGCAATGTATTATTACCTACATCTTCAAAACTACCGTTTTGAATTAAATTTGCTTGTGCTACGCCAGTTAAGGCTACAGTTAACGCAAATACACCAATTAATTTATTTATAACTTTCATTTATTCATCCTTAGTCTTACTACGACCATAATACGATTGTTATATAAAGAGCACATTTCATGCCACATATGTACAATATTGTATTGTAAGGATTTTATATCTACCATAAAATAAAACTGTAAAATAAGCTGACACTTAAAGTAACTACTTCAGTTTATTGCTATATACTCGCTCTGATTTCATAAGCTTTATTTAAGAATAACATCAGGCACATAATTGCTAATTTTTACAGGAAGCTTTAACACTAAGCGCTTACGAGCAGTTTGCCAAAAGGCTGATAATAACAATAATAGCGCGCCCATTAAAACGCCCGTTAATGCAAAGCCATAACCAATACCACCATAAGTATTAACTAACGAAGTCAGCGCGTAAATAACATATACCAGTGAAGAAACCATAAAAGCACGACGGTCAATCACTAGTGATATCACCGTCATTAATATATACAAGATGATCACTAAGGCCATGTTAAATAGACTTTCGTTACCACTAAGTACACCTAAACTAGAAAATATAGGGTGAATAATTAATGGCGCTGCCGCCAAGTGTAACCAAAAAGCTACATCTGATTTTCGTGTTACTCGTTTTGTATCAGCACAATCCCAATACATAGCCAACACAAAGGCAGCAACTCCACAACTAAATAAAATAACAAGCAACCATTGTTGCGTGCTTGGGAATAGTTTCAATAAGCTTGAAATAATTAAAGCAATCGCAGCAACAGTGCCTGCAGCAACGGTAATAGGTACTTTAAAGCGTAACCAGTGAAGATAAGCTGCTATAGTTGATGCCGCAGCCGAAGCTATAAGGGATGCTTGAGATGTTGTGGCAAAGAAAGTTCCTGCTAATACAAATACGCCGCCAACAAATGAAACTAATAATAAAATAGCGGGTAATGACATTTTTCGTTTTAACACAAAAAACTCAGATAATCCCCAAGATAAAGCAATAAAAGTAACCAAACCAAAAGTTTCGTTAAACGGTTTCAAAACAAAAATGGACGAGAATAACAATAATAAACAGGCAATTAAAACAAAAATATCATTAAAGCCACCAACCAATCTAAAGTTTTCTTCGTCGACACTTTGTCTATTTTTTAATGATACTACCGATGCTTTAAATTCATCAACCGCTTGCGAAGTGAATATGCCATTTTCTACCGCTTGATTTAAATCTTTATCACTGTACATCTAATTTTCTCTGCGTTATGTCTGTTACTAAACGGTTAAATAGTGCGTCTTTATTTTTAGATTAGGGAAACTTTATAATTTATTAAGCTGGTATTGCTGCTGTACACTTTTGCCTAAAGCGGTAATTGACCAAATCTCTCCATTGGTGCCATCGGCATTTTTAGTGAGACCTTTAGCCATTAAGCTGTGTAGATAATCGATAATTTCACTTTTATGAATACCTGTTTCACTCGCAATAGTATTGGCATAGCGCCATGTGTAACCTTGTTTAAGTAAACAAGCTAGTATGCAATTTTCGTCATGGTTTAAATTTTGTTGTGCTTTGGCTTCTGCTTTTTGTTCTATTGTTGGCTCTGTTTGGCTTTCTAACATGGTGTGCACCATTTTCATTTCTGCCTCAAACCCTGCGCCTTTGAACTTCGACATTTTGTCGATATTGGCAAATGCTAAGCCAATAGCGCCAGCTACAATAGCAAGACCCATTTCAGCGGCAAGCGACATAAATCCGTAAATAGAACTTATAACTAGCAACATTATAAATGAGCAAATTTGAAAGATTATTTTGATAGTAAACTCCTTTAGCTGTTGTAGCTAATTCATGATCATTCAACAATAATAATAACAATAAAACTAATTCATCGTTCAACGGTAACAAAATAATTACTAACGTTAATTGATTCTTTTTATACCAATTCCGCTAAGGTGGTGGTCTATTTTATCCTCTAAAAAAATGACCACATATGTAATGGTAATTAGTATTACTAAGCAGTGCGAAGATCTTCAATCATCAATTGCACCGTGCGTTTCCCACGAAATTCATTCACATCTATACGATAAGCTAAATGCACTTGTTTCGCTTGAGTATTTGGCCAGGCTTTTACATCAACATTAAAAGCGATTCCGTCAAACACTTTGCCGTTTTTCTCTACGACTAATTTTAAATGCTTTTCCCCGACAATACGTTGTTGTACTAAACTAAAAGTATCGTCAAATAACGGCTCTGGAAAATTTTGTCCCCAAGGACCCGAGTCACGTATTTTTTCAGCAAATTCAAGCGTTAATAAGTTAACACTTAATTCGCCATCAGACAGAATAATACTGTCTAAATCTTCTGGCTTTAACCATTTACCTGCCAAGCGATCAAACTCTTGTTGAAATTTTTCAAAGTCTTGTTGTTTAATAGTCAAACCTGCCGCCATAGCATGACCACCAAATTTACTAATGAGCCCTGGATTTTGACTGTCAATATGCTCCAATAAATCACGAATATGTAAACCAGGAATAGAGCGTGCTGAACCTTTTATCTCAGCTGTATTAAAATCAGTATCATCTTCCTTCGATTTGGCAAATACGATACAAGGTCGATGAAACTTTTCTTTTAATCGCCCTGCAACAATACCAATAACGCCTTGATGCCAGTCAGCCTGAAAAAGTGAAATGGCATTCGGTAAATTTTCCTCATCAAAGTTAAGTGAAGTAAGCACTCGCTCTGCCTCTTGCTGCATACCTTGTTCAATTTCTCGACGAGTTTTATTTAAATCATCAAGCTCTGCTGCCATGACTCGCGCACTCGATAAATCTGGAGCTAACAAACAATTAATGCCGTATGCCATGTCATCTAAACGCCCAGCTGCGTTAATTCTTGGTCCTAAGGCAAAACCAAAATCACTAGCAACTAATCGTTGTTGGTTTTTATTAGCTATTTCTATTAGCGCTTGAATACCTGGGCGAGTTTTTCCGGCTCGAATACGTTTTAAACCTTGTTCCACTAATATACGATTATTCGCATCAAGTGACACTACATCGGCAACTGTGCCTAACGCAACTAAATCTAATAACTGCGCAATATTAGGCTCAGCAACACCTTGCTCGGCAAAGTAATTTTGCTCACGGCAATATTTACGCAAAGCAAGCATTAAATAAAAAGCAACGCCTACTCCTGCAAGTGATTTACTGGGAAAATTACAACCATGTTGATTAGGGTTAACAATAGCATCGGCAATAGGTAATACATGCCCTGGAAGATGGTGATCTGTAACAATAACCTGCATATTCAAATCTTTGGCGCGCTTAACACCCGCAATACAACTAATGCCGTTATCAACAGTAATGAGCATTTCGGCTTTTTGCTCTGCTGCAATATCAACAATTTCAGGAGTTAAGCCATAACCATATTCGAAACGATTTGGCACAATAAAATCATGGTTGTTACTACCAAATAGGTTTAACGCCGTAATCATTAACGCCGTACTTGTTGCGCCATCAGCGTCAAAGTCACCAACAATAATAATACGTGTTTTATTTAACAAGGCTTGATGTAATAACTGACAAGCATTGTCCATTCCCATCAAAGCTGTTTCTGCAACCATACCCTGTAAATGAGCCACGTTAAGCTCTAATTCATCTGCTGATTGCATACCACGGCTTGCATAAATTTGTTTGATAATTTCAGGTAAGCTATCAGGTAAATAGCTCGTTGAAACTTGAGCTCGACGAATAATTTTTTTACTCATTGTGTATTCTCGGTTGAGTCGGTTGCACTAGTATTTTTGGGTGGATTTAAATATAAAAAAAGTACTTGATGAAAATCAGCAAGTACTTATATATATACTCAAGCCACTTCAAAGTGCTCGTTTCTGTATTTTGAAGTGGCTTGGGTATAAGCTATTTATCACGTTAACTTGTGATGGTAATCCAAGTCACAAAATATATTGATTTAAATAGTTTTTAACGCTTGTTCTAATTGTGCTGGTGGTTGGTAGCCAGGGATCATAGTGCCATCAGACAAAATAATAGCGGGCGTACCACTAACACCTATTTGACGGCCAAATTCATACTCAGCCTCAACCGCCGTTTCACAAACTTTATAGGTAACACCTTTACCTAATTTAGCGTCGGTTAACGCTTTAGGCGCATCATCACTACACCACACAGAGCGTAAATCTTTATAACCTTGGCTTAAGTTACCACTTTTATCTGTGATCCCACCTCGAGGAAACGCTAAATACCTAACAGTAATGCCACGTTCATTATAGCCGTCAATTTCACCATGCATCTTACGGCAATAACCACAGGTAATATCAGTAAAAACGGTTACTACATATTTTTCGTCTTTAGCTTTATAAACAATCATGTCATCTTTAAAAGCATTTAAACCGTTAAGTCTAATTTCAGCTAGACGACTTTCGGTTAAATCGACTACGCCATTTGCTAAGCCATAAACTTTACCATGAATTAAAAAGTCACCATCAAAAGTTGCGTAGAATAAACCTTGTTCAGTTAACACAGAGGCAATACCTGGCATTGGCGTTTTGGCAACTTCAATAACGCTCATCCCTAGGCTTTGAGCGAATTTTTCTTTTAATAAATCAACATCAAGCACTGTTGCGCTAGTTGATTTAGCTATAGTTGCAGGAGCACCTGAAGAGGGAGCTGCAATTGCCTTGGTCAATAAAAGCGGTAACGTTAATGTGGCAAATATAGCCGTTAACAATAAATTTTTGTACATAATAGTTCCTAACAACGACAAACAATAAAAGTAATAGATCTAGTAAAAACGTACATTACTTAAAATAGACCTAGTTATACGCAAAGAAATTACAGCCCTAGGGCATTTATTGCAACTTAAAATAGCCTTTATATTGAATTAACTTGTAAACAAAGATGAATGTTTTTGCTAAAATCTCGTTTAAATTCCTGCAACTTACCTAAATTTTGGAAATTGAATAATGAAAATTGGTTTATTTTATGGTTCAACCACTTGTTACACTGAGATAGTTGCTGAAAAAATTCAGGAAATTATAGGCTCTGATTTAGTTGATATATTCAATATTAAAGATCAACCTTTGGCGTTATGCCTTGATTATGATTTTATCATTTTTGGTATTTCCACTTGGGATTACGGTGAAATCCAAGAAGACTGGGAGTCTATTTGGGGTGATATTAATCAACTAGATTTGACCGATAAAATCGTTGCATTATACGGTATGGGCGATCAAGTTGGTTATGCTGATTGGTTTCAAGATGCTTTAGGTATGCTGCATGACCAAGTCGTCATGCAAGACGCTAAGGTGATAGGTTATTGGCCAACTCAGGGGTATGAATTTACCGCCTCAAAAGCATTAAGCAGCGATGGTAACCAATTTGTTGGTTTAGCCTTAGATGAAGATAGTCAATACAGCTTAACTGATGAGCGTTTAGATACTTGGTGTGAACAAATATTGGTAGAATACAGCGCGTTACTTTAATAAAAATATTGTTGTAAATTTTATAGACTAAAGGTTTCTATACAGAATTATAACTCATATACAATAAAGGGTTACAGCAAAGGCTAAAACCACTATAATTGCCACCATATTTATCCTTAATGAATTATTCCCCTATGTTTGAGAAATTTGATCTAGACTCAGAATTACTAGCCAGTATACAAAAAATTGGTTACACCAAGCCTACCTCAATTCAAGAACTTGTTATTCCTGAAGCTATGGCTGGTAAAGATGTTATGGCATCAGCACCAACAGGCACAGGTAAAACAGCCGCTTTTTTATTACCCGTTGCGCAGCATTTATTAGATTACCCACGCACTCAACCGGGCTTTCCTCGTGTACTGATTTTAACTCCTACACGTGAATTAGCGATTCAAATAGGTGAAGATAGTAAGCAACTCACCGAGTTGACTAAAATTAAAACAGGGGTGATCACAGGTGGTGTAAATTACGGTAGCCATGCAGACATATTAACCTCAACTACCGATATTTTAGTGGCAACACCTGGCCGATTAATGGAGTACATTGAAAACGAGCAGTTTGATGCTCGCGAAATTGAAATTCTCATTTTAGATGAAGCCGATCGCATGCTAGACTTAGGCTTTAGCGAAACCATCAATCGCATTGTTGCTGAAGCGCGCTGGCGTAAACAAACCATGTTGTTTTCTGCAACATTAGAAGGCGCAGGTGTTTTACGTTTTGCTAAAGAAGTACTCAATGATCCTGTATTTTTAGAGTCTTCACCGTCACGTAAAGAAAAAGCGGTTATTCACCAATGGCTTCATTTAGCTGATAACACGAACCATAAACTAGCCTTACTGGTTAAGACTCTAAAACAAGAAGGTGTTAATCGTACTGTTGTGTTTGCAAACAAGCGTGAAACGGTACAAACCCTATCAGGTAAGCTTTACGCTGAAGAATTACCATGTGTTTGGTTAGAAGGTAAGATGCCTCAAGACAAGCGTAATAAAGCAATAGAGCGTTTTAAAAGTGGCGAGATAAAGGTATTGGTAGCAACTGATGTTGCCGCTCGTGGTTTAGACATAGACGATATTACTCACGTAATTAACTTTGATATGCCGCGTAAGGTAGATATCTATATTCATCGCATTGGCCGTACAGGACGTGCTGGTAATAAAGGTACTGCTATCTCTTTGGTTGAAGCACATGATATGGCGGTTGTTGGTAAAATTGAACGTTACACTAAAGAGCGCTTACAACGCCGGGTTATTCAAGAGCTACGTCCTAATAACAAAGAATCTCGAGTTGTTAATAAAAAAGCAAAAATTAAATTAACAACAGCCCAGAAAAAGGCCAAAGCTAAAAAACAAGTGAAGAAAAAAGCAAAACGAGTTAAATCTTAAGCGTCATAAAAATTGAATGTTTTCTTCACATTGACTTGTTATAGTAAATAAGCATTTAATTTTAACTTAATGTGTTAAATAACAGTTCACTTATGTAGTTTTAACAACTGTTACGATTTTACGTATAACTTACTATATGTAATAACACGATAAAATAAAGCCATCAACTTTATAATAGTAACTACATGATAAATAAATCCTTAAAATCAAATAGAACATTACAACGCGCAACTAATTTAAAAAAATCTATTGCCGTTGTCGCATCACTCAGTATCTCACTTATCAGCTCAGCTTTCATTAATGCGCAAGCAAATGAACAAAATATGAGTAATGATAATACCCAGCCAGAGATCAGTATTTATAATCCTTTCGATTTTGCTGATTTATATCACAATGACCAAGGTACTTACTTAAGATTATCAGGTCGACTACAACTTGATTCTACATGGTTAGAGAGTGATCAAGGCGATTATAATGAAATTGTATGGCGACGATTTCGCTTTGGGGTAAAAGCTGGGCATGGTAACTTTGAAGCTACATTGAAAGCCGATATCAATTTAAACAATCCAATAGGCGATATGTATACGCGCTTAACCGACGCCAATATAAGTTGGTTAATGAGCCCAAGAACAGAACTGAAAATATTAAAACAATCAGCTGGCTTCACTTTAGATGGTAAAACCTCATCAAAACTTTTACTTACTCCACAACGTAATAATCTAAGTGCTAATTTATGGTTTTCTGAAGAATACTTTACTGGTATTACCCTAAAAGGAGCCCTTACTGAAAGCTGGTCATATAATACAGGTATATTCTCTGGTGATGGTGACGCTGAGATATCGATTCAAAATGGCGGTTCATTCTTATTATTGTCAACAGCCAAATCATTAACAAGTAATGATTTATGGGATAGTGCTGAAATTAGTTTTGATTATGTATATAACGACAACAAAGTTGGCTCTTATACTACAAACTTTTCTCAAATTATTAGCAACTCAAATAAGTTTAATAGAAACAAGTGGGGGTTGCAGACCGATCTTTCGTGGGGTAAAGGAGATGCTGGACAAAACGCTTTAACTCAAGGCGGTATTCCGCAAAGTGATGTATTTGGACTTGTGCTAATGCCAACTTACCAAACTAACGAAGTCATTCAATGGGTGGCACGCTACACCTATCTTCATAGTAATGAAGATAACGGTTTATTTTTGGAACGATACGAAAACAGAGTTGTTGCCGGTAAAGGTAATCAATATCAAGAGTATTTTGGCGGGGTAAACTGGTTCTTAAATGGACAAAAACTTAAACTTCAAGCGGGATTAAAGCATTCAAAAATGATTGATGATGCCAATGATGGCGGCGCTTATGATGGCTGGGACCTTACCCTAGCATTGCGTACTTTTTGGTAATATTAAGACGTTATTAAAAATCACTTATACCTGTTTGATATTTTTTCCTATAGGCCTATAGACCTATAGATAAGCTGAGTTCGGGTATAGCGATATCAACCATTTGTACTCACGCATATTCAATAGTTTTAATTATTCGTAGTTCAAAGCGAGAAAGCTCCCAATAACATGTTATCGGGAGCTTTCATAACGTAGCTAAGCTAAACATAGAAAAATACAGATCATTAAAGCTGTTGTAGCATTTTTACCCCTAACTCATGTTAGATACATATTTTTATCAATTGCGATGAGCTGAGCCTAACCAAACAAATCCCCAAGTTTACCTTTCAGCTTATCTTTGGCTTTGTCTTTTACTTTATCTTCTAACTTTTGCTGTTGTTGTTTAACAATGTCAGAATTTTGCAAGTCTTCAAATGCTTTATCGGTATCTGTTAATAAAGCTTCTAAGTCAAGCAGCTCTGCGGTTTGGCTATCACCAAGTTTTAAAGCGCTAGCTAACTTTTCATTCAATCCTTTATTCACTTTCTCTTTGAATTCACCTAACTTCCCAGCAACCTGTTGAGTAAAGGCGCCTGTTAAGGCATCATTTAATGAAGAGGCAATACTAAAGTTTGGCTTATCAAGCTCACCTGTAATACCCACATCAAGTGTTAATTTATCTAGTGACTTAACTGTATCCAGTAATAACTCGGTCACTTTAGAGCTTGCTTCACCTTGATAGCTGGCTTGCGAAAGTGATATGTTATTCATCGACTCAACGTTAGTATTTTTAAAGTTAAAAATTCCTTTACCATCAAATTGCGCTTCACTTAATGTTAACGATAAAGTGTTATTACTGGTTAGCTCTGCATCTTCTAATGTGCGGTCGTTGATTAACCATTCACCGTCAGCGTTAAAATCACCAGATTCAGTTAAGTTAAACTGGCTGGTTAGCGTAAACTCGCCATTCGATACAGAGCTAACATTAATAAGGCTGTTTTTGCCTCTATACCAATGTTGATGCGTTAACTCACTACCCGTAACTTCAATATCACCTTCTGCTGATAAGATAGAGAAAAACAATTTTTTTACTAACACTGAAGGTAGTGGGTTTTCTTCATCAAAATAAATAAAACGACCTTCTGCATGAGTTTTTACATCTACAATCTCTTCTTCGCTGTCTGAGCCTCCTAAGAAAGGTGATACTTGCTCATAAGCCCATAATGCTTTTTGCGTGTAGCCACGTGCTGCTTCACCAAAAAGAATATGCGCAAAATCTTCGGTATCAAGACTGTCTAATTGATACTTATCTTCTATTACTTGCCAGTCTTTACCTGGTGCAGATTTTAAATCTAAGGCTTGTTGAGCTAACAAGTTTTTACTGTCTATTACTTGTTGTTTAGCACTTTTCACTAATGCTTGATCAGCTTTAAATTCAGCTTTGATATCATCAAACGCTGTTTTAATTTTTTCAATATCCGCTAATGTTTTAACTTCCATTTTACCTAAGGCTTTAACTTTATCTTGATAAGATTTCAGTTTATCTTTAGATGGTAACTTTTCTTTAAGGGCTTTAATTTTTACTTGCTCGGTTTTATAGCTTTCTTGTAATTGCGTTGCCGCTTTTACTGTCAGTAAGTTGCTGTCGTTAAGTAAGGTTTTAACATCAGGTAACTCCATGTCAACTTCTGGCAACATCCCCTTAGCTTTATCAGAAAAGCTTTCGCCCTCCTCTACCGTTTCATCGTCAATATAAACTTCACCAGGCTTTTCTCTAACTGTTGATAACGCCAATTGACTCACGGTTAACTCATCAATTATGACTTTACCGAACAGGTATTCCCATACATCAACGCCTGCAGTAGCACGTTGAAAACTAAACAAGTTATGTGCAGGCATTTCTTTATCAGTAACTTGCATGCCAATAACACTAATTTGTAAAGGAGAAAAACCTAGCTCAACATCAGCTATATTCACTTCAGCACCAAAGGCACTTTCACTAGCACTAACAATGGCTGACTTAGCTAAACTCTCTGCAAACAAATAACAGAATACTATGATTAACGCACTTATTATAAAAAAAGCAGCCATGCCCTGCCAACGGATAAAACGTGCCATTATAACGCTCCTTTAGTTAAGCTAGAGTCACCTGAAAATGTGTTATATAAACTATAAAATTTTGATGCTTTAAGCGCTTGTACAATTCTGAATTTGGCAAAGAACGTCATAATATGTACGCGGTACTTTTCAATGATAATCTTACTGATGAAATAGACAGGAATGCAAAGTAAAGTGCCTAACACAAATGCACCTAATACATAGGTATGATGCCAATGTGCTAACTTGAAAATACCAAACTGGTAAAGCATGGTGAAAAAGTCATTCAATTCAGGTTTAGTTAATATGAACTCACCCACTTGAACAATATAAGGTGAAAGCAAATAGCTTACCCCTGAGAAAAAACCAACAGCTAAAATAAAGCTACCTAAGTGTACTCGAACAAGTAACACAAAGAAGATAATAACAATATTATGTAAGGTGAATATTGGTGATAAACCTACTAAAAACCCCAACGCGATGGCGAGAGCAATTTGTCTGATTGAGCTATCACCATTTAAAGCACTTAATAGCTTTGCAAGTAAAGTTAACATGTAACCTCCTGTTAAAATGTTTAAATTGACTGACAATCAATTATGTCAGTAGTTAATGGTTTATTAAGCTTCTTTACGGGTAAAAACCCAATCACTGCCTTTAGACATTTCAGCATTATATTGGTAACCCGCTAAATCGAAACCTTTGATGTCTTCAATATTAGTTAACTTATTTTGTATAATATAACGCGCCATTAAACCACGCGCCTTTTTGGCAAAGAAGCTGATTATTTTGTATTGACCGCTTTTCCAATCTTTAAAGGTTGGTGTAATAATACTTGCATTGAGTAATTTAGGTTTAACTGATTTAAAGTACTCTGTAGAAGCTAGGTTAATCAACACCTCTTCATTTTGCTCCGCAATCACTTTATTCAATTCGTTAGTGATTATGTCACCCCAAAAGTGATATAAATTTTCACCTCGACTATTACCTAGTTTACAGCCCATTTCTAAACGATAAGCTTGCATTAAATCAAGTGGCTTTAATAAACCATATAAACCTGACAATATTCTGAAATGCTTTTGTGCAAAGTCAAAATCTTCATTACTAAAAGATTGCGCATCAAGACCTGTGTATACATCACCGTTGAAACTTAAAATAGCTTGTCTTGCATTGTCTTGGGTAAAAGGAGTTGACCACTGGCCAAAGCGTGCTGCGTTTAAACCAGCCAATTTGTCACTCAGCTTCATTAAGCTAGCAATATCACTTGGCGTTAATTTAACGCATTCATCAATTAATAACTGACTTTGCTCAAGTAAGGTTGGTTGAGTAAATTTTTCTGTTGTAAGTGGAGATTCAAAATCTAATTTTTTAGCGGGAGAAACAACAAGTAACATATTTAGTGCCGATGATTAAAATTACGTAATTAAAGTTAATATATCATAAGCTTTACCCTATTCAATAGCCTTTAATCATGTCCATTTTAATCGTTATTGGTGAACACGAATATTTTATATAAATTCGATTGAATGTCTTGATAACTAACTTATATAACTAGCTTAGCAAGGGTTACTAGTTGACAAAATTAAAACACCCGTTTAGTTTAAGTTCCTGATAAATAATTATGTTGGTTGTGAAACAATATGGCGAAATACATCATCAATTTTGCACATGCTAATGGTTTTCCTGCGGATTGTTATCAAACTTTTTTCAGTTACCTACCGTCAGATATAAAAGTTATTGCCTTAGATAAATACGGTCACGATCCTAAAAAACCAGTAAATCATAACTGGCAAGCACAAGTAGAAGAGCTTATTGCTTATGTAGAAGCACAACAAATTGAGTCTAACGATTACAGTAAAGTCATCTGCCTTGGACATTCATTAGGTGGCGTTATCTCTTTTATTGCTTGTTGTCAGCGACCTGATTTATTTAAAGGCTTGATCATGCTCGATCCTCCAGTATTAAGTGGCGCTAGTGCAATGGTGGTAGGAATGTTAAAAAAAACTAAATGGATAGACAAATTTAGCCCCGCAGGTAAAGCTAAAAATCGCAGAACACACTGGCCATTAACTACAGATATAAACTCAGCTATTAGCTCAAATATAAGCTCAGATATAGATATAAGCTCCACCCTAAAAAAAATCAGCGCTAGCTTTGCTCGTAGAACTTTATTTAAAAACTTTGATAGCCGTTGTTTAACTGATTATATCCAACATGGAATTTGTCATCGTAATAATCAATTAGAGTTAGTATTTGACGCACAAATTGAAGCGGAAATATTTAGGAACTTACCGTCAAATTTATCTCGTTATAAAAATAAATTAACTATACCTGCTGTTTTAATACACGGTGAAAACACTGATGTATTCCCACATAAAATGTTCCATAAGTTTGCCAAGTTAAACAAAAATATAGCGCTGCAAACAACCCCAGGCGGACACATGTTTCCATTAGAAAGTCCTGAAGAGACCGCTAAATTAATTATTAACGCCATTAAATATTTTCCCAATGACTAGGGTCTGTTGATCTTTCGAGATTACTTTTACAGCAACTTGTTTGGGTTTCTTTGTATTAAGAGAAGACAAGGCAGAGTATGTGACGTGTAGCTGGCTACTCGAAGATACGATAACCTAGTATAATTTTCAAACAAGTGCTGCCATTTAGGGTTCATTTAAAACGAATTTACTCATTGTTACCCGCTTTTTTAATAGAATGACTATGATACAAAGCTCGCGCCGCGATTAAATTCGTTTTAAATTGAATAAATTTTAACCTTGAAAGATCAACAGACCCTTATATTATTGATTAATAACCTGCTTAACAAAACTAACTGTTTAATTAATATATTTATCATTAGCTTGCTTAATTATGAAGTCATTTTAATAATAGCGACTTATTATATTATCATGCTAATCTAGAGTAGGAATGAGAGTGTTACAATACTTTGTATATTCCTATTTTACTTAAGCAAAAATTAAACAGTGGAGATCAGTTCAATGCAATTATTTAGTCGATTAATTGTTATATTGTCAGCATTTGCTATGACAGCGTGTGTGACAACCAGCGACCCACTTCCTTCATGGAATGATGGCCAGACAAAAACCAATATTATAACTTTTGTAACAAAAATTACCGATAAAAACTCAGTCGATTTTGTACCCAAAGAAGAGCGCATAGCAACCTTTGATAACGACGGCACCTTATGGAGCGAACAACCTTATTATTTCCAACTAGCTTTTGCCTTTCATCAGGTAAAATTAATGGCCGACAAACACCCTGAGTGGAAAACTACCGAGCCTTTTAAAAGTGTGTTAGCTGATGACATGAAAGGTGTTATGGCAAGTGGTGAAAAAGGTTTACTGCAAATAGTAAGCGCTACACATTCAGGTATGACAGCTGAGGAATTTGAAAAATCGGTTTATGATTGGAGTACTACGGCAACTCACCCAACCACAGGAAAATTATTCACGTCAATGGTATACCAGCCTATGTTGGAGTTACTACAATACTTACGTGCTAATGACTTTAAAACCTTTATTGTATCAGGTGGTGGCGTTGATTTTATGCGGGTATTTACCGAACAAATTTATGGTATTCCTCCAGAGCAGGTGGTTGGTAGTGAAATTGACTCACAGTTTAAATTGATTGATGGCATTCCAACCATATTAAGAGAGCCGAAGTTACTATTTGTTGATGACAAAGCGGGCAAACCAATTGGTATTTATCGTCATATCGGTCGTCGGCCAATTTTCGCTGCAGGTAATTCTGACGGTGATTTAGCAATGCTTGAATACACTACTATTAGTCGTGGACCTGATGACAAAAGCCTTCGTTTTGGTCTACTAGTCCATCATACTGACGCAGTGCGTGAATGGGCATACGATCGAGATTCAAAAATTGGTAAACTCGACCTAGGCTTAGATGAAGCACCTAAACAAGGTTGGACACTAGTTAATATGAAAAATGAGTGGAAAGTTATTTACCCTACCGCTAAATAATATATGCTTTTCGATATGATACTACTCAGTTAATAATTTACTAAAAAAGACGACTGAATAAATATAGTCGTCTTTTCTTTTTTGTATAGTTTAAATATATTTAAATAATAAACTCATCAGCAAAAGTCAGTGCGCCAGCGTAACAATGCATAACAAAATCTTCCTCTACTTTTAATTTTTTTTGACTTTCCTTTATTCCAATAAAATTACTAGCCTCTATTTTTAAACACAGTTCATAACATTCACCTACTTTTCCTGAGTAACTTCCTAAAGCATCTTGTAAATCATTACTTAATGATAATTCTTTAAAAATAAATGGTAGCTCAACATCTATTAACGAATTAAATATGGAAACCAAACCTAATAAATATCCTTTATCACTTAACTCCTTATCTTTAGCTAATAATAATTCGATAAACTTCGCTCTAATCAAGCCTATTTTTAATAATTCTGACGGCTTATTTTCCGCTAAATCACCAAGCGCTAATACAGTTAAAAACTGCTTTAAAGTATCCTCACCAAGATAAATTGCAGCCTGAGAAATAGAACTGATTTCTCGTTTAGATGTCTTACACCTTAGGTTAGCAAGCCTTAACAACCTAGCAACTAAAGCAGCATCTTTTTCTATTTTTTTGATTAATAAGTGAAAATCAAAAGGCGTCTGCAGTATCAATTTTAGTAACCCTAAAATTGTCATTTGCGATGGATTAGCATTTTTATAATTAAGTAACTGAGGTTTAGAAAAATAGTACCCTTGAAAAAGATCGGCTCCTGCTTCTTTGATTAAATTAAACGAATCATAATCTTCTATCCGTTCTACAATAAGCAGTTTTTCAGGGAATTCACTTTTGAGTGATTTAATTCGCACAAGGGTAGTTTCAATGTTTTTATCAGCTTCAATTTTAATATACTGAACTTTCTGAAGTAATTTATTCCATTTTTTATCACCATCGTAATCATCTAAAGCAAATACATAATTACTTTGTATTAACTGCTCTACAGCAGGAAGCACCTCATCAAGTTGCTGAGTTCTTTCAATAATTTCCAGAACAACATCATCTGGCATGATCAATTTAGGTAATTCTGAAAGAATGGCACTTGTTGATAAGTTAATAAATAACTTCTTATTACCTGCTAAATTCTCTATTCCATAAAATAACAAGCTATCAAAAAATAACCGAGCGGTGGCGATTTCATCACTTACTTCTGTAGGGAAATAATTTGCACTTGAGTTTCGATATAATAATTCATAAGCAAATACATTTTCATTACGATCCAAAATCGCTTGTCTTGCAACAAATTGAACTTTGGTAACATCCTTCATATATATTCTCTTTAAGGCAAACAAGTAATAACTATAGTTAAAAATTAAATTAAAGAGGAAATTTTGTTCTAATTAATGTGCACGTATTTAATGGGCTTATTACTTATTATTAATACTAATTGAAATAATGAATCAATCACCTTCAAATAGCCTAAATGTTCTTCACTAAACAATAAGCAAAAAAAATCCCCACCCTTTTTAATAAAGGTGAGGATTTATGATCTTAAGGTTTAAAAATCAGTTTCTAATTAAAGAATTACTGACCTTTAACTTCTTTAAGACCGTTGTACGGTGCTTTGTCACCTAGAGCTTCTTCGATACGTAGAAGTTGGTTGTACTTAGCAACACGGTCAGAACGGCTTAAAGAACCCGTTTTGATTTGACCAGCAGCTGTACCAACAGCTAGATCAGCAATTGTTGCATCTTCAGTTTCGCCTGAACGATGAGAAATAACAACTGTGAAACCAGCGTCTTTAGCCATTTTAATAGCCGCTAACGTTTCAGTTAAAGAACCGATTTGGTTAAACTTGATTAAGATTGAGTTAGCAATACCGTTGTCGATACCACGCTTAAGGATTTTAGTGTTTGTAACGAATAAATCATCACCAACTAATTGGATTTTGTCACCCATTAGTTTAGTTTGGTGTGCAAAACCATCCCAGTCAGACTCGTCAAGACCATCTTCGATAGAAACGATTGGGTATTTGTTAGTAAGATCTTGTAAGAAGTAGTTAAACTCTTCTGAAGTGAATTTTTTACCTTCACCTTTAAGGTCATAGATGTTTGCTTCTTTGTCGTAAAACTCAGATGCTGCACAGTCCATCGCTAATGTGATGTCTTTACCTAGTTCATAACCTGCGTTTGCAACAGCTTTTTCGATTGCAGCAAGAGCAGCTTCGTTAGACTCAAGGTTAGGCGCGAAACCACCTTCATCACCAACTGCAGTTGAGTGACCGTCAGCTTTAAGTACTTTAGCAAGGCTATGGAATACTTCAGCACCCATACGTAAACCTTCACGGAAGTTAGGAGCGCCAACAGGTTGGATCATGAATTCTTGGATATCTACCGAGTTATCAGCATGCTCACCGCCGTTGATGATGTTCATCATTGGAAGAGGCATAGAATAAACACCTGAAGTACCATTTAAGTCAGCAATGTGAGCGTATAAAGGTGTTTTTTTAGAAATTGCAGCAGCTTTAGCATTTGCTAAAGAAACAGCTAAGATAGCATTAGCGCCAAATTTAGCTTTGTTTTCAGTGCCGTCTAAGTCGATCATGATTTGGTCAATTTCAGCTTGTGCTAATGAGTCTTTACCGTTTAGTGCTTCAGCAATTGGACCATTAATAGCTGCAACAGCTTTAAGAACACCTTTACCTAAATAACGAGCTTTGTCACCGTCACGTAATTCTAAAGCTTCACGTGAACCTGTAGATGCACCAGATGGGGCAGCAGCTAAACCAATAGAACCGTCAGCAAGATGAACTTCCGCTTCAACAGTTGGGTTACCACGAGAATCCATGATTTCACGTGCAATAATCTTACTAATATTTGACATTACTATTCCTATTATTTATGACGCTCAAGCGACGTGCTGAGCTATAAAGTTAATTTGCTTAAATATAAAACTTAAAACCAAAAACGAAGCTCTCACTCCGTTTTTATAGTGTATTACTACTTACCTTGTTGTAAGGCAAAACTTGTTGCCACAAAGCTTTCGAATAACAAATGACCATCACGCGGAGTAGAATTAAACTCTGGGTGGAATTGGCCCGCAACAAACCACGGGTGGTCGGCAATTTCAATTACTTCAACTAAACTTTTATCGGTTGATAGCCCTGAGAATATTAAACCAGCTTGGCTTAATTGTTCACGGTACTTGTTATTTACTTCATAACGATGACGGTGTCTTTCATAGATGGTCTCACTACCGTATATTTCACAAACTTTGGTATCTTTTACTAAATGACACAATTGTGAACCTAAACGCATGGTACCGCCTAGGTCTGATTTTTCACTACGGTACTCAACCTGGCCTTCTTCATCTAACCATTCGTTGATTAAGCCAACTACTGGATATTCTGTATCTTTATTAAATTCAGTACTGTGTGCGCCAGCTAAACCTGCAACATTACGGGCAAATTCTATTAACGCAACTTGCATACCTAAACAAATACCTAAATAAGGCACTTTATTTTCACGCGCGTATTGCGCAGTTAAAATTTTACCTTCAACGCCACGCTCACCGAAGCCACCAGGAACTAATATAGCATCAAGCTCAGCTAATATACCTACACCTTTAACTTCAACATCTTGTGAGTCTATATACTTTATATTAACGGTTACTTGTTTTTTCAAGCCCGCATGCTTTAATGCTTCGTTAACTGATTTGTATGCGTCTGGTAATTCAATGTATTTACCAACCATACCGACAGTGATTTCACCTTTAGGGTTAGCTTCATGATAAAGCACTTCTTCCCATTCAGATAAATCTGCTTCAGGTAAATCTAAACCAAAACGTTTAGCAACAATTTCATCCGTACCTTGTGCTTTTAACATGGCTGGAATTTTGTAAATACTGTCAACATCACGCATTGAAACAACAGCTTTTTCTTCCACGTTAGTGAATAAAGCTATTTTCGCACGCTCTGAATTAGGAATAACACGGTCTGAACGACATACTAAAATGTCTGGTAAAATACCAATAGAGCGTAAATCTTTTACAGAATGCTGTGTTGGCTTAGTTTTTATTTCGCCGGCAGCAGCTAGATATGGCACTAAGGTAAGGTGCATAAACATAGCGCGATCTCGGCCTACTTCAAGCGCTAATTGACGAATAGCTTCAAGGAAAGGCTGTGATTCCATATCACCAACCGTACCGCCAATTTCAACCATAGCAATATCATAACCTTCAGCGCCTTCAACAACACGACGTTTGATATCATTAGTGATATGAGGAATAACTTGAATGGTTGCGCCTAAAAATTCACCTTTACGCTCACGCGCTAGAATATCTTGGTAAATTCGACCTGAGGTAAAGTTATTACGTTTAGTCATCTTGGTGCGAATAAAACGCTCATAATGACCTAAATCAAGATCTGTTTCTGCGCCGTCTTCGGTAACAAAAACTTCACCATGTTGTATTGGGCTCATGGTACCAGGATCAACGTTAATATACGGATCAAGTTTTAGCATGGTTACTTTTAAACCACGTGCTTCAAGAATTGCAGCTAAGGATGCAGCGGCAATACCTTTACCAAGAGACGATACAACACCGCCAGTAACAAAAATATATCTAGTTGTCATATTTCACCGATGTAAAAAAACAGAATTTTGTGCTTATAAGAGCTAATAACTTTAGCCTTTAACAAATACTTTTTAATTAAAGTTGTACTGCTACTGACAAAGATTACTTTCGTTAACCAGTAATTTTGAGTAGTTTTGTAGTTATTTATTGATTAAAAATAATTGGTTAAAAAAGGACTTTAGCCAACTAAGCAAGACGGGAAAGTATTATACTTAAAATAGCCGTGAACAACAAAGAATAATTTTCTTAATTATTTGCATATCAACTGACTAACCTGAGTTCTGGATAAGCAAAATGTTACCACAGCCTTAATTACCCGTATTACTGCGTTTTGAAAGCTCCTCTGCGATTAAATCCAAGTGAAATTAAATATATATTAACTCTGCAGAATCAACAGCTCCTTAGATGTAATAACTTATGTTATTATTACCTTTCATTAACTTATTGGAGTCAAGGTATGCACATTGTAATCATTGGTGGTGGTGCTGGTGGTCTTGAGTTAGCAAGTAAATTAGGTAAAAAAAGAAGCAATAAAAAATTGCGCGACCAAGTACAAGTTACCTTGATTGATCAAAATGACACGCATTTATGGAAGCCTTTATTACACGAAGTAGCAACCGGTGCGCTTGACGATGGTGTAGATGCGGTAAGTTATCGTGCCCAAGCACATAACTGCGGTTTTGACTTTCAATTAGGTAAAGTCATTAATATTGACCGTGATACTCAACAAGTAGAATTAGCACCATTAATTAACAGTGATAACGAAGTTGTACTTAAAACCCGTTACGTACCATACGATTATGTGGTTTTTGCATTAGGCAGTATTACTAATGACTTTAATGTGGAAGGTATTAGCGAAAACTGTATTTTCTTAGATAAACCATCACAAGCGATGCGTTTTCATAAAGAGTTGCTTGAATCGCTTTTAACCCTTGATGAAACCTTAAAAACAGAGCCTGATGCATCACTTACCATCTCAATTGTTGGCGCCGGAGCTACTGGTGTAGAGTTAAGTGCTGAGCTTTTTCATGCGGTAGAGGTTTTAAAAGTTTATGGTTTAAGCCGTTTAACTGATGTGCATTTAAAAGTTAACTTAATTGAAGCTGGACCTAGAATTTTACCAGCTCTACCAGAAAGAATTAGTGCAAATGCAAATTTTGAACTATCTGCCCTTGGTGTCAGTGTTTTAACAAACACTCGCGTTGTTAAAGGCCAAGCTGATGGTTTTGTAAAAGATGATGGCGAGTTAATTGCCAGTAATATGATGGTTTGGGCTGCAGGTGTAAAGGCACCTGATTTTATGAGTAATATTGGCGGCTTAGAAACCAATAGAGTAAATCAATTATTAGTTAAACCTACATTACAAACCTTAACTGATGAACATATTTTTGCCATTGGTGATTGTGCTAGCTTGCCGTTAGAGCCTAATGAGATAATTCCGACCAATAGTCGTCAACGCATGGTACCACCAACGGCACAAGCAGCGCATCAAATGGCAAGTTTAGCGTTTAAAAACTTAACTCAGATAATGAACACCAACCAGCCCTCAAGTGATTCACTAAAATCTTTTAAATATAAAGACTACGGCTCACTTGTTAGTTTAAGTCATTACTCAACCGTAGGTAGTTTGATGGGTGGGCTATCTAAGGGCTCTATGATGATCGAAGGTAGGCTTGCCCGAATAATGTATGTTAGTTTATATCGCATGCACCAATTAGCACTGTTTGGTTTTTTTAAAATGGTTTTAATTGCTATATCAGGTCGTATTAATAAAGTTATTCGACCACGTTTAAAATTACATTAAATTGTTTGTAACTGGAACAATTTACCAAAGACTATTTTTTAACTGATTTTTAATACTTATTATCAGAATATAGAGGTTGAATTACATGACTTTAGAAAAACTAAACAATACTTTAGCGGCTATTGACGAGATAAACAGTCAAGATCCTAATACGGTTACCGTAAACGGCGAAAGCCAAGCCAAAGAATTGCTTTACGGTCAACAGATGACTGATTGTTTAACGCAATACTGGCCTGACGCAAATGAGTTATTACAAATTGCCGTTCGCGCACAACACATTAAACGCTGGCAGTTAAAGCGTACTGAGTTTGCTGAAGGTAAAGCAGGATATTACCAATGGCGTATTGCCCAAGGTAAGTTTCATGCTGAATTAACCGCAAGTATTATGCTTGAGCAAGGTTACAGTAATGAAGAGTCAGAAAAGTGCGCTTCGATTTTACGAAAAGAAAACTTAAAATCAAACCCTGATACACAAACACTAGAAGATGTCGCTTGTTTAGTATTTTTAATGCATTACTTTAATGACTTTGCTGCGCAATATACTGAGCAAGATAACGAAGCTAAAATTATCCGAATTGTGCAATTAACTTGGGGGAAAATGTCAGACAAAGCTCATGATATTGCCTTGAGTTTAACCTTACCAGATCATTTAGCAGCTCTTGTAGGTAAAGCTTTAGCTTAATTAAGGCGCTATCTACACGTTTACCGCTAAGTATCTTTACTTAACGGTAAACGTGCCACGAAGATAAACGGACCTATCATTAACGCAAATACCAGCGCAGTTAATATTACGCTTTTTAACAGGTAAGCCGACCAACAAATCGACAACACCATAGTTAATAAGGCTATTCTTTTTGATTTAAGTGAAATACTGCGCGATTCTTGCCAATCACGAATCATTGGCCCAAAGGTTTTATTGGCTAGTAGTTTACGCTGTAGCCTTGGTGAGGATTTAGCAAAACATGCCGCCGCAACTAATAAAAATGGCGTGGTTGGTAGAATAGGCAACACTACCCCTAAAAGTCCTAAACCGACAAACAATAATCCTATTATTTTTAGTAATAACATTAACGAACCACGCTAAATTAACCTCGAAATACAGTAAAAGCCTTTAGCCTGTTTTATATCTCTTGCTTCCACTTGTTAAATATCGAGGTATTGTTGGTATCACGACTTTTACGAATAAGGTCATTATCCGCGCTAGTTGAGTTTTCTTGCGCAATCACTGATTTGGCCAATCTATCATAGAGTAATACATTAACTGTTGCCGCTAAGTTCATACAGCCTATGGTTGGCACATAAACAACGTCATCGGCTATATCAATCACATCTTGTTTAATCGAGCTATCTTCTGGGCCAAAAATATAAACCGCTTCTTCTGGATGAACAAAATGCGGTAACGGGGTTGCACCTTCCACTAAATCGACACAAATAATTTTAGTGGTTGCTGGAATATTATCTAACGACTCTTTCAGATTAAGAAAGCTTTCTACCTGCATTAACGGAATTTTTTCCGCCATGTTAAAAGTATCAGTTTGTAATATATTTTTATGATATTGCGCCGCTTTAGCAAAACGGTTGCCATTATATATAATTTGGTCTGCTTGATAACAACCTGCTGCGCGCATGACTGCGCCGACATTAGTTGGCGTTTTGGGGTTGGTTAGCGCGATAGTCACATTCGCTAGCTTTTGTTTGTTTACTGCTTGGGTTAGCGTACTCATAATTCTACTTAACTCTTACTTAACTTTTTTTCGTTAATTTTAACTTGTTGCCAATAACCTTCTAACTCACTCAAGTGATGTTCAGTAAAGCTTTTTCCTGATTTATTAACTTGTTCTTCAACGCCATAAAAACGTTTAGTAAATTTTTGATTAGCTTGTCGAAGCAAGGTTTCAGGATCTTCTTTGGCATGTCGACATAAGTTAACTACGGCAAACATTAAATCACCTAACTCTTCACCTAAAGCTTTTTTATCGAGCGTTTCAGCATAAAGTTCATCTTTAACTTCTTGTACTTCTTCTTCAATTTTAGCAAATACGTCGTACTTATTATCCCAATCAAAACCAACATGAGAGCAACGTTTTTGAATTTTGGCTGCTTGTGATAACGCTGGCAAGTTTTTTGGAATATCGGCTAAAATACTTAAATTATCAGTATTGGTTCTTTGCTGTCTCTCCTGCGCTTTTTCATTTTCCCAATTAGCTTTTATTTCGGCGTCTGTAGTTAAACTAGCATCACCAAAAACGTGTGGATGACGACGAATAAGCTTTTCACAAACAGCAGCAATAACACTGTCAAAATTAAACAGTTTTTGCTCTTGTCCTAACTGGCTGTAAAAAATCACTTGGAATAGTAAATCGCCTAGCTCTTTCTCAAGCTCAACAAAATCACCTTGTTCAATAGCATCAACGACTTCATAAGCTTCTTCTATGGTGTGACTGGTTATAGTGGTAAAATCTTGTTTGAGATCCCACGGACAGCCAGTTGCAGGATCGCGCAATTGCGCCATAATCCAACGTAGTTTTTCTATTGATGCTTGTTCATTTAACATGGTTATTTATTTCTTCTTTAGTAATTCTTAAGCTAATACTTAGCTATTGCTTCGATAACACTTTATAGAAATTTATTAGCGCTATTGTAATGTTTTATAAGCAGATAAAGGCAAGTTAGCTTACAGTCGTCTGACTTTCATAACATCATCTAACTGATTTAACTTTTCTAAAACGCGCTTTAATAGCTCACTGCTTTCTACTTCCACTTTAACGTTCATGATAACGGTTTGCTTCGCATGGTCAGTATTACTTTCCATACCGACAATACTCATTCTTTCATTCGAAATAATGGTAGAAATATCACGTAACAAGCCTTGTCTGTCACTACAAATTATTTGCACCGAGGCTTCATAACTTTGATTATGCTTATTGCCCCATTGCACTTCTACTAAGCGCTCAGGGTGCATGTTAAGTAAGTTATGAACTTGTTCGCAATCTTCCCTATGTACAGAAATTCCGCGACCTTGAGTAATAAATCCGGTTATAGTGTCGCCCGGTACAGGTTGGCAACATTTAGCCATGTGAGTAAGTAAGTTACCCACACCCGATACAGTAATACCGTTATCATCTGGTGTTGATGCTTTACTGGCAGAGCTTTGTTTAACTAAACTTTGCGGATCTATTTCAGGCTCAGGCTTAAACTTGCTATCGAGTTGAGTAAAGTAATTGATTACATGCTGTAATCTTACGTTATTAGTACCAATACCCGCATAAAGATCATCGACTGTTTTCATATTAAAGTGCTTAGCAGCCGTTAATAAATCAATGTTATCTAAAGGGTACTTTACAATTTCATGATCAAATAACTCTTTACCTTGAACAATATATTTATCTCGGTCGAGTAACTTGAAAAAGTGCTGAACTTTGGCGCGCGCACGTGAAGAATATATATAACTTAAGTTAGGGTTTAACCAATCTCGACTAGGGTTTGGTTTCTTACTGGTAAGTATTTCTACTTGATCACCCGTATGTAATTTATGAGTAAAAGGCACAATTTTGCCAAATACTTTCGCACCAATACAACAATGCCCTACATTCGAATGAATATAATACGCAAAGTCTAACGGCGTTGAGCCCATAGGTAAGTCAATAACATCACCACCTGGGGTGAATACATAAATTCGGTCTTCAAACACCTGGCTGCGTAATTCATCAAGAATTTCACCGCTTTCAGCTACGTCATCTTGCCATTGTAGAATTTTTCTTAACCAACCAATTTTGTCATCAAAGCTGTTGCTTTTACCCTGCGCATTACCTTCCTTGTAACGCCAATGCGCGGCAACACCAAGTTCGGCATCATCGTCCATTTGTTTGGTTCTAATTTGTACTTCAACAGACTTACCATTAGGACCTAAAACCACCGTATGAATAGATTGATAGCCATTAGATTTAGGGGTAGCAACATAATCTGAAAATTCTTTTGCAATGTGTTGCCATTGCGTATGAACAACACCTAACGCAGAATAACAATCTTGCACTCTTTCAACCACAACACGTACTGCGCGCACGTCAAAAAGCTCTTCAAAATCAAGAGACTTCTGTTGCATTTTTTTCCAAATACTATAAATGTGTTTAGGTCGACCATACACTTCGCCATTAATACCTAGCTCTTTTAATTCATCGCTTAAATGACCAACAAAATTGCTCATGTACTCTTCACGTTCAAGGCGAGTTTCATCTAACAATTGGGCAATTTTTTTATACACTTGCGGATGCAAATAACGAAATGAAATGTCTTCAAGTTCCCACTTTAATTGACCAATACCTAACCGGTTGGCAAGTGGAGCATAAATATTTGCACTTTCTTTAGCTGCTAAAACACGCGTTTCTTCATCACTTTTTTTCTTTTCACGTAAATCACATAAGCGCTCTGCAAGCTTAATAACAACCGCGCGAACATCATCAACCATAGCAAGTAACATACGGCGCACATTATCAATATTTTGTGGTTCTTGATCGCTTGACTGGTTTGATGATTGGTTACCTCCTTGACGCAATGCTTTGATTGCCGCCATCTGCTCAACACCTTTGCACAACAAAAGAATATCTTTCGAAAAATGTTCTTTAACAAAACTAATAGTGATAATTTCATTGTCGATTAAAGGAGCGATAAAGGCAGAAACTAGCGAGTCAGCATCAAGATTTAAACCGCTTAAAATTTCTACCATTTCCATACTTTTTTTAAGTAATAAAGCCGACTTATCTTTGGCGTTAATTTCTTTTTGATAACAGTCTGATACTTTCAACCATGCAGCCGATAAAGCATCTGCTTTATTCTCACTCAAAGCTAAGTTACTTAGCCATTGTTCAAAGCTTTGCTCTGTTATTTTATGTGATTTACGCACAGACACCATGAGTAGGCCTTTATCCTTAAAAAATTATCTTAATAACTGAAATACTATTGTGTAAACAATACCATAGTCTCAACATGCTTTGTTTGTGAAAACATATCCATTAGTGATATTTTTTCAATTTTATAGCCTTGTGCTACCAGTATTGCGCTATCTCTAGCTAAAGTTGCAGGGTCACAACTTACATATAAAACGCTCGGTATTTTTAACGTCGCTATTTGCTTAACGGCTTGTTCAGCTCCTGCTCTTGCAGGGTCAAGTAATACTTTATCAAAAACCTGTGCCGTTGCCCATGATGCAGTTAGCCATTCACTGTTTAAGTCGGCCTGATAAAACTGACAATTATTTAATCCATTGACCTGTGCGTTATGTATGGCTTTGTCTACCATCACTTGCACACCTTCAACACCAACAACCTGTTTAGATTTTTTAGCGATAGCTAAACTGAAATTACCCAAACCACAAAACAGATCCAACACTTTGTCGTTTTCACCAAGATTCATCCAAGCAAGTGCTTGGCTTATCATGGCATTATTTACTTGATAATTAATTTGAATAAAATCACTACTGGCAAAATAAATTTGGTTACCGTCGTCTAATGTATAGGAAAGTTTAGGTGCTACATTTTGTTTCGAATGTTCGAGTGCTTGCTGCTCTGCGCCATTATCGATAATGACATGCCACGCATGTTTTTTTGCAAACTGTTGCCAAAGTTGTGTATCAATTGCATTCATCACTTTAAGTTGGCGAACAACAAGTACTATTGACTCACCGACAAGTGAATTATCGTCTTGGGATACACTAGGTGCTGTATTGTTCTCTAATTCAACATGTGTAATATCGGCATGAATCACTTCAATATGGCCAATAGCAGCCTTAACTGTAAGTTGTGCTAATAACTGTTTAAGTATTGGAAAAATGTTATTCACGGGCTCAACTAAAACAGGACATGATTTAATAACTGTTAACTGATTAGTTGATTTCTGCCTAAAGCCAATAATTGGCAGATCATTTTTATCAAATTGTACACCAATTCGTGCTTTACGGCGGTAATGCCATGGCTCACTTTGAATAGGTGCCTGCCAAGGTAAATCTATTTTTTTTGTTTTGATGGCTGTTTTTTGCGTAGTTAGCTTGGCGTTAGGTCGCTTTTTTACGATCCCATCTTCTGCCGTTAAGCTGCGAACAAAAAGCTCGGTAACTTTTTGTTGCTTAAAGGTAAGCTGTGCTGATAATGCCAGCATTTGTAAATCACAACCGCCACATTGCCCGAAATGCTGGCACTTTGGAGTAACTCGGTGCTCATTTTGTTTGTTGATGGCGATAATTTTTGCACGAGCATATTTACTTTTTTGCTCAATTACTTTTACCTCAGCCACCTCATTAGGTAAGGCGCCAGCAATAAAAATAGGTTTACCCTGCCAACGAGCCACGCCCACACCATTAATATCAAGTTTATCAATATGAACGGTTAATTGTTCATTGATTTTTTGGGATTTAACTACAGGTTTAAAAAAGTTTGCCATGATGACCTTAAAACTAACAATGATTGTTATTAATAGCCTCTATATTTATATACCTCATCGCTAGCTAAACTGTAAATTTAACAATGTATATGAGAGTATTTATGTTAAGTTTAATTCTTAATTATAAAGTTAATAATAGAATTAATTCTCTTATAGAAAATTAGCTAAAAACATAAGTAAGTATTTTACCTTAAATTCATCATAAAAGTTCAACAAAAACATGCAAAAGATCAGCTTAAAAGACTGGGTTATCATACTCACTATTGTACCAACTACACTTATAGGTTTTAGTTTAGCGAGTTATTTTTCGTATAGTCGCTCTGTTGAACTTAATGACTTTCTTGAGCAACGTGCTCAAAGTATTATTGAGCCCATTGCCATTGCCAGTAAAGATCCTTTACTCAACCAAAACCGTGACAAATTGCGTCAACTAATTAGTTTTACGCATCGTAATCAGTCAAGCATAGTGAAAAGTATTGTTGTTTTTACTGATGATAATCAAGTATTTGTTACTAGCTCTTATCATGGTGACATTAATTTGATGAGATTAAATTCAGACACTCCGCCACCAGAGCACACTACTATTGAGAATATAGCGGATTACATTATTTTCAGAGCACCTATTATTGATGAATATAACAAGGTTCACAATACTCACATTCAAAGTCCAATCAGCAAAAACACTTCTAATTTTGTTAGCAATGACAATCTGAAATTTACCAACACCACAAATGATGAAAAACCTAACATTATTGGTTATATAGCTATGCAGGTAGACAAAAATCAATTGAAGTTTAAACAACAAAGCCAGTATTTAATTGCTTTTGCTTTTGCTTTATTAGGTACATTGCTTAGCGGAATTTTTGCACTTAGACTAATCACGAAAGTAACTAAACCTATTAACTCTATGGTTCTCGCAATAGAGCGAATTAGAGAAGGAAAACTGGAAAGTAGAGTGAGTGGGCAGTTACTTGGTGAACTTAATTTCCTCAAAAATGGCATCAATGCAATGGCACAGTCTCTTGATGGTTATCAAAATGAGATGAGTGCGAGTATCGATCAGGCAACTATCGATTTACGCGAAAGCTTAGAGCAATTTGAAATTCAAAACGTTGAATTAAGCTTAGCCAAACGTAAAGCACAAGAAGCCAACAGAGTGAAGTCTGAATTTTTAGCTAATATGAGTCATGAATTACGTACCCCACTTAACGGTGTAATTGGCTTTACTCGACAAGTACTAAAAACACCACTCACCGAGAATCAACGTGATTATTTACAAACAATTGATCGCTCAGCCAATAACTTATTAACCATTATTAACGATATTCTTGATTTTTCTAAGTTAGATGCAGGAAGAATGGTTATCGAAAATATACCTTTCTCTTTTAGGGAATCAATTGAAGAAACCTTAAAATTATTAGCGCCTTCTGCACATAAAAAGAATATTGAATTATCAATTAATTTGCCAGAAGAGGTGCCTGACTCTTTGATCGGCGACACCATGCGAATTAAGCAAATAATCACTAATTTAATCAGTAACGCTATAAAGTTCACACCACAAGGTACTGTTGCTGTTGATATATCAAGTGAAGCAGTCAATCAGAAAAGTATCAAATTCAAAGTGATAGTTGAAGACACTGGTATTGGTATGACGGCAGAGCAACAAAAAACTATTTTTGATGCCTTTACCCAAGCAGATCAAAGTATTACCCGCTTATATGGTGGCACTGGATTAGGTTTGGTTATTTGTCAACGACTAGCGCAAGAGATGAAAGGTGATATTGGCTTCACCAGTGAAAAAAATCATGGCTCTAGCTTTTGGTTTACTTTTCAATGTGAAGTTAATTCAACGCCATTGTTATGGGAGTTAAACAACCAACATTTAGCCGATAAAACAATACTTTATTACGAAGAAAGTGCACACGGCAGAGAAGCAATTAAACACATACTCAAACATTGGCGTATGCAAGTTACCTCGGTTATAAATCAGCACCAATTATCGCAGGTATTATCCCGCGCGAGCCAAACACAACAAAGCTTTGATTATGCACTTATTGGTCATAATCAAACTGCTACCGCACTTAGTGAGCTGAAAAAAACGATTACCCAGTTAAAACCAATTTCTAATAATATATATTTAGCTTTAAATAGTAACTCGCCTAATTTACATGACGCCCTTGTAGCTATTGGTGCTACTAGCTGCTTAAGTAAACCACTGACTGCTAATAATTTAAGTAGAGTATTTCAAGCTTCAGCTATTAATGAGCCACAAAGACTGACCTTAAGCTCACCTCAAGGCAAACGACTCCCTATAAAAGTATTAGCTGTTGACGATAATGAAGCTAACCTAAAATTGATTAATGCTTTGTTATTAGAGCAAGTAGAAGAAGTTGTTACCGCTGAAAATGGCTTGATTGCTCTCGAACGTTGTGAAACTGAAAGCTTCGCATTAATTTTTATGGATATTCAAATGCCTATATTAGATGGCATTAGCGCACTGAAGAAAATAAAACAAATACCCTCTAATATGAATACACCAATTATTGCTGTTACGGCGCATGCATTAAATGGTGAAAGAGAGAAGATGCAGCAACAAGGTTTCAATGCTTACATGACTAAGCCTATTGATGAGACTATGTTACGTCATATAATTTATGAATATTGTGATTTTAATCATCTCAATAATTCATCAACTGAAATCATTGTGAATGAAGAGAACCTCGCTTTGAATGATTCATCGCAGGTCTTTGATTGGCCCTTAGCATTAAATCGCAGCGCCAATAAAACAGACCTAGCCAAAGAAATGTTCTTAGGCTTGATTGAAAGTTTACCCGCAACTGAGCAAGGTATCCGGGAAGCCATTAACACACATGATATAGCTCTAATTAAACGTCTGGTGCATAAGCTTAATGGCGCTTGCTGTTATACAGGTACTCCAAACTTAGCTAAGATCACTAATCACCTAGAAACACAATTAAAAATAGGTCTGAGTCTTGATGAACTTGAACCAGAGTTTCTTGAGTTTTTTGAACATATTGAACAGCTACTACTTGCCGCCCCCAGTGCTTTGCAAGAAATAAATGGTAAGTAACCTGATGTGATTGTTATACGTAGGGATAATAATTGAATAAAAGGATATTTATTAAAAAACAGACTATTAAGCAATACTCACCATTATGGTTCGTATTGCTTAGATGATTGAATAAATAAATTGCTTCGGTAGTTTTATTTTAACGAAGTACAATATCAGGGGATGTATTTATTTCCCCATCTTCGGTAATAACCGCTACACCGCCACTACATTGTAGTACAGCCAAGCGATCATTTTCATCTTTACGAACAAACGTTAATTCATAGCCAAATTTTCCAAGGCTACTCGCGGAAAATTTCTGTGCTAACGATAACTTATTCCACCACGCTGATTGCTCAGGAGTTTCCTTTCTACGCTCTAACATGGGTTTCATTTGTGCTTGCATCATTTACTCTCGCTTGTCTCTAATGAGTCCATTCCACCCTACTAAAATCAAGTGTAGACTAAAATAAAAACAAATAAAGTGAAAATGATGGTTTTTTACTCTATTACTAAATAATAATTTAAGTAATGATTCAAAATTCACTCTATATTTCTAACTACTACTGTGAAGTCAGAAGCAACAACCGAGCCTTTGCTGAACCTAGGCTCTTGCTTCTAACATCAATTTTTTCATATCTCGCACAGCGGTATCTAAACCGTCAATCACTGCACGGGCAATAATTGCGTGACCAATATTTAGTTCAATAATTTCTTTAATTGCCGCAATAGGCTTTACGTTGAAGTAATTCAAACCATGCCCAGCATTAACTTTTAAACCTAAACTGTGCGCGTATTTAATACCAACAGTTAATCGCTCTAACTCTACTTGTTGCGCTACTTCACAAGTTAAGTCTGCATAGTGGCCGGTATGAATCTCTATATAAGGTGCTTTAGTGGCGAATGCCGCATCAATTTGCGCTTTGTCTGCATCAATAAATAAACTCACGGCAATACCCGCCGTACTAAGTTTTTCAGTCGCCTTGGCTACCTTGTCAAATTGAGCAACAACGTCTAAACCACCTTCAGTGGTAAGCTCTTCGCGTTTTTCTGGTACTAAACAACAAAATACAGGTTTAACATCACAGGCAATAGCGACCATTTCATCGGTAACTGCCATTTCAAAGTTCATGCGCGTTTGTAAGGTTTGTTTTAATATATATATATCACGGTCTTGAATATGGCGTCGGTCTTCTCGTAAATGTACGGTAATGCCATCAGCGCCGGCATGTTCAGCAACACTTGCCGCATGAACAGGATCAGGATAAGTGGTACCACGCGCTTGTCTTAATGTGGCTATATGGTCAACATTTACACCTAATAATAATTCAGTCATATTGAAATCTCTTCTTTGATTTTTTGTTGTACTTGTCGTTTAATTCGGTCTTTATAAAATACTTACTTGCTAAAGTTGTTAAGCCTAACTTTTTACTGTCGTCTTACTGTCATCATTGACTTAGCGCAGTATGTGGTTATGCCTTTTGAGTAAATAACTTACGACTATTTAACGGCTTATTACCTAATAATTGGTTAATAACCTGTCGCATAAGTAACTTAAAAGTATGATTCACTTCATTAGTGAATTGATAAGTTTCGGGCTCTTGCTCTGATAAACCGTTTAACAATACAGAGCTTTGGTTAATAGGTTGTCGTTGTGCAATAACTTGTAAATGAGCTTGAGCAAAACATTGCTGGCTATTTTTGGGTAGAGCTTCATAAACAGGGACAAACCCTTGCTCAGTTATATAGTGAAAGTAATTTGCTTCGAATTCAAATACTGGCGAAAAGTCAAATGACAAGCCTAACTCTTCTAATAGAGCTAATTCAAAAAATCGTAATTGTGACGCTATTTCTTTGCCTTGCGCTAACGCTGTTAAAGTATTTCGATACTGAATAAATAAATCGGTACAGGCGATGTGCTCGGTAAGTAAACGTATCATCAATTCGTTAATATAAAATGCGCTAAACAAGCTATGTTTTATTAACGAAAATGATTTAGCTGTCGAGTCTACTTGCGTTATTTGTTTAAAAGTCCCCTCACCTTTAATACTTACTCTCAGCGGTAAGAAAGGCTGAATTAAGCCTTTTTTAATAGAGCGCTTCGACTGCCCTACATACACTAAAGCGGTTACTTTGCCTTCGTCCTCTGTTAATAAATCAACCAATAGCTGATTTTCACGATAAGGACGTCGATGTAAAATAAATGCGTTTTGTTCAATCATTTATTATTTGCCAATGATGGTTACTAATTTAGTTAACCTGAGTAATCATCACCGTAACCTAAGCTACGTAATGCACGTTCGTCATCTGCCCAACCTGATTTGACTTTAACCCAAGTTTCGAGAAAGACTTTACTTTCAAATAAGTTTTCCATATCGCGTCGAGCTTCCTGCCCGATTGTTTTTAAACGTTCACCTCGATTACCAATAACCATACGTTTTTGGCTTTCTCGCTCAACTAAAACCAGTGCATTAATATGAATAATGCCTTTCTCATCCATCTTAAACTGCTCTATTTCTACAGTAATAGAATAAGGTAATTCATCACCAGTAAAACGAATTAATTTTTCACGAATGATTTCTGAGGCCATGAAACGACTAGAGCGATCAGTAATGTGATCTTCAGGGAACCAAAAGCCACCTTCAGGTAGCGACGATAAACATAATTGACGAATAGTATCTACGCCTTGTCCTTTAGTTGCACAAATAGGCACTATATCTCTAAAGTCATGCATTGCACCTAACTTTTGTAGGTGAGGTAATAAGTCGTCTTTATCTGCAATATTATCGGTTTTATTTACTACTAATATACACGGCATGCCGCTTTGTTTAACTTTGCTCAACACTAACTCGTCATCTTGTGTCCAGTTAGTACCTTCAACCAAAAACATAATTAATTCAACTTCGGCAATTGAACTACTGGCGGCGCGATTCATTAAACGGTTAATGGCGCGCTTTTCTTCGGTATGTAAACCTGGAGTATCAACTAAAATGGCTTGTCTGTTTTCTTCAGTTAATATACCGAGGATACGATGACGAGTCGTTTGCGGTTTTTTAGACGTAATACTAATTTTTTGCCCTAACAAGGCATTTAATAATGTTGATTTGCCAACATTTGGGCGACCAACAATAGCGATTAAGCCAGCATAGGTATCTGAGGTATCGGTGTGCATAATTTAATTTCTCGTGCTGGTTTTTTTACTTGAATTAGTTTTACTTTGTGCAGGTTTTGTTAACTTCAGTTTCTTCGAAATCGCAGGTTTGGTTGATTTAGAAAACTTAGCGGCTTTAACTTTCCCCGCTTTTTCTTGCTCAATTAAAGCAAGTATTTGCATTGCGGCTTCTTGCTCTGCTTTACGACGACTAGTACCTTTAGCAATAACAACATCTTTGATAATAGATGTTTGACAACGAACAGTAAATTCTTGGTTGTGAGACTGTCCACTAGTATCAATAACTTCATAACTAGGCAGTTCTATTTTTCTACCTTGTAAGTATTCTTGTAATCGCGTTTTAGGATCTTTTTGCTCATTTCCTGGCTTAATTGCTTTTAAACGTTGCTCGAACCAACTCAAAATAAGCTCTTTACAACGATCAATGCACGAATCTAAATATACCGCACCAATAATGGCTTCAATAGCATCTTCTAAAATTGATTCACGGCGATGCCCACCACTTTTCAATTCACCTGGTCCGAGAATTAAACATTCACCTAACTCAAAATCACGCGCCACTTTAGCTAAAGTAACACCTTTAACTAAACTAGATCGCATACGGGTTAAGTCACCCTCATCATGTTTTGGAAATTTATCATAAAGTGCTTCAGCAATAACAAAACCTAAAATTGAATCCCCTAAGAATTCAAGTCTTTCGTTATGTTCGCCCTTGGCACTACGGTGAGTAAGTGCTTGCACTAACAATGTAGGATCATTAAAGTCATAACCCAACTTCTTGGTTAATCTTGCTAAATTATGCGGATTAATTTTCACGATAGATCACTATTTACCATACTAAAAGACTTACTATAAAATTTTCTAAAATAAGGGTTACCAGGCATGCTTTTAAAAACAACCATTTTAATGAATTGCTCCAATACGTGAAAAACGTATGCCAGTTGGAACCCACTGCGGTAAAAAGCTATCTTCGCTACGATCAAAATCAAAGCTCATCCAAATAGCAACCGCTTCTCCTACTAGATTTTCTTCAGGCACAAAGCCCCAAAAACGACCATCGGCTGAATTATCTCTGTTGTCACCCATTACAAAATAATGATTAGCAGGTACTAAAAACTCATCGGCTGCAGTGCCCGCCTGTTGGAAGTACATAGAGGTACGCGATGGAATATGGCTATCATTTAACACATGATGCGTTTTGTTCATCATTTGAGATTCAAATTCTTTCATACCATATTTCGCATCAGGGCCGTCATAGTCACCTAATAGTTTTTGTGGCACTTGCTCAAAATCAGGACAAGTTTCATCAGAATCTAAACATGCTGGTTTAATATATAACGATTTATTACGGTAAATAATGCGATCTCCTGGTAAACCGATAACACGTTTTATGTAATCAATTCGAGGATCTTCTGGGTATTTAAATACCGCAATATCACCACGCTCTGGTAAGCCATTTTCAATGAACTTTATTCGTGCAACGGGATCTTTTAAACCGTAATTGAATTTATTAACAAGAATGAAATCACCATCAAGTAAGGTTGGCATCATTGAGCCTGACGGTATTTGAAATGGTTCATATAAAAAAGAGCGTAAAATTAAAACAAAAGCAATAACGGGGAATATTTGTATTGCGGTATCAACTAATGGCGACGGCTCGGTTAATGTCGCTAAGGCTTCAGGTGTAATTTCTGCTGCATGTAATTCTTTGGCTGCAGCTTGAGCTTCATCAGCTTTTAATTGACGCTGTGGCGCTAAATAAAATTTATTAGCAAACCATACTATCCCTGTTAACACAGTGATTACCACTAAGATAATCGAAAAATAAACTGCCATATTATTCCTAACTATTACTAATTTAAAATCTACTCGGTTAACGCTTAAAAAATATAATCAAGCGACAATATTGATAAAGGTTCGCAATTGTCGCTATTAATCAACCGAATTATTTAGCCATCAAGCTTAAGTACAGCTAAAAACGCTTCTTGTGGAACTTCAACATTACCCACTTGTTTCATGCGTTTTTTACCATCTTTCTGCTTTTGTAGAAGCTTTTTCTTACGGCTGATATCACCACCATAACACTTAGCGGTTACGTTTTTACGAAGTTGTTTAACGGTAGTACGAGCAATAACGTTATTGCCGATAGCCGCTTGGATTGCAATATCAAACATTTGACGATGGATTAATTCTCTCAGCTTATCTACTAATAAACGGCCACGACCAACAGAGTTAGAGCGGTGAGTGATCATCGCTAACGCGTCAACTCTATCGCCATTTATCATCACATCAACACGTACCATGTCTGCAGCTTCAAAACGAATAAAGTTATAATCAAGTGAAGCATAGCCACGACTCGTTGATTTAAGTTTATCAAAGAAGTCCATTACTACTTCTGCCATTGGCAATTCGTAAGTAACGGCAACTTGATTACCATGATAAATAATATCTTTTTGCACACCACGCTTTTCGATACATAAAGTAATAACGCTACCTAAATATTCTTGTGGTACTAAGATATTCGCTTGAACAATAGGCTCGCGTATTTCATGAATACTATTAATTGCCGGTAAATCAGCCGGATTATCGATAGATATCACATTACCGTTAGTTTGTTCAATTTCATAGTTTACCGTTGGCGCAGTAGTAATTAAATCAAGATCATATTCACGAGCTAAACGCTCTTGAATAATTTCCATGTGTAACATACCAAGGAAACCGATACGGAAGCCAAAACCTAGTGCTGATGAGTTTTCAGGCTCAAAAAATAACGAAGCGTCATTTAAACTTAATTTGTTCAGCGCATCTCTGAAGTTTTCATAGTCATCAGAGCTGATTGGGAAAATACCCGCGTAAACTTGTGGTTGCGCTTTTTTAAAACCGGGTAATGCTTTAGCGGTTTCTTTCTTACTGATAGTAATGGTATCACCTACTGGCGCACCATGAATCTCTTTAATACCAGCAATAATGAAACCCACTTCACCGGCTCTTAGCACACCGGTATCAAGTGGTTTAGGTGTAAAAATACCAACTTTATCTATTTGATGTACTTGGCCAGTTGACATCACCAACATTTTATCGCCTTTTTTCACTTCACCATTCATGATTCGAACAAGTGAAACAACACCTTGATAATTATCAAACCATGAGTCAACAATTAGCGCTTGTAAAGGTTCATCAACATTACCCACTGGTGGTGGAATATTTTTTACGATTGTTTCTAAAACATCTTCGATACCCAAACCTGTTTTAGCTGAACATTGAACGGCATCTGTAGCATCTATACCAATGATATGTTCAATTTCTTCACATACGCGGTCTGGATCTGCTTGTGGTAAATCAATTTTATTGAGAATTGGGATGACTTCTAAATCCATTTCTATGGCGGTATAACAGTTAGCAACCGTTTGCGCTTCAACGCCTTGACCCGCATCAACAACGAGTAATGCACCTTCACATGAAGCTAAAGAACGTGATACTTCATAAGAAAAATCTACGTGTCCTGGTGTGTCGATAAAGTTTAATTGGTAAACTTCACCATCTCTGGCTTTATAATCTAAAGTAACACTTTGTGCTTTAATGGTGATCCCACGTTCTCGTTCAATATCCATTGAATCAAGTACTTGGGCAGACATTTCACGTTCTTGTAAACCGCCACAATGCTGGATAAGGCGGTCAGAAAGTGTAGATTTACCATGATCGATATGGGCGATAATTGAGAAGTTTCGAATATTTTTCATAAATGACAATTAAATAACAAGTGTTAGAATAAAATAATGGCGTGATTTTAACGAATTTAGCGCCTTGGGGCTATCTTTTGTTCAGATATCTTTTGTTGTTGGCGTTTACTGACCAAGAGAAATATCTATTAGGTTTTTGATAATGCTTTTAACTAGGGTCTGTTGAACTTTCGAGATTACTTTTACAGCAACTTGTTTGGATTTCTTTGTATTATTTGTATTAAGAGAAGAGAAGACAGAGTATGTGACCTGTAGCTAGCTACTCGAGCATACGATAACCTAGTATAAATTTCAAACAATTGCTGCCCTTTAGGCTTCATTTTAACCCTGAAAAATCAACAGACCCATTACCTTGCGCTAAATAATATCACTTACTTAGGAGCACTGATGTGTTATTCGCTGCGGGGATTATTTCAATAATTTTCGGTTGTAGCTTTGCACTTTGTTTACCACTTTGCTGTTGATATTTAGCAATACGATAGCCTAAATATGCCCCGCCAATGCCAAAACCTACGGCAAATAGTTCATGACTAAAAAACTGTTGATTTAGCAACCATTGACCTAAAGCAGAAAAACTAATTAAACCAAGCAGTGGTAATAAATACACTTGACCTGCACTTGATAAAATATCCTGCTCAGGTAACGCTAATACTACACAATCACCTAATTGTAATTTATTACCTGACGCGTCTGTTTTGTTAATATCGTAAGGCAAGGTTAAGGTAAGTTTACCTTGCGGCAATGCTTTAGCAACTTGACCGCTACCGCAACTATCAACTTGTGCACAACTGCTACAGGTTGATTTTATTTGACTAGTGACTGTAATACTTTTTGCATTAATAGCTACAACATTAGTTAGTTCTTTAATCATTACTATACTCACTTATCAAGTGATCGTCTTCAATGAAACTTTCAGCTTCATTCGAATGAATTTGTTCACTCGTTTGAGCTTGCTGATTAGTAGTAGAATTATTTGGAGTATGCTGTTCACTCTCAAAATTATTACTAACGGGTACAGTTTTTTGCTGTTGGTCTTTATTTATTGCTGCTTTCGCAGGAGCAAGTGATTCCGCTATTTTTTGCGCTGTAACTAGAGGGATATCGCCAACAACGCCAACTTCTATACCTTGAGAAATGGCATTAAATACCAAGGTAGCACCATCACTGGCGTATTCAGGAGCTCTAAACTTTTCATTACTAGGGTTAACATATACAGATATTTCAACTAAACCGTCTGAAAACAACATAAAATCAACCATACGATCATCACCACGATTATAACTATTTAAGTTATGCTGATTTGATTTCACTGCATTAAAACCACGTGGTAACCAATCAACTTGCCAAGCTAATTGCTTGCTCTGTTGTTGGTCTGATAAGTTAATGGCTTTGGGTAATTCTGCTAATTGTAACTGCACTAAATTTTCAGATAATTTATCGGTAACATCAAGGTGAGTTACTTGTACTTGCTCAAGTAGTTTTCCTTGGCGTGTTACTACAGCCATTTTAAGTAATAAACCCGTATTTTGATCAAGCCATAACCAATAACTGTAACGATATTTATCCTTAGCAACAATACGAACTAACTGCGCTACACGGCCTAATATTCGACTTCTACCTACAGAAATGAAACGATAACTTTCTGCTATTTCACTTATATCGCCACGTAAAACACTTGGGATTGGTCCGCGAATATCATCAGAAATCACTGAATATGGATCTTGATCCGGTTCAATATAACTAACGATCTCACCTTGACGTAATACGTCATGACGAGAGCCATTAAGGCGAGTTATAACTTCTAATTCTTGACCGTTATCAGCAATACCGTGAAACCAATGATAAGGTTCAGCTTGGTTGTTTTTAACCACGACGAAAGAGGCTGTAAAATTGAGTTGACGCAGTGATTGAGAGAATCGTTCGAGCCAAAGTTTTGCAGATTCAGTTTCTGCAGCTTTTGTAGGTAGGTTAATGCATAAAAGTAATAAAAAGAATACCGATAATTTCATAAATTCTCGTAAATAATGGCTGATAGTTAATCATACCAATTCCATTAAATTTATTCCTAAAAGCGAATTTAAAATATTTACTACATTGTTATTGATTTTGCTAAGGGCGCTAGATGGGTGTAGCTTATTATTAGACAATGCAGGTGCATATACTCCTGAATAATCATTACCTTAATCAATTTATATATTAAATAGTTTTATATTAATTACTTTTAACACTCGCTGAGCAGGAAATAACATAATGGGCTTAGTATTAATTCAATCCGTTGCAGAATGATATTATCAACTAATTCAGCCAATCAAGCTATTTTATATTACCTGATGACATATGAATGTTATGTAGTTCATTTAATGCTTTAAATATAAGTTGCTAATTTAAAGCATTAAATTAACTTGCCACACAGTAAAACTTTATACCAAAATTTTTAGTGCAGCAGTGTTTGTATTAATTAGTGCCTAATTTAACTTGTTGATTATGATCTTTTAATAATGAATGTAAACGACGCTGTTGAGCCACTCTTTCAGCGGCAAGCTGCTCATTCGTTACTTGCTGTGATTGTTGCTGGTTTTGTAAACTCTGCTCTACTTGAGGCGATTGAACTGAAAAGCTAACAGGATTAGCAAATCCCGTTAATGGTACCGTTTGTACTACTTGGTTTGGCATAACAGAATTATCTGCTACGTTATATTGCACACCCACAATCATTAAAGCGGCAGCAGACGCGGCAATAGCTACCTGGCCAATAGGTTTAGCAAAGTTTACTATTTTAGCTTTAAAGCGATTAGTTGCATCAACAATATTATTGCTTGGCACGTTATCTTGAATAACGTTAACAACGTCTTCTTCAAGCGTTTCAGTTAATAAATCATCGTTATCTAGCGTTATTTGTGCGTCACTTTGAGACTGAGTGTTAGCTGATAACTTAGGCGAAAGAATCGTTGCTTCTTGGGCGATAGCGGCAGCAATACTTTCACTTAAATCTAACTGTAAAGTTTCAGGCACTTCATCACGTAACACATCACCAATTAAATGATAATTTTGCCAAGTATTTGATAACTCATCATCCTTTAACATACTATCCACTAAATGACTGCTAACACTCTCGTCTGTTGACGGAGAGTAATTATCGACTAATGATGAGATAGACTCTGATTTAATTTCGCTCATACTTACCTTAAAAAACTTGGTTAAATTTTGCTTTACACATTACTTCGCTGCTTAAATTTACATTACTGCTGGCTTAGTTGTTTTTTTCTAATAAAGGTCTAATTTTCTTATCAATCGTATCACGTGCTCTAAAAATACGTGAACGAACGGTTCCAACTGGACATTCCATAATCGTTGCTATTTCTTCATAGCTTAAACCTTCAATTTCTCGAAAATTTATTGCTAATCGGAGATCTTCAGGTAACGACTCCATAGTACTGAAGATTAGTTTTTTAATTTCTGCGGTGAGCAATAATTTTTCAGGTGATGCATTTTCACGTAAAGCGCCACCTGCATCATAATTTTCAGCATCATCGACTTCAATATCGTTACTTGGTGGTTTTCTACCTAAAGCTACACTATGGTTTTTGGCACAATTTACTGCAATACGATATAACCAGGTATAAAAAGCACTGTCACCTCTAAAATTAGGTAATGCTCGGTACGCTTTAATAAATGCTTCTTGAACAATGTCAGGTACGTCACTATTATTTTTAACATAACGACTGACTAAACTCGCCACTTTGTGCTGATATTTAGTTACAAGTAAATTGAATGCATTTTTATCACCACGCTGAACCCGCTCAACTAATTGTTGATCGATATTAGGTTCGCTCTTTTGAGCCACATCTTTTAACACTGACAAGGGATTTGTACTCATATTTTTTTATTGGCTCATAACAAACACATTAAGTAAGACTAACTAATGTATAAAAAGTTCTTTTTAATTTTAAGTTTTTTATAAAAAACTTAAAATAATGACTGAATGCGTTATAAAACAATACCGTTATTATCTACCAGACTTAATTAAACTTAATTTATTAAACACGATTAATTAAACAATATTAACTATCGTGATTTCTGGCGGCTTTTATCTATGTATTATAGAATACCTGAAAATCCGTTTCGAAACTATTCGCTTTTACAGACGAACATAATCAGAAAAGTATGACTCAACAAAACAATTGTGATGTTTTAATCGTTGGCAGCGGCGCAGCAGGCCTAACACTAGCCCTACATTTAGCTAAAAATGCCGATGTAGTTATTTTAAGTAAAGGCCCTTTAAATGAAGGTTCTACTTTTTATGCTCAAGGTGGGATTGCCGCTGTATTTGATGAGAATGATAGTATTTCTGCACATATTGAAGACACTCTTATTGCTGGCGCAGGTTTATGTGATGAAGAGGCGGTAAAGTTTACCACTGAAAATGCAAAATCATGTTTAGAGTGGCTAATAAATCAAGGTGTTGAGTTTGATAAAGAGCAAATTGATGACGGTGAAAAACGTTATCACTTAACTCGAGAAGGCGGGCATAGTCACCGTAGAATTTTACATTCTGCCGATGCCACCGGCCAAGCAATTCAAATGACTTTATCTGAACAAGTCAAAAAACATTCTCGTATTCGTATTTTCGAACGATTTAACGCTATAGATTTAATTTGCCAACAAAACAGTACGGGCAGCAAAGTTAAAAAATGTATCGGTGCCTATATTTGGAATAGAAATACAGAGAAAGTAGAAAGTATTTATGCGCAAAAAGTAATTTTAGCAACTGGCGGTGCGAGTAAAGTTTATCAATACACCTCAAATCCTGACGTTGCTAGTGGCGACGGTATCGCCATGGCTTGGCGCGCAGGTTGTCGTGTAGCAAATATGGAATTTAATCAATTTCATCCTACTTGTTTATTTCATCCTTCTGCTGGTACATTTCTACTGACTGAAGCATTACGTGGTGAAGGCGCTAAACTACGACGCCCCGACGGTAGCCGTTTTATGCCTGACTTTGACGAGCGTGCAGAACTAGCACCGCGTGATATTGTTGCCCGTGCTATTGATTATGAAATGAAGCGTTTGGGCGCTGACTGTATGTATCTTGATATTAGCCATAAACCAAGCGAGTTTATCAAGCAGCATTTCCCAACTATTTATGAAAAAACAATATCGTTAGGTATTGATATCACTCAACAGCCTATTCCTATTGTACCTGCTGCACATTACACTTGTGGCGGCGTAATGGTCGATACACAAGGTAAAACTGACATTGATCAACTTTATGCTATTGGCGAAATGTCTTACACAGGTTTACATGGCGCAAATCGATTAGCTAGTAATTCATTACTAGAATGTATTGTTTTTGCGCGTGCGGCGGCTTTAGAGATTAGTAAAACTTTAGCAGCAGATAATCGACATATAACTTTACCTCACTGGGATGAAAGTCGTGTAACCAACTCTGATGAAGAGGTTGTGATTCAACATAATTGGCATGAACTGAGATTGTTTATGTGGGATTATGTAGGCATTGTAAGAACCACTAAACGATTAGAGCGGGCACTACATCGTGTAGAGTTATTACAAAGAGAGATCGACGATTATTATCAAAACTTTAAAGTAAGCAATAACTTACTCGAGTTACGAAACTTAGTACAAGTTGCTGAACTTATTATAAAATGTGCAATGGAAAGAAAAGAAAGTAGAGGCTTACATTACACCTTAGATTTCCCTGACTTATTGCCTGAAGCAGTACCAACGATCTTAAAACCTAAAATCTAAAATCTAAACTAAAGTTTGAGCTAACTCATTATTTGAAACTTTAGTGAAGAATGAGTTAATAAATAATTAGTAATAAGCGAGTAATACCCTTGCAAAAAGAAAACTGCACTTTGTTCAATATTTAAGGTTTAGGTTTAGGTTTAAGGTTCAGAGTTGTCTTACGACCCTTGCTAGGCGAGAAAAATCTTGCCCGCTAACACTGTCTCTAAATAGAAATACTTGCTTAGGGCGCTGTTTTGCAATTCTTTTTTGATGCTGGGTTAAGTCAAATAGTTGTGTTTGAGAGCTAGCATCATTATTTTTCGGTACCATAACCAACCAACAACCGAAAAAGCTAAATCGACTATGCGCTAATAATTGGTAATGATTAACCGCCAAACAAGTTAAATCGGTAGTCGTGCACTTAGCAAGTAATGGTTTATCAAATAGCTGAATATCACCGGTATTATCTACCAATAAACAACCACTGATGCTACGTGTATTATCGCTTGATAACCATAGCCCACAGCTAACTAAACCTACCACAGCAATAGACAACGCCAACATATAGTTATAACTAAAAATAACAATGCTAGTTAACAGCACAAGCATTAATAATAAACTATAGGCTGCTAATTTATAGCGCGAGTATTTAACATTAATATTATACTTTGACGCGCTTAAGTATATGTTGGACCATTGCGTTAAGTTCTTCATCTTTACAAGTTTCATGCCCCATAAACCAAGCAAATAATTCAGGATCTTGGCAAGTTAGTAAGCGCTCAAACGTAAACTGATCTTGGTTTGATAGACTATCGTATGCCTCATCAACAAATGGGGTAAACAACACATCTAACTCTAACATACCGCGACGACACGCCCATCTTAAACGGGCTTTATTCACTTTTGAAAGAGTAGTTGAGTTTTCTTTTTTTGTCACTGGATTGTGTGAGTTTTCGTTTACAGAATTATTTACTGACATAGCACCCTTCTTGAATAAGCATTGCTGATTAAAACAGATAATTTATAACATATATTGTAACAACAACTTCCATAACACAGCTATTAAAACCAGCCTCAATCATTAAAAAATCATCGGTTGAGTTGTTTTTGTTATTTTAGCCCTTATTCTATTAGTTACTGTTAATATATAAGCCTAGTTAGTTATAATCCAATAGAGTTATAACTTATCCTTCACTTTTCACTGAGCTCATCATGACCACCAATACACAACTACCTTCTTTACCGCAATTACCTGATACTTACCTTATTGAATTGAGTGATTTTGGCGCTATTTCATTATCAGGTGAAGAGCAAACTAAGTATTTACAAGGGCAAGTAACCTGTGATGTGAACAGCAGCACTGAATCAAACTTACTTGTTGGTGCTCACTGTGATGCTAAAGGTAAAGTATTCTCTGTTTTTAGATTAATCAACCGCTCGACCGCATATTTATTATTACAACCTAAAGCCAGTATTGAAAATTCACTCAAAGAGCTGAAAAAATTTGGCGTATTCGCCAAAGTTACTATTGAAGAAACTACAAACTTAAGTTTTGTCGCACTAGTTGGCGAGCAAGCAAGTAGCTTGTTACAACAAAAATTCTCACAAGTACCAGATAGTTTAACGCCTGTAGCACAAATAGGTACTACCAATATAGTATATCTGGGCGGAGAGCAATCTCGTTATATCATTATTGACGAACAAGCTGTTATTTCTTCCTTAAAAGAAGAATTAGCTTTGCCGATTTATTCGCAAGCAGTTTGGAATTTATTCGAAATAAATCAAGGTTTCCCTATTTTAACAGCTGACACCAGTGGTCAATATGTTCCGCAAATGCTTAACTTGCAGGCTATAAATGGCATCAGCTTTACTAAAGGTTGTTACCTTGGCCAAGAAACAGTGGCGAGAATGCAATATTTAGGCAAAAACAAACGCGCCTTATTTTCGTTATCAGCTCAACTTAAGCAAGATTTTCAAGCCGATGACATTATTGAAAAGAAATTAGGCGATAACTGGCGTAAAGCCGGTGATATACTAGCTTATTATCAAGCAGATGATGGCAGTTGTCTCATTCAGGCCGTTTTGGTGAAAGATGATGAAGTACCTGAAATGCGTGTTGCTGCGCAAGCATGTTCGGTTGTTGAGGTTCAAACTCTGCCTTATTCGCTAGAGGCTAAATAAACTTTACTTAATTTACACTTACGCAAACAAATAATTCTAGTAGGAGAAAACATGAAAGTAGCTAAAAATAACGTTGTTGTTATGCACTATGCCGTATCAGACAGCGAAGGCACATTAATCGATAGTTCATACGAAGATAAGCCTATGGCTATTATCCAAGGTACTGGTTATTTAATTCCTGGTTTAGATGACGCGTTAGTTGATCGCGCTGTTGGCGACAAATTTGAAGTTGCAGTAGCCTGTGCAGACGCCTATGGCGAACGTCATGATGATTACGTACAAACAGTACCGCGTGAAGTTCTTGCTGGTGTTGAAGATTTATCATTAGGTACACAATTACGTGCTACCACAGATGATGGCGAACAAACTGTTATTGTTATTGATGTTCAAGATGATGTGATTACGGTTGACGGTAACCACCCGCTTTCAGGTTTAGACTTAAACTTTGATGTTGAAATACTTGAAGTGCGTGAAGCTACTGAAGAAGAGCTTTCTCATGGACATGTCCATGCACCTGGTGGCTGTGGTCACGATCACTAATTCGAGTTAGTGCTGTAAACTACACACTTAATAACTCATCTTAGCTATATATATTCGTTAAGACTGTTTTAAAGCCATCGTATATAGAATATTACGGTGGCTTTTTTATAACAAAAATAACCAAGCCCTATTCATCAAATACCTACTGAATAAATACCCATTGAACAAATACCAATGAATTATGACTAACCTTAGTTCTGAATAATAAAAGTGAGTAAATGCTATAAATCACTTAGAAGTATTCTCTACAATAGTTTTAATTATTCGCAGTACAAGGCGAAAAGCAAAGCTAACTATAAAGAAAATACGGATAATTAAGGTCGTTCTAGCACTTTGCTTATCCCGAAATCAGCTTAACTACTAATTCGTAACATTTTGATACTAAGCTTTTCTATGTATCTTAATATATTCCCTTAAAATAATTACCTTAATTAAGGAGCACCGCAACATGAAGAACCCTATGAAAAAAATTATCACAACGCTTACCGTATTATCACTTTTACTAGTAAATAGCGCTTTATATGCCAGTAATCTACTAACCAATGCACCAGTATTGACCTTAGACGGCGCTAAAGTTATTGCCGCTGCCGCGGCTAAAAAAGCTCAAACCGAAAACTGGAATGTCGTCATTGTCATTAGTGATGCTGCAGGTAATGTTAAATACTTAGAGCGTATGGAAGATGTGCAATTATCTGGTTTAGAAGTTGCCATAGAAAAAGCAAAAACAGCGGTACTTTACCGTCGACCGAGTCAAGTTTTCGAAGAGCGCGCAAGAGCTGGCGACACACCTATTACCATGTTACCTGACGTTCTTCCTTTTGCAGGTGGTTTACCTATTATTATAGACGGTCAATTAGTTGGAGCTATTGGCGTGAGTGGTGTTAAACCAACTCAAGATGCTGAAATAGCTCAAGCTGGGATTGATGCCCTACTCAAACAGCTAAAGAAGTAATCAGCTAAAGAAGTAATCAGCTAAAGAAAGAATCCATTAAAGAAATTATATTTGCATATAAAAAAACGCAACCTTACGTCTAAGGTTGCGTTTTTTTATTAATGAGCTTCAATCTGTAGCGTAGATTGCGCTCGATGATATTTAGTTCAGTTGCTGAGGAATAACTAATCTAAATCTAATAATTACTTATCAAATAATAACTTAAGTAAACAATCAGTTAAGTAAAAATAACGTAAATAAACTCACAATTAAATTGGCTTAATCAACTAGCGCCTCTTCCTCTTTACCTGCCGAACTATCAATAGCATTTTTATCAGCTTTTACTTTTTTTGCTAATAATAAGTCACGTAATTTAGTATCGATATCTTTAGCCATTTCAGGATTTTCTTCTAAGTATTTCGCTGCATTAGCTTTACCTTGTCCAATACGTTCGCCGTTACAGCTATACCAAGCACCGGCTTTTTCTACAAACTCATACTTAACACCCAGTTCAATTAACTCGCCTAAGCTATTAATACCTTGTCCGTAAAGAATTTGAAATTCAGCTTGTTTAAATGGTGGTGCAATTTTGTTTTTAACGACTTTAACTCGGGTTTCGTTACCAACAATTTCATCACCGGTTTTAACTGCGCCGATACGGCGAATATCTAAGCGTACTGAAGCATAGAATTTTAATGCATTACCACCCGTAGTAGTTTCAGGACTACCAAACATAACACCAATTTTCATACGAATTTGGTTAATGAAAATTAGCATGGTGTTTGATTTTTTCAAGTTACTGGTAAGTTTACGCATCGCTTGCGATAACATACGTGCTTGTAACCCCATATGTGAGTCACCCATATCACCTTCAATTTCGGCTTTAGGGGTCAGTGCAGCTACCGAGTCAACTACGATAACATCAATAGCACCAGAGCGTGTTAACATATCAACAATCTCAAGAGCTTGCTCGCCAGTATCTGGTTGAGATATCAATAACTCATCAATATTTACACCCAACTTTTCAGCATAAATTGGGTCAAGTGCATGCTCAGCATCAATAAAGGCACAAACTTTACCGTTACGTTGTGCTTCTGCGATTACTTCTAACGTTAAGGTTGTTTTACCACTTGATTCAGGGCCGTAAATTTCAACAACACGACCAAGTGGCAACCCACCTGCTCCTAAGGCGATATCTAAGCCTAATGAGCCAGTAGAAATAGTTTCTACATCCATGGTGTTGTTATCACCAAGCTTCATTATTGAACCTTTACCGAATTGACGTTCTATTTGGCTTAAGGCCGCTGATAATGCTTTTTCTTTATCGTCTTTCATTCATTACTCCAAGAGCAGTTAGATTATTTTGTGTAGTTAAAGTTAGGTTGTTAGTAATTCAATTAAACTTGCTAAGTTCAGCTGCCTACAATTTGTTTAACATGTTTCTTTGTTAAACATTTTTAAATGTTGCCTAACTTCGTTTTGATGAGACAAGTATACTGTAAGTGCGTACAGTATCAAGTTATTTATAAATTATTTTTAATTTAGTTTTAAATTTAAAATACCGGTACTTTTAATTAATTGATAAATAAAGATTAAAATACAGTTAGTAACTTTTGTAATTTTATATTCAAAAAGTTACTATGAGGTTTTTAATATTAAATAAGCTTTAGATTTATCCTGTTTACTGTACAATTTTTTCGATACTATATTGGTCACTTATAAGGAGAAGATTTTAGTCGAATAAAAGCACCTTAATACAACATAGATATAATGATCAGAAAAGCTTTTAGTTTTTTAAGTTCATCTTGGTCATTAAAATATGTTAGCAACTAAGATATCTAAAACTAATATCTGTTTATATAATTGAAATCTATATTTTATTTCGTAACATTTCCTTCTGCCTCGCGAGAAATATAGGTTATAAACTTAAGGCTTTTTATGTTAATTTAAACATTGTAAATAAGTTGTGCGCACACGGCTTATTATTCAAATAATCTTTTTAGATTAAATATATCTTTAATCAATAGTTATCATTAGTTTATAACCAGTATTATGGTTGTTTACTATTACGTTTAACTCATGCTCCTTAAAGGAAAAAATATGTTACAGGTTCTATTAGTTGATGATGACTCTGAGTTCACAGAAGTTGCATGCCAAATCATAGAGTTTCTTGGTTATGATATTTATGTAGCAGCAAACCTTGAAGAAGCAAAAGAATGGTTGTTAAGTCAACCATTCGACCATGTTTTACTTGATTTCATGTTACCCGACGGTAGCGGCTTACACTTAATAGACTTTCTAAAACAAAACGATCTCAAGCCATACGTCACCTTAATAACAGGTCACCCTTCGGTCAAAGGTATGCTTGCGGGATTATGCGGACCAAAAGTAAATTACATTGTAAAACCACTACAACGTGAAGATATTGAAGCAACCTTAAGCAGAAAGGATATAACTCCCAAACCAACACAAAAGTGTATGCCCACGTTGCATTTTGGCTGTCTTGTTGGTGAATCTAAACCCATGTTAGAACTCTATAGTATGATAGAGCGTGTTGCTAAAACCTCCGCGAATGTCATGTTAATGGGTGAAAGTGGTGTTGGTAAAGAAGTTGTTGCGAATGCAATTCATAGCTCAACTAATAAATCTGCTCCTATGGTTGCAACTAACTGTGGCGCTTTATCAAGAGAGTTAATTAGCAGTGAACTTTTTGGTCACGAAAAAGGGGCATTTACAGGCGCAATTTCTCGTAAAGACGGTGTATTTGTCAGAGCAGGTAACGGGACCCTCTTTCTTGACGAAGTCACTGAAATGCCATTAGATATGCAACCAAACTTATTGCGTGTGTTAGAAAACCAACGAGTAACACCTGTTGGCGGCACGCAAGAAGTTGAAGTTAATTGTCGCGTTGTATCTGCCACCAATAGAAAAATGACTGAATTAGCACAAGGCGATATTATCCGAGAAGATATCTATTATCGTTTAGCGGTATTTCCTATTAGCATCCCATCATTAAGTGAACGTAAAGAAGATATTCCATTATTAGCTGAAGTATTTTTACAACAGCTTAATCAAGAAAATGGCACTGAATTCAATTGGCAAAGTGAACAATTAGCCATATTACAAAATAATAATTGGCCGGGTAATGTTAGAGAATTACGACACGCTATACATCGTGCATTTATCATGAGTGATCCTGCTACGCAGAAAATTCAACTACCAAGCTCTTTTATTTCTCCTTTTTCAACAGCAAATACCGAATCCGCAATATCGGCAGGACAAACCATTGAAGAGCTTGAAAAAGAACTTATTCGCGTGACTTTAGATAAAGTAGACGGTAACAAAACACAAGCCGCTGAAATGCTGGGGATTAGCACAAAAACGTTATATAACAGACTCAATGCTTATACAGACTTTGTTGTATAAAAAATGCATATAAGAACGTAAAGTCAATTACATATACATAATGAAAACAGCTAACTATAAAAAGGTAATGCATGACAACAGGAAGTAACGATATTAATCAGTTAATACATGATTCTCGCGGTTCCCTAAATAGAATATCGATGCAAGCTGAGCTGATAAAAATGGTGCTAGAAAATGATATGCCCAAAGAAAAAGCCTTAGCAGCACTCGATAAAATTATTGCTGCCTGTCAAGATTGTAGCCATAACTTACAAGACGTTACTGACTTTATACACAAGCAATAAAGATCAGTAAAACAGCCTTTAGCCAAAAGCGAGTTAAAATGCCTATTAAAAAACTATTCGACAATATGGTATTCAATTGGATATTAATCACCTCAATTATTGTTGTAATGATTGTTACCAATGGCTTTTTAGCCATGAAAACTATTGAAGATTTATCTTACACCCAAAATAGTTTATACAACACCGGCGATGTTATTGTTGAGTTAGACGATTTGCATAACCTGGTTTTAATGGCTGAAACAGGCCAGCGAGGTTATTTGCTCACAGAGCAATCTGAATACTTAGCCCCTTACGAAAATGCACTGAGTCGATTACATGATCAACTTGAAGACACCAAAGAATTACGCTCTGAAGTACCAGGGCAAACAATACGTATAGCTTCTTTAATCGTTCAAGTAGAAGACAAAATCAGTGAATTAAAGACGACAGTTGAATTAGCGCTCGCAGATAATGAAAAAAGTGCGTTAAAGCTTGTTATGCAAGGTACTGGCCGAAATATATATATCAAGTTCAAAGAAAAAATAGAAGAAATTAAAGACTTAGAAGTAAATTACAGAAACTCGCTATTCTTAATACTCTCAGAGGTTGAGCGTGAAGCAAAAATCACCTTTGCTATATCTGCTATTACCAGTACTTTACTTTTACTGGGTTTAGCTTTTTTTGCCCGCTTAAATGCCAAAAATGAACTAAAACATCGCCAGCAACTAGAACATCAAAATGATGTACTCGTTGAAAAAGTAGCGATGAGAACCAAAGAGTTAACCATTTACTCTGATGAATTAGCCCGAAGTAACCGAGAATTAGAAGACTTCGCATTTGTTGCCTCACACGACTTGCAAGAGCCATTACGTAAAATTCGTGCATTTGGTGACAGGTTAAAGAACAATTATGCTTCCGCGCTTGATGAAAAAGGCGCAGACTACATTAATAGAATGAGTAACGCTGCCGAAAGAATGGCAACCTTAATAAATGATTTACTTGAGTTTTCTCGTATCTCTACGCGAGGAAAACCTTTTATAAACATATCGTCACAGGAAGTGATTGAAAGTTTACTTGAAGATCTTGAGATAAGTATCAAAGAAAGCAAAGCAACAATAATTTTAGGTGACTTACCGAAAATAAATGCTGATCCGAGCCAAATGCATCACCTGTTTTTAAATTTAATTTCCAATGCTATAAAATTCCGCCAGCCGGGTGTTTGTCCTGTCATAAATGTACAGTATAACCAAGAACGTATTGCGCAAGAGCAATGGCATTGTTTTACTGTGCAAGATAATGGAATTGGGTTTGACCAAGCATTTGCTAATAAAATATTTATGCCTTTTCAGCGCTTACATGCCAGAACAGAGTATAAAGGAACAGGCATAGGCTTAGCTATTTGCAGACGGATAGTTGAACGTCATGGCGGTAATATATCGGCCACTAGCGCCATAGGTGAAGGTGCATTATTTAGGATTGAAATACCGGTAAAAAATACCTTAATTAACTTAATTGGAGAAAATACTAATGCATAGCAATAAAGGCAAGCCTATTACTATATTAATGGCTGATGACGATGAAGACGATCGTATACTCACCCAAGATGCCTTACAAGAAAGTAGAGTACGAAATACCTTACATTGCGTAGAAGACGGGGTTGAATTACTTGAATACCTTAGACGTGAAGGTAAGTTTAGCGATCCTAAAACCTCACCCAGACCCGGTTTAATACTGCTTGATTTAAACATGCCAAGAAAAGATGGTAGAGAAGCATTAAAAGAAATTAAAGCCGATCCTGAATTAAAAAATATTCCCGTTGTGATCCTCACCACTTCAGGCCAAGAAGAAGATAAAATCAAAGGTTATAACTTAGGTGCCGCCTCTTTCATTACCAAGCCAGTAAATTTTGAAGGCTTAGTAGAGTTGATGAAAGCGTTAGGTAAATATTGGATAGAGTTTGTTGAATTACCTAATGAATAACATCTAAAACTAATTTCTACAACGAGTTCCTAAAATTTGTTTCTAAAATTAGTTTCTAAAAGTTACGCCGAAGAAATATTTAAAAACGCTTAAATAAACTGACAAAATAGTTAATATCCGTCAAGTTAGAATCGTTAAATTCAAGAGATTGTAAATATGTTAGACAAAAACGCGCGAGTACTTCTTGTTGAAGATGATGAAGATGATTACATTCTTACCAGTGATTACCTGAGCCAATTAGACTCGCACGTTTTTGAAATTGATTGGGTAACTAGCCCAGATAAAGCACTTGAACAGCTGCAATTAGGCAAACACGATATTTGCCTGCTTGACTATCAACTCGGAGCATATAACGGTTTAACCGTACTAGAAAAAGCTTCACAAAGTGGCTGCTCTACCCCAATAATCATGTTAACGGGCCAATCTGACGAAACCATTGATAAAGCAGCACTAGCAGCAGGTGCCGTTGATTATTTGGCTAAAAGCGAAATAACCACGGCTCGATTTGCTCGCGCGATAAGATACGCCTTAGCACGACAAGAAATTGAAAATGAAAGAGTTGAGCGTATCAATGCGGAAGCAAGAAACCAGTCAAAAGATAGGTTTCTTGCACACTTAAGTCATGAACTTCGTACACCACTCACATCAATACTCGGCTATACAGAAATATTACTCAACGGTGATAAAGCGCCTGACGCAAAGCCTGAACTTAATATCATATTAAACAATGGTCAACATTTACTCGGACTACTAAATAATGTGCTCGATTTATCTAAAATCGCAGTTGGTAAGCTTGAATATAACAGTGCAGAAATATCATTAGATAGCTTTATTGCTGATATTGTTAGTTTAATGAAAGTACACGCCTCAGAAAAATCATTACCTTTACACTTAGATAGAGACTCATTGCTCCCTGAAAAAATATACGCAGACCCAGTACGTCTTCGCCAAGTATTAATAAACTTAATTCACAACGCCATAAAGTTTACTGACAAAGGGCTAGTATCGTTAAGTATGTGGACTGAAGTTATTAATGAGCAAGAGCTATTACACTTTAAAGTCTCAGATACTGGTGAAGGAATTCCAGAGCTTATGTTAGAGACAATATTTAATCCGTTTGAACAAGTTGAAGATGTCGTATCAAGAAAAGAACAAGGTGCTGGTTTAGGTTTATCTATTTGCTCTGAATTAGTGAAACAAATGGGTGGTGCTATTTATGTAAAATCAGAGTTAGGCAAAGGCAGTGACTTTATTTTCACCATTAATCCTGGCGATATAAGTAAACAAACACGCGGCTTACTTACCTTTAAAAACGATAGCGATGAGCTAGGTAGCTGCTGCAAAGAGTTATCGCAACCTCAGTTAACAGGACGCGTGTTAATAGTTGAGGATATGGACGATATTCGCCAATTAATAGGCCAAATCTGTTTATCGTTTGGGTTAGATGTTCATTATGCAGCGAATGGCTTACAAGCCATTGAAGAATATAAACAAACGCAACTGAATGATACACCATTTGACCTTATTTTAATGGATATTCATATGCCAGAGCTAGATGGCAAGCGAACGATAAAAGTATTAAAAACACTGGGTTTTGACAATCCCATTATCGCTATCACTGCTGCGACAATGAAAGGCGTAAAACAAGAGTTACTTGGTTTAGGTTTTAATCAAATTATTGCCAAGCCCATAAACAAAAATGAACTTTACCGTAACTTGACAGAACATCTTACGTTAACACCAGCGCACGACTCAGAAGCATCAAATTCAGAAAAACTAACGCATAGCGCCTCATTTCCTCCAAATGCCCCTATTGAAACCAACCTTAATCTAGATTCAACGGTAGAAAATATTACAAGTAACGTTAAGCAAAAAATCATGGTAGTTGAAGATGATGAAGATGCCGCTGACGTTACACTGTTATTATTAGAGTCAATTGGCGCTACTGCAGTAAAAGCCGAAAATGCGCAACAATGCCTTGAGTTACTCAAAACTGATAATCATTGGACTAAAATATTACTGGATTTACATTTACCAGACAGCAATGGTTTAGACTTAGCACTTACCATCCAACATTCTCACCCTAACATAGAGTTAATTATTGTAAGTGGTGAAAATGTTTCTGAACAAAACCTTAAAAAGGCTGGTATTAATAGAGCAATATTAAAACCAGTGAATCTTCAAATTCTGAATAGTCTTTTATAATATTTGTGTTAATTTTAACGTTTCTGCACCTTAACTTTAACTCCACTAATTACGCGCTCTATTTTCACTCGTTTAAATGATCATATATTTAATCGGGTTGGTTTCATCTCATCAAGTGTAAAATATTTACTCGATCAAGTGTAAATATTACCAACTTACTACTGCCTACTTACTTTCAAAACAACAATAAAAAATTATCAGTTAAATAACAATGACTTAGGTTGGTGTTATTATTGGCATGTATCTCGCTTTACTCCTAATACATCATTTTATTTAAATTTATATTTTTTAATAAACCTAAAGTAATAATCATAAAGGAGTACCCATGGATATTTTTAGCGCCCTACGTAGTGACCATGAAAAACAACGCTTATTGATTCAAGCATTAGTTTCAACCACAGGTGATTCTTCAAGTAGAAGAGATTTTTTCGAGGATCTTAAATCTCAATTGACCCAGCACTCTGCCGCTGAAGAGCGCTATTTTTATGCGCCTTTAATGAAACTTGATGCCACAATAGAAATATCTCGTCACGGCATAGCTGAACATCATGAAATAGATGAACTTCTTGAAAAATTAGAGGAAACCGATATGAGTTCACCTGTTTGGTTAAAAACCATGAAAGATTTAGAACACAAAGTTCTGCATCATTTAAAAGAAGAGGAAAAGTCATTCTTTCAGCAAGCAGGTAAGTATTTAGATGCAACACAAAAACAAGAGCTTGCTAGTCAATATCAAGCTGAAATGGCTAACTAACCTGAGATCGGGATAAGCAAAATGCTACAACAGTGATATAAGAGGTGCGTTTTACCGTATAAGTAATTTACAACGTTCCTCTTTTCCTACTTTTTCATACATAAAAATATAAATAATCTTAGATATTACCTTGTATATTTTTAAACGCCTGCACTGCTCAACTGTTTATAAATTGGAGACTTTTCATGTTCATAGTGAAATATTATATTCTTGGTGCGGCATTAGCATTTTTAGCACTATTTTTTAGTAACGAATTATATTTCAAAGTGATTTGGGCGTGGCTAGGTTTATCATTTTCTGCCGTAAGCTTTGCGTATATTTTTGACTTACCCGGAGTTTTTAGAAAAAATAGTAATGGCGCTATTCCATTCTATATCCGCTGGTTGTTTATTCCCTTTTTATTAAGCGCACAACTATATAATGCTTGGGCAAGAAAGAACGATAAGGTTCCCGCAATTCAAAAAATTGATGACAATTTATTTTTAGCCTGTCGCTTATTCCCCTCAGACATTCCGTTTTTAACAAAACAAAATATTACCGCAATATTAGATGTAACAGCTGAATTTGACGGTTTAGATTGGACCGCTGAGAATGAGAATTTAGATTATTTAAACTTACCCGTACTCGATCATAAAAGTCCAAATCCTGAAAAACTTGTAAAAGCAATTCATTGGATTAAAAATCATTTATCTAATCAAAACTCCGTGGTTATTCACTGTGCATTAGGCCGTGGCCGTTCAGTGTTAGTAATGGCGGCTTACTTGTTAAGTCAAAATAATACACTTTCAGTATCACAGGTATTAGAAAAAATTCAGGGAGTACGCACAACCGCAGGCTTAAATAAAGTACAACTAAAAGCACTTAATAAATATCACAAAGAAGGTTTATTTAAGTTAAAAGCTCCTTTATGGATTATTGCTAATCCGGTATCTGGTGGCGGTAAATGGCCAGAGAATAAAGCAGAAGTACTTGAGCGTTTATCACCCTATTTTGTGATTAATGTGTTAGAAACAACAGAAGATATTAGCGCTGTGCAATTAACACAACAAGCCATTAAACAAGGCGCTAAAACCATTATTGCCTGTGGCGGTGATGGTACTTTAACTGAAGTTGCCAGTGAATTAGTAAAAACAGATATCGTTATGGGAATTTTACCTATGGGTACTGCTAATGCTTTAGCTCATGTGTTATTTGGTTTTAGTTCAAAGTTAATCCCAGTAAGTACAGCCTGCGATATTATTATCGGCGAGAAAACCACAAAAATAGACACTGCAACTTGTAATGATAACCTAATGCTTTTATTAGTTGGCTTGGGCTTTGAAAATAAGATGATCACGAGCGCGAATAGAGAAGAGAAAAATATTGGTGGTCAACTCGCTTACGTACAAGCGTTATGGCAAGCCATTAATTTAAATGAAACGTTAACTCTCCAACTACAAATTGATGATGAAGCCGTACAAGAAATTGAAACTACAAGTTTAGTTATTGCTAACGCCGCTCCCTTTACAACAGTATTAGCACAAGGCGGTGGTGCGCCTGATATTAAAGATGGATTACTTAATATTACCTGGATACCACCGCAAGAAAACATGACGCACAATATCATTGGCATAGCAGAATTAGCATTATGTGGTTTATCAGAGCAAGTAACGCCACTGCAAAGTAAACACAGTAAAGCTAAAAAAATCGTTATTGATGCAGATAATGAACTTGAATATGCAATTGATGGTGAAGTTTTTTCTGCCAGCAGTATACACATTGAAATGCTCCCCAAATCACTAAATGTTTTAATTAATGAATAAGTGTTAATGAGTAAGCGTTAATAACTAAATCATCTAAAAAATAAACTAGCTAAAGTAAAGCACCTAAACAGTAAACTACCTAAAGTAAACTACCTAGAATCGAGGATAAAATGGAGTTAATAGCAATAGAAAAATTTTGGAACTTAATTGATGAGAAACTTCAAGTTTGGTTAGAAGCCGGCATTAAACATGTTCCCAATATTGTAGTGGCAATATTGATCGCAATTATATTTTCCATCATAGCGAAAATTGTCGGTAATATAATGCAAAACGTCTTACGCAGAGCTTTAGACTCGAAACAAATAGCTGACATTCTGTCCTCAATAATTAAGGTATGTGTACTACTTGCTGGTATTTTTGTGGCCTTAGATTTTGTTGGCTTAAAAGGTACGGTAACCTCTCTCTTAGCAGGTGCTGGTATTATCGGCCTAGCAATAGGCTTTGCTTTTCAAGACATGACCGAAAACCTGATCGCTGGTATTGCTATGGGAGTAAGAAAACCGTTTCAAATTGGCGATATTATCGAGGCAGATAAAGTCTTTGGTACCGTAAAAACCATCAACTTACGTAATACCCTTGTTGAGACCTTTTTTGGACAAATTGAGATTATTCCAAATAAAATATTGTTTAGAAATATTTTAACCAATTACTCTACCCAAGGAGTTAGACGCATAGAAATTCCAGTAGGTATTTCTTATGCTGATGATCCTGAAGAGGCCGCTAAAGTAATTGTAGAGCAAATAAATCAATGTGACTTTGTTATTAAACAAACAGAAACCGCAGTTTTCGCTGAGAGCTTTGGTGATAGCAGTATCAATTTATTAGTTTGGTTTTGGATAGACTACCCAGGAGAAACCGGTTTTATGCAAGCTAGGCATAAAGCATTAACAGTAATAAAATCAACATTAGAAAAAGAAAATATTCTGATCCCTTTCCCTATCCGTACATTAGACTTTGGCGCTAAAGGTGGTGAAAAGCTTAATAGCATGTGGGCTGAAAAATCGCAGGTAGACAAAAGTGATAAGCCGGCAAAGCATAAAGAAAGTGCTAATGAAACGATTAAGGAATAATTAGCAAAAATTGACTTAACTCATACAGCGAGCCAAACATTTAGCCTAAAGCTTGAGTCATTTCAATTGAGCTTCTGTTGACTATAAACTAGCTGAGCGGGTAACTATACCCGTTACCATTCAAAATGCAGTTTTCAGTGGGAACTAAAAAGTATTTAGGCAAGGCATTACGTTTAGTTAATGGTTGTTCCATTATTAAATGTAATAACGCAGGATAAAAACTTTTTAGACCCATCGAAGAAGCGCTTGAGCAAAATCACTTCGTCGTTAATGCCTTTTGTAAGGGAACACCCCTTACAAAAGGCATTGCTTTGAATTGATATTACTCATGCGCTCTGAAATACGCATTTTGATTGGTAAAGGGTATAGACCCTGTATATTATTGGTTACGAGGTGATTATCCGCTCTCATTTTTATTATGGCGCTATGTGATGCTACTTATCGCACTTATCATTTACACTTTTCTTTTATAATCAGTTATTTTTTTTATTCTTTCTAATAAGTTACGTCTATCATATGCAGCCATTGATTGTTTTTCTTGTTGAGTACTAATCATCTCTGTTTGAGCTAAAACAAAATTATGTTGCTCATCAGATAAACATTGCGTAACCAATACATATAATGAATCAAGCATTCTTATGGTAACCGCTAAATTAGTTTCTGCATCTTGTCTAATTTGATCAAATGCCGCCGTACCAATATCGGTAAATGTTAACTCTTTACAAACTAATCTAACCTTACCGTCAGAAACTATATTCGTTTGCGGGAATACTTTATCTGTTAAGTTACAAAGCATCGCACACAATTTATCGATACAATTGATAGCAGTATAGGGATCATTAATTCCTGGTGATAATGCTCTTAACGCTATTTCTACCAACTGACGTAATGCAAACTCAGGATCTTGTACTGGGGTTCTGCACGAGCCAATCACCATATTTTTAATAATTTCGTTATTAACTTCATCGCTAATTTCTTTTTCCATTAATGCCGAGGCACAATACACTGCCGCCATAATCGTTTTTTCAACAATAAAATTTCCCGCTGTAAAATTTAGTTCTATTTTACAATCTAACTTAACCGCTAATTTAAGTAAGCTTTCTTTATCAACAAGTTGCAAATAACCACTAACAGGCGCATAAACATAGAGATCGCTAGATTCATTTTTCTTATTTGAATCCAAGTTTTCAAACAGGTGATCTGGCTTAGTAGATTTTTCATTTAACACAGTAGGAAATATTTTTTCTATATTCTTATGTAGCTCACAAAAAACATCATCAATCACAACTTCAGCCTGAATAGACTTTGCAACATGATGAATAAAATACACTAAAATAAATACACTGCAGCAAGTCATAGTAATTGCAACCGCTACAGTTATCCCTGGCTCAAAGGCATTAGCACCTTTAAAGCTCATCGCAAAAAATATAACAATACAAAATAGAAACGTAGAAATAAAAGTACCTAATACCGTTTGAGTGCCTTTATCCATCATAAAATTACGCATTAAACCTGGGCCAAATTGTGAGGACGCTAAGGTTAAAATAACAATAGTAATTGAAAAGGCGATACTAGTTACTGTGATCATCGCCGCTGCAATAGTCCCCAGCAAAGAGCGCACCGCATCAATATTCATTGTATAAAGAAAATCTAATGAGCTTCCCGTTATATCCGCCCTATTCACATCCATATAGATGGTGAGCACTGCAATGATAAATGAAAACACGATCATGATACTGGGAACGAACCAAAAACTAGATTGAGTTTTTTCAATGAGCGGAGCTAACTTATTATTCATACACATCCTATGGCGGTTTTAGAGCTGGGGCTAATATTATATGCGCATACCTTTTAACTAAAGTATGCACCGATTAGATACACGAATACTAAATGAGTTAAAGCATATCAATTAATTAAAATATAACAATCAGTTAAAATATTAAGTTAAGGTATTAATAATACAACAGACACAAAAAAAGGCCTTTCGGCCTTTTTTGTGCTGTTGATTATTAATACGAGTTATATTTAACAATCTTGATCTTCAGCTTTCACGCCTTCTTTTACGTGTTCGCAAGCATCTTCAATTGCATTACCTGCATCATCGGTCATATCACTCATTTTATGGCCTGCATCATCCATTGTATCGCTAACAGAGTCACCAGCATCGTCAATAGTATCAGATATTTTATCACCGGCAGAATCAAATGCATTACCTGTATCTTGAATTGCTTTATCCATTTTCTGAATAGCTTCTTCTTGCTCGCTATCGGTACAAGCAGTTACACCTAAAATAGCGATAAGTGCCATAGCAGTAATTGAAAGGTTTTTTGTAAAAGTCATATGTTTCTCCTAAATTTTTGGTGATTTACCACGAACGGCATTGGCAATTAATGAAATAACTAGCAATACAACGAAGATGAAAAAGATTATTTTAGCAATACCTGCTGCTGCACCAGCAATTCCGCCAAAACCGAATATTGCTGCAATAATCGCAATAACTAAAAAGGTTAGTGCCCAACTTAACATATACTCCTCCATTTATTTTATTATACTAATCCAACTAATTATATCTTTAATAAAGCAGTGTTCGTGCCAAATAAAAACAAACCACTAAGCCATTGATAATTAAATATAAATAACACAGTGAATATACGAATGTATAAAAAAATAAAAATATAATGAAATATTTACATACTGAACGTGTATAACTTTCCGTATGACCTACTGATTAATAATACCAATCCAACTAATTAAGTTAAGGACTGTCGCTCCTTCAGAGGGGGTTATTCAAGGGCTGCATTTTTTTGCTATATTTTTTACGATACTTTTTTACGATGTTTTTTACGATATGGGATGCGTTATCGCCTGTTCATGTATCAGTACACTTTTCATGCTCAGCCTTGTCTAAATATCAAATATCTTGCTGTAAAAATAATCGCTAAAGATCAACACACCCTATAATATCTCATTAAAATTTCTTTAATTTTATCTACTTCGTAGGGTTTTCCTAAATGACCATTCATTCCTATGCTAGCGTAATAGTCAACTTCTTCAGCGGTAACATTAGCGGTTAAGGCTATAATTTTTAAGTGTTCTTCACTAAATGTTTTTCGAAGCTCTATGGTCGCTTCAACGCCGCCCATGATCGGCATCTGTATATCCATCAAAACCACAGGATATGTGTTTGTACTAATCATATCTATCGCTTCACGACCATCTTTAGCAACATCTACATTAAAACCTAAACTTGCTAGTAATTTTGTCGCTATGATTTGATTAATCTGATTATCTTCGACTAATAATATATTTTGTTGTTCATTTTCATCACCTAATTGGATTTTATTTTCATTATCTAAGCGCTTTGAAACATTTATATTTTTGTCATTATTTGAACTTTCAACAATAGTATTATCTTCAGGCATTAAATAAAGATCTAACACTTGAATAAAGCTTATTAGCGTTAAGGGTTTCGCAAGGTAATGAAGATTAAAACTAAAATTTGAATGCTGTTCTATATAGCTTTTACTAAAGGCACTACAAATAACTAAAAAACGAGGACAGTAACTCTCTTGACGAATGCTTAATACAAAATCTAATCCTGTTTCTCCTTGTAAACTCCAATCAATTAAAGCGATATCGTATTGATGGTTGTGACATAAACGGCTAGCTTCTTTAACCGTATTGCAAATATCAAGCTCAACACCACAATAATCCGCCATCTTAGAGAGCACACATTGTGTCATTTCATTATCTTCTAACAAGATCATTCGTAAGCCTTTATGTATATTATTAGGCTCTACAAGCATTGTTTTATCACTCATATTAGCAGTGCTATCGATAATTAATGGTAAAAAAATACTAAACGTTGATCCCTTACCTAACTGACTTTCAACTTTGATATCTCCTGACATACTGTCGATAAGTAATTTAGAAATGGCCAAACCTAAACCAGTACCACCGTACTTTCTTGTTGTAGATTCATCTGCTTGAGAAAAGCGTTTAAATAGCTTAGTTTGATTATCTTGAGATAAACCTATGCCTGTGTCTTCTATTTGATAAAGTATTCGGGTTGGGTTTTTAATTGTATTATCTTTAACATCATGATTATTTTCATCCTCGCTATCAAAAAGTAATGTACTTCGTAAAATAACATGGCCTTCTTCTGTAAATTTAACCGCATTCGATAATAAATTAAGTAAAATTTGCGTTAATCTAACGGGATCTCCAATAACGATTTTAGGCATTTTAGGATCTAAATCAAAAATCAACTCTATGTGTTTTTCTTCGGCAATATGACCCAACATAACATTAAGGCTATCAATCACTTTATTGTGTTCAAAGGGAATACTCTCAATCGCGAGTTGGCCTGACTCGATTTTAGAAAAGTCTAAAATGTCATTAATAATGGTAAGCAGAGAGTGAGCTGAAAATTGTACTTTTTTCAAATAGCTTTCTTGTTCTTCATCAAGCTTTGTTTGTAAGCACAAATCAAGTAAGCCAATAATTCCTGTCATGGGAGTTCTGATTTCATGAGACATATTAGCTAAAAATTGAGTTTTTACTTCGGCAGCATTTTGATAAGCCTTTGATGTTACTTTTAAAACGTATTGTTGACGCTTTAAAATAATCAAAAAGATTAAAAATATAGCTATTAAACTACCAAACCCACCAATATAACGGTAATTTTGAACCTTAATGATCCGGTTGTGTTGTTCAGAAATACTCGTAATGATTTGATCAAGCACGGGCATATTCATTAATTGCTGACGAAAAGCCCTAGTACTTTCATAGTTATCTAGCACAAACAAATAATGAAGTTTAAACAACTCTAAATATTGAGGGGGTTCTTCTTTCTTATTTTTTTCTTCTATTTTAGCCAAAAGATCATAAGCCAATTTTTTATGAGTAGAAGTAGGTGAGATAATGAAATTAAACAGTTGTACACGCATATCATCTATTAAAAAGTTTATTTGGTTCTCTTGAAACTTATGATCATTACTCAGCAATCGTTGTGAGGTTTTTATCATAGTTACTAGCTGAATATAACTAAGTGATATTTGTGTGTAGTCATTTAATAGCAGATGAAGATATTCAGAAACCGATTCGTTATGATTAATAGTTTCAATTTGAGATTGTAACTGAGAAAAATTATCGTAATGTAGTTGATCACTAAAATTAGCACTTAATAATTGTACTTTATGTTCCGTTAATAAGGTTTGTAACTGTGTTAAGTCGTTAAGCTGAACATTTAATTCTTCATACTTGCGCGTAGCGTAACTCCATATCATAGAGCATAAGATAAATAGCAATATACAGAGTGTTTCAGGGGCGAATTTTAGCTTACTCATATTATTCTACCTTAATCGTTTTAGCGCTAAACGATTGAAGTAACGCTACTATATCTTCAACTTCGTTGTCTGTTAATTCGCGGGCTAATTGTGTTCTTGCCATGATACGAACAGCATCAGATAAGTTATAAATCGCTCCATTATGAAAATAAGGTGCTGTATCAGCAATATTTCGTAAACTAGGTACTTTAAAAACATACTTGTCATTGTTTTGATTGGTTAACTGAAAGCGCCCAAAATCATGGGTGAGAACTTCTGGGATAATATCTATTCTGCCGAGCTTTTGATAAATGTTTCCCCCTATATTTCGGCCTTGATGGCAGGTGGAACAACCATAATCAGTAAACAATGATAAGCCTCTAATTTGTTGCTCAGTAAGTGCATTTTTATCCCCTAATAAATAATTATCTATTGGTGAGTTAGGTGTAATCAATGATTCTTCATAAATAGTAATCGCTTTGATCACATTATCAGCCGTTATGCCTGACGGACTTAATTGATTAAAAGTTTTACTAAAATATGGATTGTTTTTTAGTTTAGGAATTACTTCTTCCCATGATGTAGCCATTTCAATAGGATTATGAATAGGCCTCGCAGCTTGCTCTGCTAATGAACTAGCACGCCCGTCCCAAAATTGTCTAAAATTAAGACTCGCATTAAGTACAGTAGGTGAGTTTCGAACACCTTGCGCATTATTAACACCGAGAGAAAGAGGGAAACCATCATCGCCACCAAAATCAACCATGTGGCACGATGAGCAAGAAATAGTATTATCTTTAGAGAGTAACGGACTATGAAATAACGCCTTACCCAATATCAACCAGTCTTTATCTATGGTCATACTTCTAGGTATAGGTTGAATAGCCCCCTCGACATGCTCAAAATAATATTCTGTTTCGATATAATTATGCTCAACTTTATTATCATCAAGATATATATAGAACAAAATAGGAAACAAGCTAGAAAGTAATAGCGCTATCATTAATGCAATGTAGTATTTTTTATCCATGCTTATGGTTTATCGTCCTATTATCTAACCTTGCTAAAGTATAGGTAATCTAAACGTTTATACAAATCGAGAACTTAACAAGTATTAACAAATATGGAGCATTTTTTAATAATAACTAAAAAGGAAAATCATAGCCTTGAAGATAGAGGTTTAGACCATGATTTGGTATTCTGTTGTTATTGCTTAGGTGCAGCTTCTCATAAAGCGTGTAACTTTATTTATGAACTCAATAACAACACATATTCAGTAATCCTCTGATATAAAATCAACAAATAATAATGACTAAAGAAACAAATAAAAACATGACCGATTTATGCTCTCACACACCTATGATGCGCCAATATTTAACCATCAAGGCTGAATTTCCGAATATTTTAATCTTTTATCGCATGGGTGATTTTTACGAATTATTTTTTGACGATGCTAAAAAAGCATCTGACTTACTCGATATTTCATTAACCGCGCGTGGCAAAACTGGTGGTAATGCAATCCCAATGGCAGGTGTGCCTTATCATGCGGTTGAAAACTACTTAGCAAAATTAGTAAGCCTTGGTGAGTCTGTTGCTATTTGTGAGCAAATTGGCGATCCAGCAACCAGTAAAGGCCCTGTTGAACGCAAAGTTGTGCGTGTTATTACCCCTGGTACCGTAAGTGATGAAGCATTACTTACCGACCGACAAGACAACTTGATTGTGGCCATAATAGATAACCAATCAACTAAAGCGAAAAGCTCTGATCCCGCATTTGGGCTTGCTTATTTAGACATGGCCAGTGGCCGTTTTGTATTAACCGAGCCACAAACTGAAGAGCAATTACAAGCCGAGTTACAACGCTTATCTCCTGCTGAATTACTTTACAGTGAGTCAATGCGTAACTTTAGTTTAATAGAACAACGCAAAGGTTTACGCCGTCGCCCAGAATGGGAATTTGATTTTGATACCGCTGTTAAATTATTAAATACTCAGTTTGGCACTAAGGAGCTAACAGGTTTTGGCGTTGACGATAAACCATTAGGTTTAGCGGCAGCAGGTTGTTTATTTCAATATGTTAAAGATACCCAACGCACTGCCCTGCCACATATTCGCGCCATTATTAGCGAGTCAGCAAATACAGGTGTAGTATTAGACGCTGCAACACGTCGTAATTTAGAGTTAACTCAAAACTTACAAGGCGGCTTTGACAACACCCTTGCCGCTATTTTAGATAAATCGTCAACCCCAGTGGGATCGCGTCTGCTTAAACGTTGGTTACATTTTCCGCTACGTGATTTAACGGTTTTACATAATAGACAAAACACCATTAGCGATATTATTGAAGCTGATCTGATCTCGTCTATTCAGCCGTTATTAAAAGGCTTAGGTGATATTGAACGTATTATTTCACGTATTGCCTTAGGCTCAGCCAGACCGCGCGACTTTGCCCGTTTACGTTTTGCCCTGCAACAATTGCCTTCTTTGCAAAATGAGCTGCAAGGTGAGCAGCAACAAAGTCCGCAAAGTGAATCTACTACCAGTTATCTTAAAACACTTGCGCAGCAAAGCCTGCCAATGCCTGAGTTACAACACTTACTTGAACAAGCTATTGTTGAAAATCCACCGGTATTAATTAGAGACGGTGGCGTAATTGCCCCAGGTTATCATCAAGAATTAGATGTACTGCGTGATTTAAGTGACGGCGCAACTGAGTTTTTAGCACAACTTGAACAACGCGAAAAAGAGCGTACTGGTATTCACTCGTTAAAAGTCGGTTACAACAAGGTGCATGGCTTTTTTATTGAAATGAGCCGTACCGCCGCAGTTGATGTACCTGATGATTATATTCGTCGCCAAACATTAAAAAATAACGAACGCTTTATTACTGAAGAATTAAAACAACACGAAGAGAAAGTACTTAGTGCACAAAGTAAATTTTTAGCATTAGAGAAAACTCTTTACCAAGAATTATTCGATAAAGTTTTACCTGATTTAGAGCAATTACAAACCTTAAGCCAAGCCATTGCCGAGCTTGATGTGTTAACCACCTTTGCCGAGCGTGCTCTTACTTTAAATTACGTAAAACCAACGCTTGTAAAAGAGCCTGGCATAAACATTAATGCAGGTCGCCATGTTGTGGTTGAACAAATGACGACTGACGCCTTTATTGCCAATCCAGTGTTATTAACAGAGCAGCGTAAAATGTTGATTATTACGGGGCCAAACATGGGTGGTAAATCTACCTACATGCGTCAAACCGCGTTAATAGTATTGCTTGCTCATATTGGTTGTTACGTACCAGCAAGCAGCGCAACAATAGGCCTAGTTGACAGAATATTCACCCGTATTGGCGCGTCAGATGATTTAGCCAGTGGGCGCTCAACCTTTATGGTTGAAATGACTGAAACGGCTAATATTTTACATAACGCGACCGATAAAAGTTTAGTGTTACTTGATGAAATTGGCCGCGGCACCAGTACTTATGATGGTTTATCACTGGCTTGGGCGTGTGCTGAAATGCTTGCTCTTAAAACCAAAGCTTTTACCTTATTCGCTACCCATTATTTTGAAATGACATTATTGGCTGATCAAATTGAAAACTTAGCTAACGTGCATTTAGATGCAGTTGAACATGACGACAACATAGTATTTATGCACGCAGTACAAGAAGGTGCAGCAAGTAAAAGTTTTGGTTTACAAGTCGCACAATTAGCGGGTGTGCCCAAAATGGTAATCAAGCGTGCTAAACAGCGTTTAAGTGAACTAGAGCAACAGCAAGCACCAACTATTCTTACCGCGACCCCCATACAAAGTGACGCTTTTGAACAATTAAATTTAGCAACGCAAGAGCATCCGGCATTAACAACACTGATTGATACCGATGTTAATGATTTAAGCCCGAGACAAGCATTAGAGTTATTGTTTAAATTAAAGGAACAGCTATAAGTGGGATGGGCACTATTCTCTAGGAGTTAGGAGTTGGTATCTGGGTATTAGGTATTAGGCTCTATAAGCTAGGTATTAAGCTTTAATACCTAGTCTCTATTAATTCAATTAAGTTATTCAAGTTATTCAAGTTATTCAAGTTATTAAAACTAATCGTATTAAAAAATAGATACAACCAAGTGCACTGAAAGCATTAACACTGAAAGGGCTAAAACGAAAAAAGCCTCAACAAAATTAATTGTTGAGGCTTTTTTGTCTCTAATTACTAAGAGATTATATGGTGCCCCGACCCGGATTTGAACCAGGGACACGAGGATTTTCAATCCTCTGCTCTACCAACTGAGCTATCGGGGCATACTTTATAAGGGTAAGCTTAACAGCTCAACTTCCTAAAGAGCGCGTATAATATAGCTAAACAATTATTGAGGCAACCCCTTTATAGGATTTATAGCTCTAAATACTGAGTTAAAAGTGAATTAACAGTAAAAAGAGTAATTAACAATCAATACCATAATAAATCCGTTAACCCTAGTTGAAATTAAGTAGGTATACAATCAAGAGAATAACTCTAAAGCTCAAAGTCACCAAAGTCAATTGGCGTATCCGTGTCAATTTTCGCTAAAGGCTTAGGTTTACTTGGTGGGTCGAGTAAAGATGGCTGTATTTGTGTATCAAGTGCCGCCTGCGTAATAACATCGACCTGCTTAGGGTTTTGTTGATTATCTTTGCGTTTCTGCCTTTGGATACAACGTTTTATTACTTTTTGTTTTTCTGCGTTATTGAGATCTTTCCACGTTTGTCTTTCAGCTCTAGAGCGCATGCATCCACGACAATTACCTTTTTCATCAGACTCACAAATACTAATACAAGGACTTGGAATATCAAAAAAGTCTAATTGCATCTGTCATCCCTCCCTAATATCAATTGAAATAATAAATCAGTCATCTTCAAGTGGTCTAAGTTAATATAAAAATTAGTGGTAAAGTTAGTAATTGCGTTAGTCACAATAAAAAAACGCAAAAAAAATGTGCTGTAAGTTAAGTATAACTTATCAACACATTTTTATAATAACTAGAAAAACTTTGTAACTAGCTTAACAATACCTGAGCTAACACCAAAGTAATGTTAAAACTACGCTAACTTGTCAGAAACAATATGATAGTCAGGGTCTTCAATTATATTCAACTCAACCAGTTTATCAGCTTTCTCTAACAAATCTTTACATTCCTGGTTTAAGTGCTTCAAGTGCATTTGTTTATTACGTGATAAATAACGCTCAGCCAAGGTATCAATAGCTTCAATCGCTGAATGATCTACTACGCGGGAGTTTTTAAAATCAACAATCACATCGTCACTATCAACTTCAGGAGTGAATTGCTCAAGGAAGTTAGCAATTGAACCGAAAAATATTGGGCCGTTTACAACATATACCGTTGAACCGTTTTCATTAGTACTACGCTTAACCGTAATATGCTTAGCATGTTCCCAAGCAAAAACTAAAGCAGATACAATAACACCAACCAAAACCGCTACCGCTAAATCTGAATAAACTGTCACCCCTGAAACAAGCACAATAACAAACGCATCAGCTTTAGGAACCTTGCCCAAAATACGCAAACTTGACCATTCAAAGGTACCAATAACCACAATAAACATAACGCCAATTAACGCCGCGATAGGAATTTGTTCAATTAAACCTGAAGCGAATAATATAAAACCGAGTAAAGCTAATGCTGCAGTAATGCCTGATGCACGACCACGACCGCCTGAGTTAACGTTAATAATAGATTGACCAATCATCGCACAACCGCCCATACCACCGAAGAAGCCCGTTGCTGTATTTGCAGCACCTTGCGCAATACATTCTTTATTGCTCTTACCGCGCGTGCCAGTAAGTTCATCAATTAAGGTTAGAGTTAATAACGATTCAATAAGGCCAATACCCGCCAAGACGATGGCAAAAGGGAATATTATTTTTAACGTTTCTAATGAAAATGGTACATCTGGAATAGCAAAAGTAGGTAAACCACCTGCAATAGAAGCAACATCACCAACCAATTTAGTATCTAAACCAAGTGCAAAAACTAATACTGAAACACCAACAATGGCCACTAGAGTAGATGGCACAGCCTTAGTCAACTTAGGAAAGAAGTGAATGACAGCCATAGTTAAAATGATTATCCCTGCCATAGTATACAGAGGGGTACCTTGCATCCATTCAAGCTCACCCGCGGCATTAGTTACTTTAAACTGCCCTAATTGCGCTAAGAAAATTACAATAGCTAAACCATTTACAAAACCAAGCATTACGGGATGCGGCACTAAACGAATGAATTTACCTAACTTAAATACCCCGGCCAGTATTTGCAGTATGCCGGTGAGCACCACAGTAGCAAAGAGATATTCTACGCCATAAATAGCGACTAAACTCACCATTACTACAGCCATAGCGCCGGTTGCACCAGAAATCATACCCGGACGACCACCAAATACAGCGGTAATTAAACCCACCATAAATGCTGCGTATAAACCGACTAGCGGTTCAACGCCAGCAACAAAGGCAAAAGCTACCGCTTCAGGCACAAGTGCCAAGGCAACTGTTAACCCGGATAACACATCGTTTTTCAAATTCGACGTTTTACTCGTGTTTAATTCAAACATTTTTATCTCATTGATTTTATTTATAATGACCTAACACTTTGGTTAAATCGTCAAAAAATATGGGTTGGGGAGTATGTATTTATTGTTATTTCAAAAACTGAACAACCATAAAAACAAACTAATTAAGCGGTTTTCAGGGGCGTGAATACTATAGAATGTAAGCGAAAATGTCAATATTCGCTTACTTTTAGAACACAGGTTATAGGGTGTACGATTTAATAATAAGTAACTAGAGGCTGTTGATCTTTCAGGATTAAAATTTATTCAATTTAAAACGGATTTAATCGCAACGAAAACTTGTATTATAGTTATTCTATTAATACTGTGTTATCGCCTGTTCATCTAGCCTCTACACTTTACATAATTTAGCTTATCTAAATATTAAACATCTTGCTGTAAAAGTCATCACGAAGTTCAATATTCTCTAATCAACTATCCAAAACGTTTCTTTGGTTTGACCGTTACGTAAATATTTAAAGGTGATTTTTTCCCCTTTTTTATAGCCCGCCATGCGTTTTTTAATTTGCACCGCAGAGGCCAGATCAGTGATAGCAAAACCGTCTACTTCTAGTAAAATATCACCGCCGAGTAAAATTGGGGTACCACCGATTAGCACATTAAGATCTCCGCCTTTAAAGCCAAGTTTATCTGCCAAAGTACCCGGAATAACGTGTTGTAATAACATACCATGACCCGCAGTATTATTTATGGCATATGATTGTTTTTCGTTAAGTAACATTGGAATAAAACCAGCGAAAGTACCTGGATCGCTTTCCATAATATGGCGAACAGTATCAACAGAAATAACAAAACCTAAACCATTACTACCGCCACTTTTTGACAAAATATGACTAACAATACCAATAATTTCACCATTAAGGTTAAACATTGGCCCACCAGAATTACCTTGGTTAATTGACGCATCAGTTTGCAATAAACGAGGCTCTAATGCTCGACCTGGTATCGCTTTGTTATCACGAATTCCACTTAAATAACCTACCGACAAACTGTGACTTACACCAAATGGTGCGCCAATAACAATAACTTGCTCGCCAATTTGATAATCGTTATCTTTAGCTAATGTTAATGGTTTTGCAGTTTCTGCGACTTTTGATGCTTGGATCATTGCTAAATCAATAAGCGGCTCTACCCACACAACATGACCAGTAGCTTTAGTACCGTCGGTGTAAACCACCTCAATTGAGGTTGCTTTATCAACCACATGGGCTGCAGTTAAAATTCGTCCTTCTTTACTTATTAACGCTCCAGATCCTAAAGAGCCTGATGTTTTAGCTTCATAAACTACTTGGCCAGCTGTTGGTGAGGCTAACGATTTAACATGTAACTCAACCACTGAAGGGTTAACTTTTTTGTACAAGGTTTGAATAGAGTTTTCTTTAACTTGGTATGCCTGAGTTGATGTAGAGCAGCCACTTAAAAAAACAATACTGGTAAGTACCATAGCGTTAAATAACTGAGCTGATAATAATTTTGCTTTGAACATAGAAATATCCGTATTTTATAATATTAGCTGTAGTGTAACTAACTGTGTTCGTTGTTTCATTAAGTTTGTCTGTTTGACTCAGAGAATGCTCAAGTTCATAGCGAATATAAGATAAAGTGTTATGATAGCGCCGATTACTAAATAGCTCGATTCAGGAAAAGTACATGGAACTTATCGTCTCATTGGCAGCATTAGCTGTAATGTCATTACTTTGGTTAATATGGCAACTTGTTAAAGCCAAAAGATTTACTCGCTTTAAACAGCAAATTGAAACAGATTTAAAAGCAAAAGTTATTGAAAATATAAAAGAAGAGTTAGAGCACACCCGAAGTGAGATATTTCCTAATAACCTTTGTCACGAAGAAGCGGCAATACTTTATTGGACACAATATAAAAGCCGCATATTGCATGCGGCTCTAAACAGAGAAATTATTGACCAACAATGGTTGACAGATACAGGTAATTTACGAAACGCCCAACATTTATTTTTTGTTGAGCGCCAATATTTACCGATAGCAAGAGTTAATCAAGAACAAGTTTAACGCTATAGTTAAGCTTAAATACAACCTATATTAAGCTTGAATTATGCTTTTTTAGCGAATTGTAAATCCCAAACACCGTGACCAAGGTTTTGACCGCGATTTTCAAACTTAGTTAACGGACGAGAATCAGGACGCGGCACATAATCATTCGTTGTTGATAAGTTGTTGTAACCTGGCGATTTTTGCATATCTTCTAACATACATTCCGCATAGTTTTCCCAGTCCGTTGCCATATGAAAAACACCATCAACTTTAAGTTTTTGTCTAATGGTTTCAACAAATTCAGCTGAAACAATACGACGCTTATGGTGTTTCTTTTTATGCCACGGATCAGGAAAAAATAATTGCACAGTGGTTAACACACCATCAGGAATACAATCAGCTAACACTTCAATAGCATCGTGCTCATAAACCTTTAAGTTAGTAACTTCTGCTTCAACTGCTGAGGCTATACAAGCACCAACACCTGGTTTGTGCACTTCAACACCAATAAAGTTTAATTCTGGCGCAGCTTTAGCCATTTCAACTAACGACTTCCCCATCCCAAAACCAATTTCTAAAACAACAGGATTGTTATTAGCAAATAATGCTGCAGGATTAATTAAACCATCGCTATGCATTAAGCCCATTTCAGCCCAATGGTTATCAATAGCACGCTCTTGGTTTTTGGTTAAGCGACCTTCGCGTTTTACAAAGCTACGTACTTTACGAATGTACTTACCTTCTTGCTCAGCTTGCTCTATGGTTTTATGTGTTTTTTCAATTTTATCAGTCATAATTTTCTTTATTCAAATAAATATCTTTAACTATATCTGCTTCGTGTTACTAAATTAGCTCACTGAAAGAATTTAAAATGCTTTGTACAAGGCAAGTGAACGACGGAATAGTTCTTCATATTTCGAGTTTACTTAACGCAGTAGAAAGCAATTTAAAACTTTCAGAAATTATTCAGCCCACCATACATCGTAAAGGTCGCTTACCGCTACTGAAGTAGCACCATTGTCAGTCAACCACTTTTCAACAGCTGTGCGGTGCTCTTCAGTACAAGATCCTAATGCTTGTGTACAAATAATACCATGCCATAATGTATCGCCTTCACCACCAAAGCCTAGTTTATTTGGCTGAATTACTTCTGCAAAAAACTTACTGATAAAAGCATCAAGCTCTTCACCATTTATACCGTCTTTTAATTTCCAAGCAACATCAAAGCCTAGTTCTTGAAATTCAGCTACACGTAATTTTTTACGTAAACGAGTGCTGCGATTTTTTGCATCTATTTTCATGATAAAGCCTTACTTTTTTAAGAGGACTTCTTGCTAGTTTGAAGAAGAACGAAATGAAGCGATTTTTAAAGGCGATATTATATACTTGTTCCTGCTTAAAGGGTAGTTTTGAAAAACAAAGCTCAATTTTACTTACTAATTACTTAGATTTACTCAATTGAGCTCAACCAGTAATTTCGTTACACTGCGCGCTATGAATAATTCTATAGAAATATCAGCTAAATCAGCTGAAAAATTTGGTCAGCAAGTTGTTAGCTGGTACCACCAACAAGGTAGAAAACATCTACCTTGGCAACAAGATAAAACACCTTACCGTGTGTGGATATCTGAGATCATGTTACAACAAACCCAAGTTGCGACTGTTATCCCATACTATCAACGCTTTATGGAAAGCTTTCCAACGATTACTGATTTAGCGAATGCTGATGAAGATGTTGTTTTGCATCATTGGACAGGGCTTGGGTATTACGCACGTGCGCGTAATTTACATAAAGCAGCAAAAATAATGACCGAAAACTATGCGGGTAATTTTCCTATAGATATAGATGAAGTAATTGCCCTGCCAGGTATTGGGCGCTCAACCGCAGGGGCAATATTAAGTTTATCACTTAAACAACATCACCCTATTTTAGATGGCAACGTAAAACGTGTATTGGCGCGTAGCTATTTAGTTGAAGGTTATAATGGTTTAAGTAAATTCGACAAAGCCTTATGGCAATTAAGTGAACAGTTAACGCCCGCAATTGAAACCGATAATTTTAATCAGGCAATGATGGATTTAGGCGCAACTGTCTGCACGCGTAGTAAACCTAGCTGTGAATTATGTCCTGTTGAGCAAAGTTGTTTAGCGAAAGCTGGCGATCAACAAATGAATTTTCCACAAAAAAAACCTAAAAAAACATTACCGATTAAAAAAACGATTATGGTAATTCCGCGCATTAGTAATGAACGTAGCCATAAAGTATTAATGGAAAAACGTCCTCCTGCAGGAATTTGGGGAGGATTATGGTGTTTTCATGAAATTGATGAACTCACTGAAATGGATGACTTACTGGCTAATTTGTCTCTTAAAGCACTTTCTTTTGAACAGCATGAAGAATTTAGACATACCTTTAGCCACTTTCATTTAGACATTACCCCTGTTGTTGCTGATTGTAGAGAGCTAGACTATACAGAAATAGATACAACAAAAATAAACGAACCAAATCAACATAAGTGGTATGATTTACATTTAGGTGAAAGTGTTGGCTTAGCCGCTTCTACACAAAAGCTACTGACCTTGCTAAGCACTTAACAGCCGCTTGCACAATAACAAATAATTAATCCCCATAATCATTAGATTTATAACAACTTAAACACAGAGAAAACATTATGAGCCGCACTGTATTTTGTCAAAATTTAAAAAAAGAAGCTGAAGGTCTAGGTTTTCAACTTTACCCTGGAGAAATTGGTAAGCGTATTTTTGATAATATTTCAAAAGAAGCGTGGACTATCTGGCAAAAGAAACAAACCATGATCATCAATGAAAAGAAAATGAATATGATGAACCCTGATGACCGAGCGTTTTTAGAGTCAGCCATGGTAGATTTTCTTTTTGAAGGTAAAGAACCAGAAATTGAAGGTTATGTACCACCAAGTAAATAATTATTATGGCTTAGCAATTCTTTAAGTAACTTTTCTGAGAGCTAAGGTCTTGCTTACTTTATAACTCGTTAACGCTTATAAAATCTGCACAATAAACAGATGTGCTGTAAAAAACAGCAAACAAACACTTTTTATTAAAAAGTTTAAAAATAAGTGTTGACGAGTAAGCCGAAAAACAGTTTAATACCGCCCGTCTTAACGAGGCAGCGAAATCGCCCAAGTATTAATACTTAGTTAAGCAAGTTGCCCCGATAGCTCAGTTGGTAGAGCAGAGGATTGAAAATCCTCGTGTCCCTGGTTCAAATCCGGGTCGGGGCACCATTTAAAGAAGTGGTGCTCTTTTATTATTACTAATAATAAATATTTAGCATTACTTTGGTGCCAGAGTATTTAAATAATTAATTTATTATAAATACTGCACACGTTCTTCGTGTGCCGACTTAGCTCAGTTGGTAGAGCAACTGACTTGTAATCAGTAGGTCGCCAGTTCGATTCCGGCAGTCGGCACCATTTATTCTCCTCGGAGAAGAAACAAAACCTTAACAGCAATGTTAAGGTTTTTTTTCGTCTGGAGGTTATGGAATTAATAATTGAATTTTGACTTGATGAATAAACATAATACTCCTTCATCATTTAATGGCATTATAAGCGTAAACGTTGACTTCGACTTTGGTTGATATAACTCATATAAAATACAGGTTAAATAATGCAACCGCACTTACAAACACTGATTAACTTATTAACAAAAAATGATTTGAAATTATTGCTTCAGCATTACATCGACTCAAGCGAAATAGAAAATAATGAACAGTTAGGCTTTATGTTTCAACAATCAGAAATAAAGCCATCTAATTTTAGTTATTACCAGCAACTTGCTACAGGTTTTATAAAAGTAAAAGGAATTTCAAAGTCTCTTATTTCAAAATTAAAAACACACAATACCTTGAGCTTTTTCACGCCAGCCTTACAAATAAAAGATAATTTTAAAGTAACAGATGATCAACATCGTAATGTTTTGCACTTTTTATTTACTAACAACAAAGTACTTTCAGCAAATAAACAACCACCATTTAACTATTTACGTTCTATGATGTTATTCGGCAGCAATAATGCCTTACGTGACGCCCTGTGCCAACGTAATGAACAAAACTTAACGCCTATTGAATGCTATTTGTTTACCAATAATAATTTAGCTCCTTTAGCTAATCATGAACTTACGGCTTTATTGGCCTTAATTGAAATTGAAAGTAAGCAACAAGAAGTAAATAACGTTAATTATCCTTTATTTATTAAAAAAGTAAGAGAACTGTGCCAAGGCAGTACACCGTCAGAAATTGAAGAGTTACAGCGAGTTGTTTTAATTGCCACTTATTACAAAATAAGCATTCAGTCGGTTTTAGAATATATTAATAATGCTGCATAATTTAGCCGTTATTATCGAAAGTGCCTGCTCCTGACGAAACCTCTAGAAATATATGTCCGTTAAATTAGTGGCCAAGTAAGCCTCCCCTATTATCATTGTTGATTGGTCATCTTTTAATGACTCAGACACATTTCACTTACACAGACAAGGTACTGATATTAAAGGTTTTCATCATTGTTTTCCATTTTTCAACGATTTAAAAATCACTCGTATTTTTAAATATAATTACCCCAATTCCGATAAATGATTAATCACTTGTGCTGATTTCCTCCCCCCGCCTACGTTGCTTTCAATCACAACCACCAGTTTCTGCTTATTTTTCAACCTATAAATATACCACCTTATCTCTTTGTGACTGAAAATATACCGCTTCAGCGAATCTCAATAGTTAACGCGTTTTATTAGTGTAATGTCAGATTAGGTCTTAATTAATTTGGCTTACTTTCATACGTTTTTGACAGTAAAAAGCATTTAAATTTTGACCATTAATTAGAATAAAAACGATGCATATTCATATTTCAAACAATTAAAATAAAACCATTAAAATCAAATAATTATTGGTTAATTAGTTTAATAAAAATATGAAAAAGCAATTAGACATTTACTGGGGAAACATAATGAAAAAATATAATAATAAGTTAGTTAAAACAATGATCAGCGTTAGTTTGGGTTTAGCACTAAGTGCTTGTGGCTCAGATTCCAAAGAAACACCTATTACAATTCCAGATACAGTAATAAATGCAGCGCCAACTATCACTAGTAATGCAGAAACTACGGTTGCATCAGGCGTTGCTTATAGTTACTTATTAGTAGGGGCGGACGTTGATGGCGATACCTTAACAATGTCTGCAACCAATTTACCTGCTTGGCTAACGTTTGACAGTGCTACAGGAATTTTATCTGGCACCGCGGCAGAAACGGATGCTGGTGAATATGCAATAACATTAACTGTAAGCGACGGCACTGATGACATTACGCAATCTTTTACAATAAACGTTACCGCAGCTGACACCTCCCCTGATAATAACCCTGCGGTTATTACAAGCTCAGGCATTACAACAGCAACAGTTGGTGAAGCATATGCTTATACTTTAACAGCTACAGATGCAGACAATGACACCTTAACAATGTCTGCAACTATTCCTAATGAACTTTCGTGGTTAACGTTTGATGCAACAAGCGGTATTTTGTCAGGAACTCCTGCATCAGGTGATATAGCAACTACAGCAATTACTTTAACGGTAAATGATGGAACTGAAGATACTACACAAACTTTTAATATCGAAGTTGATGAAACTGTTATTGTTAGTAATGTAATTGATTTTGAAGAAGCGTCTGATACTTACGTATTTAATAACTTTGACGGTGGTATGTCTGAGGTTGTAGCAAACCCACAAGTCACAGGTATCGATGTTAGTGCACAAGTAGTTAAAATGGAAAAATTTGCCGGCCAACAATGGGGAGGAAGCACTCTAACGCTACCTACAGCGATGGTATTAGATGCTGCTGATAATACATTCAAGTTGAAAGTCTACGCCGATCGCGCAGTACCTGTTTTATTTAAACTTGAAGGTATTAATAAAGAACTTTCAGTTAATCATACAGGCAGTGGCTGGGAAGAATTAACCTTTGATTTTGGTACTGATGCAGCAGGTTCATTATCTGCAGTAACTATGATATTTGATCTTGGTGTAATGGGTGATGCTGAAAATGATGCTAGTAACTGGACCTTCTACTACGACGACCTTTCATTACCAACGTCTAAAGAAGTTGATGAAAGTGGCTTTGTTGCAGTAGGCACACCTTATGATTTTGAGGCTGCGGGTTTTGGTGGTGACTTTACTTGGGCTGTTTTTGAAAATGATGGAAATGCCCCGCTTGAATTTGTTGCTAATCCTGGTTCATCTGCACTAAATGATTCAGCTATTGTTGCGATGTTTACGGCAAAACAAGCCGGTCAAGCTTGGGCTGGCACTGAAACTACCGCAGCAAATACAACGCCATTTACGATGGATGCTAGCAATAGCATAGTGAAAATTATGGTCTATAAGTCGGTTATCAGTGATGTTGGATTAAAATTCTCTGTCGGCGCAGCAGCGCAAGGAGAGCTTAAAGTTGCGAACACTAAAATTAATGAGTGGGAGGAGTTAACCTTTGATTTCTCTAGTCGTGTTGGTTCAGCCGAAACGATAAATATTGATTCTGTCATTGTATTTCCGGATTTTAATACCGATGGAAGAGCCAGTGATACGGTGAGTTATTTCGATAACATTACTTTTGGTCATTATGAATAAGCTTAGTTTTATTTAATAGGCTGCTCCTTCGAAGGGGATTTACGATGAATGTTGTAAAGCCCCTTTTCTTTATCTTCTGATAGCTATTTTATTAAACAAATTTATGACTTGGGTACCGATATGACTAAATCAAATGTTTTAGCAAATATAGCCTTAGGACTAATTATTCTGCTAATTAGCTACACCACAATATTATTTATTGAACAAAAAAACGAGTCCACAGCACAAACAAATCAAGTAGTAATACCTACTGATTTGAAGTTAATCCAACTTACATAATATTGATGAAAATACATGGAACCAAGATCCATGATGATAATAATTAAAAATATATTTCAATAATAATAAATATGAGACACAACAAGATGAAATACGTTAATACGATACAAAACATATTTAGTGCCACCAAAAAAAGATCCTTAATAGCAATACTACTCACATCGCTATCAGCTTGTGGTGGTGAAGAAACTACAGCTCCTATATTGAATAGCGATATAGATAATGACACCATTGTTGAGATAAATGATGCCGATAACGATGGTGTTGTTGACGCTATAGATATCTGCCCTAATACCCCAGAAAACGCGACAGTCGATAGTACTGGTTGTATTATCAATGAGATAAATGATGCCGATAACGATGGTGTTGTTGATGCTATAGATATCTGCCCTAATACTCCAGAAAACGCGACAGTCGATAGTACTGGTTGTATTATCAATGAGATAAATGATGCCGATAACGATGGTGTTGTTGATGCTATAGATATCTGCCCTAATACTCCAGAAAACGCGACAGTCGATAGTACTGGTTGTATTATCAATGAGATAAATGATGCCGATAACGATGGTGTTGTTGATACTATAGATATCTGCCCTAATACTGTGGCAGGCAAATCAGTAGATGAAACAGGTTGTGAAATAATTTTTCAATCGAATGGTGTCACCATTCAGGCAGAAGATTACATCAACTATCACGACACTTCACCTACCAATGAAGGTGGTGCGGGTGATAGAAATGATGAAGTTGATATCGAAGCTACCTCCGATGCAGGTGGCGGTTTTAACATTGGTTATACCAATGCAACAGAATGGTTAGAATATTCAATAACATTAGAAACAGGTGCTTATACGATAAATACCCGAGTAGCGTCAGACTCTGGTGGCGGTCAATATACTTTATCGATAAATGGAAAGACTATTGGTAGTGATACTGTTAGTAGCACCGGCGGTTGGCAAACTTTTGTTACACAGAACGTCAGCTCATTTACTGTAGATAGCGGTACACATACCTTACGTATTGATATTAATTCGGGTTCATTTAACTTTAATTGGTTACAAGTTGTCAGCATTATTGATGATGATAATGATGGTATTGCCAACCAGTCAGATAGCTGCCCAGCAACGCCTGAAGGTACTTTAGTCAATGCTATTGGCTGTGAAATTATCTCGGTGAATACTGAAGTATCTTTTGCTAACGAACGTTTAGTTGGAGGCGCAAACTCTGCGGATCCTGGCTTTAGCTTATATGTATTTGATAATGATTTACCTACCCCAAATTCAAGTGCCTGTAACGATGAATGTGCAACCAACTGGCCTCCTGTATTAGTTGAAGACGCGGAAGCATCAGGTGTAAATGGTTTAAGCACCATAACGAGAAACGATGGTAGCTTACAAGCAGCCCATAATGGGCGCCCTTTATATTTCTACGCTCAAGACAACGCCGCTGGTGATATTAATGGTGAAGCCCTTGGTCAGGTTTGGTGGTTAGTCCCTTACGGCGTGTTAGGAGATGTAACCTCGCTTTATAATGCCGCAACGGAACTAGAACCCGATACACAAGTAGAAACTGAAGACGCGTTAATTACTCGTTTTTCAGATCGCCCGCGTACACGTCATGCAAAAGAAGACCAATTTCAAAGTTACGATCACTACATCAAATTTTATTTCGAGGATCGTTCTAGCAATATCGAAATTATTGATTACGTGGCTAAAGGTGGCGATACCATTGAAATGAATGTACGTACTATATTCCCTTTAAGTGATTTAGAAGCAGAAAATCGTTGGTGGTACCAAGGATTTAACACTGTTGCTCAATATGCTAGTAATGGCATTATGGACTTCATGGGAACTGAGGTGATAGATGGTGTCACCTATTACAACTATCAAAAAATTGGTAATCAAAATACTCGCCTAGGTCGCGAAATTCGCATTGGCGATGAAATGGAATTTGAGATCAGTCAATTTAGTGCTCCGGGTATACCGCGCGGTCAAACAAACTACTACGGTACAACCTTTCTATATATTGTGGGCGAAGGCATAGTGCCATGGTATACAGAAATCTCTGGGCCGTTTCCAGAAGACAGTGCAAAAATACCTGAAGAGTATTGGCTAGGTGGTAACACCAGCATGCATTATCAATATACCGATGAGCCTGATAACCATTTCATGCAAATGGCCACTAACCTGAGTTACGACAACGGTCAGACTTTCCTTTTAGGTCGTCGTGTGCACCACTCGTCTTTTGTTGATGGTACGCATGATGAAGATGCCGACAATGGTGTTTTTGAAGACAATGTCGGTTTATCGGGTCCGCGTTATGTCAACGAAAGTTGTGTTGATTGTCATGCACGAAATGGTAGTGCTCCCGTTGCTGAAAATGGTGAACTGCTCGACCGCTGGGTATTTAAAGTAGGTGATGCAGACGGCAACCCTGATCCGGCTATAGGTCGTGTTTTACAACCAAATGGTAGTGGTAGTGAAGGAAATGTCACGATTGCTTCTTGGATTGAATTAAGCAATGGTTTACGTCGACCTAACTATCAATTTAGTGGCGCTACGCCAGCAACATTCTCTGCGCGAATTGCGCCAAGATTAGTTGGTTTAGGTTTACTTGAAGCCATTCCTGAAGTTGACATTATTGCCTTAGCAGATCCTACAGATGCTGATGGTAATGGCATTTCAGGTGTTGCCAACAAAAATATCGACCCAGAAAATAGCGAATTAACACGCTTAGGTCGTTTTGGTTGGAAAGCGGGTACGTCAAGTGTTCGTCATCAAGTCGCTGGCGCGTTAAATACTGATATTGGTGTACGTACCTCAGTATTGCCTGATCTAGATTGTGGCTCTGAGCAAGCTAATTGTGGCGGTGCTAGTCCAATCATGCCGGAAAAAAATCTTAATGACTTAGTAAAATACATTTCTACATTAGGTGTACGACCACAACGTGTATGGAAGTCTGGTGTTGAAGATACTCAAGTACTAGCAGGCTCGGCTAAGTTTGAAGAAATTGGCTGTGTTGATTGTCATACTAAAACCTTTCAAACCAGTGAATTTCATCCATTGGCAGAAGTACGTAATCAAACCATACATCCATATACTGATATGTTACTACATGACATGGGACCAGGGCTTGCTGATAATTTAGGTGAAGGTTTAGCCAATGGTAGTGAATGGCGTACCACTCCTTTATGGGGACTAGGTTTATCTGCTTGTGTAACCGGTGGTGTAACTAATCCAACCGGTGCTGAGGGTGACGAAATTTGTACTCCGCACCATGCATACTTACATGACGGTCGTGCTAGAAGCATAGAAGAAGCTATTTTATGGCATGGTGGTGAATCAGAAAATTCTACCAACTTGTATAAAGCCCTTTCTGATTCAGATAAAACGGCATTACTTAGCTTTTTAAAATCGCTATAAACACGCTTTTATTTAAAACGATTATTAACCGCTAGCAAGTTAATAATCGTAATTAAAATATTTTATACCCGTTACCATTCAAAGTGCTCGATTTCAGTGGGAATTTAAATGACTTTAGGCAAGGAGAAGAATTCAAACATAGTCCTTCTATATTTTTGTTCTTTCAACGACGCATAAAGTTATTTAAAACCCATCAACGAAGTGCTTGAGCAATATCACGTCATCGTTGCTGTGATTTATAAGGGATAACCATTATTACATCACAGCGCCTTGAATTGAAATCGCTCAAGCTCTCTGAAACATGCATCTTGAATGGTAACGGGTATAGAGATAGGTATTAACATGAAAAAAACAAATAAACTGACACTCAAGCTCAAACTTATTTCAATAATAAGCCAAAAGATCAACCGTAAAGTTGGGTTATTACTTTGTCTATCAAGCTTAGTTGCTACCGCCCCTGCTTTTGCAGGTTGGGAAGTTAACTTTATTGACAAATTTGAAGGTACCGGTGTTGATTGGAACAACTGGACGGCACAAACAGATGCCAACTTTAATAACGAAGTACAATGTTATACCGACGATGATAGCTCGGAAAATAAAAACTTTGATGTGTCTTCAGGTACCTTAAAAATTATTGCCAGAAAGCAGCAAGTGAGTTGTACGGGGTTAAATAATCAATCTAGAAATTGGACCTCTGGTCGAATCAATGGCAAAGACAAACGTGAATTTCTTTACGGGCGTATTGAAGCTCGTATTCGTTTTCATAATTTAGAAGGTGGTACGTGGCCGGCTTTTTGGATGTTAGAGAATCGTATCGCCGAAAGCCCAAGAAAAAATGATAATGATGTCGCCAATTGGCCAAACCCAGGTGCAGGTGAAATTGATGTATGGGAATGGTTTTCCAATAGGCCTTCTTCCTACATCACCAATTTTTTTAACACCGGTAGTGGTTGCGGTAATGAATTATGGTTTAGTTATCCTAATGGCGCCAATGACGTACTTGCTTGGCACGACTATGCTATTGAATGGAGTGAAAATAACATTTCATTTTACATGGATGATACCTTGGTTTCTTCAAACAATGTGTCCGATTGTCCACAATATAAAGAGCCAATGTTTGTCCTCTTAAATGTTGCGATTGGCGGCGCTTTAGGTGGAAATATTGACCCTAACCTTGACCAAGCTACAATGGAAGTTGACTATTTAGCCCACTGTACCGCAACCAATCAGAACAATAATACCCGTTGTAATGAAGATACCCCAACCGTCTATGCAGACGATGATAATGATGGTATTGCTAATGATATTGATGAATGCCCAAACAGTGCAGTAGGTGAGGTAATTGATACAAATGGTTGCCCAAATGATGATACTAATGGTTGTCCAAATGACCCTACGGTTGATTGTATGCATATCGATGGCGATAACGATAATGATGGGGTTACAGATAGTATTGATGAATGTCCCAATACTCCTGTAGGTACAACTGTTGACCAAGTCGGCTGTCCAGTTGTCGACGAGGATAATATTGCGCCAACGGTTACTTTATCGATTCAGCAAAATAATGTAGCGGTTTCCGTCATCGATATTAATGATGGATTAGTCGTAATCACCGCTGTCGCATCAGACAGTAATATTGGCGACATGCTTAGTTATTCTTGGATTATGGGAGGAGCTATTACTTCACCTGAAATTAATGATGGCAGTATTAGTTTTGATCCCGCATCAATGGTACTTGGCAGCTCACACATAATTAATATTACCGTTAGCGATAACGGTAGCCCATCACTTTCAACAACTGACGAAATTGAATTTACCGTGAACGGCAATCAAGATTCAACACCCACCATAACTACAGAAGTTGAGAGCAGTTCAGATAGTAGTGGCGGTTCATTTAATGATTTACTCCTACTCCTTTCATTTATCTATTGTCGTAAGTACTTTAATAGATTGAAAAGATGATAAGGATAGCATTGTATTTCGATATATTATTCAGCGAGTGAATCGGCATAATGTATCGATTTAGTGATACCAAATCGATACATTATAATCAGTAGATCTTAAACTTCTACAATTCAGTTATTTAAGCATCAATTTCATCAAGCGATATTTCAATAAAAGGCTCTAATGATAGATTTTCGGTACTTTTATAGGTTATCCCGCCCTTACCTAAATATTGAAATACTTGCTGTGTTAAACGCTCTGCAGTTGCTCTGTAAACGGTAAGTTTACCGCCATACAAAACAAAATATCCGGGATAATCTGAAGGTTGAAGAATCTTAGTCTCTCGAGAAAGACTATTGGTATTTGTATCGCTATGCAACAGTGTTCTTACGCCTGCAAAAATGTCAACTATGCTGTTTCGCGTTATATTTTTATCAGGGAAGTAGAATTGCACAAAACGAAGTAAATAGTTAATTTCATCTTCTGAGGCGCAGCAACTGCTCGCGCCATCTGTTAATACCCGTTCGGTGGTACCTATTAGTGACTTTCCTTGCCAAGGTAATATAAATACCGCTCGGCCATCGTCAGGTGACTCACCATAATAACAGGCGTCTGAAATTCGACAATCCAATACAATGTGAACACCTTGTACCAAATCAATCGCTAACATTTCTGCTGTTGGCCTTGGTTTAGGTACTGATGAAGGTGCTTGCTCTGATGTTATATCAGTTATTAATAAAGCGGATAACTGATTAACCCAAGGACCTGATGCATTAACTAAAGTTTTAGCATAAAAGGTTTGTATTGTTTCAGGACGATTAGTTTGAGTACTAGTTTGAGTATTAGTATTTTCATCGTCACTGTTATCAACGTCAGCAAAATCACTTTTAGACACATTCTTTTTCGCAACCGTGACTTTGTATTCGCCATTTAAAAAATCTATCGAGCGAACTTGTGCGTTAAAATTAAATTTTGCGCCTAATTGCTGAGCTGACTTTGCAATAGCTTTAGTTAACTGTTGATCATGCGTTTGCGAGTCTTGATAATAAAATACCGCTTTTAAATGATCTGTATTGAGGCCATCTAAAGTCTGCCAGTTTTCTTTATTAATACTGCCAATACTACGCCCTAGCCAATCACCATCTAACAAGACATATAAACGCAAACCTAAATAGACCATTATTCGCGAGCGTTTAGATGTTTTATAGATTGGTATATAAAAACGATTTACTTTAACTAAGCTAGGCGCATTTTTTAATAACAGGCGACGCTCTTTTAAGCATTCTCTAACCAGAGAAAAACTGAAGGTTTCTAAGTAACGTAAACCACCATGTATAAGTTTGGAGCTTTTGCTGGAGGTTTCTAAACCTACGTCAGCATTGCATTCAAATACTCTAGTACTTAAACCATTAAGCGCAGCGGCTTGAGCAATGCCAGAGCCTTGCACGCCAGCACCTATAATAATAACGTCACAGTGATCATCTCGATGGAGATCTAAATCGGGTTTCAAGCTTTATTCTCAAACTAAATTTAAGGAGGATAAATAAAGCTTTGCACAAATAATTAATTTAGCCACTTACTAATTTAATAAGTAGATGGCTATTTAGTACTAACTATTTAGTATTAAAATAGTTAGTTAAATTTAGCTCAATTCAAAAAATGAATTTGTAGTAAACAATACATACCCCATTAGCTTTAGGTTATTCCCCCTTGCTCACACTATTTTTCACATGAGTAGAGGTTTTAGAATCATTACTAGGACTACTAATTATCGCACTACTACCACTTTTAGTCGTTACTACTGCTTCAGTCTTAGCATAGATAATAGGCTCATTTCTCACACACATTAATGACTCACTAAACAACTGACAGCTGCCTTTGAACAAATCACCGGCACCGTTAGTATATGAGCATTGTTCAGCTTTAGCTTTAGTTTCACATGCCTGCCAAGGCGCACTATGTGTATGTGAATCATGCGCGCTTACCGTAAATAGGCTTGATAGTAAAAATAGGCTGATCACTGCTAATTGTTTATGAATAACTATTTTTTTATAAATGATCATTGTGCAGTCTCACCAGCAAAACAGCCAATAAAAAGGTTTTCACCTGGGCCTGCTGAATGATAATGATAACCTCGAGTATCATCAGTATGACCTCTACAAGTATCTAAGTCTGATTCTTCCTCACCATTTTCATTTAACATAGTGTGAATAGCATAACCGTCCATCGCATAACCAAATGCGCCGCCATGTCCATCAACTTCAAACGCAACAGCAGGACAAGTTCCTTCACCATGATTAGCGCCGTGATAATGGTAACCTGCAAACGGGTTAACATGACCAACACAATCATCAAATGCTGCAATAGTATAAGCACTTAAAATAGCTTCAGTAGGCGCTGCTGCATCTAATGTTACACCGTTAAAAGCCACACCAACGCTACCTCGGTCAACCGATCCTATGCTTGATCGCGGTACAGGTTGTGTAGGTATCAAGTAAGTTGAAGAAATACCCTCACCGCTGCTGCCACTGTAATAGCTAATTTCACATTGTACGCAGTAGTTATTATATTGAGCATCAACATCAGGCCTTGCTGCGGCCTCACAGGCTGTTTGTGTATCGGTAATGTTAACTTCACCTGTATCCTTGTTATACAGACTCCAGCTACTGTCACCATAGAAAAGATCTAAATTGCGAATAAACTCACCGGTTAAATCATATAACACACCATCATCAAACCATTTACCTGAATTTTCAGCAGTTGTAGACGTAGTTTGTGGACAAAATGGACCAAGCTCTGTTCGGTCTGATGGAAAACCACTTATCGTCACTTGATAACAAGTAGATGTTGCACCATTAGATAAAGTACATGCCACTTCAGTTACCGAGCCTGAAGTACCTAAATCAAACTTAGTGCTATCAACTTCATAACTATTTGACTCAGCAGCGTTTGATACTTCTCCAGTGTCTGTACTTAATTCGGTTTCCAATGTAGGGGTTAAAACGCCGTCATTACACCCAACGAGGAGTATCAAAGTTAAAGCAGGCAAACTGTAGGTTATTACTTTTTTCATAAATAATTCTCTATCTAAACATTTAGATTTAATAATTTAAATAACTGTAATAAATAAATGTGCAAAAAATATGGAAAAATTAAGAAATAAATAATGATCTAAATCAAATATCACAAGCTTCTGTACTTGTTGAACAAGCCAGTAATATATCAATGAGCGTTGCTACTGCTGTTGAGCAACAATCGGTAACCACCCAAGATATAGCAAGAAGCGCAGAAACATTAAGAGATACGGTGATTTCTGATAAAGATAAAGTTGAAGCACTAGCGCAAGAAGCTAATGCGGTAAGTAAAGCCTCTACTTCTATGGCTCAAAGTATTGCGCACTTCAAATAGTAGTATTCCCAAATTTCAACTTGGAATTATTTTTATTTGGCTAAGCTTTACTGTTGTGGCCTTTGCTTATTTTTCAACGGAAAAACTGGTCAGGTTTGATGAAGACAAAAAACTAGTAAATGTTGATTACGAGGCGTTTTCGAGTTATTTATCAGCTTATAGCGAAGCAAAAGACACAAATGAGGCGTTACCTACTAGTAACAATAAATATCATACGGTATTGCACTTCTCTACTCCCAATTGTGATTGTCAAAAATACAGTGATAAGCATATTAAAGATATTAATAAGCTAGCAGTAGAGCATAGCTTTATCGTGAAAAATATTGTACTTCATAAAGATACGTTAATTCCCTCAACCCCTTCAATTGCCTTGCTTGATGATTCTGGTGTTGTTATTTACTTCGGGCCTTACGGCCAAGGTATTGCGTGCTCACAAACCTCAGGTTATGCACAGACCATGTTAAATAATTACATAAAAGGCTATAGCGCGAATATAGTTATTAAAGAAGCAAAAGGTTGTTATTGTAAGGTATAGTGTGGAAACTCCGCTTAAATACTAGTAAACGGTTTATTTGAGAACTAAATTCTGACCAGATAGACTGAATATCCCTAAATAGGGACTGAATACCTACCACCAAAAATCAGGTGAGAATAAATAACTTATCGAATGAATTTATCTCGTTTGCCGAGTATTACTGAAAAACTTATTATGGCCTTGTTCTTCGAATCTCCCAGATTCTTGTTGTAACGCTTAAGTATTGTTATTTTATTTATCATTTTTTTAGGACACCGTTTGGTGTCCTTTTTTTACATGCATAAGTGAAAAAAATTTACCTATCGAATGAATTTATCTAGTTTGCCGCATAGCACTGAAAAACTTATTATGGCCTTGTTCTTCGAATCTCCCAGATTCTTGTTGTAACGCTTAAGTATTGTTATTTTATTTATCATTTTTTTAGGACACCGTTTGGTGTCCTTTTTTTACATGCATAAGTGAAAAAAATTTACCTATCGAATGAATTTATCTAGTTTGCCGCATAGCACTGAAAAACTTATTATGGCCTTGTTCTTCGAATCCCCCAGATTCTTGTTGTAACGCTTAAGTATTGTTATTTTATTTATCATTTTTTAGGACACCGTTTGGTGTCCTTTTTTTTACCTAGATTTTATTCATAAAAAAGTAACAAGATTACGGTATAACTAGTGAATAGAATAACTTATCAATAGTTGAAGTTAACCCATACTGAACTGCAAATAAATTTATACTCGCAGGTGTGTGTACGTAAACCGAAACTATGCAATCAGGCCGAAACAGTGCAAACCAACCGAAATAGTGCAAAATGTATTATAAGCACAACTAATACAAGTGTAATTTCAATATTAATCATATAGTTAACAAACGGCACAAGTATTGCCTTTAATAATTATCTTTATCTAAAAAATTAATTTATAAAATTTTAAATATGCCTATTCAAACACCCATTCGAGGCCTACGTTCATTTTGTGTTGCATCTAAATGTCTGAGCTTCAAACACGCCGCGGCGCAATTATTTTTAACGCCCTCGGCGGTCAGTCATCAAATCAAACAGTTAGAAGCACAATTAGGCTTTCCATTGTTTAAAAGAAGTGTACGTTCAATTGAGTTAACTAGCTCTGGTAAGCAATTTTATCAATCGGTACAGCCCATCATTCACCAATTAGAGTCTACTATTACCGAATTTACCCACAGCCAACAAAATAAAACCATTGTGATTAGTTTACCTGAGTTTTTTGCCAGTGAATTGTTTGTTCCGCGTTTAAATGAATGGTGTGAACAAAACCCAACAATTAACCTACAGCTTGAAACGGTTAAGTCAGGTAGTGAGCCATCCGCCATCGCTGATTTATCTATTGTTTTAGCTAATGGCAAACCAAATGCAAGCATAATTCAAGAGTTATTTCAGGTACGGTACGCTGCTGCATGCAATAAAAAATTGTATATAAAATTAAAAAACTCTGGCCTAAAAGCTTTAAATACTACCCCGCTAATTTTACACAGATCTCGACCTTGGTCTTGGCATCAATGGGCAGAAAAGTCTGGAGTAGAAGATTTTGATCCTAAACAAATAATACAATTTGATAGTATGTTTGGTGTAGCTCGAGCGGCACAACAGGGTATGGGCATAGCCTTAGTACCTTTACCTATGAGTAAAACATGGTTTAGCGAACGGCTATTGGTTAAATTATTTGATGAAGAGTTAAACACCAACGACAGATATTATTTGATCCAACATGAAAATATGGAAAACAAAAAAGAGCTAACTTTATTTGCTAATTGGGTAAAAGAAACTTTCGCCAATGATTACCAATAACTAGACTTGAGTTAACGGATTTAACATGTTTTTGGAATAAAAATAACCCGGGTAGGCTTTCATATAGCTTTATTGAATAAAGTAACTGACCGTTAGCAGAGGTCAGTTTCTTAAAAGCTAGCACTTATACAGGTTACGTATCAAAATAAAAGAGCTAAAAAGCAATCTTAATAATCATACTCTCTCTACACTTTAGCTTTAAAAAAGTACCGTTCTAAAATTTTTAAGGTGCTAACAATGTAAAGTATTGCCGCTGATATTAATAACACTCGTTGTATAAAAATCTCATTAAAATTGGAGTTTTCAGCCATCGCACTATTTATTATCACCAACAAAGCAATAAAACCAGAGCTATAATATTTCGCCATATTACTACCAGAAAAGACGTGTCGACCAAAGAAGAGTGTTGTTGCTAACAAAAGTAAAAGATAAAAATTAAACTGAGGTACAGCGACAATCAACCAATAAAAAATCCAGGCAAATACCCCACCCAACAAGGTAGACAATAACGAATTTCGACCTGCTTCTTTACCTTGGCTTAAATCTGGTTTTAGAATAAAAATGGCAGAGAAAACCATAACCAATATATAGTCAACCATGTCATAAGTGATAAATAATGCAGCAATAGGAAAAACCACTAAAGTACTTTTAAGCGCAAGTTGCGCAGCTTTTTTTGAGTAACCATTATAGTATTTTGGTTTAATAGGAAATTGCGTAAAGTTAGGATCAGGAAATATAAAATGCGCTAGCCAGATCACCGCAATAGTTAACCAACTTGAATAAACAAAGCCCACCGAAAAACCAATTGCTAATCCCTCATGGCTATTCGCTATCATAGGTAATACTAAAATGGCGATCATCGACATTAAGGTGAACCAAAAAGAACCACCACGGTTCAGATAATAATATAAATGAAATAACACTAGCCCTAGTGTCATAAGGTAAGCAATTGGATATTGTAAAAAAAACAATGAAAAAGCTAAGCCTAAAGCAAACGCTTTTAAAGTACTGAGCATATTATTTAAACTGGCCTGCACCGACGGTTTAGGTAGCGGCATTGCTAAAATAAGTGCAGTAAATACAGGCATTAAAAAAGCAAGCGGCCAAGTAATACCGTAAGCAATGGCGCACGCAAAAGTAACACCAAAAGCAAAACGTAAAATACGCATATTTTTAACATCAGCAAAAATATTGTTGCGCTTAGCTTGTTTCAATACGCTATTACCTTTAGTAAACATAATTAGCTTTAATAAACATAAGAAAGCAGACTTAATACTCTTATCCAAAGCCAACCTACTGAATTAATAATCCAATTATCGCCCGTATATATTTGTACATCAGCCTGACCGCCTAAACGACGTTTGCCTTGAGTATTATCATCATCAAAAGTTATCATTACAGGAAAACGCTGTGCGTCTCTAAGCCATCCTGTTTTTGATTCAACAGTAGCTAAACTACCTACAGCACTACTTGATGAAGTATCAACAGCAAAACCTATACTACTAACGGTACCTTTATAGATGGTGCCAGGATTCACGTCTAATGCAATTTCAACTTTATTACCTACCGCTAAGTTAGCTAAGTTATTCTCACGCAAATTCACTTGTACCCAAGCATTATCACCTTCAATGAAGGTCATTGCGGCAGCACCTGCTTTTGCATAAAAACCAACATCTATTTGTAAGTTAGTAATGCCACCTCGTGAAGGCGCTAAAACAACTGTACGGCTTAAATCTAATTGTGCTTTTTTCAGTTGTGCCATAGCGGCACGAATTCGAGGGTTTTCGTTACCTTCTTTACCCAATGCTTGTTTGGCTTTATCTAGGTTAGCTTCTGCGCTAATCACTTCAGCTTTACTTTGCTTAATCGCCGCACGCGCTTTGTCACCATCAGAATGAGAAAGAACGTTCTTTTTCTCCATTTCAAAGACACGGGCACTTTGTGCATTAACATGTTCTACATTTGTTTCAGCTACCACTAACTGTGCTTGTGCAGTAACCACAGATGCCATGCCCGCACCAATTTCTTGCCCTGCTAATTCTAATGAGGCTTCTGCATTTTCGATAGCAAGTTCATAGTCACTTGGGTCTATGGTAAATAAAATATCGCCCGGGTTAACAATTTGATCTTGCTCAACCATCACTTCGGTTACCCTGCCAGAAACTTGCGGTACAATAGGGATCACATAGGTTTTAACTCTAGCTTGATCTGACCACGGAGCATGTCTGTCAGCAATGATGTACCAAACAAAAACAAGCATGGTGACAATTAAAATATATTTGGTGATTTTTCTAACTGGGTCTTGTACTACGGTAATTGGCTCTGCTGCTGTAGCATCAGTTTTAGCTACAGAGTTATTGCTCTGCGCTTGCTTAGTTTTTTCATCTTGCTTTATTTCGGATTTTTGTTCAGGCATGCACTTTTACTTCCGTATTCAATATAAAAAAAGGGATCGTTCTAATACCAATCCATTAAGTTATTTCTCAATTAAACTGGTTAAAACAAGATCATTAATTTAAACGGGTATCTATATGCTAACTAGGTTTTACTTGATAACTGGCATATATCCAATTCGATTAAAAAGTATGACACAACTTTCTAGCGAAAGTTACCTTAATAATTAACGCATAGTAGTTAATATAAAAAATACGCTGAAATAAGGCTGTTGTAGCATTTTGCTTATCCCTAACTCAGGTTAATTAAGCTAATACTCAAATTCAAGCTTGAATAACCCTTTAGAAAAGCGATAATAACGCCCAGTTATGACATTAATTTATTACTCTTAATAATTTAATCATTAGTTTCCCTTTCTTCGGAGTTTAAATGCCCTTAATCAACCTATATAACAAGCTGAGCCCTTTCCAACGGGTAATTATTGCCTTAATACTTGGTATATTCACTGGTATTTTTGTTGGTGAGCCAGCAGGACAAATTGGCGTTGTTGGTGATATTTATATTCGTTTATTGCAAATGACCGTTTTACCTTATGTATTGGTTTCAATTATTGGCGGTTTAGGGCGATTAGACAGCGCAATGGCAAGTCGAATTGGTATGCGCGCGGTCAAAGTAATTTTCATCATGTGGTCTGCGGTAATGGCAACGTTATTATTATTACCACTAGCATACCCAAATTGGCAAACAGCAGGTTTTTTCAGTAGTAGCATGGTTGCCGAGCCGGCAGCATTTAATTTTGTCGACTTGTATATTCCAAGTAATATTTTTGCCTCGTTATCTGAAACCATAGTCCCTGCTGTGGTTTTGTTTTCATTATTGATGGGTATAGCATTAATACAAGTTCAGAATAAAGATACCTTAATTACGTTAACCTCTAACATAGGCGACAGCTTAATGAAGGTTGCCTCTTATGTTGCTAAGTTAGCTCCTTTAGGTATATTCGCCATTTCCGCCTCAGCAGCAGGAACATTAGAAGTTGAAGAGCTTGGCCGATTATCGGTGTTTTTATGGGTATATATAACCGCCGCGGCACTACTTGGTTTTGTGTTTCTACCTCTACTTATTCATTGGGCAACCCCTTTTTCATACCGCGAAATATTATCAACCGCTGGTGAGGCTGTAGTAACAGCAATAGCTACGGGTACAGTGTTAGTAGTACTACCAATGATAATTGAGCGCAGTAAAGCCTTATTAGCTAAACATGGCATGGAATGTGAGGAAACAGACTCAACTGTGGACGTATTAGTACCCACTGCTTATAGTTTTCCGAGTACAGGTACACTACTCGGCTTAGGTTTTATATTATTCTCAGCTTGGTATATTGGCTCGCCCTTAGGGCTTGATGATTATATTTCCTTTGTAGTATTAGGCGCACTAACTGCTTTTGGAAGTATGGCTGTTGCCATTCCTTTCTTATTAAACTTTTTCGACTTACCTGCAGATCAATTTCAATTATATTTATTAGGCAGTGTAGTTACGGCCCGCTTTGCTACAGGTTTAGCCGCTTTGCACGGTTTTGTTGTAACTTTACTTGTTGCCTCAGCGGTATTAAAAAAATTAAGATGGCATAAATTAATGCAAGCCATTGGTGTGCATTTAGCCGTAACCTTTGGGGTAATGATTGCTGTAGGCTTTATGTTAAAATCATTAATTACTTACGAATATGAAGGCGTACAAACTTTCCAGTCAATGACACCAATGAATAAAAGTGTGCCAGTAGTACAGTATGAAGAGCTAACACCATTAACCCCAGAAGAACAGCTTCAACCTCGACTGAAAGTAATTATTGACCGTAAAAATATACGTGTTGGTTATAACAACGTTAGTTTACCTTTCGCTTTTCGTAATAATGAAGGTAACTCTGTTGGTTTTGATGTTGAATTAATAAATAAATTTGCTAAAGATCTTAATATTAATTTGGCTATTATTCGTATTGCTGTAAATGCTGACGAAGCAGCATTATTAGCTGATGGTAGCCTTGATGTGATTATTGGTGGTCAATTGATTACCCCACATAGAGCCTTAACGGTAACCTTCTCAGAATCTTATATCTACCATACTGCAGGTTTGCTTGTTAAAGACTCTAAACGCGATGAGTTTGCTAACCTTGACACAGTACAAGCAATGGAAAACTTAAACTTAGGCGTAGGTAGTAGTCAATACTACCAAGACATGGTTAAAGAATACTTACCTAATGCGCAATTAACTGAGATAAATAATGTACGAAACTTTCTCAAAGGAAAATATAGTGAGGTAGATGCCTTACTTTATTCAACCGAAGCAGGATCTGCCTGGACTATGCTATATCCTAGCTATGCTGCGGTAATACCTAAAGGCTTGAAGTTAAGAGCACCTGTAGCTTTTGTTTTACCATCAGGACAGCTTGATTTTGCCCAATATATGAATACTTGGTTAAACTTAAATCAAGAGAATGGTTTTCAAGAAAAAGTCTACGACTACTGGATTTTAGGTGAAAACCCAGAAGCCAAACAACCGCGTTGGTCAATAATGAAAAATGTTTTAGACTGGTAGAATAAATAACCTGAGTTCGGGATAAGCAAAATGCTACAACAGCCTTAATTACCCGTATTAC
>NZ_PJAI02000139.1 GCF_002843355.2 Colwellia echini
GCAGTTGGCTTTTAACCAATTTGTCGAAGGTTCAAATCCTTCACGGCCGACCACTTTCAAACTTACTGTTATTAGTTAATATTACTTAGGTATTTACAATAAGTTGAATAAAAGTCTCTAATCAAGATAACTAACCTTATCAAGAAAAGAGCAAGTAAATTGAAAATCTTGTTTCGGCCGTTAGCTCAGTTGGTAGAGCAGTTGGCTTTTAACCAATTTGTCGAAGGTT
>NZ_PJAI02000140.1 GCF_002843355.2 Colwellia echini
ATAAAGTAATTGGCAAAGTCTTGCACGAAATTTTGCAGTAAAAACTGAGAAATTAACGCACCAGAAAGTTAAATAAACTGCTTTGCTCGATTTTATGTAACACCGCGAAACAATAATATACGTGCGATAAATACAAAACTGAATTACGTTTTAGGATACGTGATTGATACGCAAAACGTGAATCAAAAAATATATCTTACGCAAATAACCCAATACACCTAACGCC
>NZ_PJAI02000141.1 GCF_002843355.2 Colwellia echini
GTTCAAACACCTAACAAGGCATTAAAGCAGGACAAAAAACAGTTTGCTGTTTCGTTCCTCAACATATTAGCAAACAATTTTTTGCCTGTTATTAGGGCGTTGAGGCTGTAGAATTTCTCCAAAAAAGATGTGTTCACGTCTTTTTTTTATATTTTATCAATTGTTTGTTTTTTAAGCTTGAAGCAAGTTCCTCGCTGTGATCTAATAGATATTATTCACCGA
>NZ_PJAI02000142.1 GCF_002843355.2 Colwellia echini
GACTGGATGGAGGCGGATAAAGTTGCAGGACCACTTCTGCGCTCGGCCCTTCCGGCTGGCTGGTTTATTGCTGATAAATCTGGAGCCGGTGAGCGTGGGTCTCGCGGTATCATTGCAGCACTGGGGCCAGATGGTAAGCCCTCCCGTATCGTAGTTATCTACACGACGGGGAGTCAGGCAACTATGGATGAACGAAATAGACAGATCGCTGAG
>NZ_PJAI02000143.1 GCF_002843355.2 Colwellia echini
TAATTTGACCACGTGTGACAAGCGTAAAGTCATCATCGCCGCTACCACCTTGCAAGTTAGCAAAATTGGTGAAACTAACCCCTGCAACCGTACCATCACCGGTGTCAGTGATATTCCATGTGTTATCACCAGTGCTCACCTCAAAGGTACTATCAGCGCCTGAAGCGATATATTCTTCTATATTACTCGCATCGGTAATATTCACCGTTTGTG
>NZ_PJAI02000144.1 GCF_002843355.2 Colwellia echini
TTAAAATCCCTCGCCGAAACGCGTGCCGGTTCAAGTCCGGCTCCGGGTACCATTTCTCCAACGATTTTGGGAAGTAAAAGGTAAGTCTACAAAACTTAACTTGGCAAAGTTAAGATGATTTATTTAGGAAAGTAAAAAGTAATATCTACGTAGCGGCTGTAGCTCAGCTGGTAGAGCATCACGTTGCCAACGTGAATGTCACGAGT
>NZ_PJAI02000145.1 GCF_002843355.2 Colwellia echini
GCACCCCTGATAAGGGTGAGGTCGGCAGTTCAAGTCTGCCCAGACCTACCAAATTCTAATTTTTATCTGCGTTATTTGAACGCTCGCATAGAAAAGACTATGCGTCGCATCTAAATGCCTTGTAAAAAATAGAATTACATTTTTCTTCAATAAAGAAAGAAGCCAAATTTAAGCTATCTAATCGATAATTTAAATTTGGTTTTTT
>NZ_PJAI02000146.1 GCF_002843355.2 Colwellia echini
AATAGATTCCCACCAGGACAACGTGGGAATGACGGTAATTAATAGATTCCCACCAAGACAACGTGGGAATGACGGTAAAATAGCCCAGACTAATTAAAACTAATTAAGATAAGCCCAACCCTGTTTAATCTGGCTCAACTCAACTCAACTCAATCCGTCCCGAACAACCCACGTCATTCCCGAAGTGGCTTGTCGGGAATCCA
>NZ_PJAI02000015.1 GCF_002843355.2 Colwellia echini
TTAATGAGTATCGAATATAGCTCTGAGTTGAGAAGAAACTTAATCAAATTGGTATTAATATCAATTCTATTAAGTTTGCTTTCAAGGGTCAGTTTAAAAGCTTATGCCGCGATATTGATTTTGTGAACAGGTTTAAAAGTATTTAAATCTAAAAAACCAGTAGCTATGCTACTGGTTTTCTCAAATATATTTAACACATATTTAATGGGAGTTAAGCGATAACATTATTTGTGTAACAAACTGGGTATCACTTCTAAATACAGTTAAAAGCAATATTAGGCTGTTGAAACTTTATCTGCTTCTGCTTTTTTAAAGAGGTCTTTGATCTCGTCTTTATTATCGCTGTTATATTTAACACCAATTAAAATTGATCCTTTCTCAATTGCATCTTCATAGTATTTAATTTCATGTTCTGGAATAAAAGCACCAATAACTGCACCAATTGCACCACCCGCTGCTGCGCCTGCGCCACCTGCTGCTAACGCTGCAACCATAGGGCCTGCAACTAGTAATCCTGCACCACCTGTAGCTACTGCACCTACTGTAGTAAAACCAGCAACCAATGCAGCTATTATACCTGTTGATGTAGCTCCAATTACGCTTCCTTCAGCAGCTTTAGTTCCTTCGTCAACAGCAAAGTCTTCTTTAGAGTATGAGTCGTTAGCGACAACACTTACTTCATCAGAAGTAATTCCAATTAACTCTAGCTTTGAAATTGCCATCTTTGCTTTTAATGGGCTTTCGAATAAACCTGTAATTACATTACTCATAATTATTCCTTATTAAATTGGTTATAAAAAATGATTTAGAATCATATGTTCGGTTGTACGCTATTAATAAAGCAACAGCCAAGCCAAGGTATAATTATGCTTACTTTAATTTTCTTAAATATGATTAAACCTTGCTTTTACTGAGCTGTAGAGAATATAAATTTTAAAGATTGTTTTTTAAATTTATATTCTCAAGAGGAATTGAGTTAATTAGTTGAGCTGTTTATGTAAAACTTACGTTAATGGGCGTAAATATTACTTAAATAACCTGAGATCCCTAATTATACCGTAGTACCTATCAGCGTTTAGGGTGAAGAAGAATAAATGAAGTAACTAAAGCGTATAATGTTACTAAGATCTAACGGCTATATAGATAAAATATTATGCCAATTTATTTGCAAATATAACAACTTATGTAATGCTTAATGGAAATTAAAAATATAATAAATCACTTGGGGATACCTATGACATGTCGTTATGTAATTGTTGATGTTTTTGCCGAGAAACTATTTGAAGGAGCACAAATAGCCGTGGTGCTTGATGGAGATACCTTATCGGATGAAACGATGCAAAAAATTGCCACGGAGTTTAATTTATGGCGAACTGTATTTTTAAAAACAGAGAATAATAACAGTAGTTTATCAATCCGTACCTTTAACCATAAACGAGAATTTGATTTTGGCGGTCACGCCACTATTGCAGCAATTTATACCTTAGCTCAACAAAACATTATTACTCTAACTGAAGGAGATAATAACTTTGTTTTAACCGAAGCTTGTGGTGATATTAACTGCACCGTAAGTATTAAAAACAATGAAGTTGTTTTTAATAAATTTGTTAGCCAAACCAAGTTAGTAATCGATCGTTTTACTCCAACACTTGATGAGTTAGCAAGCATACTTACAGTGAAACCTGAACAACTAAAGGTTGAAAGTTTTCATCCAATGCTAGTTGCGTCGCATGTACCCTATTTATTTATCCCTGTGGATAACGTGGCAACATTAGAGTCTGTTCACTTTGACTACAAAGCTTGGGCAGCTTCAACAGCGCCAGCAACTTTTGCTAATGCGATATTTCTCTTCACCACTAGTACTCAAAACGAGAAATTATATTTTCATTGCCGCTTACTTGGCCCTAACTTTTCAATACATGATGATCCACCTATTGGTGCTGCTATTCCTGCCTTTTCAGGTTACTTGAATCAATTTATCAAACAAGATTTACCGTTAAAATTTACCGCGCAACGTGGTAGTGAAGCAAGACGTGTAAGTGTGATTGAAGCTGGGCTTTTGTCAGTAGTTGAGGATAATGTAGAGGTTAGCATTGGTGGTAATGCCATATTAGTAGCTGAAGGAAAGTTATACCTTTAATGATAGTTTTAGTGATAGCTTAGGTTTACAGCGTCATCACTGTTAACCTAACCGATTAGACTCAGGATTGACGAAACACCAGTAATAAATACATAAGAAAAGCGACTTCTATATGAGTAAGTCGCTTTTTTGTTATTGAAAATTTTGTCCTGAAATGAGAATTAGCTACTAAGGCTATCCCACTAAATCATCAGGTAACTTTAAGATTATTCAACCGTAACTGATTTAGCTAAGTTACGTGGTTGGTCAACATCAGTACCTTTAATAATAGCTACATAGTATGAAAGTAGCTGTAACGGTAAGGTGTAAACAATTGGTGCAATAATGTCGTCACAATGCGGTACGTTAATTACTTTCATAGTGTCGTCGCTTTCAAAGTGTGCGTCAACATCCGCAAATACATACATTAAACCACCACGAGCACGAACTTCTTCAACGTTTGATTTAAGCTTTTCAATTAAATCATTTTTTGGAGCAACCACAATAACTGGCATTTCAGCATCAATTAACGCTAGCGGACCATGTTTAAGTTCGCCAGCTGCGTATGCTTCAGCGTGAATGTATGAAATTTCTTTCAGTTTTAACGCACCTTCCATCGCAATTGGATATTGATCACCACGACCTAAGAATAATGCGTGATGTTTGTCGGCAAAATCTTCTGCAAGATCTTCAATTGAAGGCGCTAACGTTAGCACTTCTTCAAGTTTATTCGGTAATGTTTGTAATGAATTAGCAATGCTTTGTTGTTGCTCAATTGGCATACCATGATGCTTACCAATGGCTAAGGTCATCATTAATAAGCCAACAAGTTGCGTGGTGAAAGCTTTGGTTGAAGCAACACCAATTTCTGCGCCCGCTTTGGTCATAAACGATAAATCTGATTCACGTACTAATGATGAACCCGGTACATTACAGATACTTAAACTTGAGGTGTAGCCAATTTCTTTGGCTAAACGTAAAGCTGCTAGCGTATCGGCTGTTTCGCCTGATTGCGATAAGGTTACAATCATTGAGTTTTTAGGCACAAACGATTTACGGTATCTAAATTCACTGGCGATTTCGATATTACACGACACGCCGGCAAGCTCTTCTAACCAGTAACGAGCAACCATACCTGAATGGTAACTAGTACCACAGGCAATTATTTGTACGTGGTCAACATTTTTGAATATTTCATCAGCGCCATGACCAAAAGTGTCGATATTCAGCTCAGTACCTGATAAACGACCTTCTAGGGTGTTACGTACTGATGTTGGTTGTTCGTAAGTTTCTTTTAACATGTAATGACGGTATTCACCTTTATCACCACTGTCGTGCGATACATTAGCTTCTGTCGCTTCACGCTCGACTGGTTCACCGTAAGTATTATAAACCTTCACTTCAAAGCGGCTGATTTGTGCAACATCGCCTTCTTCAAGGTAAGAGAATTTACGGGTAACAGGTAATAATGCCATGATGTCTGAAGCGATGAAGTTTTCGCCTAAACCATAACCGATAACTAATGGGCTGCCAGAGCGAGCAACAATCATGTTGTCTTTATCGCGCTTATCCATAACTACTGTGCCGTAAGCACCTTCAAGTTGCTTAACCGTTTTTTGTACAGCTGCTAATAAGCTATCGCTGGTTTTAAGCTCATGATGAACTAAGTGGGTAATTACTTCGGTATCAGTTTGTGAAACAAATTCATAACCCAAAGCTTGTAGTTTTTTACGTAATTCGTCATGATTTTCAATAATACCGTTGTGTACTACTGCAATGGTGCCGTTTGAAAGATGAGGATGCGCGTTTTCTTCACTTGGCACGCCATGCGTTGCCCAACGAGTATGCGCAATACCAGTACCGCCTGAAATAGGGTTTAGCTCTAGTGCTTTCGTTAACTCTTGTACTTTACCTACACGTTTAGTCGTCAATAATTCATTGTCGTTACTAATAATCGCCACGCCAGCAGAATCGTAGCCGCGATATTCTAATCGCCTTAAGCCTTCTACTAAAATTTCTGATACATCACGTTGCGCAACTGCGCCAACTATTCCACACATAGTTTCGATTCCTTTATGTTTACGCCATGTGACGCAAAATGATTTAATGTTGTTGAGTTTGGTTAAATCTGATTATTAATATTCATTTCAGCTAAAGCTAAAAACAATTTGAAATTATAAGTTAACCTTCGGCGATAATTAAGTTTACGCCTTGTTCAATAAGGGCTGTGCGCATTTCATCTGACAAACCGTTGTCTGTAATTACAGTATGAATTTGCTGCCAGTTTAGTTCTAAATTCGGTATTTTTTTGGTTATCTTGGCTGATTCAACCATCACGATAACTTCTCGCGCCACTTCAGCCATAACACGGCTTAAGCCTGTTAATTCATTAAAGGTGGTAGTACCGCGTTTTATATCAATGCCGTCTGCGCCAATAAATAACTGATCAAAGTCATACGACCGTAAAACCTGTTCGGCCACTTGTCCCTGAAATGCTTCTGAATTTGCATCCCATGTGCCGCCGGTCATCAATAAGGTTGGCTCGTTTTCTAACGCATGTATTTCATTAGCAATACTTAACGCATTAGTCATCACAACTAAACCTTTCTTAGTTGCTAATTCTGCTACTAATGCTGAGGTTGTTTGTCCGCTATCAATAATAATGCGGTTGTGATCACGAATAAGCGTTGCCGCAGACTTAGCTATCAGTAGCTTTTGCTCTGATAGCAAATCAACTTTTGCTTCGGTAATTTCTCTAGGTAATGCAATAGCACCACCAAAACGTCTGAGCAACAACCCGCTATTCTCAAGAGCGGCAAGATCTTTACGAATAGTGACTTCAGAAGTATCAAATTGCTTGGCTAAACCTTCTACACTCACTTCTCCACGGACGTTTAAGTCTGTAATAATGTTATGACGACGTTGTTGAGTATTGCGTTTAGACATGATTTTTTACTTTATATTATTGGAATGATTTCATGATAATTGCTTTCAAAAGCATCATTAATAAAATTTCAATCTGTAGCACTTAGTTTCAAAGTTGTGCGAATTATCTTTCATTTCGAAAGTTATTGCAATTATTGTTTAGTTTCCACCATTAAGTATTAAATTAAATAGAGTAGAAGGAAGAGAAAAGGCTAATCACTAACACTATCTGAATATTACTTATATACTTTGTTAGTATTGCTAAGCACTCGCTTACGTGAGGGCAAATTAACCGTTTTGAGAAAATATGAATATTGTTGTAACACGAACCTTTCTACTCATCTTTAGTTGTTTATTAACGCTATGCTCATCGATGGCGGTTGCAATAGACGTTGTTAAATTATTAGGACCACAATCTGGTTTTGATAACAAAGAAGCACATAAAGATGCCGTTATTAAACGAGCCTTAGAGATTACTATTCCCGAATATGGCGCTTATGAAATAGAAAAAACAAGTCAGTCTGCTGTAACAGGACGTGCGCTTAAAATGATGCAAGATGGCGAACTTGTTAATCTTTGTATAAGAATCGCGAATGAGGAATGGAACCAAAAAACGATTCCAATAAAGCTCCCACTGCGCTTTGGTGTAAATAGTTACCGGCTACTATTAACAAATAAAGTAGATCTACCTAAATTTGCTAACATTCAAACACTTGAAGATCTAAAAAAGTTACGTGTCGGTTTGGGTCGTGATTGGACAATAACTAATGTTTTCAGGGTTAACGGCTTTCAAACAGTAGAATCTTCTAATTTTGAAGGTACGTTTTCAATGTTAGCACATAGGCGTTTTGATTATATTCCTCGCGGTATTAATGAGGTTTTTGAAGAATTATCAAAGCGAAAAGACAATCTTGACACTGTTGTTATTGAGCCAACGCTTGCTCTTGAGTTAAAGCTAGCAACATACGCCTATGTTGCCCCTAATCAACCGCGCCTTGCAAAACGACTTCAATCTGGCCTAACTATGATGCTAGCAAACGGTGAATTACGACAGTTGTTTAATGATTACTATTTAGATGAAATAAAACACGCCGGCATGCGTAACAGAAAAGTTATAAAAATAGATAATCCACTCTTTGTTGACAGTGAGTTACTCGATGATCCAAAATTCTGGTTATCGCCTAACGAGCTATAAATAACACTAGACTTAAAACATAAGAAAAACATTAAGCTGAAAAATAATACTTTATAAGTGAATAAAACCAACTTACTTAAATTGGTTTTATGTGCTATAAAAGTCAGCTAAATTTAATTAATATATTCACTTATTCTTACATTAACATCACAAAAGGATTTCCTATGATGACACTTTCAAATAAAAAATTATTCAAAGTAACCGCTATTGCAGCAGCAATTTCATTATTAACAGCTTGTGGAGGCTCAGACTCAGTAAAAGATGCTGCTGATGTCATTGAAGATAAGATAGATGATCTGATAGACGAAAATAAAACTCTTGAAGGTACCTTTATTGATAGTGCTGTTGCTGGTATCAATTATGAATGTGGTGATAACTCAGGGGTTACAGATGCTGAAGGTAAGTTCGATTACAAACTAGGCGATGCATGTACCTTTAAACTTGGCGATCTTGAATTGGGTTCTATCGCAAACATGACAGTAGAAAGCCCTATCGTAACGCCATTTGATATTGCAGAAGATAGTGAGAAGGCCATAAAAATAGCCTCACTATTACAAACCATTGATGCTGACGGCAATCCTGAAAATGGTATTGACCTAACAAGTTTTGATTCTACTAAGTTAACCGCTGATATTTTAAATTTAAATGGAAACGATTTTTACCAAGAAGTTTGGCAAGTAACTGGTGTTGAAGCAGTAACATTCGAAGCCGCGCAAAAACATATGGAGCAAAGCTTAGCACAATCAAAAGGCTATCATAGTACCGCCATTGAAGACGTAATTAGTAAAGTAGAAGCTGTTGATAACGTTGAGCAACTTGATATAGAAAGTTTCTTAGCAGAGATTAATACTATTTTAGCTACCGATGACGGTAGTAACAAAAATGATATTAACGCATTAAAAGCAATTTTTTCTATTGTTGAAATTTTAAATGACCCTCGCGTGCAAAACCGTATAACACTTTCTAATGACTCAGGTTATACCGCATTTTTGCCGCAAATTATTGATGCCTCATTAAATGCTTCAGACGCAATGTTAAAAGCATCTACAGGCTCTACTGAAGATATTTCAGGCTTATTTTTTGAAATGAGTACGCGTCTTGCTGCAGCTAGTGACACATTAGGTCAAAGCTTTGAAGATCCTAACTATGTTGCTAATTATGGCGCAAAAGCTAATTTAAACTTAACGGCTGAGGCTGCCTATGCAATACAAGCTATAGCGCTAGGTTATTCAAGTGTATTAAGTTATTTTAGTGCTTATAATTATGCATCCGATAGCTATTACCTACCACAGTCATTTGCTAAAGAGCTAGACGTTATCGATTATAGTTACGTTTATGATGTACAGTTGCAGGAATATATTGAAGAGTATAGCGCTAGCACTATTAATGCTGAAGCAGAATATACTACTGCTGAAATTAGCCCTGATCTACTCTACAAAGACGACAACTTTGGCCGTTTACATAGCGATCCTAAATATCTTACTTTAGCGAAAACTAGTTTGATTAAAATCGTTGAAATAGGAAAAAAAGAATATAGTTTAAATAATGATGATACTACTGCTGAACAAGAGAAGAATATTGCAATCATTGATGCCTTTTTAGCTAACTTAAATGCTGAAGATGGCAGTAAATCTCCTATTGATTTAGCAGATTATAGTAACACTGTTGAAGGTAAAGTTAATTTACAGGCATTCTATTCACCTGAAACAGCGCTAGACCGAGATGATTTTAATATTAGCGCAAGCATTGATTGTGGTGATTTAACCTATTCTGAAGACTATTCAAAACTTATGGGTTCTCCGATGTGTTCATCTGGAACATACGTTGATGGTGAGCCTGTAGACTGGGATTCGAGAACTACCCTTGATTACAGTAATAATGATGCTGGTTACAGTGCTACTATGATTTATGCAGTGCCTGCAGAAATTAATATTGATATTGAACCAAAGTCAGAAGCCGTGCTTGATAACTTTATTTTAGAGTGTACAGAAATTGATGACAATGCTGTGAAAAGTGATTGCGTAATAATTGATTAATTTCATCACGCTTTTTGCTTTATGTGCATTACAGCTTACCTCGGTAGCTTTGGCTACTGAGGTAAACTCAGTAATGACAAATACTAAACATAAGTTTTACCGTAAAACAGAAGATAATAGAACCAAACTAAGCTTCGAAATTACCGCAGAACGCTTTATTGAAGACTTTAGCCAACTGAACAAAAAGTCTTACTTCTTATTTTCACACCTCAGCTCAAAGAAAGTCACCACATTTGAACAAGGGACTCTCTACCTTAAAAATAGTCATTTACACTTCAATCAAGCTTTTTGGCATCAAGGAAAGTTAGTATTAAAAGATACCTCAGGCATTATCAACAACCAAAAATTTAATGCCCCCGAAATCCGCTTTAATAAAACGAAAATGGACGTAATAGCCAAAAAGATAACATTAAAAAGCAAAAATAAAATATCACGTAAATTAAATTTCCAACAAACGGTTGAACCTATTACTTACCCTTATCAAAAAGTCTCTTTTTTTAGCCCACCGCAAATACCTTAAGTAGTTTGATTAGCCTGAGATCGGGGTAACGAAATACAGTATGGCAATAATATCAACTGTTTAGAAGTTCACCTCTACAATAGTTTTAATGATTAGTGGTACAAGGGGGGTTGTAGCATTTTGCTTACCCCGAACTCAAGTTGATTACTATACTCGTGAAATTGTAACTAATGGCTCTCTCTCAAGCATTATAAAGTTACAGCACTTGATTACGCTTATCCGTTAAAATAAAACATGATACATATAGCATTTTGTAATATATTGTCACTGCGAGTTAGCTTCGTCTTAACTGCTGTTTAAACTAATTGCGCTATTAACTACCCATAATTAACTTAAAGCTTGGGTAATCAATATAAAGGATTAAATGAATCATGAAAAAATTTCACAAATTAGCAGTCGCAAGTGCTTTTTCGCTTACTTTACTGGCTGGCTGTAATAATACTAACGAGGATACATCCTCTGCTGCGTCGCCAGCAATCAAACCAGTTTCACAACCAGTAACTTTAGGTACAACTGGGCTAACGGCCGAACAAATTAAGTCGATAGCTAAAGAAGCCTACGTTTATGGTTATCCTTTAGTGGACAACTACCGGGTTCAGTATGCTTATTATATAGACAAAGATAGTGCTGACTACAAAGCCCCCTGGAATGAAATAAAGAACATTAACAATGTGTTCACGCCAGCAGATACTACTGTACAAACGCCAAATTCAGATACCCCATATTCATGGCTAGGTTTAGATCTTCGTGCAGAGCCTGTTGTATTATCAGTACCTAAGATTGAAGAAAATCGTTATTACGATATACAAATGTGGGATGCTTATACATATATTATCGGCTACGCTGGTTCAAGAACCACAGGCAACGACGCTAGTAATGTAATGATAGTGGGCCCTAGCTGGAAAGGCGAAACACCTGAAAACATCAAAAAAGTTTACGTTTCTGATACTGACTTTGGTGTTGTTGTGTTTCGTACACAATTATTCGATGCTGACGACATTGACAATGTACGCAAAATTCAAGCTCAATATAAATCACAACCGTTATCTGCTTTCTTAGGTACAACACCTCCTCCTGCAGCACCAGTGATTGATTTTATCAAACCGTTAACCAAGCCTGAACAGAAAACATCACTAGATTTTTTCAATATAATGAACTTCGTGCTTAGCTACAGCCCTGTAGTACCGAGTGAAAAAGCACTAAGATCACGTTTCAATAAAATTGGTATAGGCGCCAACTTGAACTTTGACGCTGCAAACCTTTCACCAGAGATGAAATTGGCCATTGAACAAGGACGTGCAGAAGCATGGAAGGAATTTGCTGGTGGCGTAGAAAAATTAGTTAAAGGAGAAATCACCTCAGGTGATGTTTTTGGCTCTCGTGAATACTTGAAAGACAATTACTTTTACCGTTGGATGGGTACTATTGGCATTTATGGTAATGCAAAAGAAGAAGCTATGTATCCAGTTTACCGCTCTGATAGTGAAGGAAATCCACTAAACGGTGAGAATAAGTACACAGTGACCTTTGCACCAGGTGAACTGCCTCCAGTCCACGCGTTTTGGTCTTTAACTATGTATGACTTACCACAGAGTTTGTTAGTTGCTAACCCAATTAATCGCTATCTTATCAATTCACCTATGTTACCGAACATGAAAAAAGGTAGTGATGGCTCATTAACTCTTTATATTCAACATGAATCTCCTGGTAAAGAACTGGAGTCCAATTGGCTACCAGCACCAAAGGGTCCATTTGCATCGTACATGCGTCTTTACTGGCCTAAAGAAGCTGCACTTAGTGGTACTTGGACTGCGCCAAAAATGTATAAAAAGTAGTTAATGGGTTAATAGGCTGTAGTTTAGAAACTATAATTATTAACACCAGATCCATTAATTAAATGATCGATTTCATACGTAGTAAAAATGGCATTCAAATTAATTTTTGAATGCCATTTTCTTAAAGTATTTAGAAAAACATAGATATTAATCAATAAACACTAAATATTCCCTTAACTTTATTCTCTTTCTTTTGACTTTGAGGAAAATGCCTGCTTATACTATTTTACCCTCGCTACAATCTCTTTTACATCAACGGTGAGCGGTAAAATAAGGGATTAATTAAACTGATTGATGACTCTTTATGAACCGCATTTTGGTATTCATAGAAAGTAGCTGATTTCGTATTTTTCGCATGTACGAATCACTTGCTACCAATCAACTTTACTAAATAACTTCAACACCACTATATTGGAAGATAAGTATGAAAAATAAGATTATTTTTGCATCACTGATTGCATTTGCTGCAATAGGCACTGGATGCCAAGCAACCGCCGAGAAATCAGCCGTTAATGAAGAACCTGTTGTTGGCACTTATACGCAAACGACAAATATTCCTGAAGGAATTTTAACGCCTGATGTAGTAGAAACATCTATTGGTACATTGAACTTTTTTGATGGTACACCAACAACTGAAACCGTGCAGTTGGTTTATGACAACCTAGATCGTTCTCGCGGCGTTGACGCCTTTTTAAAAGGTATTCAAGGTGCATCAGTTAGAGAATTAATTGAAGGACCTAAGGCCATTGGCGCAAACGTAAAATTCAATGACATTCTAATTTTTGAACAGCTACTCGACTCTAAAGAAACCTTTCTTACCGGAAACACTTCTACTTTATACGTTATTCCTTCATTAGACCTGAAAACCAATGGTCCAATGGTTGTTGAAGCTCCTCCAGGATTATTAGGCGGTTTTAACAGTGCTTGGTTTGAATACATTAGCGATATTGGTGTTTTTGGACCAGATAAAGGTAAAGGTGGTAAATTCTTAGTATTACCTCCTGGTTATGAAGGCGATGTTCCTAAAGGTTATTACGTAGTGAAATCTCCAACGTACAAAGTATGGAATTTCATGCGAGTAAATATTGCTGGTGGTTTAGAAAAAGCGGTGAAATTAGCTAAAGAAACTGTAAAAGTTTATCCGCTGTCTATGGCTGATAATATTCCAGAAATGAACTTTGTAAATGGCTCTGAGAATCCATTCAATACAATTCACCACAACGACTTTACCTTCTACGAGGAAATTAATAAAACCATTCAAGAAGAGCCACTTGAAATGCTAGACCCTGAAACACGTGGTTTATTTGCTTCTATTGGTATTCAAAAAGGCAAGCCATTTGCACCAGACGCTAGAATGAAAAAGATTCTAACGGATGCCGTTGCTATTGGTAATGCTACTGCACGCTCAATTGTTTGGTACCCAAGAACTAGCGGTAGTGTTGATAACATGAAGGGTATTCAAATTTACCCAGATACAAACAGTTCGTGGATGATGGGCTTTTTAGACAAGAATGTTTTCTTTAATGGTAAAGATGGTCACACAATGAACAGTGACGCGAGAGACTTCTTTTACTATAGCTATACTGTTGTAACACCTGCCATGGCTGTTTCTATTCCTGGTAAAGGTTCAGATTACGCGGTAGGTTTTGTTGATGAAAACAAAAAAGCGATGGACGGCTCTAAAACCTATAAAGTGACTTTACCTGCTAATGTTCCAGTAAATAACTTCTGGGCATTTACGCTTTACGACACGCAAACAAGATCGCAATTACAAACCGATCAACCTAAACCAAGTGTTGGTAGCCAAACTGAAGGCTTTAAAGAAAATGCCGATGGTTCAATGGATGTATATTTTGGACCTAAAGCACCTAAAGGCTTTGAAGGTAACTGGTTACAAACCATTCCAGGAAAAAGCTGGTTCACTATCTTAAGAATGTATGGACCACTTGAACCTTGGTTAAAGAAAACTTGGCGTCCAAGTGAAATTCAACTTGTTGAATAACTCATAAAATGATTGATTGAGCAGCGTTAAGTTAAAGGCGCTGAACTATAAACATTGAGTTAAGCTAAATAACCTGAGTCCATACATCGAACTCAGGTTAAATATAATGGCATCTAAATTTATTTTTAGGTGCCATTTTTTTAACTCACTAGCCTGAATTGGGGAAAAGCAAAATAAAGACTGCCAATAAAAAAGCGACTGCGTATTGTAAGTGAATTTACAATACGCAGTCGCTTTCTATAATAATGAACTTAGTTACTTCTAATTACTATAAGTTAGACATTAACTATTAGCTATTTTTAACCGGACGTTGCCAACCACTCACATTACGCTGTTTAGCGCGGCCTAAGCCTAAATGGCTGTCTTCAACTGCTTTGGTAATTACTGATCCCGCACCTGTTGTTGCCGAGGCGCCAATAGTTACTGGTGCTACTAATGAACTGTTAGAGCCGATAAAAGCATTGTCGCCAATAACCGTAGTTGATTTATTTACACCATCGTAATTACAGGTAATAGTACCTGCACCAATGTTTACCTTAGCGCCAATTTCAGCGTTGCCAAGATAACTTAAGTGCCCTGCTTTGCTGCCTTTACCTAAGGTAGTTTTTTTCATTTCAACAAAGTTACCCACGTGTGAGTCTTGCTTCATGATTGAACCTGGACGAATACGCGCAAATGGACCAACAGAGCAATCGGCCTCTATAACTGAATCTTCAATAATAGTGTTAGGCTTAATTTCAACATTTTCGCCAATAGTACTATTAATAATAATACAGTTAGCACCAATTACCACGTTATCAGCTAATGTTACCGTACCTTCAAAAATACAGTTTACGTCGATATTTACTTCAGTGCCTGTGGTTAATTTACCACGAACATCAATGCGCGCAGGATCACGTAAACTTGCGCCTGCAATCATTAACTCTTCAGCGATACGTGCTTGATAAGCACGCTCTAACTGAGCAAGCTGCACACGGTTATTTGCACCTTCAACTTCTATTTCGGTGTCAGGGTGGGCTGTTGCTATAACTTTGCCTTCACCGTGTGCTGAGGCAATAATATCTGTAAGGTAATATTCACCTTGCGCATTATCGCTTGATAAATTACTTAACCAGCGTTTTAAATCGCCGCCGTTGGCATATAAAATTCCAGTGTTTGCTTCGTTAATTTTTAATTGCTCTGCACTGGCATCTTTTTGTTCGATAATGCCAACTACTTGATGTTCGCCATTAATTTCTTGACGAACAATGCGGCCATAACCCATTGGGTTGGCTAAATTTACGGTTAATAACGACATGCCGTTTTCAGGCTTAACCGCTAATAAAGCCTGTAAAGTAGATACCTTAGTTAAAGGAACGTCACCGTAAAGTACGAGTACATTTTCATCATCTTTTAAGAAAGGTGATGCTTGGTCAACAGCGTGACCTGTGCCCAATTGCTCTACTTGCTCAACAAATGTTAAATCATCACCAGTAATACGCTGTTGTAATACATCACCACCAAAACCATAAACAACATAAATATTGTCTGCGCCAAGTTGACGAGCACTGTCAATAACATGACCAACCATAGGCTTGTCTGCTATTGGATGAAGTACTTTAGGTAAAGATGAGCGCATACGAGTACCTTTACCCGCGGCAAGAATAACAACTGAAAGTGACATGATAAATCCATTAAATGAGCATAATTGAAGAGCGCACATTGTAACCAAGTTAACGACGCTTTTAAATAAAATGAATAAAATGAATTAAATGATTATAAATAAGTGAATAGAAATCCCACCAAGATTAGGATTTCAATTGGACTTTGTTAATATCAGCGTGAATAAATTTCCGCCTACAACGACAGGTATGTGAAGTAATGGAACTTATCCTTAACTGATAGCTAAGCAAAGTTTCAAAGCCGGTAATTTTAAAACCAGGTAATTGAATGGAATTTAAAACTCCCGCCTCATTTGAGTTACAACATAGGCGGGAACTTGTTTGCGCTTGTTTAAATCTAAAAACTAAACCGCTATTTTCATAATTACATCGTCAGGTTGATATTGGCGAATTAAACTCGCTAATTCTGGCTTACATGAACCACACTTAGTGCCGCATTGTAATTTTTCGCCTAGTTCATCAACACTTGTACAACCTTGTTCAATAGCGGAAATAATACTTTTTTCACCCACACTATAACAACTACAGACTTGCTTACCTTGACTAAACTCCTCACTGGCAATACCAAGCAATAATGATTGAATAGTAGCAAATTCAAGACTTGGTTCGGCAAACACATGATCAAGCCATGCTTGTTCTATTTCCGGCCAACTGTTTGAGAAGTAACTTAAAAAGACTAATTTACCCGCTTGTAAACAAACAACATACGAAAAATCGTCTTGCTCGAACATCATCCATTCACCAGATAAACCGCTAATTTGTTGACTAAACGCCATTGCATCAACAGTTGGTTCATCTAACCCCATTTGATAAGCAGAGCCGTATTCAGTGGCACTTTTCACCCAGAAATCAGCAGTTACATTGGTATCACTAGCAGTATGTACACTAACGTATTGTTTAAATGATTTTTTACTTAACGCAACAGCGCCATGCTTACTTTCAGCTTGTCCTGATAGCGGGTCAACAATGCTTTGATATAACGCACTAACATTTCCGTGTGAGGCAAAACTTTTGTTCCAATGAATTGGCATAAAACATTCGCCAGGGCGTTGTTTATCATCCACTTTTACGTGCGCAATTGCCGCACCTGTACTTGCAGTAATTGACAGCATGTCATCATTTTCAACGGCTAAGTTAGCTGCATCGGTTGGGTGTAAATACAAATACGGTTTGTCAGTATGCGCCGACAGCTTACTTGTTTTACCCGTGCGAGTCATGGTGTGCCATTGATCACGTAAACGACCACTATTTAATAAAAATGGAAATTCAGTTGAGGTACGTTGTACTGGCAACTGTGGTGTAATAGCAATTAACTGGGCTTTACCCGAAGTGGTATTAAATTTTCCGTCAGCATAAACACGAGCACAGCCGTCAGGGTGGCGTGCATTCACGGGCCATTGAATTGGCGTGAGATCGTTATATTCTTTTGCTGTTAACTGAGTTAACCCACTTAAATCAAGTAAGCGTTCGCCGTCATTTTCAAATTGAGTTAATTGCGCATGCTCTTTAAAAACATCACTAACATCATCAAATTCAAAGCCACTAAAGCCCATTTTTTTAGCAACTTCCTGAATAATCTGCCAATCGTGCTTTGCTTCACCTGCAGGAGTTACTGCATTGCGTTGACGAGAAATACGACGTTCTGAGTTAGTTACCGTACCATTTTTTTCTAACCAAGGCGTCGCAGGTAACTTAACATCGGCAAACGCTAGGGTGTCGTTACTGTCTACACAGTCGGAAACGACTACTAATTCACATTTTGATAAAGCTTCGCTAATTTTTTCACGGTTCGGCAAACTTACCATAGGGTTAGTTGCCATGATCCATACTGCTTTGATATCGCCCGAAGCTATTTTGTCGAACATATCAATGGCTTTTTCACCCGCCTTGGTTGCCATAGTAGGTGACTGCCAAAAACGTTGAACTTTGTCTTGATGCTGAGGATTGTCGATATCCATGTGCGCAGCAAGCTGGTTAGCTAATCCGCCCACTTCTCTTCCGCCCATAGCATTAGGTTGACCAGTAATAGAGAAAGGACCTGAGCCTGCTTTACCTATTTTACCACTCGCTAAATGACAGTTAATAATACTCTGACATTTATCAACACCTGACGATGATTGGTTGATACCCATAGAGTAAAAGGTGATCGCTTTTTTACTGCTGCAATATAATTGATAAACGCTTATTAGCGTTTGCTCGCTCACTTCACAAAATGCCGCCACTTTAGTAACTGACCATTGTGCCGCTTCAGCTAATGCCAACTCAAAACCTTCAGTAAATTCAGCAATGTAATGTGTATCTAAACCGTCATTTTCACTTAAATAATTTAATAAACCATTGAAAAATGCAGCATCTGTACCTGGTTTTAATTGAATAAAGTTATCGGCAATTTCACAGGTTGCTGTTTCACGAGGGTCAATCACCACAATTTTCATTGCAGGATTAATTTTTTTAGCGCGCTCAATACGTTGGTATAAAACAGGATGAGTCCAAGCCGCATTAGAGCCAGTAAGTACTAATAAATCAGTTTGCTCAAGGTCTTGATAAGTACAAGGTACTACATCTTCGCCAAAAGCACGTTTATAAGCGGTAACTGCTGATGACATACAAAGACGAGAGTTAGTATCTATATTGCCAGAGCCTATATAGCCTTTCATTAGCTTGTTAGCTATATAATAATCTTCTGTTAATAACTGACCTGACACATAAAAAGCCACAGAATCTGGGCCATGCAGTTTAATAATATCATTAAATTTTTGCGCAACATGATCCGTTGCGTCATCCCAGCTCACTTGTTGTCCCGCAATTTCAGGAGATAACAAACGACCTGTTAAATCAATAGTGTTAAGCAAGTTACTGCCTTTAACACATAATTTACCATTGTTTGCAGGATGATCTGCGGTGCCAATTAAAGACACAGCTTTATTATCAGTTACGTTAATATCAACACCACAACCTACGCCGCAATAGGCACAAGTGCTTTGAATAAGTGACGGCGTACATACTGTAGCGTCAGGTGAAACGTGCGTTGAAGCAGTGCTTACGCTGCTCATACTGAACTCCTCAAACAACTTAACCATAGATCAAGAGAGTTCATTTGAACTCTCTTGTAATCGTATTTACCAAACGAATAACCTGTACTACTTAACTTAATAAAGTATTTGTACTTGTTCGTTTTCGATACGGATCGGATACACCGATATGCTTTTATCTTCTTGCAAACATTTTCCCGTTCTTAACGAGAAGTGTTGCTTGTATAAAGGCGAAGAAACCACAGGCTCGTCTTCAATACTACCAACTATGCCGCGATATAATACATTGGCGTTACCAATAGGATCATAGTTGCCCACAGCATATATTTTCTCTTCACTGTTAGGAATGTGGAAAATGGCAATTTGCTCATCTTCTCCAGCAGCGTTAGCAATTAAGGCACTGATACCAGAATCTGTTACTAGATCAGTTGTATCACAAATAGTTTTCCAAGATTTATCAGTTAATGTAGTCATTGTGGTGCTCTCCTATTACGCTGTTTCTGCAGCTGCATCGATATAAGTTACAGCTATTTTTTCTTCGTCACGTGCCGGACGAATTTGCTCTCGCTCAGTAACAAACTGAATATTGCTATCAGTTTTATCTGAGTTAACAAATGATTTGAAACGTTTTAACGCTTCTGGATCTTCAATGGTTGTTTTCCATTCACATTGGTAAGTACCAACAATATTTTCCATTTTAGCTTCAAGCACTTCGTTAATACCGATGCTGTCATTGATTACTATTTCTTGTAGATAAGCTAAGCCACCTTCTAAGTTTTCTAACCAAGTAGAAGTACGTTGTAAGCGGTCACCTGTTTGTACGTAGAACATTAAAATACGGTCAACGTATTTAACTAAGGTTTCATCGTCTAAATCGGTAGCAAATAAGTCAGCGTGGCGAGGTTTCATACCACCGTTACCTGCTACATATAAGTTCCAACCACCTTCAGTGGCGATAATACCAATATCTTTACCTTGCGCTTCAGCACACTCACGAGTACAACCAGACACTCCGAACTTAATCTTATGTGGAGCACGTAAGCCTTTGTAACGGTTCTCTAATTCGATAGCCATACCAATACTGTCTTTAACGCCGTAACGACACCAAGTAGAGCCGACACATGATTTAACCGTACGTAATGATTTACCATAGGCATGACCTGTTTCAAAACCAGCGTCAACTAACTCTTTCCAAATTGGTGGAAGTTGTTCAACACGCGCACCGAATAAATCGACACGAGCACCACCAGTAATTTTGGTATAAAGATTATATTTTTTAGCTACTTCGCCTAAAACAATAAGCTTGTCTGGAGTGATTTCACCACCAGCAATACGAGGAACTATTGAGTAAGTACCGTCTTTTTGCATGTTACCTAAGTAGGTATCGTTAGTATCTTGTAATGATAAATGGGCTTTTTTCAGAATGTAGTCATTCCAAGCTGAAGCAAGCACTGAACCCGCTAACGGCTTACAAATCTCACAACCTAAACCTTTACCGTGTTTTGACAATAATTCATCAAAAGTTTTAATTTTTTCTGCTGTTACAATGTCGTATATTTCACGACGTGAGTATGCGAAATGCTCACAAATGTCTTTTTTAACTTCAACACCGCGTTTTTCAAATTCGTTATCAGCAACACTTTTAACTAACGCCGCACAACCACCACAACCAGAGCCAGCTTTAGTACAACTCTTAACTTCAGCAACAGTACAAGCACCTGCGTCAATTGAATCAATAATGTCGCCTTTAGTTACGTTATGACACGAACATATACTTGCTGTGGCAGGTAAAGAATCAACACCTAGCGTAGGTTTGTCACTACCCATTGGTAAAATCAAACCTTCTGGCGATTCAGGTAAATCAATACCGTTAAGCATGTATTGTAGTAATGTGTCGTAATCGCCCGTATCACCAATTAATACCGCACCTAACATGCGAGTTTTATCGGCAGATACTACAATCTTTTTATAAACGCCTTCAGGTTGGTTTTCGTAGGTATAAGTTAAAGCTCCTTCGGTTTTAGCATGTGCATCACCAATTGAGCCAACTTCTACACCCATAAGTTTCAGCTTGGTACTCATATCAGCACCAGTAAATTCACCTTCTTCACCAGCAATGTGTTTTGCTGCAACTTTAGCCATGTTGTAACCTGGCGCAACTAAACCAAAGATAAAGTTGTTCCATAACGCACATTCACCAATAGCGTAGATGTTTTCGTCTGATGTTTGACATTGATTGTTGATAACAATACCGCCACGTGCGCCTATTTCTAAGTCAAAGTCACGTGCTAGGTTATCGTACGGGCGAATACCCGCTGAGAATAAAATTAAATCGGTTTCTAGCTCTGTACCGTCGCTGAAACATAATTTATAACGACATGTGTCACCTGCAACAATTTCGTTAGTTGCTTTTGATGTATGTACTTTTACGCCTAGCTCTTCAATTTTTGTACGTAATAAGCGACCACCGCCACCGTCAACTTGCACTGCCATTAATTGTGGTGCAAATTCAACTACGTGAGTTTCTAAACCAAGTTCTTTTACGGCTTTTGCTGCTTCTAAACCAAGTAAACCACCACCAATTACCACACCTACTTTACTTACTTTAGCGCTAGCTTCAATGGCTTCTAAATCTTCAATAGTACGGTAAACTAAACCATGTTCAACATCGCCACCAGGAATTGGCGGAACAAAAGGATAAGAGCCCGTAGCTAGAATAAGTTTGTCGTACTCAAAGGTGTCGCCACTCTCAGTAGTAACTACTTTAGCTGCTTTATTAATGTCGACTACTTTAGCGTTAGTTTTAAAGGTAACACCTAATGCGTCATAATTTTCAGGAGTAGTTAAAGCAAGATCTTCTGCTGTTTTACCTGCAAAGTATGAAGATAAATAAACACGGTCATAGGCTAATCGTGATTCAGCAGAAAGCACTGTGATTTGTGAATTAGCATTTTTTGCCATTTCTTCAACAAAGTGATGGCCAACCATGCCATTACCTACTACAACTATTTTAAATTTTGTATCTGTGCTCATATTGTTAATCCTACTTTTACTTACTAATTCGACAATGAATTAAAATCGCTTAGTTACTCACGGCGCAACGAACTACGATTATTCTCAACATGCCATTAATAGAGCAAATGCGGTGCCAATTTATTTTTTAATTAAATAACAACAGCTTGCATTATAGTGCACTAAATAGGTTCGAGTTTTTGCACTAGGTTGATCATTAGCAGGCACTGACAAGGTGCAAACTGTTACAAAATATAATCGACTGTGTAAAGTGGTTGAAAGCCAATAAAAATAGGAGGTTTTGTTAACTTCTCTATGACTAATAATAGAAAAATCAAAGGAGTGACAGGTTTGTGGCAAATAATTAGCAATTGAAGTATTAAATCAATTACCTTCAAGTGATATGAGTTGGTTTGTATGCTTATTACTAGCAATAATGTAAACGCTATTATAAAAATACTGTTGTGCAAATAAAAAAGGCTACCTTAAATAAGGCAGCCTAGTTTTTGATAATTAACTCAATTAGTAATGCAGCTTGTGCATAACAATCAGGTAATTATAGATAATTACGCAGATTTCTTTCTACGAGATAAACCAATACCTGCTAAGCCTAAACCTAATAAAGCAATTGAAAGAGGTTCTGGAACCGACACTGCAGGAACCGCCAACGCAGTACCACGAAGCACTACATTATCAATAAGTGCACCTTCAAAATTACCTGACAAAAAATCTGTTACATCAGTACTAAATCTAAAAGTAAAAGTACTCAAATCATCTGCGCCAGTAATAGCACCAACTGAAACAGATTCAAAACCTTGTGAACCACCTAAGCCAGTAGTCCAAAGGTTGTTCCAATTTGTACCATTGTTAGACCAACTTAAAGAGAGAGTATCATTACTATCTGATGGCCCTAATTCATCCCAACTAAAATCAATATAAATATCTTTAAATGATTCGGTTGAATTAGCATGAGCTGCTTCTGCATCTACACTAAACCAAATAAAGTCACGTAATCGTAATGCGCCGTTAACGATGGCTACATCATTATTATCATCTTCGATTGTAGACCAACCGTTTCCAACAGTATTACTATCTGCACGGTTAAAGTCATCTTCAAAGATAATTGTCGCTGATGCACTAGCGCAAAAAAGAGTTAATGCTGCTGCGGTAGCTATATTTTTAAATATTTTTTTCATAAGTAAATTCCATTATGTAATGTTATGAATTGTTAGTTTATTTATGTATTTGGTTGAGTCTATAGCTCTTCTCAAATATTGTTCATTCAGTTCCATTTGTTAACATTTAGCTTTTATTAGTTACGACTATCTAAATATTAATTGCGATTAACAGTAGTTCAATCTAAAAACTTTGAAACCTACTTGATAAAAAGCACGAATCAAGCCAAAAAAATTTATACACTAAAAATCAATGGTATAGGTTTTTTGTACAATTAAACTGGTTTGATGTGTAAATAAAACAGACACTTTAAGATGAAATATATCTATGTAATCAGTATGTTAAATATATGTGTTACTTACTACTAAGTAACACAATTTGATAAAGCGAAAAAGTCATATCACTTTGGGTAACCAATAGCGTGAACTGAAGTTAGTAATGACGGTCAGCTACAAGTTTTTTATTCTAAGTCACGATAGTAAATTTTTTCAAAAAATCATTCGCAGGCATTGGTCTGCCAGTAAAGTAGCCTTGAACATAATCGCATTGTTCAGCATATAGATATTGTAATTGCTCTTGCGTTTCAACCCCCTCAGCCAGTACTTTTAGACCTAAAGAATGACCCATATGGATAATTGCTCTCGCAATAGATTTACTGTCTATATCATTTTCAATTTCTGCAATGAAACTGCGATCAATTTTTACTTTTTGAATAGGGAAACGCTTTAGATAACTGAGTGAAGAGTAACCTGTGCCAAAGTCATCCATTGCCAACTGAAAACCAGCATCTTTTAAGTTTTGCATCGTGATAATAGCTTCATCAACATTATCCATTACCGCACCCTCAGTAATTTCTAGTTCGATAAAGCCAGGGCTAACATCTTGTTCTTGTAGAATACGTAACATATTTGAGACAAAGTCTTTACGTCTAAATTGCACTGGCGATATATTAATAGCGATTCTAATGGCTAAAATGCCTGCACTTAAAAAGCGTTTCACTTCTCGACATGCTTGCGCTAGTACCCAATCACCTAACTCATGAATTAAACCGCTTTGCTCGGCAATTGTTATAAACACATCAGGCGGGATCATACCTTTTTCCGGATGATGCCAACGTATTAAAGCTTCAGCGCCTACTAAGGTATTATTGTCGATAGTGAACAGCGGTTGATAGTACAGTTCAAAATGGCCCTGTGTTAATGACTTGATTAAATCAGCCAATATTTCTTTATTTTGCTGTAATTTAGCGTTCATTTCTTTAGTAAAGAAACGAGTGATATTACGACCGTCATTTTTCGCTTGATACATGGCTATATCTGCATTGCGTAATAACTCTTCACTGCTCTGAGCATCCTCAGGATAAATGGTAATACCTATGCTACTGCCAATATGAATATCATTATCGTTAACCATTATGGGTGTTTTCAATAATTTATTGATACGCTGCGCCACAACCATAGCGTCTTCTGCTTTGTTAATTTTGTTGTTTATAAAAGCAAATTCATCGCCACCTAAACGTGAAACTGTGTCTGTTTCTCGGCCAATATCCGATAACATCAGCGCTACTTTTTTTAATAATTCATCACCGGCATCATGCCCCATAGTGTCATTAACTATTTTAAAATTGTCTAAATCTAAAAAGAACACCGCAAATTTTTGAATATGCCGTTTAGCCAGCGCAATAGATTGTTGTAATCGGTCTTGAAATAGCAACCTATTCGGTAAACCTGTTAAAGGATCGTGCAAGGCTAAATGCTTTAATTGATATTCAACTTCTTTACGTTCTTTGATCTGTAATTCTAAATGATGGTTTTTGGCATCGAGCGCCATTTTAGTTTTATTAAAATGATAGGCTAGTAGGCCAAATTCATCTTGCCTGCTGTCATCCAGCATTTTTTTCGGGTTAGCTTTATCTTTTATGGGGTGTTGCAGTTGATTGACCATTTCATACATAGGAACAATCAAGCAACGTCGACAATAGAAAAATCCTAGAAATGCCGCAATAATCATAATACCGATAAGTAGAATTAGAATCAGGTTGGCTACTTTACTTGCACTATCTATCGCTATTTTTTGTGGGGTAACAACCACAATTTTCCATAATGTTTCAGGGATAATAAATACCGACACATGCACTGGCTCATCTAGAATAAAGTCATACTTATTGGTAACTGATACAGTTTTAATATTTTTATGCTCACCTTCATCTCTGAGGATTAACATATTGGCGACAATTAATTCAGCGTCTTGTTGTGATATTTGTTCGCTTTGTTCGGCTATTTTTTCTGCGAGTAGCTTATTCTTGTCTTTTACTGACGTAATTAAACCTAAATTCACCTCCTCCAAAATATCTGCGATAGGTTGAAATAGCTCTAGCTTTTTGGCAAGTTGATTAACGGTAATATATTCTTTGGTATAGTTATCTTTATTGCGACTAGTTATTTTAGTTAATTGTTCATCAGGAAAAGACAGAAACTTATTATGACGGTCAACAGCATAGGCATAGCCGCCTAATTTAGCGCTACTTTCAGCTAGTATGCTTTTAAGTTGCTGTAAACTTACATCAACAGTGGCATTGCCTATAAATTCTTGTTGTTCAAACATTGCAACGGTACAAGTTACCATGGGCGCTAAAGTGTAGGGATCCATATATGATTTAGACCACAAACACTCACCAGGCTTGCTATAACGAGACGGAACATACCATTCTTCAAAATGATAACCGCTACCTGCTAGGTCATTATATTGGTCAAAATATTGTAATTCGCCATTATTATCTCGTCCCCAAAAAAAGCTTCGTTGCTTAACACCTTGAGTAAACTTATTAGGCTCAGGCCATATACCACCACCTACTATAAGATTTTGGCTCTCTTGCAAAGCAAGCATTTGTGGAATAACGCGATCGAATAGTTGTGGATTTTTAGGTAGGTTTTCAGCAACTGTAGCTAAATTGCGAGCTAAGGTTTCCGCAATACTAATATGTAGTGAGATTTCAGACACAATGCGTGAGCCAGTTTCATCAATCAATTCTTTATTTTTACTAATTAGATGATCTTTAGCAACGCGGTCTACCACAATATAAGTAGCGGTAATCATGACTAAAAAAAGTAAGCTCAAACCTAAAGAAAATTTAATTAAAATGGTATTTTTTGATCTTACTTCTGTTCGAATAGAAGACATCCCTTCTCCTTTATTTGTAGCCCTTAAATCTCAACAAAATGTATTATATATTCAGGGGGGGGTATAACCATTTTCTAAGCATAGCAAAGACTTGTCATATCATCGTAAAATAAGTTTATGTATTTTAGAAATAAGAAAGCCATAATCGTTGAGATTATGGCTTTCTATTGATACGCAATGCTTAATTAGTGTAGCTTGAGGCTAATACATTTAAGATTATTCAGCCTCAGATTAGAAATTAATGAACTTGAATAAGCTCAACCGTACCATCTTCTCTGATTTCAGTAATAGAACCCTTTGGTTCCTGCATAAACAGTAAGGTAACAAAACCTACAACCGCTGTTGCAGCAATCACTAAGAAGAATGTTTGGTAACTAACCATAGACAATACAGTTAAATACACAACCGCACCAACGTTACCGTATGCACCAGTCATACCCGCTATTTGACCTGTTAATCGACGTTTGATTAATGGTACTGCAGCAAATACCGCACCTTCACCCGCTTGTACGAAGAACGAACAAGCCATAACAATAATTACTGCTAAAGGAAGTGACCAAGTACTATTAATTGAAGCCATAGCTAGGTAACCCAAAGCTAAACCAGCAGTTAATATTAATAAGGTTTTCTTACGACCATATTTATCGCTCAACCAACCACCACCAGGACGAGACATTAAATTCATAAAGGCGTAAAGTGATGCAAGCATACCCGCATAAACCATATCTAAACTGAACGTTTCAGCGAAGAACAATGGCAACATTGAAACAACCGCCAACTCTGAACCAAAAGTAGCAAAGTATAAAATGTTAAGTACAGCCACTTGTTTGAATTGATATCTGTGAATTTCTGGAACTTCTTTAGTAAATAAATGGCCATTTACTTGGTAAGTTTTCCAAACTTCAAGAATGAATAACAATACCAAAGATACATAAGCGATAATTGTCATAGCGTCTGAAAGTAAACTAACGCCTTGCGGTGATAATTTCCAAGTAAGCAATCCTAACGCACCGTACATTGGTAGCTTCATGATTAATAACAAATAAAAATCGCCAACACTAGTCACTTCCATAGCGCCCGTTTGCTTAGGTTTAAAGTAAGTAGAGCCTTTTGGTGTGTCGGTAACATTAGTGTACCAAATGAAACTAAAACCTAAACTTAGTAAACCTGTTAGGGCAATCGAGTAACGCCAAGCGTCTTCAATACCAAAAGTGCTACCAATATAAAGCGTAACTAGTGGTAATGACATTGCTGCAGCGGCTGAACCAAAGTTACCCCAACCGCCATAAATACCTTCAGCAGTACCTAATTCATTAGCTGGGAACCACTCACTTACCATACGAATACCAACAACAAAACCAGCACCGATAAAACCTAGTAAAAAACGGGCTAATGCTGCTTGTTCAAAGTTTTGCGCAAAGGCAAACATAAAACAAGGAATACTACAAACACCTAAAATAGCTGCATAAGTTAGTCGAGGACCATATTTATCGGTGAGCATACCGACAATAATACGCGCAGGAATCGTTAACGCGACGTTTAATATAAGTAGGGTTTTAATTTCGCTACTGCTCAAACCTAATGTATCAGCTATAACAGCCAATAACGGAGCATGGTTAAACCACACCATAAATGTGATGAAAAATGCCATCCAACTTAAATGCAAAGTTTTCATTTTCCCTGTAAATGACAATAATTTAATACCCGGCTGACTACTCATTGTATTTTTCCTATAAAATGTATATAAATTTAATAAGAGCAAACAAAGTGCCAACTATTTGTTTATTTTTATATCATTAAATATCAACAGCTTAATGTTAAATTATAATTTATTAAATAATATTTTTTGCACTTCAGTGTAGAACTGCACCAAGATCATGCATTGTATTAATTTTTTTACCTTCTATTAACGTTAATATGTTCATTGAGATCGTAAATGACTTTAAATATGTACTACTCTCACCACTAACTTGAGCACTAACTTGAGTAAGATAATTATAATCTTGTATACTTCCATCATCCGAAAAACAGACAACTACCTTGGTTTTTAAATGAATTTTTTATCTCTCTTATTACTCGGAGCAAGCTTAACTTTATTGTCACTTAGCTTAAGTGCTGAAAGTACCAAAAAATCGGCTGCTAGAGATATTAGTCATTTAATTTCTAAAGAAGAATTCCTAACTTATCAAGATGTTGCAGATTTTATTGAACAGTCACCTAAAGTGATGATCATAGTACCTGCATCGGCAGAAGATATTGAAAAATATGGACCACAAGTGGCAAAGTCGTTAACCGGCTCAGACTGCGATAGAGATGGTGAGATGGATGACAACCCAAGGTGTAATGCTGTTTTCTTTAAATTGTGGATGAAATATGCAAAATAGTGACGGTTAACTAAGCTGATTTTGAGTGAGTAATTCTTTTACTGTCGCACTGACGGCGACACAAAAAAAACAGTATAAACTTAACATATAAACCTATTCTGTAACATTTAAAAATCGCGCCATTTCCTTTAGCATTTCTTCATAATAAGGATTATAAGTTAATCTTTGCATAGGTATATCACGCAACAGGTTTATTTGCGTAACCTCTCCTTTATTCACCTGCTTATTATGCTTACAGGCATGATAACTTTCCACGTCGCTAGCATAGTGGCCGCAATTTCGATATTGCCCTTGCACACCATAATGTGGATTATCGGGTGAATTAGTCGTTGAGATATGAGAAACATCAAAAACCTCACTACACAGACGTTCCGGCGAGCATTCAGGTACAATAACCGTCATCACTTCAGTCATGTTTTCAGGCAAATTTTCTTTGTTGCCATAATAAACTAGTACGCTTTGCTTCATCTTCTCTGGGGTTGAGGTTGTCTGTCGCTGTTGAATTAATTCCAAGGTATACTTGGTATCTATGGTTTCGTCATGCTCACTGGCGACTACGAACAATGGAATATGCTGTAATGCTGTATTAACCAACGATTTCTCTGCTGCAACTAAGCTCATTATTCCTTCAACTTGCGCCGCAGCGTTATAGGTAAAAGATTCATACTTAGCAAAGTCAATATCGGCATCTAAGTCAAGCCAATCAACAAATGGAATTAAATCTACGTATTGCGCTAACCATGCTAAATCATTTTTAGCTTTTGACGCAGGAGACCACAAAAACAAGCCTTTAACTTTTTTATCTACCTCTTTTTGTTGCCTAAGGTAATTAAAAATAAGCGCTCCGCCGGTAGATAATCCACCTAAATAAACCGTATCAAAATCATTTAGCGTTTGCTCAATAGCGAAGCTAGTTGCTTGCTGCCATTGACTATATTCAACGCTCAATAAGTCTGAGGGCGCAGTACCATGCCCAGGTAACAACAAGGTACGTACGGTAAAACCTTGTTGATAAAAAAACTGGCTTAAATCATGGAAAGAAAACGGCGAATCAGTTAAACCATGAATTAATAAGATACCTTTGCTGCTTTTACTTTTAACGGTTTGCGTCAACTCATACGGGGCAACGAGTTGACTAACAGTGGGAGTTGCCGACCAGTTATTTTGCTTTGCTAATTGCTGATAGGTTTCAGTAATAATAGGGCAAGGCATGCTAGCGCGTGGGTTTTTATTATTAATTAACTGAGTGGCAGCAGTAACATACTGTTGATAGTTTTCCAGTTTATTAAAATCAATTTCGCGGTCACTATTAACGCTAGACGCCTTGGTATAACGATATTTTCCAGACTCTGTTAACGCAACATAATTATTTTTAATATTTACACAGTCATCTTGTAATTTATTTTGCGATTCAGCAAACGACCAAGTACTAAATAAGTAAGCAAACAATAATATAGACTTAGTGATAAAAAACATGATGACTCCTTGTTCTGATTGTTCAATATATAACGAAAACAGTACCAACAAAACTATAACGACCTTGAAACTCCCGTTTCAAAGCCGTTAAAAATATCAATCCGCACTCTATAGCTTAAATACCGTAGTTTTTACGGTATTCTTTAATACTGGCTAAGTTTGCTGCTAACTCAGGTTGACTCGCAACTTTTTCTTCAAGATAAGAAACAAGATCACCAAGCGTAACAATAGAGGCAACCTGCGTACCAAAATCACGTTCAACTTCTTGAATTGCTGACAACTCACCTTGGCCTTTTTCTTGGCGATCTAAAGCAATTAATACACCTGAAAGCTGTGCACCGTGTACTTTAATAATTTCCATTGATTCACGAATGGCAGTACCAGCAGTAATCACATCATCTACTAACATAATTTTACCCACAAGATCTGCGCCCACAAGTGAGCCACCTTCACCATGAGTTTTCGCTTCTTTACGGTTAAAGCAATATGGCACATCAATATTATGATGATCGTACAGTGCAACTGTTGTTGTTGTCGCAATAGGAATACCTTTATAAGCGGGGCCAAAAACTAAATCATAATCAATTTTTGAGTCAACTAATGTCGCTGCATAAAACCGACCTAAACGCGCTAAATCTCCACCCGTTTTAAACAAACCCGCATTAAAAAAGTATGGGCTAATACGACCAGATTTTAAGGTGAATTCACCAAAGCGTAATACCTGTTTTTCTATCGCAAATTCAATAAACTCGCGTTGATAATCTTTCATGTTTATATTCCTGTTCTTTTTACTTAACTGTTACTTTAGTTATAAGTTTTAGTTATAAGTTTTAGTTATGAGTTAAAGTTTTAACGGTGACTTTAGCCTAAAATGGCGTGACTTAAACTAACGCTGCTTTTTGAATATCGAATAATTCATTAATACCATTTTTAGCTAATTCAAGCATGGCTTGCATTTCTTCAAAGCTAAATGGCTCTTCTTCAGCGGTACCTTGTACTTCAATCAATTTACCTGTGTCAGTCATTACCACATTTAAATCGGTATCTGCTGCTGAATCTTCAGGGTAGTCTAAATCAGCAACTGGTTCGCCTTTGTAAATACCAACCGATACCGCAGCAATCATGTGCTTAAGTGGGTTAGTTTTAATGATATTTTTCGCGCGCATATAGTTCAGCGCATCAACTAATGCCACACAAGCACCGGTAATAGAAGCAGTACGTGTACCGCCATCAGCTTGAATTACATCACAATCGATAGAGATAGTGTTTTCACCTAAGGCTTTTAAATCAACCGCTGCGCGTAATGCTCGAGCAATTAAACGCGAAATTTCTAAGGTGCGACCACTTTGCTTACCTGTTGCAGCTTCGCGGCGCATACGCGTATGCGTTGAACGCGGTAACATACCGTATTCTGCAGTAACCCAACCTTTACCTTGCCCTTTTAAAAAGCGCGGAACACCTACTTCAACGGTGGCAGTACAAATTACCTTAGTTTCGCCAAACTCAATTAATACTGAGCCTTCTGCATGACTCGTGAATTGACGGGTAATGGTAACAGGGCGAATTTGCCCTAATGTTCTGCCGCTTGGACGCATAGCGTGTTCCTTCCAATATAAGGTTTAGTGTAAAAGTTAGTGGAGACTGATAATTTAATTGCGGCTATTATAGTGCCTATAAGATTTATTTGAAATTTTATTTGAAATATAGTTCAGGCAATCAAGGTCATGTTATCGTCTTTTAAAAATTATTTAGAGCCTCAAATGAGATTTATCAACACACTGCTTATCAGTTTATTTATGAGTAACCTAATAGTTACTAGCAGTAACGCGTTAGCTAATAACTCAACAACTGACATTAGTAAAGCCTTACCCATGTACAGTAAGGTTTATGATGATCAACGTGACCCCTTTAAAGACGCTAATGCCGCACTTGCCTTGGCGCAACAAACCAACCGTCAAATACTTATTGAGGTTGGCGGTAACTGGTGCAGTTGGTGTCATAAAATGGATACTTTTTTATCCAACAATCCAGAAGTGTATAACGCCTTACACAGTAAATATGTGTTGTTAAAAATAAATGTTAGCGACAGTAATGAGAATGAAGACTTTATGAAATCACTGCCACCAACACAGGGTTATCCACATATGTATATTTCAACAGCCCAAGGTAAAATGATTTTATCAAAAGATACCGCTGAATTATTAGAAGATAACAATTATTCAAAAGCTCAGTGGTTAAGTTTTTTAGAGCAGTGGTCAGTTCAAAATACCCTTACCCAAACGCCAATAGCCAATAGTACAGCCAACCAATAATAGGTTACCTTTAATGGATTTCACTCAATGCCTGTCATTTTTTGATAAACAATTTAAAACACCAAAGTTTATTGTAAATAAACAGCAAACGGCACAAAGCCGTCGTGTATTTTTAAAATCCGCCGCAGGTATGGGGGTATTAACAAGCTTACCTGCTTTTAGCCTGTCGAAAACAGCACAAACGTCTTTAGATGCACAGGTTAATAACGCGATTAAAACAGATCCTTGGCTAACGCTCGATGCAACCTTAAATCAATTATTACCTGAATCAGAAACTGGCCCAAGCGCTCTTGATATCGCGGCAATCACCTATTTGTACGGAATAATGACGGTTCAACCAACCGAGCAAGATGAAAAAGACTTTATTCTCAAAGGTGTTGGCTGGTTAAACGGTTACGCTAACAGCGAAAAATCAAAGAATTTCGTGTTACTTAGCTTTGATGACAAAGAACAACTGCTTCGTGGTATTAGTAAATCTAGAGCAGGACAAAATTGGTTAAACACCTTACTCAACTATATTCTTCAAGCTATGTTAACGCCACCAAGCTATGGCGGCAATCCTAATGGTATTGGTTGGCAATGGCTAGAACATCAGCCGGGCTTGCCACTTCCTGAGCAAGGTCAACGCTATTTTGAGCTGCCAAACCGAGCACGTATAGACTTAATCAGCCGCGTTGACTATACGCATAAGCGTAAGGTTGCAAACGTTAACCAAGCGGCTCAAGGAACACGAAAAGCATGAGTATGAGCTTAAACACAAAGTACGATATTTGTATTATTGGTAGCGGCGCGGGTGCATCGCCTATTGCACACCAATTATCACTTGCCGGTGCTAAAGTATTGGTACTTGAAAAAGGTCCTTGGTTAACCGAAAAAGAATTTTTTAAAGATGAACTAACCATTAGTGTTCATGACGCTTATAATCCTAAGTTAATCAATGAACAACACGTTATTGAAGAACAATATCTTGATGAAAACAACAAACCTTTTTGGCATGGTGAAAAAACCAGTGACTCTGGCTGGAGTTGGTGGAATGGCAATGTTGTTGGCGGCTCATCAAATTTTATGAGTGGTTATTTTCATCGCTTAAAACCGATAGATTTTCGCTTAAAATCTGAGTTTGGTACAATTAAAGGCGCGAATGTCGCCGATTGGCCGATAAGTTATGAGGAACTTGAACCTTATTACGCCAAAGTAGAACGTGAAGTTGGCGTATCTGGGCGTGTAGTTAAGCACCCTCACCAAGAGCCGCGTTCAAGTGATTTTCCTTATCCGCCAGTAGCCGAATCCCCCATATCATCATGGATAGATAAAGCGGCTGCAGATATTGGTTATCATGCTATTCCCGTACCGCGTGCTATTTTATCTCAACCAGCAATGGGCAGAAAAAGCTGCGAATATTCAGGATATTGCAGCAGTTACGGTTGCTCGTCTGGCGCTAAAGGCAGTGGCCGTGCCGCCTTATTAAATAACGCCGTGGCATCAGGTAATTGCACGATTATCTCTAACGCCAAAGTGTATAACATTGCTAGCGACGAAAATGGCAAAATAACCGGCGTACATTATTACGATAAAATCGGTCGTAAAAAATCAGTGACCGCTAAAATATATGTGGTTGCTTGCCAAGCGGTTGAAACATCTCGATTATTACTATCTTCCAGCAGTAAAAAATTTCCTAATGGTTTAGCTAATAACAGCGGACAAGTTGGTAAAAATTTATTATTTACTGGCGGCGGTGTTGGTGAAGGCGACTTTAATTATGCTGACTTAACCACTGAAAAAGTAAACCAACTCAAAGTAGTAGGTCCTTTTATTAATCGCGCGTTACAAGACTGGTATCAAATTTCAGACAAAAATTTCAACGGTGCTAACAACGATGGTCAAGCTAAAGGCGGTACTATCGACTTTTTGTTTCACCAAAATCCTATTGCTAGATCTCGTGGTTCACAGTGGGGAACCGATCAAAATGGTAACGACCAATTAATTTGGGGGGAAGCATTAAAACAAAACTTAAAACAAGAATTCACTAGCTATAAAACATTACGTTTTGAAGTATTTAACGACTGGTTACCGACCGATGATTGTTTTGTTAGTTTAGATAAAGAAGTAACTGACCAATGGGGCGACCCTGTAGCCAAAGTGCGTATTGGCTATCATGAGCATGATTTAAAGGTAGGTGAGTATTTATCACAAAAAGCTGAGAAACTACTCGAAGCATTAGGTGCTAGCAACATTTCCTCGTCGGTAAGTGGCTCTCCGTCAACAAACTTAATGGCGGGCGGTTGTCGTTTTGGTAATGATCCTAAAACCTCAGTACTCAATAAAGATTGTCGTGCCCATGAAGTAGATAATTTATATGTAACTGACGGCTCATTTATGCCTACAGGTGGTAGCGTACCTTATACTTTTACTATTTACGCCAACGCCTTTCGAGTTGCCGATAAAATAAAAGCGCATTGGCAAAGTATAACTGTGTAAAAAGAAAACGGCTCTAAAGCTACTCTGTCAATTTACCTATTAAATCAACACAACTAACCTAACCACCAATGAATCGGCGCTAATATCGCAAACAATAAAGGTTGATGAACAAGGTATATAATTAAACTATGTTTACCCGGCCAAGCTAGTCGCTGCATTATTGTATTATTTTTGACGTTATTCAATTTAAAAATATCGCGGTTAAGTGAGTTGCTATGAGCTAGAGATATACCCAATAAAACCACCCCTAACCACGGAAAGAAAGCGACATAATCTACGGTATAATTTGGCAAAGAGTCGGTAAAATAAGTAATAGGCCATCGTCTACCTAAGACTCCAGAAAATCCTAAAACAATAATACTAATACCGGTAATTAATGAGAGTCTAGGGTAAGGCACAAATAACAGTGCACATAAGCTAGCAACAAAAATAAAATGTAATACCCCAAAAAACACCCAGTTTTTCGGAAACATTACCAAGGACATTGCAGTAATTAGCCCTGCGCCAATCGCTATTTGGGCTAACCGTTTCAGCAAACTTTGCCAATTAATTTGTTTGCCGTGACTATAAAAAAGCCCGATACCAACACAAAGAAAAAACAAAGTTAAAATAACATAGCGAAATTGTTTCCAACCATCACCATCAGGAATATGCCAAGTAACCCAACCAAAATATCTTAAGTCATAGCAAAAATGGAAAATAACCATCAAGAATATGGCCAGAGTCCGCATTAAATCTACGTTGTAATTTCGCTTTATGGCTGTCATTAATCACCGAGACTTATAAAAGGTTGAAAATACTTGTATACAAGATGTTATTGATACAACTATATAGTATTCGCCTGGGGTTATGAAGTTTTAGCCATGATTAATGAAATACTTATTAACCTGAGTTCGAGATAATCAAACCGTAAAGCCTAATAATATCAACCATTTGAATTCAGGTTTATTACCAAGCTTAACAGCTATTTATCAAGCTTTATCTAGTAGAGATAAAACAAACTGATGAGTAGCTTTTTTTGATGATTCTTTATTTTCTGCTGCTTATTTCAATTTACGTCTGTGACCATTGACGTAGCATATTATGGTAAACGCCCGTTAATTGAATTATTTCAGGACTATCATTCACTTTTGTTCGTAATGACTGAATAGCCATATCCATGTCATATAAAATACTGCGTTTTTCATCACTATTCACTAAGCTTTGTAACCAAAAAAATGATGCCAAACGTCTCCCTTTGGTAACCGGAGTTACATGATGTAGGCTAGTTGAAGGATACAAAATCATATCGCCAGCAGCGAGTTTTACTTTTTGTGAACCAAATGTATCTTCAATGGTTAATTCACCGCCTTCGTACTCGTCTGGCTCAGAAATAAATAAAGTCATTGACAAATCTGTTCTAACTTTTACATGCGTACCAGGTACTTGCCGTATGGCGTTATCAACATGTACACCAAAGTTACCGCCGCCTTGATAACAATTAAATAACGGCGGAAAAATTTTCAAAGGTAAAGCCGCAGACATAAACATATTACTTTTAGCCAATGCCGATAAAATTAAATCTCCCATTTCTCTAACCAGCGGAGAATTTTCGGGGAGTTGTAGGTTATTTTTAGCCTGCGAACTTTGATAACCGGCAGTAATATTTCCGTCTGCCCAATCCGCCGCCAACATTGCTGTTTTAATATGTTTTATTTGCTCTTTACTCAGTACGTTTGGAATGCGAAGTAACAAGGTATGATTCCTCTAAATAAATGAATGAATGAATGAATTAATAAATTAATAAGGTTTTAAAAATGACAAAAATTGACTCTATTTTCATAGAGTCAATTTCAATAATTACGGTAAACCGATTTTTTTAGCTATATATAGTTTCTTTCTTAAAACGAATAACTAGCAGTCAAGCTAAAGTAACGTCCGTCACCTGGTACAAAATGTCCGCCACCAAGCTGGTCAGCATATTTTGCATCTGCTAAGTTTGAACTATTAAACTGCAAGCCAAATTTATCAGTTACTTGATACGATGCCATAAAATCTAACAGCGTGTAACTTGCCGCAAATTCTCTACCACCTGGATCTGAACTGTTATAACGGTCGTCCATGTACTCGGCACCAAAACCAATATCAAACTTCTCAGTTATGTTGTAGTTAACCCATACCGAAGCTGAATTTTCTGGCGTTCTTGGTAGTTGTTGACCAACTTGAACTGCATCGTCACCCGTAGCTTCAGTCACTTCACTCTGTTGATAGGTGTAAGCAGCGGTTACCGATAAATCATCCGTTAGTTGACCTACTGCGCTCAACTCTAGCCCTGTAACTTCTTGTTTACCATCAAGAGTTTCATCGCTCGTGTCGGTTGCAAAAGGGTCATCAGTACGGGCATTATTTTTCTCGGTACGAAACACTGCGGCGCTCAATAATAAATTGTTATCAATTAAGTTCCACTTAGTACCTATTTCATAACTAATGGTTTCTTCTGGGTCTAAGTCTGCCGCATTACCGCTTGTAGACATAGTTAAACTTTCGGCTGCTGGTGTAAATGCATTACCCGCGGCAACATATATACTGCCATTTTCCGAAGGCTTGAATACTACGCCTAAGTTCCAACTTAATACGCCTTCATCAGCGGTTAATTTTGCTGACGGATCACCACCATCTCCTTCTAGATCATAATAATATTCTGTATCAAATGAATCGTAACGTAAACCAGCAGTAATTTGCCATTGCGGATTTATAGTTACTGTGTCAAATGCGTAAATAGCGGCAGTTTTGCCCGTTGATTCATTACTTTTATCGGTACGAGCGTATTGTCCAGTAAAAGGTAGGTGGGCATCAGGGTTATAAAGATCAACCGTTAGGTCTTCTAAGTTATCTGCTACTACATCCTCATAATTCCAACGCTCAAATTTTTCTTGAGAATATTCAATACCCGTAACAACATCATGAGTCATTCCGCCAAGCTCGTATTGACCAACTAAATCCATTTGAATAACAGACATTGAGTTTTTCGTATCACGTGTTTTTTCACCACCTGCATTAATTTCTTCATCTGCGCCGTAAATAGTTACATCATCTACTTTGGTTGAAGTAAAACGTGGTGCGGTTACAATTGACTGTCTTGAAAGGCTACCAGTACGACCTAACACTCTTATTTGAGTTGCTGCTGATAAGTCTTTTTCATATTTAAGTGTAATTGACGAACCTTCAATATCTTCAAAATCACGATAAACATTTCCGTAGAAGTTGCTGAAATCAACTGGCGCTGGGCCGCCTTCATAAGCAGCTAAGTTACTGGCTATGACTCTATCAGGAGTTGTTGAATAATTACCTACCCAAGGAATACCGTAATCAGGCATGTTATCTTGTTGTTGATAATCGGCATTCACGCTAAAGCGAGAATCAGTGCTTAAACCGTAAGTATAAGCAAGTGCGATAGCTGCATTAGAGTTTTCAACTTCGTCACGACCTGGTACATCACCAGCATCAGCTAATACATTCACACGTAAAGCAGAAGTTTCACCAACAACAAAATTACCATCAACTTGCGCACGATAATCACTTTCAGTACCAAGGCGTAAACTAAGATCAGTAAAGTCGTCTAATTTTGCAGACTTAGTTTGCAAGTTAATAACACCACCTGCACCACCTCTACCATAAATAGCTGAGCCAGGGCCTTTAGCTACTTCTATTGCTTCAACGTTATAAGTATCGCGATTATAACCAGCAATATCACGCACACCGTCAATCATCAGGTTGTTACTGGCATTAAAACCACGAATAGACATACTGTCACCCGTAGGTGCTCCACCCTCACCTGCGGCAAAACTAATACCCGGAACATTACGTAGCGCTTGACGTAAATTGTCAACGTTACGATCTTTCATTACGGCTTCTGAAATAACGGTAATAGTTCTTGGTGTATCTACAAGGTCTTGCGTATATTTTTCAGACGTTGAGCGATCCACTTTATAGCTTTTTTCACTTTCAGCTGAAGCAACTGACATATCTAATTCATTAATTTCTTCCGCTTGAACAGCTCCAACTTGTAACGTGGCGGCAATAATTAAGGTTAACGCGCTTAACTTATACCCTTTTTGGCTGGGTGATATCGTCTCTAAGTTGTTCATCATTTATTTTAAACTCCATATGTTGCTTTTAATTTATTTATCATCAGAAATGATTAATTATTATTACTAATCAATATTTTAACTACATTTTCATTTATTTATCATTTACACTTAACTTCAGTATTGTTATTAAAATTTAGGGCAAATACTTTAAATTTCGGACGCATCATAGCAAAGATACAAATAAGATCAAATGATAATCGTTCTTGTTTGCATTATTGTTGCGTTTTATGTATTATTCTCCCGAAATTTAACGCAGACACAGAAAGTTACAAACACACCTGCTGTCGCTATTTAAGTATTAAGGAAAATATTGTGGGTAAAAAAGCGCTTAGCGTCGTAGTAAAAAATATATTAATTGATGGTTTTACATCAAAACTACGAGCTAAATATTTTTCAGTAATGGGTAGTACGTGCGGCTGCTTGTTAAGCTTTTCGGCACTTGCCGTAAACACCGCGCAAATTGAAGATCTAACACAACAATGGTTGGATATTGAAAAACAAAGTGTGCAACTACAAACAAATTGGCAAATGCAACAACCTATATTGCGCCAGCAAATTACCCTATTGAACGAAGAAAAATCCCAATTAACAAAAATGTTGCAGGTAGATAATTCAAGCCAGGCTCAAGTAGAAGTAAAGCGCAGCGAGTTACTGCAACAACAAAACGAGCTTGAGCAGCAACAGCAACAATTAACTAATCAATTAATTGTATTAAATAAACAGTTGCTCAACTTAAACAACCTATTGCCACCACCACTTACGGATGCTTGGCAAAGTGAAGATCAAGTTTTAGATGCTGAACCGACAACATCGCAACAGTTACAAGTAAGTTTGGCTAAATTAGACAAGTTAAATGCTTTTAATCAACGTATATCGATACATGAAAAACCTTTAACGGCACCAAACGGTAATGAAATTTTAGTTAAGCAATTTTACTTAGGCCTAAGCAGCGCATGGTTCACAAGCGCTAATGGCGAATACCGAGGTTGGGGACAAGCGACTGACAATGGTTGGCAGTGGTATTTTGATGAACAATTAAGCGCCGATGCTATTCAGCAGGCTATTGCGATATTTGAAAAGAAACAACAAGCCGATTTTGTTGCTCTACCTATGGTGCTGCAAAACAAGCCTGTTAATACAACCAATGCCCTTGGTAAAAATTCAACTACAACCGAGAGTGCATTATGATCAGCCATATATTGAGTACACTACTACTTAGCAATAAATACAAAAAGCTATGCTTATTAACGCTTTTGTCATTAGCGCCCTTTACTGGGTTAACTGCTGCGTTACCTGCAGATAAACAAGTAAACACCTTATCTGTAATAGAAAGCGAACTGGTTGATAAAATTTCGCAAGCAAAAAATAGGCTTTCAAAAGTAGAACAAAGTGTCACTAAACAGCGTGTAGCGTTAGCTAATAAAATTAACAAACTAGAGCGTGAAGTAATTGCATTACGCAATGAAACTGCCATAGCAACAAGGCTCGCCGACGAAAAAACGCTGAGTATTACCCAACTTGAAGAGCGACTTTCAACTTGGCATCAACAAAATATTTATCAAAAAAACCTATTGCACAGGTATCTGCAAAATAATGCCAAAAATCACACTAACAACAACCAAGTATCGCAGGCTAATTCAGCCACCTTTAACGCTAACACAGGGGTAAGCAACCAATTAGCACGAGTACTTGAATACAATAAACATATTAATCAGCAATTTTATCCACAATGGCAGTCAAATAAAGTGATCATGCCAAACGGTGAAATGGTTACCAACCCTACCTTAACATTAGGGCCTGTTACTTGGTATTGGGATGAAAATTCAGAGCAAGCAGGTTTAGTTGGTAATGACCAAAATGCTGTATTTCAACATAAGGTTTATCTACAAAATAGTGACTCTATGGCGATGTTACGATCTACGCTAAAGGGCGACATAGTTTTTGATCCTACCTTAGGGCAAGCCATCACTCGAGAGCAACAAAGTGAAAGCGTTGTTGATCATGTAATTAAAGGTGGCGTATGGGCCATTCCTATCCTGCTATTTGCGTTATTCGCCATAATTATTGCGTTATTAAAAGTAGTTCAGCTAGCACGACTACCTAAATTTGTTCACTTATCACCATCAGTTTTAGTGTCGATAGTTCGAAATAAATCAGTAAATTCAGAAAATGAGGAAAACATAAGCCCAGATTCACCTAACGCACTTAACGCACTTAACGCAATAAAAGGTATGCAAAAAGCATTACTGGATATAACCACTAACCACTCATTGTCTAGCCAACGAGACGACTTGCTTTTCATCAAGTTGCAAGAGTGCAAACAAACATTAGACAAACGCATAAGCGCCATTGCTATTACAGCTGCAATATCTCCACTTTTAGGGTTGTTAGGTACAGTTAGCGGCATGATAGAAACATTTAAAATGATGACATTATTTGGCTCAGGCGATCCTGAAGTAGTTTCAGGTGGTATTGCGCAAGCATTAGTAACCACCGAATTGGGCTTAGTGGTAGCAATACCTGCGTTAATTTTAAATGCGGTGTTATCACGTAAAGCTAAAGCGTATTACGCAGATTTAGAAAATTTCGCAATTTTAGTCAGTAAATCAGACGAACAGAAAAAGGAGAATTCACATGATTGAACAAATAGCTAACAGCACCATTTGTTGGGTTATTCTGCTACTTGCCCTGTTTACTTATCAACAATTATTTCTTCAATATTTAACAATTGCTAGCTCAACGGTTTGCAATAAAATGAGCACTAATGCCAATAACAGTGCTATTCAACATAACTGTTATAGCCAATATCAGCATGAATTTACTAGCATATTAATTGGTGCTTTACCTTTACTTGGTTTACTCGGCACAATTGTTGGCTTACTACAATGCTTTGCTGGTATTGCTAGCCAAGGAGCTAATAGCCAAGTAATGAGTGCAGGTATTTCTGACGCGCTATTAACGACCCAACTTGGCTTAGTGTGCGCGGTTCCTGCTTGGCTTTTACAAGCTTGGGTACGTACGCAAATACAAAATAAATTGCGCTTAACGGCAGAAAACACCCTGACTAACAATCAACCGGTTAACCATCAAACGGCGAACCATCTAACAGGAAACAAAGAAAACGTGACCCGCGATGAAACAGCAGACAAAAAATCTGCCTATGCCACTACCACTGTTGAGGCTGCTTAATTATGCCCACTCGATTACAACGTAGGCTTGAGCAGCAACACAACGAATCTATTGATATGTCGCCGCTTTTAGACGTGGTGTTTATTTTATTAATATTTTTTATTGTCACCACGGTTTTTGTTAAAGAAACAGGTGTTGAAGTAGACAAACCACAAGCTATGACTGCTCAACAACTTGAAAAAACCGTGATATTACTCGCCGTAACCGATAGCGGTGAAGTGTTTTACGATGCTAGCGCAATTGGCGTAGCAGGCATTCGTGGCACCCTTGAACAATTATTACGTAGCCAAGAGCGCCCTGTTGTTATTCAAGCAGATAAAAATGTGCCTACCCAATTATTGTTAGAAGTAATTGATGAAGCCAAACTTGCTGGGGCTGTTAGTGTTAACTTAGCGGCTTTAGCGCCTTAAGGTTTTTGTGTATGACTCATAAAATGAACCCACAACTTACCGCAAGTTTAGTGAGCTTAATAATTCTGTCTGCGGCATTGTTAATATTATGGATTGGCAGCAATACATCAATAACAATTGAACCTAAAGTGCTAGTGCGCGAAGTGTCAGTTATGCCTGCAACACCGCCACCGCCGCCACCATCGCCAACCCAAAGAGCTGTTGAAACGCCTTTGAATGTACAAGTGCAAGGAGCTGGCCCGGCAATACAAATGTCTTTGGCAGATCCCAAAATACAAATGAACAAACCAGATTCACTCAACATTCCCATGACAGAGCCACAATTTCAATCATTGGAGGTTGACTGGCAAGCGTTTGAGCTGAACGACTTAGACGGTTTACCGTCGTTGTTAACACCTTTAAAAATAAAATTTCCTAAAAGTTTAGAGCGCCGAGGTATTGAACGTGTACTGATAAAGTTAGATGTGGTGATTGATGAACAAGGCAAACTCACCTTAGTGAGCATTATTACTAACCCTCACCCTGAATTAAAACCAGGCATTATGCGCCTACTACGTAATACCCGTTTTAGTCCGCCAAAAAAAGACAATAAGCCTGTACGTGCGCGCTTTATTTGGCCTATAGAAATAACATCTTAAAGAGAACCTTATGCCATATTTACCTTATATTTTTACTAAAGCACCTGCGCTAACTCTCGCGCTATTAATTGCTAGCAGTTGTATCAGCACTAATGTTTTAGCCAGTAATTCAACTACAGAACAGCACAAAAATGCTAATACAGAGTTCAACACAAATATCAAAGTAGTACTGCAACAGCCACAATGGCAATTTTTATTACAAAACCAGCCTCTTGAACAAACCGAAGCGCGTATAGCGCCTAACGAAAGTGGCTTCGCTAAAAGAATTCAGCCGTTACTTGATAAACAAGATTACAACACAGTAATGCAAGCTTTTGCAGAGCGCGATTTAAAACAAGACAGCGCAGCCTTATGCCAGCTACGTGGACAAATTCAATTAATATTAAAAGACTACCAAGGCGCAGAGCAAAGTTTACAGCAAGCACTTACCTTATCGCCTTCTTTAGCATTAGCACACCGCAGCTTAAGCATGGTGTATATGGTTAATAAGTCTTATAAAAAGGCGCAATATCATCTGCAACAATCGATTCAATTAGGTGCTGAAGACGCTCAAGTATTAGGTCAACTGGCTTTTGTTAATTTACAGCTAGGACAAGCAGCTAGTGCCGTTTCGGGTTATCAGCGTGCATTATTTCTAGCCCCTGAAGACAAGCAATGGCAGCAAGGATTACTCTATGCATTGCTCAACAGCCATGCCTTTGACCAAGCACAGGCTTTGCTCGAAGAAATGCTACAAAACGATATGAATAACAGTGAGTTATGGTTGCACCGAGGACAACTCGCATTAAAACAAAATCGCTTAGCACAAGCGATCACAAGCTTAGAAATAGCCTTGATATTAGGTAACAACGACGTTGAAAACCTTGCCACCGCCGCTAAATTACATATTCAAGCAGGAAGCCCAAACCGTGCGGTTGAAATTTTGGTTGATAATTTACCGATATTTTTCGGACAAATCTCTGCTCAAAATACAGCTAAAACCTCAACTAAAGTTACAAGTAAAGCTACAAGTAAAAGCACTGCCACGTCGCAAACAGTTAAGCTGGATATAGACACTGTTGATCAAATAAGTGCGTGGTTGGCAAGCCAACAAAACTGGAATACCCTAGCTTTATTGCTCGATGCTGTTGATAAATCAACACAAGTAAGTCAGCAAAACCAAAATGCGCGACCTCTACCAGCAAAATATCAAGCAAGGTTCGACGTTTATCATGCACAAATGGATATCGCTAACAATAACCTAAGCAGCGCTCAAAAACGTTTAACCAGTGCACTAAATAGCGATCCCACTCATGGCGAAGCTTTACTCAGTTTAGCGACATTACTAAATAGCCAAAACCGCGACGAACAAGCTTTACAATACTTTATACGTGCGCAAGCACTAACTAACTATAAAGAACGCGCTTTACTGGGACATGCGCAACTTGAAATTGATCGACAAAATTATGCTCAAGCCATTACCTTGTTGCAACAAGTGATGCAAATAAATCCTGCTCGGCATGACGTGCTCGCCAATATAAAAACCTTAAAAAGTATCGAACAAAATAATATTTAACCTGGGCTAGGGATAATTAATCCCAGATAATTTTAAGAGCAATTTAAAGAGAAAGAGCTAAATGAACAATCGTTTAGCAAACTCTGTCAATCTAGGCTTTAGTCGGAACATTACTTTACATGAACAAGCTTCTAACCAAACTTCACCGCTGGGTAGGTTTTCCTGTCGGTATTTTATTTGTGATCACTTTTGCTACGGGTTTTCTTACCTCGATTGATGAATTAGCCATACGTTTTAATCAAAGTATGACTGTCGCGCCTCAATCAAACTTGACATTAGAAACAGCTGAATTATATCGCCCACTTAGCTTACAAGAAAATGCCGAAGCATTAGCAACAATAACAACTAAAAATAAAGGCGTAACACGTATTAGCCTGCCTAGCGAGCAAACGCCGTATTATCAATTAGAATCAAAAACTGATCAGTGGTTGTACAGCCTTAACCCACCCTATATTGAAAGCCACATCACCATAGAAAACGATGGTTTTTTTCGTACAGTTTTGCAATTACATCGTAATTTTCTATTAGGAAAAGAGGGCTTTCTTAGTATTCAAGGTAAACATTATGCGGCTTGGGTTGGTTTAATTGCCGTTATTTTAAGTTTAATAGGTTTGTGGCTTTGGTGGCCTAAACGCCGACTCTTTAATATTAAAGACATTTTTCCGCGTGGTAAAAAGCGCAAAAACTTATACGGTAATCACACTTCTGCAGGAGTTATTAGTGTTTTAGCCATCGTTATTTTAGGGTTAAGTGGCGCTTCAATAACCTATAAAGACGTCGCTAAAAACCTATTAGGTGTTGACGTAATCAAGAATAGTAAACCGACAACTACTACAGCCAAAAAAGTGAATAACCAAAGTGCGAATAAAATCGAGAACAGCAATAATTGGGGTAATTGGCTACAAACAGCTTACCAACAAATGCCTGAAGGTTCGGTACTTACAGAAATAAGATACCCAAGAAATAAACGTCAAAAAGAACAATCAAATAACGATAAATCAATAATAAAAGTTAAAAAAGAGCAAACCGCTAAAGTGCTTACTTTTAAATTCATCACTCCAGACAGCTGGCTTGGTTTAGCACACAGTAGTGTTAGTATTAATACCAAAACAGCTGCTGTGGATAAGGTGACTTTATTTAACGACTTCACCACAGGTGAAAAAATATATGCGTTATTAAAGCCTTTACACACAGGTCACGGATTACCGCTTTTCTATGTTTTCATTCAATTCATGTTTGGCTTAATCGGCAGCATTATGGTGGCTACAGGCGTGATAATGTTTATTACCAAGCAGCGGAGAAAAAAGTAAAAAAATTTAATTTGTGATACTTCTGTGAATAAATAATGTCATTATCAGGTCTTATAACTACGAGCTAAATATTGCTGCAAAAACGCAGCTATTTAATTCAATCTTATTTAATAAAAGATTGATAAGAATTTGATATGAAATTGGAGACACAAATGTCCTACAAATTATTGTTATCGAGTACTCTCATATTATTACTTACGGCATGTGGATCGGGTGATAACAACACCTTATCTCCTGGCGCCTCTACTGATAATTCACCCGACGATATAACCCCATCATCTCCAGAAGAAACCGTTTATACCGGTGTATTTTTAGATTCAGCCGTACAAGGTTTACATTACACAACCGCCACACAAAGCGGAACTACCAACGAGCAAGGTGAATTTGATTTTCAAACCGACGAAACAATTACTTTTTCAATTGGTGGTATAACCCTTCCGCCAACGCCAGCAAAATTATACTTAACACCATTATCTTTATATCAAACCGATGATATTAACCAACTGGAAGTGGTTAACCTTATTCGCTTATTGCAAACCCTTGATCTAGATGGTGATGCCAGTAATGGTATTGAAATAACAGAGCAAGCTCATCAATTAGCTACCAACTTAAATATTGATTTTTCAGGCGATGATTTTGATCAACAGGTAGCTGATTTTATCAACCAAGCAGGTAGCGCTCACCAAACATTACTAGCAAATGACGAGGCCATTGCTCATTTTCAATTAACCCTTAACGACATTAATAATAAAGAATTAAACAGTTGTACAAGCACACATGAAAAAATAGGCTACTCAGGTTTCTTTAACACGATATCGCACAATGTTTCTGGCAAAGCGACAATTATTGATGATTGCACTATAGAAATTAGTCAATTTAGTTATGATGGCGGCGGCCCTTTGGTGTATTTTTATGGAGCTACTGACCATGAATATGCTGGTGATAACGCTTTTCGCCTTGGAAATTTATTAACGGGCACCATCTTTAACGACGCGACAATCAGCATTACCCTGCCGCAAGGGAAAAGCTTAGACGATTTAACAGGCTTGAGTGTTTGGTGTGTTGATTTTAATGCTAATTTCGGCCAAATGGAATTTACACCTTAGGTTATCCTTAGTAAACGCATTAGCTTACGTCTTAATACTAGGCTAATTGCTCGCTTATCCTAACCATTAACTGCCCCTAGCTAGGCGCACTAAGATCAGGCATAATCCCAAACAATTTATTTACTTTATAATAACTTTTTTGTTTGGGTATTAACTATGATTTACAGCATGACAGCGTTTTCACGCGTAGAAATTAAAGGTGACTGGGGTAACGCAGTTTGGGAAATACGCTCAGTTAATCAACGTTTTTTAGAAACTTATTTCCGCCTGCCTGAACAATTTCGTGGCATCGAGCCTGTTTTACGCGAACGTTTTCGTAAACAACTTAATCGTGGCAAAGTAGAATGTAACTTACGTTTTAACGCTAATGTTGAAAGCAAAGGTGAACTAGCCTTAAACGAAAAATTAGCACTACAACTTATCGAACACGCCAACTGGATTAATGAACAAACACTTAACAGTCAAGTAAACCCGCTTGAAGTAATGCGCTGGCCAGGTGTTATGGAATCTCCAGAAGCTGACATGTCAGCTATTCAAGCGGAATTAATTGCCGCGTTTGACCAAGCGCTTAAAGACTTCATAGCTGCTCGCGCCAGCGAAGGTGAAAACCTTAAAGTCATGATTGAACAACGTCTTGATGCAATTTCAGCCGAGGCAGACAAAGTACAAACATACATGCCTGAAGTGATTGAATGGCAACGTAACCGAATTATTGAAAAATTCACCGATGCAAAAATAGATTTAGACTCAGGCCGAGTTGAACAAGAGCTAGTGTTACTTGCGCAAAAAATGGATGTAGCCGAAGAGCTTGATCGCCTAAACAGCCATGTGAGCGAAACCAAGAAAATCTTAAATAAAGGTGGCGCTCAAGGTCGTCGTTTAGACTTCATGATGCAAGAGTTTAATCGCGAAGCGAATACCCTTGGCTCAAAATCAATTAACACCGACATCACCGCCAGCGCGGTTGAATTGAAAGTTTTAATTGAACAAATGCGCGAGCAAATTGCCAATATTGAATAGTAAATTATTAATTGTTCTTGTAACTAAAAAACCTCGTTATACGAGGTTTTTTAGTTTTTAACGATGGAGTTAAACGCTTATATATTTAACCCACAAACATTAATACTGATAAGAAACCGATAATCTAACCGTTCTTGGTTCAAGTACGTGGTAGTGAATATCATCAACACCTTCGCCACTAGGATCAGAGCTTAAACGTGAGCCGTAGTAGTAATCTATGTCGTGGTCATCGCTATCAAGTAGGTTGAAAATATCTACTTTGAATACCCAATCATTTACTTCATAACCCGCTCGCATGTTCACTACGGTACTTGGCTCTGAGGTAACTGAACCATCTTCAACTAATGGGCGTTCGCCAAAGTAACGTACTCTGACATTACCAAACCAACCATTGTCATATACTGCACTAACGCCAGCTTGAACCACTTGGTCTATTGCGCCGGGAATTTCATTGCCTTCAATACTAAAGTCACTGAATTCTGCGTTGGTGTAGGCGTATTCTAAATCAGCCGTCCAAATATCTGAAATATGGTAGTAAGCGGTTAATTCTACTCCTTGGCGATCTGAGCCACGACTTGCTTCTGTGCCGCCAGCATCTCCAATAAAGAGTAATTCGCTATCTAGCTCTAAATGCCATAAGGCAATTGAGGTATTTAAGCGGTCGGTGATAAAACCTCGTAAACCAATTTCATAACCTAGTGAGGCAACCAGTGGGTCAACACTTTCTACTGAATCTCCACTAATAGGATCTACTTCAATAGTAGTGCCGCGGGCATCGTTTGAATGGAAGCCTTGGCCAATAGAGAAGTAGCTTTCCCATTCATCATTAAGTGTGTAAATAATGCTAGCTTTAGCAGACAATATTCCGTCATTATCTTTGCCGTCATTTTGAGTTAAGTCAGTGCCGTAGCTATTTTCATCAATTAACGTGTTAACATCAAAGCTGTAATAGTCGTAACGTAACCCTAATACGGTACGGAATTTATTGTTCCATTCAATTTCATTTTGCCAGTATAAACCGATACTTAACTCATCAACTTGATCACTACGTATTGATTCTAAACGTTGTCTGTCTTGCGAATGATACAAACCCACTTCAGCAATATCGTCATAACGAAGATCTAAACCAAACAGGTTGTTCATTGGTTTACCGAAGAATTTGTTGTCTTGTATATACCTGAATGTACCGCCGTAAATATTACGTTCATCACGTTGTTCAAATTGATCGCCGTTGGTTTCATTTTCTAAATAGTAGGTGAAGTTCGACCAAAGCGTCATGTCATAGCCAATAGCATAAGCTGACACATAAAAATTATCATTTTCCCATGACGTACTTAAGCTGTAACGACTTGATTCACCACCTACGGTTTCATCTAACGAGCCAAGCTCATCAATTATGCCGCTATCCACCGCGCGTGTTGGTATTTGGTCAGCGCTGTTCCAGCTGTTGTCATAGCCCATAAAGGTTACGTTAAAATCACCGTCATTTAAGCGACGTGTATGCTTGAGTAATACGTTAACTTTACTTAAATCTTCGTCGATATCTGTCCATGGGCCATCATTAGTATTTAGTTCTAACGCATAAAGCCAATCACCGCCTGCGGCATTAAAGCTGTCTTGATTAACTAAGCGTGCGTAATCATTTTCGCCCAAAGTTAACTCAACAAAACCTTTTTCTGTTTTATCAAGGGTGAACATTTCGGCGCTACCTGCACTGCTAAAGTCACCCACTTCGGCGTAATAAGCGCCCTTTTTATAACTTAGGGATTCAATCGTTTCCGAAATAATAAAGTTAAGATCTGTATAGCCTTGGCCGTGACCATGAGTACGCATATTAACTGGCATACTATCAATGAAGGTAGAAAAGTCAGTACCGTGATCAAGGTTAAAACCTCTTAAAAAATACTGATTAGCTTTGCCTGTACCGCTATGCTGAGTAACTACCATACCGGGTACCAACTCAAGTACATCACCGGTTTTTAATAAAGGTCTTATGGCAATTTCTTCTTGCCCGACTATGCCTTGAGAAGCTGAAATAGCAGAGCCAAGTAAATTAGTATTTCGCCCGGTAACCGTTATTTGTTCTACGTCATTACCCACTGTATTACCTACTGTATTACCTACTGTATGGTCATGATGATTTTCCGAACCAACTAGTTCATTGGCCTGACCTAGTGTTGATAATAATAAGAAGCTACTACAAAATGCTCGTTTCATTTCTATTCCTGTAAAGAGAAAAACGTTGAAAAGTGATGTTATTTTTTGTTGTTTCAAATAAAATATTGAATTAGTTATGATTAGCGTATCAACAGATATGAATACCGAGAATAGGTCGGTTTTACATGGTTTCAAAAATTGCTTCTAAAAATGGCGGTCTTATTGGCTGGCTAGGTATAAAAAGACAAGCATCTTCGACACCCGTATTAGGTGAGCGGGAATTAGCGGTACTTGAAACTTTATGGAACGAACAAACGGAACCAGCACTTTCTGCACAGCAAATTCTTGAAAAACTACCTAACTCAACCATCAGCTTAAATACCGTACAAAGTACTATTGAGCGATTACACCGTAAAAATGTGTTACTGCGAAAAAAACAGGGCCGCGCGTATTTTTATCAAGCGGCGATCAGTAAAAGTGACATTATTCATAATTTGTTAAGTGATATTACTAATGAGTTAGCGCAAGGTGATATGTCGCCAATGATTTCTGGCTTTTTGAAGTTTTTATCAAACGAAACAAAAGAAAATAAACAGTCTGTAATGGATGAGTTAAAAACCTTGCACGCTGAACCCGACATAAAGACTACCGATAAGTCAAAAGATTAGACTCATAAGTTATGTTTTTCACAATCGCCCCTTATATTGAAGCACTACTCGCCTTTTTCACAATCACCTTAATATCGTCTTTGATTAGTGCCTTTAGCTATCGTTATTGCTATGCGTTAATACAACATTTTTCAGGGGCATCTCGGGCAGCAGCTATTTTTATTTATGCTTTATTGGCGCCTGTTGTTGGCTTATGGAGCACAACTTTACTCGTATTCCCTTCGCTCTCGACTCTCATTATTCCAGAACATTGTCATGATGGTGTTTGTAGTTCGCACTCCCCTTCTGTTGCTTTACATTCAGTTATTGGTGGCGGTTTCGCCATTTTATCGACACTTATCATAATCACCTTAATACTCACTTTTTACTTCAATTTACAGCGTTATCAACAACAGTTAACAACGTTAGATAAATTATCTAACGTAGTTAGTGATACAAATTACAAAATTATTGATAACCCTACTTTAGTTGCTTGGAATGCAGGTTTGTGGCGAACTAAAATATTTATATCGCAAGGTTTGAAATCAGCTTTAACAACTGATGAGTTGAACGTGGTGGTTGCGCATGAGGTCTGTCATGGTTTTCAACATGATAATCTGCGTAAATTGATTCTTCTGTGGCTAAGTAAAGTTTGGTTAACGAATAAAGCTCAACTTCGTTATGATTTTAATCTCGCTTGCGAGCAAGCATGTGATTTATATGCCGCCAATGAAGTATCTAGTTCTACTCAAGTAATTAATACCATTGAAAAATATGCAGGGTTAGCTAAAGAGCCCACTATAACTAACTCATATGCTAAACAAAATACCACGCAAACTAATCAGAAAAGCGCTGTACATGGGTATGATGGAGAGGAAGTACGTCAACGTATTAACTTTTTAAATCACCCCATAAAGCAAAGCAATAAAAGTATCACGCTAATGATTGTCTGTGGACTTTTATTCAGCCAAGTAGTGATCTTCACCATGATATATCACTTAGGGTTAGATCACTTTTGGTTAAGCTAAACCGCTAATCAATAGTGCTCGACGATATCCTTAACTGAGGCATTAGCTAAGGCGCATTTCGCTCAGTTGGTGTTTTGGTGAAATCGCCAACCATATTATGCGGATTAACTACTTCGCGGTGATCTTTAGTCGCCTGTGCCCACCAAGTCAGTTGATTAAAAGTTCTACCTAAATAATCAAACCAAGATGCTTGTTCTTCACCTACTTGCATTGAGCCATCTTCAGTAAAAACTTCTTGTGCTTTAGGGATATGAATCATTGCTGAAACGGGTAAACAGCCTAACTCGGCAAGGTAGGTTCGCATATTAACCGCGGCGCGCATTCCGCCCCATTGCCCTGCTGAATAAGTGACAATAGCACTTGGTTTATATGAGAACAAAGAACTTCCAAAATGATTAAGTAAGTTCGCTAATGCTGGGCTCATTGAGTGATTATACTCTGGGCTGATCATAACAAAGCCATCTGCGGCAGCTATTTTATCTGCCAAGCTATTTAATGGTGCAGGGGCTTTACCTGGTAAATAAGAAAATTGCGGTTTGAAAATAGTTTCTAACGGGTAATCAAGCGGGTCTATTAATTCTATTTCATGATCGCTATAACGCTCTTTTAAACATTGCATACATGCTTTTGCTACACGTAAACCAAGACGCGCAGGTTTTGGAGGGGTACTTTCACGCACTGTACCTAAAAAGACGAGAAATTTCATCATTGAACACCTATTGTTAGTTAACCTGAACTCGGATTAATAAATCTTTCTCTAGCAGTTAATTATCCTGATTTCATCGTTAAATTTACTTGCAATAGCCTTGCTATTGACGCGAAATTTGCCTTGAATTAAGAATAATTATCTAGCTAGAGCCGAAGAATAATGTTTTTATTAGTCTATTCAATTAATTAAAATCTCTTAAACCGAGCTCAGGTTAGTTATCGAAATACTACCTTGTGTTATAACATCATAACATTTGCATTCTATTTTAAGGATATTTTCATCATGATCACACTTTCCCAAGAGCAATGCCGCGTTATTGGCGTAATGTTAGAAAAAGAAACCACCACGCCAGAGCAGTACCCCTTATCGTTAAACGGTATTACTACAGGTTGTAATCAAAAAAGTAATCGTGAGCCTGTGATGTCACTAACCGAAAGTGATGTGCAAAATATTGTTGATGAATTGGTACACATGAACCAGCTGATGGTTGATACAAAAGCCTCAACTCGCGTTAATAAATATTTCCATCGTTTTTGTGACACTGAATTCGGCAATTTAAAATTTACGCCACAACAACGAGCTATTATTTGTGTGTTATTACTTAGAGGGCCGCAAACTCCTGGCGAGCTAAGAACCCGTACTAACCGTCTAGCTGACTTTTCTGATGTAAGTGAAGTTGAAGCCACATTAGCGCAATTAGCGGAATTAAATGGTCAATGCTTAATTAAAAAGCTTGCCCGAGAACCAGGTAAACGTGAGTCTCGTTATATACATTTATTAACTGAAATAAGTGACGACTATAATATTGATACGAATTTTGAAAATGTGCTAACAGCAACTGATGTTGACACGCCTACAGAGACACCAGAAACAGGAACGTCAGCAACAAGTCATGACCAACTTAACCAAAGAGTGACCGAGTTAGAGCAGCAAGTAGCACTACTTACTGAAAAATTAACCCGCTTAAATACATTGAATGACACTTATTAATAAGTCGCTGGGCGCATAATGTATAACAGTATAAAATACGCTACAAAATATATGATGGAACTCTAAGCCTTATGGGTAACTCTTTACTGTTACTAAGCTTTTTTATTTTTTCGTTACTCTCTACGTCGGTAAACGCGGAAACAACAAAAATTAAAGAAGAGCAAATCTCCGTTGCTGATAAAAATAATGAGCCTGCAATTACCCTAACTGCGGGGCAACAAAAACAGTGCGCTCAATTTTGTAGTGCAATAACTGCCAATGAAACATATAAGCAACAAGTTAAGCAAAGACAGAATCCTAAATCCAATATTGCTTATGAGTCGGTTGACCCTAAACCTTTACCCGCGAAAAAAAGATGGACAGATTTTTTACCTATTCTAGGAGAAAAATCCCGTGAAGCAGGTTATGTACTGCCGCTGCCAATGGGGATTTCGGTTATTGGTTTAACACAAAAACAACCTTTTACTGTTAATAACATTGCTTTAGAAATTGACGGAAAACCTAATGAAAGAATAAATGATTTAATTGACGAATCTATTGAAGCTAAAAACCTTATAGTAACCAATACCGCCTATAATTTGCGCTTAGACGCGTGGATTTTACCCTTTTGGAATGTTTATGGTGTGCTAGGTAAAGTACAAGGCGAAGCAAATCTTGAATTAGAAGTTGATTTAGAAATACCTACGTTAATATTAACCGCTGCTAATATTGGCAATGGCGCAGCCGAAAAGCGCTGTAACAGTATTGATTTACCATACTCAGGACCTGCACCCGGTAACTGTTTAGTGACGAACAGTGGCTATCCAACTCGTTTAAACTATCACGGAACCGTCACAGGTTATGGCACCACCATTGCGGGAGGTTATGGTGATTTTTTTGGTATGTTTGATGTTAACTTCACCCAAGCAGATATTAATATTGCCGTAAAAAATACTAAACAAACAGTTTATTCTGCCCGTATAGGCTGGAATGGAAAAATTAATAGTTACCATGGTCAATTTTGGGTAGGCGCTATGAAGCAAGATATAAAACAACAACTTGAAATATCATCACCTGAAGCTCCCAAGGTAATTATACTTATAGACCAAGAAGTAAGCTCGCCATTGAACTATCTTATTGGTGGCCAATGGAACATCTCAGAAGAATGGGCACTTATCGCTGAAACAAGTTTTGCCTTTAGTGATAGACAGCAATTTATGATGCAATTAGGTTATCGCTTCTAAAACAAATACCATTTACCTTACCACTGCCAGGTTTTATATTTGGCGGTTCATATCCTATAGCTACACTTAAACGGAACAACTCATGTCAGATAAAGCCAATAATACTGAGAGCCTCACTACAACTCTTACTGATACCGCCAAAGACGCTGCGGAACTTCCAGCCGAGCTCTTACGGACCGAAATAGAATATGCTAATAAAATTTATCAAATAGCGATCGATTTTTTTACACAATACAGTTTTCAATTAGTAGGCGCCTTTTTTATATTTTTATTTGGCTTCTACCTTGCTGGTAAAGTTGCAAAAGGCGTTTTAAAGCTTTGTGAAAAGAAAAACCTTGATGTTACTTTAAGTCATTTTGTTGCCAGCCTGACTAAAATCATAGTAATGATGGTCGTGGTGGTTATTGTGTTAAGTAAAATAGGAATTAGTGTTACCCCATTAGTTGCCGCCATTGGCGCTGCATCTTTTGGTGCTGTATTGGCTTTACAAGGTTTATTATCTAACTATGCTGCAGGTTTTAATATTATTATGACCCGCCCATTTGTGGTTGACGACACCATAGAAATACTTGGGGTGACGGGTATAGTGCAAGAAGTAAGATTGGGTTTTACTCTACTTAAAGATGAAGACGGCGCGTTAATCACCATTCCTAATAAACACATAGTGGGTGAAGTAATGCTAAACTCGCAAAAAGACAGCTTATTAAAATTGTCTGTTGGTGTGTCATACCAAGATAACCCGTTAGACGCTGTTACCCTTATTGAAAACACTTTATCAAGCCTTGATATATATACCGATAAAACTCGCATACAGGTTGGTATTGATGAATTTGCCGATAGTGCTATTACTATTGGCATTAGACTTTGGATACCAACCAATAATTTATATTCGATAAAATATGCGGCGTATAAAGCTATTTACTTAGCGTTTGAGCAAGAAAAAATTACTATTCCTTTCCCGCAACAAGATATTCATATTATTGATAATCAAGTTAAATAACTTGAATTCGAGATAAGCAAAATGCTACAACAGCGCTAATTATGCGTATTTCTGCGTTGTGAAAACTCCCAATAACCAGTTATTGGCTTCGTTTTCTCGCCTTGAACTACGAATAATTAAAACTATTGTAGAGGTGTAACAATAACTAATTGATATTATTAGGTTATACATATTCATTATCCCGAGTTCAGGTTAAATAACTTGAGTTCGGACTAAATACGCATTCGATTAAATGCGTAAATGCCTGAATAAAAATAAATCTGCAATGAATACACCAATACCGTTAAGCGATCTTAACGGTATTTTTATTTGCGGCTTTAGCGTCAAACAGTGCATCTTCAAGGTTATGCAACAAGTCTTGCAAAGTTAATCCTTTTTGCCAAGTAGCAAGCCCCATGCTGCAAGTGATGGTGTCGGTGGTGAAAAGCTGATTAGCGATAATTTCACGTAAATTATTGGCAAGTTCAAACGGTGATTGTATATCATTAGGTAAAACGAGAATAAAATTATCACTATGCCAATGAATGAGTTTTACTTTGTCAGGGATGTTTTTTTGAATAATCACCACTAAACTAATTAATAGTTCGTCACCAACACTTGGCCCATAAGCGTCATTAATTCGTTTAAAATTATCTAGGTTTAACTGTAGCAAGCTAAACCCCTCGCCTGTTTGTATCGCTTTAGAATAACGACGATGTAATATCGCCTGGCCTGCTCGTCTATTTAAAGCGTAAGTGAGTGGGTTTCTTTTTGACAATTCTTCAAAAGCTTTAGTTACTTGGCTTAACTCTACTAATCGGCGGTAGGTAAAAATACCAAGACTTAACGTCAAAGTAGCTGCTAAGGGTAATAATTCATCAAGCTCTAAATATTCATGTGCGTCAACAAAACCAACTAACCACTCAAAGGTGTCAAAATAAATAAAGCAAATAAAAAATACAGCATTTATGCCAAGTAACCATAAAGCATCACTAGTAAAAGCACTTCGATGTAAGTATTTATAATGTAACATTGTTAGCCGTTAGCCCACAGTAATGTATAAGCTTACTATCATTAACTAAAAACGAGCTAAATGCGAGTAGTTTACAATCAATATTGTTCTGATTATGCGTTACACCCATTATGCGCCATAGTAGTTATATGGCTACTATTTTATAAGCACAGCGCCTAGCCCCTGTAATAATATGGCTATCTCGTGTTACGTTGGCAATATCAGTAAACAGCCATTGAAATATCTCTAATTCTGATTGGCAAAAACTGTGGTTTTTAGTCGCTGCGGCGCGAATAGGACAATGATTTTCAATTAACCAAAATACGCCATCATGCTTTTCAACTACGGCCATAAACCCTTCACTACTCCTTAATCTAGCTAAGGTTTGCAGCTTTTCTGCAATACCGTACCTGTCGGCCAAAGCTAACTGATAATTCGATTTTTCTTGCTCTGCTTGACGGGTAATAATTTTTTCCATACCGTCATCACCAAATAAGCTAATTATAGAACCAATTAATGCTACCGATAATTTATCATGGCGATCGGCAAAACGACTATTTCCTTGCGCAGTTAAAGACCAAGAGCGTGTAGGCCTGCCCCTTGGCGCTTTTTCATCTTTAAATATCACATCACCAGAATCTTCCAACCCTTGCACATGCTGTCGTACGGCCATAGTGGTAAAACCTAACTCTTGGGCCATTAATTTTGCGGTTAATGGCCCTTGGGTTTTTAATAACTGAATAATTTTTTCTTGGGTTTTCATTAGGTATTTGCTCAAAATAATGACTGAGTTTATTGCTAGGTATTTTACACTCGTAATGCGTTGCAAAAACAATCTCAAAAGATAAACATACCCTAGTACAACATAACAACTTTAAGTAATTCTCAATATAGCTTAAAATTCACCACTAATTGTTATCATTTCAATATTTAAGGTTTTCATGCGCAAGTTTCATTGGCTTTTAATTTTTCTATTTTTATCCGGTTGTGCCACTTTAGGTGTCATGGAATTTGATAAACTTTATGGCGTTAGCAATGTTGAAAATAGGCTCGATCAACCTAAAGCAACAGCTATACAAACAATGCATTTTAATGACACCATCAAGCCACTTATCGAAAATCGTTGTGTGGTTTGTCATGGTTGTTATGACGCGCCATGTCAATTAAAAATGGAAAGTCGCGCAGGTATTGAACGCGGTGCTAGTAAAGCACAAATTTATGGTGTAGAGCGCTTTAAAAATGCCAAGGTTACTGAAAACATTAGTGATATCCCAGGGTTAACTGCTCATGATTTAAACGCATTACGTAAAGAAGGTTTTTTTCCTATTCTTAATGAGCGCAACCAAACAGAGCAAGCTAACACTCAAGCAAGTCTGTTTTATCAAATGTTACAATTAAAACAGCAAAATCCATTACCAAAGAGTAAATTACTCGGTGATAACTTTGATATTTCACTTAATAGAAGCCAAGAATGCGCGACCATAGAAGAGTTTGAAGATTATAAAAATGATTATCCACTTGGTGGCATGCCTTATGCGCTACCAGGATTATCAACAGCTGAACATACAGAATTAACTGATTGGATAGCCCTAGGTGCTGTTATGCCAGCGCCTATTCCACCAAATGCACAAGAACAAGCAATGATTGCTCGTTGGGAAAAATTACTCAATGGTACATCACCTAAAGAACAGTTAATCGCGCGTTATATATATGAGCATTTATACCTAGCCAATTTATATTTTGATGAGCCACAAACAAGCTACTTTAAGTTAGTACGTTCAAGAACGCCTAGCGGCGAACCAGTAGATCTTATTACTAGCCGTCGCCCATTTTCATCTCCGTATGCAGACGGCAAAACTCAACCGACTCTCAATAAACCAGACGTGTTCTATCGACTGATTAAACATACCGACACTGTTATTGTTAAACGTCATATGCCGTATCCTTTTGGTGACGCCAAGTTCACACGCATCACAGAATTGTTCTATAAACCAGATTATGCGGTAACTAGCCTACCTGACTATGAACTTATTAATGCGTCGAATCCTTTTAAAACTTTTGCCGCGATACCCGATAAATTTCGCTACCAATTTTTATTAGACCAAGCAGAGTTCTCGATAATGAATTTTATCAAAGGTCCTGTTTGTCGTGGTCAAACTGCATTAAATGTTATTGAAGATAACTTCTGGGTATTTTTTCTAAACCCAGATAGTTTTAATCGCTTTAAAACTGAAACATTTCTCAATGATAATGTTAACTTATTACAGCTACCTGCAGGCAGCAGTAATGAGACCTTACCGATATGGTACTGGCGCCAATATGCTAAAGATCAAAAAGAATACATTAAGAATAAATTAAATTATTTGGAGAAACTCAATTTAGATGAGAATGAAATAAACCTTGATTTAATTTGGTCAGGTAATGGCAATCCTAATGCAACATTAACTGTATTCAGACACTTTAATAGCGCTACTGTGGTAAAAGGTTTTGTTGGACCAACACCTAAAACAGCTTGGGTGATCAGCTATCCATTACTAGAACGTATTCATTACTTATTAGTCGCTGGTTTTGATGTTTATGGCACCGTAAGCCATCAACTAGAAACGCGCTTATACATGGACTTTTTACGAATGGAAGCAGAAAGTAATTTCATTATGTTTTTACCTAAAGCACAACGTGAAGCAATACATGCATCTTGGTATGTAGGTACTAATGATGAAATTAAAGACTATATTTTCTCAGATGAGTTTTATCAGACACCTCAAACAGGTATCGATTTTAAAACCACAGATCCTGAAAAAGAATTCTTTAAACTAGTCGGCGAATATACACATAATGCACAAGTGAGCACTTATAATTTAAGCTCATTACCTGAAGATAACACTGACAAGGTTATGGCGGGCTTACGTAAAATACCTAATATCAATGTACATTTATTAGCACAAGTAAGTTTTGTAATGGTCAGTGATGGTGATAAAAATCAGGTTTACTCTTTAATTAACAATACCGCACATACCAATGTTGCAGGACTGTTTTTTGAAGATGACCGCCTTGATCCTAGCGAAGATACTTTAGCTGTTTTACGTGGTATTGTTGGTAATTATCCTAATGCCTTCTTTCAAGTAAACAAATCACAACTTGATCAATTTGTAAGCGCCTTAACAAGTATAAAAACAGAGCAAGACTACAGCGAACTTAAAGACCAATTTGGGGTACGCCGTACTAGTGCTGATTTTTGGTCGTATGCAGACCAATTGCTTATTTGGTATAAAGCTAATCAGCCTAAATCAGCTGGGATACTTGATTTCAATCGCTTAGAAGATCGTTAATTTATTCATTTACGGTCAAGTTGATTGAAAAGTTAACTTAAAAATCAATTGAAAAAACAGTAGAAAACAAGTGAAAACCACAACCTAAAAAGCGGTTGATTGTTAAGGCAGTCAACCGCTTTTTTGTCTCAACTAATTTTTATCTCAACTAATTTTATATCTCAACTATTAGTGCAAATCCAATTAAATATATGCTTTATAGCATCTGAAGATGATTTATTTATTATTTCAATTGGTACTTTATTTGAGCAATTTTTCTTTGTTTAAAATAAATATCCTAACATTCTGAAACTACTATAAATTGTACTCCCCACCAAAAATAAACACTAATGCGAATGGTTATCACTCGTGATCTCATTTGTTTTGATGTATCTTACGCGCAAATGATAATCATTGTTATTAACGAGTAACCAGGTGTATAAATATGGCTATTAAGTGTTTAGCTATTAGTTCTTTTTTAAGTTTTGCTGTTAGCGGGTTTGTTGTAAATATTGCTAACGCTGAAGCCTCAGAACCTACTGAGTCCACTGTTCTCAAGAAAGAATTAACATCGAAAAAGTATAAAGCCAACGAAGTCATTGTTGTCACAGGCACTCGTACACCAAAACTATTATCTAACTCTCCTGTTAAAGTAGAAGTTATCGACCAAGAGCAAGTAGGCTTACTAACTCAAGGTACTATTGCTCAAGCTCTTAATTTTATTCCCGGTGTTGTGGTTACTCGTAACGCTAAAGATGGTTACAACATTCAAATGCAAGGGTTTGACGGCGATAACGTACTTATATTATTAAATAGCCAACCATTAATTTCGCCAACAGGCGCCGCGGTTGACCTTGACCAAATTAGTGCGCAAGACATCAAACAAATTGAAGTTATTCGTGGCGCGTCATCGGTAATGTGGGGCAGCTCTGCTATGGGCGGCGTTATTAATATCATCACTAACAAACCCGAGACTAATCAATTTAACATCGGCTATCAAATTGGTAGTTACACGCAAAATGCTATTGAAGATGATCCTTACGCACAGCAACTACGTTTAGGTGGAACACTGTATGCTGCGGGTTGGCGTTATCAACTTAGCGCATTAGCAAAACAATACCCTGGTTTTGATTATGATAACGACCATAGCTCAACCCCTGCAGGCGATTTAGACAAAACCTTCATTAACTTTTCTACTTCAGGACAAATCAGCACAGTTGAAACATCAATTGCCTATCAATTCTTTGAAGAGAGTAAAAGTAAAAATACTGGACGAATTGCAGGGCAAAGTACCTTAGAAACTTATGTTTCGGAAGTAAAACAGCAACAACTTGACCTTGATTTCAGCAATGAGTTAACCAACCCACACACCAAAACACAGCGCCAATGGCAAATAAACAGCCGCATAATGCAACATGTAGAAGCCAGTGGTCGTAGCGGTAGTTTACGCGATGCTGACATTGGTTTATATGAACTAAATGGCAAGTACATTTGGTCAACTGACAGTTTAGAAGTTGTTTCTGGTGGCTTATTGCATCAAGACACATTAGAACAAACAAAGCGATCTGACGGTAGCAAAGAGGTTCCTGCTACCAGTAAAGAAAGTGCTGAAGCTTTTAGCCAACTGAACTGGATTAATAAAAACAGTCAATATTTATTAGGCTTACGCGTACAACAAGATTCTGATTTTGGGTTTTATTCGGCGTTGCGTGTTAGCGGTATGAATGACTTACTCAGCGATAAAAACAAACTAAAATGGCGTTACGGCATTGGTCAAGGTTACCGCGTACCAACACTAAAAGAGCGCTACTACCAATTTGATCACAGCTCCCTTGGTTACAAAGTTTACGGTAGCGACGATTTAACACCTGAAACTTCGGTAACCGCCAATACATCACTTACCTTTGAGACCAGCTTTAAAGATAGCTTTATGGGTAGTTTTGACTTGAGTAGTGACCTTAATATTTATTACACCCAAGCAGAAGGGTTAATTGATACCGAAGTCGATCCAGAGCGATCTATTATCGAAGATTTAGATATCTCGGTTTATACCAATATCGACCAAGCTATTTTAAAAGGCTTCGACTGGTCGATAGGCGCAACATACACACAATGGGTAAGCCAACTTAACTACAGTTATTTAAGTGCCAAAGACGATGAAGGTATACGCCTAGAAGGACGCCCTACTCACCAAATTAAAGCCAATATAGGTTACACGCCTAGTCGTTTTAACATCAACAGCATGCTGTATTTAGTGTACCAAAAGGGTGAAGCGATACCCGCTGAAAACTACGAAAATGGCACCTTAAATAATGGTTGGTTTACTGTCGATTTTAAAATTAGCCAACAACTAACTAAACATTTTTCATGGCGCTTAACCTTAGACAACCTATTAAATCAACATCAAGACACTAGTGCTGTAAACAACCAATTATTTGATGCTAGACCTGTTAGCAGCCGTTTTGTATCACTTGGGATAACTTACCAGCTCTAATAACTGAGTAAAAAACATAACAAATATCGTACACCATAATTTTATAAACAACTTAAACATTTTAGGAAATTTAACATGAATAACAAATCATTAGTTTTAACGTCACTCTTAGCTACATTAGCCCTAACCGCTTGTGATAGCGACACAATAGAAGAAATTGAAGCCGACATAAAAGATGAGCTTAATTTAAATGACGACGAAACAACAGAAGCAACCATTTACGGCCCTTATTCAACAGGTTCAGTGTCAGAGCCAAGCTTTGTATATTTTGATTTAGAAACAATGAGCGAAGTAAGCTTAACAAAAGAGCAAGCTAAAACTGATACCCAATGGGATTTAGCTTTTAGTCGAAGTGATGTTTACTTAAATAACGCCGATAGTGAAATGCCTGTATCCGTTTACTTTACAGATAAAAACAGTGATTTTTTCGATGCTGATGGTAATGCCATTGCCGATAAATTCCTTAACGCTACACCAGAGAGTGAGCTAGAAGACTTTACAGCGGTAATGTTAAGTGACGTACCAACCGACAGTGAAATGTTCAAATCTGATGAAACCAAAAGTATTATCGCCGATTTTTATGCTTATAACGTAACAACACATCAAGTATCCGCTGATCCTAGCCATGCTTACATTGTTAACTCTGACGATACTTTCTCTAAATTCAAAGCAAGCGCATTAACTACTTCTACTTCAGGTTATGGCATTGCTGCAATTACCTTAACCTACAGCAACCAAACCAGTGCAGATACTGCTTTTGCGGCAACAGAAACCGATCTTGTAGTTGATGCTGCCGCTGCTTGTGCAGGTTTTGACGGTGTTTATGTTGATTTTGAATTAGGTCAAGTAGTTAGTGCGAGTGATGCATGGGACATAAGCTTACCGTGTAATGAAGCTAAAACAGAAGCAAGCTTTGAAATTAACATTGCCGAAGATAGCACTGCGATGCAAGATTTTGACGATTCATTTCCTGAAATTGACCCCGCAGCTATGCGTTATTACGACTTTGAAGAAAACCAATACACAGTACGTGCTTTTGACGAAACACCTTGGACTCAATACGGCTTAAACGGTGGTCATACACTTTGGTCTCAGTACGGTGTTTACATCATCAAAACAGCAACTGCTAGCTACAAACTTCAGCTAACAAGTTACTACAACGCTGAAAACGTTTCTGGCAACATTTCATTCAGAGCAGAAGCATTGAAGTAAGTTGTATAACAACACCATACCTAATTACCTTGATAACTGCTTTGCAAACTATGTAGTTATTAAGGTAGTGAAAAATGTAGTTAGTCATGGTTTTTATATTAAGTGATTACACCATTTGAAGATGATTTATTATTTCAATTTTTATAATCACTAATATCGTAAAAACATCAATAATCGTCCTTATTTAGAAGAGCAACGAGAGCATCTATGATTTATCAACTTGAACAGGCAATGTATCAATTGTCTGAACTATTTATGGCACCGGTACTTATTTTGATTGCCGCATTGTTTATCTACTCCCTGTTTGCCACAGGTCAGTACATCATGCAAACCATTCAACGCAAACAAAACCAACAGCAATTCTATAATCTATTAAATAGCGAACTTGGTGAAAACAAAGCGTTAAACCTAGTAGGCTACCCACTATCGCAACTTGCCAATAATCACCCAAGAGTAAGTAAAGACCAATTAGACGTTAATGCGCTAACCCAACTTGAAGGTGTTCGTAATGTAAGTCGTTTAGCGCCAATGTTAGGTTTAATTGCCACCATGGTACCAATGGGCCCAGCACTTAAAGGTTTAGCCGACGGTAACATTCAAGGTATTAGTGAAAACCTCATCGTCGCTTTTTCTGCGGTAATTTTTGGTTTAGTTATCGCCTCAATTACCTTCTGGATAGCCTGTGTTAAAAAACGTTGGTTAGCCGAAGAGTTAGTCGCATTAACGCCATTATTACAAGAGTCAAAATTACAGGCTCTACAAATGATGAACTCATCTGAATCAACGAATACCAAAAACAAGGTAGAAGCGTCAATTCAAGGAGCGTCAAATGCGGCTGCTTGATGAAGACGAAGGCATCAACCCTGCACTTTCTGTCGTTAACTTAGTTGATGTTTTTTTAGTATTGGTTGCCGCCTTATTAATTGCTATTGCCCAGAATCCAATGAACCCGTTTATGGCGGAAGATGTCACTGTGATCAAAAACGCCGGCAAAGAAGACATGGAAATTATTGTTAAAAAAGGCAATAAAATCGAAAGCTTTAAAAGCGATGGTAAAACTGGCAGCGGTAGCGGTAAAAAAGCCGGAACCGCGTATGAAATGGCCGACGGCTCCATCATTTATGTAGCAGAGTAATAAACTTGCTAGTTGAGCTTTAGCTATACCCCGTAAACAAAGCTCAACTACTTTGATTTCAAGTTGTAATTTATTTCAAAAAAATAAAAAAACAGACGCTTAACTTGAAACTTACTTTACAAATTAACTTACCACTTACCTTATAAATAAGTAACTTATGAAATTTATAGATAATATATCAAACCTATTAACACTGGGCTTACGATCACTCGTTAAGCTCAGTGTTGTATTCAGTCTGATGTTTTCACTGATGCTAACCGCTAACGCGGCAACTGCAGATAACAGTGCTAATACAGCAACAACAGAGGCAACTGCAGCAGAAAATACCACCAAAGTATTATTTATTAGCGGCAGACATTCAAACAAAGCCAAAGTAACATTACTAAAAAAAGCTGCAGATGCTAGCCAAACCGTTACTTGGGATATCAGTCAAAAGTCGTCAAAAGCTTTAACCGACAACCAAAAAACGGCAGAGCTATTTGCACAATACGACCTAGTGATTTTAGACTCGGTATCTGCAAACTCTGCAGTAAAAACCTATGAAAGCATAATGCCAAGCATTGCCATGTTAGCGGCAAGTGGCGCTAACACTAAGTTACTTGCTTTTCACTTGGCAGCTTCAGGCGGATTAAAAGACGTTACAGCCGAGCAATTAAACACGGTTTACACTTATTGGGACAATGCTGGACGCGCCAATTTAACCAACCTATTAGATTATGTTGCTAAAGACGTATTGGCGTTAAATGATGCACAAACCGTTAAAGTAACAGCGCCAATTATCTTTCCAAGCCAAGGTATTTATCACCCAAATCAGCCTAACTTAATGAGCGACTCTTTAGCCAATTATCAAGAGTGGATTGCACCAAAAGAAGGTCAATTGAAAATAGCCTTATTAATGCAACGCGCTTCAATTGAAACCGAACAAACGACCGTAGTAGACCAAACTATTAGCCGCCTTGAAGCTAAAGGTGCTTATGTCGTGCCGTTCTTTTTTGAACTAAGCCCGCGCAGTGGCGATTACTCAAAATTATTACAACTAGACCCAAGCACAAATAAAACTGACGTAGATCTGATAATCAACTTCCGTAACATTCACTGGGCAAGTAAACGTAAAGCTGAATTTGAAAAATTTGGCGTACCTGTTGTACAAGCCTTAACTTATTATGATGGCGACCAAAAAGCATGGGAAGCAAGTGAAGCAGGTATAGCACCAGGCATGATGTCGTTTATGTTGGTATTACCTGAATCAGCAGGTGCAATTGACCCAACAATTGTTGCTGCAATGAATCAAACCACTCATCAAGTTGAAGTGATTGATTATCAATTAGATTTTCTTGTAGAACGCGCAATTAACTACGCTAAGCTTTCGCAAATGCCAAATAGCGATAAAAAGCTAACAACTATGTTTTGGGGCGATCAAGACATGGGAGCATCATTTTTAAATGTGCCTGAAAGTTTAGCCTCTATTAGTAACCGTTTAAACGATGAAGGCTACAGCATCGAAAAAGTAGACGCGCAATATTTTATTGACCGCGTAGACCCGATTTTAAACCCTTTCTACCGTGACTTTGAATTAGAAGCTTTATTAGAAAATGATCTAGCAGAGTTATTACCAGTACCAGAATACAAGGCATGGTTAGCGACAATTCCGCAAGCAACCGTTGACAGCATTAATGCACAATGGGGACAACCAGAAGATAACTTCATGGTAGTAAATCGCGATGGCGTACATTACTTTATTATTCCGCGTATTAAAAACGGTAATATGCTGATTTTACGTCAACCGCCTCGTGGTGACAGTGCTGATAAAGAACAAAGCCTATATCACAACACTAAAATACCGATGAACCATTATTATTTAGCAGCGTATTTTTATGCGCGCGAATATTGGAACAGCGATGCCTTTATCCATTTAGGTACGCACGGTACTCATGAATATTTACCGGGTAAAGACCGTGGTTTATCTCGTTACGACGGTGCTAACTTATCAACTGGAACTTTACCGGTTATGTACCCTTACATCGTTGATGATGTAGGTGAAGCTATGCAGGCCAAACGTCGTGGTAATGCCGTAACTATTGGTCATATGACACCGCCATTTGCAGCAGCAGGCTTACAAGGTGTAACTGCCGATATGCATACCTTAGTAGACCAATATCGTCATATTGATACCGGTGGTGTAAAAGAAAAAACCAAACAGCAGATTATCGACTTTTGTATCAAAGAAAACTTATGCAAAGATTTAAACTACGAATTAGCACAAATTAATGAAGATTTTGATACCTTCTTAGAAGACTTACACAGCTATTTAGAAGAATTAGCGGCCTCTAACCAACCACTTGGTTTACACAGCTTTGGTGAATTGTCTGAGCAACGTTTAATTATTTCAACCGTAGGTCAAATGCTAGGCACTGAATTTTTAAGCGTTGCTTCTGAGTTTGAAAAAGATCATTACGAGATTGAAGACGAGCACGACCATCATCATAATGACGAACATAGTGATGAGCACAAAGGTGAACACAGTGATGAACATGCTGATGAGCACAGTGATGAAAAACATGAGGAAGGTAAAGCCAAAACTCATGACGATATTTCTGATGGTTTAATGCATTTTGTAAAAGAAGATTTAGAACAAACAGCAGGTTACAAAACACTTCGTGACTATGTTATTAATGCTAATGACACTGACTTTAACGATCTTAATGACGAAATAAAACCTTTCATTTTACAAGCGCAAGAATACTATAAAAATATTGTCAGCATCCAAGAGTTAGACAACTTAGTTGCGGGTTTAAATAACCAATATATTGCCCCTAAAAATGGTGGTGATCCAATTCGTAATCCAGCATCACTACCAACAGGTTTTAACTTAATTGGTTTTGATCCATCACGCTTACCAACCAAAGCCGCTTATGAGCAAGGTAAAGAATTAGCCACCGAAGTTATTGCAAACTACTACCAAAAACATGGTCAATACCCAGACAAATTAGCGTTCTCGTTATGGTCGGTAGAAGCCATGCGTCATTACGGCGTACTAGAAAGTCAGGCACTTTACGCTATGGGTATTAAACCTAAATGGAGCCCTGACGGACGCGTAATCGGTACCGAAATAATTCCTTACAGCGAACTTAAACGCCCGCGTGTTGATGTTGTATTATCTGCAACAGGTTTATACCGTGATGCATTTCCAAACGTGATGGCAATGCTTGCTAAAGCAATTAAAGAGCTGACTGAATTAAAAGAAGAAAGTAACCCACTTTGGCGCAATTACATTAGAGAAAATAGCGAAAAAGTTAAAGCGCAATTAGTTGCCGAAGGCGTAGAAGAAGACGAAGCAGAATATTTATCAAGCATTCGTATTTTCTCAAATACTTTTGGTGATTATGGCTCAGGTGTTGATGGCCCAATCATGAACAGTGATACCTGGGAAACAGACAAAAAAATTGCTGACAACTACCTAGCAACTATGGGTAAACATTTCGGTGCTGATACCTCTCGTTGGGGCGAAGAGGTTGATAACCTCTACGCTAAACAGTTATCAGGTACTGACGTTGCCTTATTCGCACGTTCATCAAACCTATACGGCATGATCACCTCAGACGACCCATTTGAATATTTTGGTTCATTAGCCTTAGCGGTTCGTAATATTGACGGCAAAAGTCCTGAAATGATGATCAGTAACTTACGTAATACCAAAAAGGTAAAAATGGAATTAGCCGCAGATATGCTTGCTAAAGAATTACGTACTCGTAACTTCCACAAGCGTTGGATCAGCGAGATGCAAAAAGAAGGTTACAGCGGCGCGGTTACTATGTCGGGCAACCTAAACAACTTCTGGGGTTGGCAAGTAGTTGACCCTGACGTTGTACGTGACGACCAATGGGACGAGTTTGCTGACATTTACGTAAACGATAAGCTAGAGATGGGTCTTGATGAATGGTTTGAACAAGTAAACCCGAAAGCGCTCGCCAACATGATGGAACGTATGCTTGAAGCTGAGCGCAAAGACTACTGGGAAACTAGCGACGAACGTTTAAAGTCTATTGTTGAGAAATACATTGAACTTGTTGAAAAATACGACCTTATTGTAATGAACGATGCAGTACGTGAACATGCCAATGAATTAGCCGCAGGTTTTGGTTTACAACCACTGCAAAATGCTAAAACAATGCAAGACATGACAGCACAAAAAATCAAACAAAAAGAGTTAAATGCGCAGCAAGCACAAGCCAACGAAGCCGAGCAAGTTGAAGGACAAAAACTTGAAAAGCAAAACAAGCAAGATGACGTAGAGCCTGATAACTTTGTTTGGCAAGCTCTTGGCGCTATGTTGTTCATCATCCTTCTAGGTGGTTTTTACCAAAGGCGCAGCGGAAAACGTCCTATAAGTATAAGCTTAAACATAACGAAATAAATGTTCACTTAGCTTTTAACATTAGCGTTAAGTCACTTAATGGCGATAATTTACTGGTAATGTACCAGAAAAATTATCGCCATTTTTTCGTTACAATAAAATGATGCTTGCTGTAGTTTTGCTTTGTTTTATTTTAAAGCCTTCTGGTACACTGCTAACAACAACTGTAGCCAATCGGGATTCAAATGAAGAATATAAACTTGTTATTAACTAGTAGCTTATTCATTGGCGTATTAGCTAGTTGTACTGGCGATAGTAACGAAAAATCTGCAAAAACTGTTAATCCAATCTCTGGCACAACGTCCTACACTACTCATAATATAATTAAAAAGGCGGTTTATCCTGTGACAAAAAAAGGCTCTGTAGTTGATAATTATTTTGGTACTGACGTTGCTGATCCGTATCGTTGGTTAGAAGATGATCGCAGCAAAGAAACAGGCGCTTGGGTTATAGCAGAGAATAATGCGACATTTGATTACTTGTCGCAAATTCCTTATCGCGAACAGCTGAAAGCACGATTAACTGAACTATGGAATTATGAAAAAATAGGCGCTCCCTTTAAAAAAGGTGACTATACCTTTTTCTATAAAAATAACGGCTTACAAAATCAATATGTTATTTATCGCCAAAAAGACGGTGGCCCTGAAGAGGTATTTTTAGATCCAAACACTTTCAGCAAAGATGGCACCACCTCAATGGGACAATTAACGTTTTCAAAAGACGGTTCTATTGCCGCTTACTCTATTTCTGAAGGCGGTAGTGACTGGCGAAAGATAATTATTATTGATGTTGAAACCAAAAAAGTATTAGATACGCCACTGGTAGATATAAAATTCTCGGGGATCTCTTGGTATAAAAATGAAGGGTTTTATTACTCAAGCTACGACAAGCCTGAAGGAAGTGAGTTATCAGCAAAAACCGACCAACATAAGCTTTATTATCATCAATTAGGTCAACCACAAAAAAACGACAAAGTTGTGTTTGGCGATACGCCAGAGCAAAAACGTCGATATGTCGGCGGTACAGTGACTGAAGACGATCGATTTTTACTTATCTCTGGGGCAAAATCAACATCAGGTAACGACCTTTACCTTAAAGATTTAAACAAAGTTGATAGCCCATTAGTGACCATTACTGAAAACCTTGATGCTGACACTAGCATTATTGAAAATGAAGGCGACACTCTCTTTTTAGTCACTAATTTCAATGCACCAAATAAAAAGATTATTAGCGTCAATGCTAAAGCGCCAACACCTGATAAATGGGTCGATTTTATTCCTGAAACTGAATATGTATTAAGTGCTTCTACAGGCGGTGGATTCTTTTTCGCCGAATATATGATTGACGCAATTTCTAAAATTTACCAATACGACTATCAAGGTAAAGCAATACGTGAAATAAAGTTACCTGGTGCAGGCAGCACTACGACTATTAAAGGTGATAAAGATCAATCAACGTTATATTACTCATTTAGTAACTACAAAACCCCTGGCACCATTTATAGCTACAATAGTGAGAATGGCGAAAGTGACATTTACCTAAAGTCTGGCGCTAAGTTTGATAGTGATGAGTATGAGTCGAAACAAGTCTTTTATCCATCAAAAGACGGCACTAAAATTCCGATGATAATTACCTACAAAAAAGGTATTCAACTTGATGGTAATAACCCAACAATTTTATATGGTTACGGTGGTTTTAATATCAGCTTAACGCCGTCATTTAGTGTTAGCCGAGCTATTTGGTTAGAGCAAGGCGGTATTTATGCAGTGGCTAACTTACGTGGCGGCGGCGAATACGGTAAAGAATGGCATAAAGCGGGCACCCAACTTAACAAACAAAATGTGTTTGACGACTTTATTGCTGCAGGTGAGTATTTAATTGCGCAAAACTATACATCGAGTGAATACCTCGCAGTTAATGGTGGTTCAAACGGCGGTTTACTAGTTGGCGCGGTAATGACCCAACGTCCAGAGCTAATGAGAGTTGCTTTGCCTGCAGTAGGTGTTTTAGACATGCTTAGGTATCACACCTTTACCTCGGGTGCTGGCTGGGCATACGATTACGGCACAGCTGAGCAAAGCAAAGAAATGTTCAATTATCTAAAAAGTTACTCACCAGTACATAACGTTAAAGCTGGGGTGAGTTATCCAGCTACTTTGATCACCACAGGCGATCACGATGACCGCGTAGTTCCAGCACACTCATTTAAGTTTGCTGCAGAGTTACAGGCTAAACAAGCCGGTGATGCACCAACACTCATTCGTATTGAAACCAATGCTGGTCATGGCGCAGGCACACCTGTTTCGAAAACTATTGAACAATACGCTGATATTTATGCGTTCACTTTGTTCAATATGGGCTTTACTGAACTACCTAAATAAACCAGCTCCATTAAATAGCTGGTTTATTATATACATAGAAAAATAGTCAAATATAAGGCATTTATTTTAGTAACTAGTAGTTCTAATTATTAAATAAATAACGACCTAGTTGGCTATTTTTTCAAGTACAAATGATCACAAATTTAATGCGGTTAATATTAAGCAAACCTGCAAGTTGAATGAATTTAACGACGCTTATTAAACGTTTTATTTAACGCTGAAAAATCATCAACTCGGTAGCCTTCTTCCACTGAAATATTAAATGTTTTATCGGCAATGATACGATCTTGATATTCAATTACGATGCGCCAAGGGCCAACTTTATCATCAATTGGCTCCCATATAGTATCACCTAAGAAAAAGTCCCAATCGTTTGTTTTAACATAAACTTCATCTTCAAAAGGTGCCATTACCTGCCCTTTTTTATCTAAGACATCTGGGTGATAAATAATAAAATTTAATTTACATCCTTTGCCTTTTTTAACATTGATTATATAACCAAACTCAATGTCTACTTCAGCCGGAATTTCAGTTGTAAACTTTTGAATTTTTGGTAAATCTTTGGAATTTGCATCCCATTCATTATAAATCCCGTAACTCTTCATTGAAAATTCTGGTTTAATTTTAGCCATATTTAAAATTACTTTTTATAACCTTCATTCTTTAACCATGCTCTTTGATTAGTGCCAAGAAAGGTTGCCCGTAACGTGATAATTTAACATCACCAATACCGCTAACGCTGAGCATTTCTCTAGATGTTTTTGGTTTTATTCTTGCTAATTCTGACAAGGTTGCGTCATTAAATACAATAAATGGTGCTATGTCTTCACCATCAGCAATTGCTTTACGCAATTCACGTAGCTTGGCGAACAAGGCGCGATCGTAACTTTTTTGCGGAGCTTTTTGCTGCCAGTAACTGGCTTTTTGTAAACGTGGACTGGCTAACATTAAAGGCACTTGTGCTTTTAATACAGCACCTGACGCTTGCGTTAAACACAAGGTTGATTGCTGCTCTATATCTTGCTGTAAATAACCTAGATGAATAAGCTGCCCAATAATTGAAAACCAGTAACCTGCGGTTTTACCTTTGCCAATACCGAAGGTAGATACTTGCTCATGCGCTAACTGCTTAATATTATCGTTAATATCCCCACGAAGTACGGCAATAACATGATTAATATCACCTTGTTGATCAATACGGTATACACATGACAATACTTTTTGTGCTTCAATCGTACCGTCAAACATACTTGGCGGATCAAGACAAATATCACAGTTGCCACAGCCCTTTTCAGTGTATTCAGCAAAATAGTTCAGCACCACTTGGCGACGACAAGTTTGCGCGCCAATAAAAGCATCCATTGCCGCAAAACGTTGCATTTCAACATTAACGCGCTGTGGATTATCCCCCTCGCTAATACGTTTTTTAATGCGATTCACATCTTTGTCATCTACCAAAAATAAAGCTTCGGCGTTTAAACCATCACGCCCTGCTCTACCTATTTCTTGATAATAAGATTCTAACGTACGTGGTGGCTCGTAATGAATAACATAACGGACATTGGGCTTGTTAATACCTAAACCAAAGGCTACAGTTGCCACTACAATTTGAATATTGTCTTTAGTAAACCCTTCTTGCACAATTGAGCGAATTTCATTTTCTAAGCCCGCGTGATACGCCGCACAATTAATGCCGCTCGCCGCTAAATATTTCGCTAATTTTTCAACCTGCCAACGACTATTACAATAAATAATACCGCTGTCTTCACCTTTTTGCTTTATATAACCCAATAACTGTTTCTCACCATTATATTTAGGTGCAAGGGTAAAGCGAATATTAGGTCGATCAAAACTATCAAGGTGAATATATGGGTTTGGCAACGCCAGCTGATTAAGAATATCTTTACGCGTGGTAACGTCTGCCGTAGCAGTTAATGCCATTACCGGTACATGAGGAAAATTTTGCTTTAAACACTGCAACTTGGTGTAGGCAGGCCTAAAGTCATGTCCCCACTGAGAGATACAATGTGCTTCATCAATGGCAAATAAACTTAACGGTAATTGGCTTAGGCTTTGTAAGAAGTAGTAATTTGTTAACCGCTCAGGTGCAACATAGAGTAATTTAATTTCGCCGTGCGCTAAGCGATCAAAAATATCGGTTATTTCGCTTTGTTCTAAACTCGAGTTAATAAAAGCTGCAGGAATACCTTGGCGAGTTAAGCCGTCAACTTGATCTTTCATTAAAGCAATTAACGGCGAAACCACCACGGTAACACCAGGCAATAATACCGCAGGTAATTGATAGCAGAGTGATTTTCCACCACCTGTAGGCATTAAAACAAGTGAATCTTGCCCGTGCATTAAGCTGTTGATAATTGCCGCTTGACCTTGACGAAAGCTTTCATAACCAAAATGATGTTTTAACGTATCAAGTAATAAGGTCATGTTTTCGCTACTAATATCTGTTTCAGAATTCGTTAGAGCATTGTTTACAGCACTTATTGCTGCGCGGCTTTGATTTTGATTGTTATCAACAGAGGGATTCAAGGAGGTTACGACTATTTTTCTTAGGAATAATACCGCTATTTTAACTCAGCAAAGCTGTGAAAGCCTAGCACTGAAAACGTTTTTTTATGGACCGTGATATTTAAAGACTGATATTCACTCTAAAAATATAGCTAGTGGCAGGTATATTCATATACATCATTGATGTATATGAATACTGATATGTATCAGAAAAAATATTTCTAATCTTCTAACTCAGCCCCAAACACTACCACTTGATTTCGACCATTTTCTTTCGCGCTATGTAAGGCGTTATCTGCATCATTCATTTGTTTTGATATAACCTCGGTACTGTCAAAAACAGCGCCAATACTTAACGCTATTGAAAGGGAATGATCTCCTGCAATGATATTTGATACGGCAATTTCGCGTCTAAAATCGTCTAATTTATTATATAAATTATCAACATCTAAACCATGCAGTAAAACCGCAAATTCCGCTCCTCCTAAACGAGCGGTAAGCCCAGAGCCAAAGTGCTTGCGAATATAGAGAGCAATAATTTTTAATACCTGATCACCAATATTATGGCCATAGTTATCATTAATTCGCTTAAAAAAGTCGATATCAATTACCGCTAAACAGTAGGGTACTTTTTTATCTATGTATTCTTTAATACGTCTTTCGGCATTATTAAAAAATGAACGACGATTAGCAAGTTCGGTTAAATAATCTATGTTGGCAGCATGCTGAATTTTAGAAATGTTATTCAAACTTTCTATGTTTTGCGTGATACGACAGTAAAATTCTTCAGGGCAAAAAGGTTTACGAAGAAAATCATCCGCGCCATTTTTAATAAATCGAGCCGAGTGAATACCATTACTAGCGCCAGAAATACCAATAACCGCAAGCTGTTCTCGCGTGTAAATACGGCGAATTTGGTTAGTTAGTTCAATACCGCCCATCACTGGCATTTCCATATCAGTAATGACCATTTTAATATTTTTATGGTCTTTTAATCGCTCTAACGCTTCCGCACCATTATTAGCTGTAACCACGGTAAAATTACGACGCTTTAATAATTCAACTATGTGTCTTCGCGCAGAAGATGAGTCATCAACCACTAAAATAGTACTGTTATGATTAACCTGTTGCCAATGTAAAATACGCTTTAAATACAGAAAAGCTTGGCTATTTTCTTTGGGGATATAATCAATAACAGGTTGGGCAAGAATTTTTTGACGGGTTTCGTCATCCATTTTACCGGTCATCACTAGGCTAGGAATACCATGAGATAATACATATGATATTGCCTCGCCGTCATTCGCATCGGGTAAAGCATAATCAATAGTTGCGGCAAAAAAGTTTTTATCTGTTGCTAAAATACTTTTTACTTGCGCTAAATTGGAAGCAATCACTACTTCAAATTTTAGTGATTGCGCTATTTGTTTAATAACGGTCGCAATAGGTTTACTGTCTTCTACTACTAATAATCGTTGAGACATCACATTACCTTTTTATTATATTTTTTATTGATGTGGGAGCGACCGATAAGTAATTAACTTTTTGCGTAAACAATACTGCTCGACGACAGGTTAACTACTACAGCGCTTGTAGGTTAGCATACTCCACCACTAACCACTTGCTACCAACCTCTTCAAAATTCACTTGAATTCGTGACTGAGCGCCACTGCCCTCATAGTTAAGTACCACACCTTCACCAAACTTGGCATGTTTCACCCGTTGCCCTAATTTAAAGCCTGTATTCTCAAAGGTTTCATGGGTAAAGGTATTGGAAAACTTACCAACACTACTTGGTCGTGTTACTTGCGATTGCATACGAATTTCTTCGGTACATTCTTCAGGTAATTCTCGTAAAAAGCGGCTCGCTTTATGAAATTTTTCTTGTCCATATAAACGACGACTTTCAGCGTGACATAAGTATAGCTTATTCATTGCCCTTGTCATGCCGACGTAACATAAACGTCGCTCTTCCTCTAATCGACCGATATCTTCTTGCGATTGTTGCGATGGAAACATACCCTCTTCAAGACCCGCAATAAACACTAAGGGAAACTCTAACCCCTTGGCTGAGTGCATAGTCATTAACTGTACTGCAGCTTCAAAATCATCCGCTTGCGACTCACCTGACTCTAAAGAAGCATTGGTTAAAAAGGCCGTTAACTTAGTTTGCTCTTCTTCAAGTTCAGGATCGCCAACAAACTCTTGGCAAGCAGTAACTAATTCGTTTAAGTTTTCTATGCGCTGTTCGGCACGTTCACCTTTTTCAGCTTGATACATGGCTTTTAAACCACTGTTATTAATAATATGGTTGGCCTGTTGGTCTAAGTCTAAATTAGCGGTATCATCTTCTAATTGTTCAATAAGTTGCATAAAACCTGTGATAGTTTTCGCACCGCGACCTTTTAATTGTTCTGCTTGAATTAATTGCTGACATGCTTGCCACATAGTTACTTCTGCGCCACGTGCTGCATCTCTAACAATGGATAACGTTTGATTACCAATACCACGAGTTGGCGTGTTAATCACTCGTTCAAAAGCTGCGTCATCATCGCGGTTATTGATTAAACGCATATAGGCTAGCGCATCTTTAATTTCTTGGCGTTCGTAAAAACGATGACCGCCATAAATTCTATAAGGTAAATGTGCTTGTAATAACGCCGCTTCAAGTAAACGTGATTGCGCATTTGAGCGATACAAAATGGCTATTTCATCAAGCTTTCCGCCATCGTCTTGCCATTGTTTTATACGTCCGGCAATAAAGCGTGACTCGTCAATTTCATTAAACGCTGTGTAAATTGATATTTTTTCTCCAGCATCACCATCAGTCCACAACTCTTTACCCATGCGGTTACTGTTATTACCAATTAACTGGTTAGACGCTTTCAAAATGTTGGCGGTTGAACGGTAATTTTGTTCTAAACGAATAGTTTGTGCGTCATCATATTCACGAACAAAGCGCTCTATATTTTCAATTTTTGCGCCACGCCAGCCATAAATAGATTGATCATCATCACCCACAATCATCACTTTACTACGCGCTTTGCCTAACATAGTTAACCATGCATATTGAATCGCGTTAGTATCTTGAAATTCGTCGACCAGAATATGACCAAATCGTTGTTGATAATGATCTAACAATGCCGGATTATTTAACCATAACTCATGAGCACGTAATAATAATTCAGCAAAATCGACTAAACCTGAACGATCACAGGTTTCTTGGTAAGCTTTGTATACTTTAAGGAATAGTTCTTCGGTTGGATCAAACTGTGCATCAATATGGCGTGGGCGTAATCCCTCATCTTTCATACCGTTGATATAAAGCGTAAATTTTTTAGGTGGCCATTTTTTTTCATCTAACTCAAGCGATCGAACAATTCGTTTAACCAAACGCTGCTGATCATCACTATCAAGCACTTGAAAGCTTTGTGGTAATTTAGCTTCTTGAAAATGCATACGCAATAAACGGTGCGCTAAACCATGGAAAGTGCCAACCCACATACCATGCGTATTACCATGTACTACTTGCTCAACCCGGGCACGCATTTCTGCCGCTGCTTTATTGGTAAAAGTTACCGCTAAAATACTGTGCGATGAAACCCCTTCAACTTGCATTAACCAAGCAATACGTTGCACTAACACTCGAGTTTTACCACTTCCTGCGCCAGCTAAAACCAGCATATTCTGCTTTGGTGCAGCAACAACATCACGTTGTTTGTCGTTAAGAGAGTCGAGTAATTCTGAAACGTCCATAGGGTTAAACCTTTATTTATACTGATTGAAAATAATTAATCGTATTGAAGTAAATTGATGAAGTAGTACTAAATAAAAAGCAAAAGTATATCACTCTTTATATGAAGCTGTCGCCATATGCTGTTTATTTTTACAGTACATAGTAACTAAGGTAAGCATAGTCTTATTTTTAAAGAGTTCTTTAAGACCAAGTTAGAATATAACTTAAATTAATAAGGCTGAAAGATCTTCCACGCGCGTTAATTCAATATGCGGTATTTGGTTTAATTTTTTACCAATACCATATTGTGGTAAATAAGCGGTTTGGCAACCCGCATTAAGGGCGCCATAAATATCAGCAAAACCACAATCACCCACATGTAATAACTGTTCTGGTTGAATAACTAACTGCTGACAAACCAAGTCGAACATGTCTGTTGCAGGTTTCTGTTTAAGTAAGTACTCACACTCTTTGTTGTTTCGGTAATCTTGATAACCCGCATGGTAAATATGCTGAAAGTAATGATCAATACCTAATGCTTTGGTATCAACGTTACCATTACTGATAGACACTATTGGGAAAACTTTACTTAAACTTTCTAGTAAATCGTGTGTTACTTGCGGCACAGTAAAGTCACTACGTAGTAAAATAAAGTAATCTAATCCTGCTTGCGCTTCTTGTTCTGCGACATCGGCAGCAATATTGTGCGCCAGAAAACCTAAACGGTAGGTCTCATATCTTATTTTTACCACATCGTGAGTAATTTCAGGCTGTGCTTGTACTACTTGCTCACGGTAAGGCGACCAAAAAGTACTATTAAATTTTTGTTCAGTGTCGAATGTTAGCTCAGGTAATAAAGTCGCAAATTTTTCCGCAAAATAAGCATTCATCTTTTTTTCAATGACTAGCATTACTGGACGGTTGTTATACAAAGTATCATCAAGATCGAAGCTAATCGCTTTGATTTGAGTTAAACGTCGGTAAATTTGCATCGTATAAATTCCTTAGTTAAAAGCTTAAATAAACGGCCAAGTAAAAGGATTAAATCGCTAAGTGTTGGTGTAATAATTTAGCTACTAAACGTTTAAATTGACTAAGTAACAAAGTATCCATACGAGGATCAAAATGTTGTGCATCTTCACTATTAATCGCGAGAAAACCAATTACTTGTTCATCGTGGCTTAACTTTATTAACACAACTGAACCTGAACATGGCTGTGAAAAAATAAGATTCTGCTCACTTTCTTGTAAACGACCAAAGTAATAATCATCATTAGTTAAGCGATTTTGCATCACCCCAGTACAGTCATTGGTTGATAAGCTTGGGTGTGTAAAGTCTACTTTATCACTAGGCGATAACCATAATTTAAAAGCTGAGAGTGATAATAATTCAGTGGTAGTTTGATGCAAACAATCAAGTAATTCTTCCGCTGATTTACAATCAAGTAAACGTAAATATAAATCACTATACAACACAAACAACTGCTCATTATGATTAGCCACCGACATTAACTGGGTAATTTCATCTTCTAAGCCATGTACTTTTTGGCGTAATTGTTGTTGCTGACGCTCAACTAAAGATACAGTACCACGTTGTTCATCATTAAGGCGTAAACCTGTCATTAAACTATTGTTACGATTAAAAAATTCGGGGTTATCTTGTAAATAACTCACCACTAACTCGTCGGTTAATGGTATTTCGTCGCTGTTAATGGCTTGTTGTAAATCATTCATTGTGCTGGATTCTTTGGTCATGAGAAATGCTTACTAAAATAAAAAAGGCTGATATAAATAGAATGTTAATTGACTATTTATTGTGATGATCAGTTTAAATTGATATTTGTCCATCATAGACATGTGTTGCTGGCCCAGACATTTTTACTGGATGACCAGGTCCTTGCCAGTAAATACGTAACTTGCCGCCAGGTAACTCTACGGTAACTTGTTTACCTAACTTTTTCTGCATGTAGCCAATAACCACCGCCGCACAAGCGCCACTGCCGCAAGCCATAGTTTCTGCTGCGCCACGCTCATAAACACGTAATTTAATATAATTAGGTGCAACAATCTCCATAAAGCCAATATTAGCATCTTCAGGGAAACGTTCGTGTAACGATAATTCTTTGCCGAGCGTTTCAACTGGTGCATCTAACACACTGTCTACGGTAACCACACAATGTGGGTTACCCATTGACACTACGCCACATAAAACCGTTTCGTTTTCACTGCGAAGAATATAAGTACCTTCGGCTTTTTGCGCAGTAAAAGGTATTTTACTCGGTTCAAATTGTGGCACAGGCATAGTGACTGAAATATTGCCATCACGTTCAATATTTAAATTCATTTTCCCAGTAGCCGTAGATACTTTAATTTTGTGTTTATTACATAAACCTTTCATCCGCACAAATTTGGCAAAGCAGCGCGCGCCGTTACCGCACATTCCTACTTCACTACCATCAGCATTATAAATGCGGTAATGAAAATCTAAATCAGGGTCGTAAGGAGGTTCAACGACAAGCAATTGATCAAACCCAACACCAAAATTTCGGTGGGCAAACTTAGCGATTTGTTCTGGCGATAAAAAAACATTTTGCGTGACATTATCAAGCACCAAAAAGTCGTTACCTAAACCATGCATTTTAGAAAAATTGACTAGCATTATTGTGGCTCTAATTCTTGAACGGTTGATGGACCCGTTTCTGATTCATATACTGGCTTTTCTTTGGTTTGACCTGCCTCTAAACTTTTTGGCATATCTGACGGAGCAACCAAGCCTTCTAACTCGTTCCAGCTTTGTTCAGTATTTTTTTCTTCGTTTAGTTCTTTGCTTTCGCTGCTATTTTCTGCCGCAGTTGCATCTGAAGAAACGGGCTCAGGCGGTGTTTGATATAAAGGGCCTTTTATACCACAAGCCGTTAAAAAAAGAGTCGCAGAAAAGGCCAGTAAAAGTGATTTAAGAGATAACTTAAAATGTAAATAACGAGAAGTATTGCTACACATGATGATTTTTGCCGTGAATTTCGTTTAAAGCATAGTTTTAAACCATGCTCTATCTATATTTTTTTTGTCTGATTACTATTATACTCACATGCTTATAAACAATTATACCAATTATGATAAGTTTATTTTCGAATAAAGAGTCAATAAAACCTTGGTTAATTTAGCGTTTAACTGATGGTTTAGCTAAGGGCTTAACTTAAGTTTTCACTTAAGGTTTAACTAAGCCGAATAACTTTCTTTAAAGGACAGGCAATGAACGATAGCCAATACAACATAATAGCCGAAGATTTACTTCTAGCGGTAGAAGAAGCCATTGAAGACTCTGGCGTTGATATAGATTACGAAGGTGTCGGTGGATTATTAACGCTGACCTTTAAAAATGGCACTAAAGTTATTATTAACAAACAAGCTCCGTTAAAAGAAATATGGGTCGCCACTAAATTTAATGGTCACCACTTTGCTTACACCGACGGTGTTTGGATAGATAAACGCGGTGGTGATGAGTTTTGGGAATTTTTATCAAAAGCCGTCAGCATACAAGCTGAAACTGAATTAACACTTGCTGCAGAGTAACAAGCTTACATTTGTACAAATAAGTTTTCACCCTATATTAAATCTGAAAAGATTAAATCGAACAGCATTAAATAAACCGGATATAACAAATGAATAACACCACAGTACGCATTGCTACCCGTAAAAGCGCCCTCGCCTTATGGCAAGCAGAATACGTAAAAGCACAACTTGAACATTTTCATGCCGGTATTACTGTTGAATTAGTACCCATGACCACTAAAGGCGATGTTATTTTAGACACGCCATTAGCCAAAGTTGGTGGTAAAGGGTTATTTGTTAAAGAACTTGAAGTTGCCATGCTTGAAGATCGCGCAGATATTGCAGTGCATTCAATGAAAGATGTTCCAGTAGAATTTCCTGAAGGTTTGGGTTTAGAAGTTATTTGTCCGCGTGAAGATCCCCGTGATGCTTTTGTTTCAAATTCTATTAAATCATTAGCCGATTTACCTGAAGGTGCCATTGTTGGTACTTCAAGTTTACGACGCCAGTGTCAATTAAAAGCAAATCGCCCCGATTTAGACATTCGAGATTTACGCGGTAATGTAAATACTCGTTTGCGCAAATTAGATGACGGTGAATACGACGCCATTATTCTCGCTGCTGCAGGTTTAATTCGTTTAAAAATGAGTGACCGTATTCAACAATTTATCGAACCTGAAGAAATGCTTCCCGCCAATGGCCAAGGCGCTGTAGGTATTGAATGTCGTAGTGATGATGAAAATATTAAAACCTTATTAGCTCCATTAGAATGTAGCGCAACTCGTATACGTGTTTTAGCTGAGCGAGCAATGAACAGAGCCTTGCAAGGTGGCTGTCAGGTTCCTATTGGTAGTTACGGCGTAATTTCAGCAGATGGGAAAGACCTTTATTTACGCGGTTTAGTTGGTGCAGTAGATGGCAGTGAAATGATTGAAAGTGAAATTACCGGTCCTGTTGAAGACGGTGAAATTCTTGGTAATAAACTAGCACAAGAGTTACTTAGCCGTGGCGCAGATAAGATATTAACGCAAGTTTATGCTGATAATGACATCTAAAGCGATTAGTTAGCTTGATACCTTATTCAAAATAACTTGTTCAAAATTGTTTAATAATAACTTAAGAGTAAGACCTAAAGTTAATGACTTACTTAACATCTAAAAAAGTACAGCCTAAACCAGAACAACTAGTGAGCAACTCGCAAGAAACAATGCTTGATGCTCGCGCAGGTGAGCCACTTAAGGTGTTAATTACTCGCCCCAAAGCCAAAGCCGAACAACTTGCCATATTACTGGCAAACAACGGCATAAATAGTGTTAGCCAAACATTATTTGATTATCAAGCAAACGCTTGCGCTAATGCCATAAGCCAAGCGATAGAAAATGCTGAAACACTTATTTTTGTTAGCGCTGCAGCGGTTGAGTTTGCTAATGCCAGCTACCCGTTAATTAATTCTTTGCTAACAAGTCAGCAGGTAGATGATAGCGAATTTAATAATTCGAATGATGAGCCAGACTCCGAAACAAAAACCACACCTAAAATTACACTTAAAATAACGCCAAAAACAATTTTTGCGGTAGGTAATGCCACTAAACAAGCCCTACTTGCTTTAGGTATTAGCAATATAATATCGCCGCCAGCAGAACAAGAACACAGCGAAGGTTTGCTGAAACTCCCGCAATTAGCTAATGTAATTAATGATAAAATACTTATTATTAGAGGGAATGGCGGTCGTGAGCATATTGCCAATACATTACGCCAGCGCGGTGCAAATGTTAATTATATTGAAAGCTACCAACGTGTTTGGCGAACATTACCAATAAATACCGCGAAGCAATGGCGAGCACAACAAATAAACTGTATTGTCGTTACTAGTAACGATATATTATTAGCATTATATAAATATTTAGTAAGCGCAACCGACCCAACAGATAACTATTGGCAGTCTCAATGTTTATGGGTAGTCATTAGTGAGCGCATTGAAAAAAATGCAAAAGAGTTAGGCTTAGCTCAAGTTATAAATACTGGTAGCGCTAATTCACAAGTACTATGCAATAAGCTGCAAACACTTTCTTGATAGCTAAACTTAATCAGAAAACCGCTTAAGTTTAGCTATCAAATAAATAACAATGTAAAAAACATGGAATTGAGAATTATGTCGGATAAAGAAGTTTATAAAAACACACTATCGGCTAATGGTATTTCTGAAAAGAAAAATACCGAAAAGGATACTGCGGATAAAGTAACTGAAAAGGTAACGGCTACCGATAAACAATCAAGTAGCGATAAAGCTCCCAATGCTAGCACTACAAAAAATTCCGTTTATAAAACACCTTCATCGTCCGTAAATAAAACCAATAATACTGCCGAGAAAAAACCTGGTAAGAAAACAGCTATTCTCGCCTTAGTTGTTGCTTCAATAAGTATTTGTGGCTCTGTTGCTCATTATGTTTGGCAACAGCAACAAACTGACTATCGCTTTGCGGCATTAGGTCAAAAAAATCAACAAGCAATAGAGCAAAACCAAGCGCTGCTTGAAAATAGTTTAACGGCTGAATTTAATCGCCAACTCAAGCAACAATTACAACAGCAAAACCAAGCAACTAGCTTGTCACAAAAAGAAGCCAAACAAGCTCAAATAGATACCGAAAACCAAATTGCCCAATTAACGACACAACTCAGTAAAATAGAACAACAAGTTAGTCAGCGTGACCCAAGTGATTGGTTACTTCACGAAGCAGATTACCTAGTGCGTGTAGCAGCACGAACCATGTGGCTTGAAAAAGACACCAAAGCCGCTATTAGTTTATTACGTGATGCTGACAATCGATTAAAAGAGCTTGACCAGCCTAAGTTTTTATCAATTCGAGCATTAATTAATGAAGATATTGAAGAGCTAGCATTAATGCCTGAATTAACTGTTCAAGAAGCAATTTTGACTTTAATGGCATTGAACAAACAAATACCTAATTTAACCTTAGCTGGGGTTAATTTAGCAGAAGCGCTTGATGCGCCGAAAGAAGACTTTACCCTATCAAATGATATTGGTGATTGGCGCTCAAATCTTGCTAAAACCTGGGACAAATTTTTAAAGGACTTTATTACCGTTCGCCGCAGAACTGGTATGGTTGAACCGCTAATGTCTCCTGATCAACAACAACACTTAAGACAAAATTTAAGCCTTAAAGTACAATTAGTTGAATGGGCGGCGAGCGAACATAAAAAAGAAATTTATCAACAAACCCTGTTAGATATTCAACAATGGCTAAATGAATTTTTTGATATGAACGCTACCATTAACAAAAATTTCTATAACGCTATTGAACAGCTTAAAGGCGAAGTTATTTATTACAATTATCCAAACGATTTACGCTCATTAGTGGCAATAAAACGCTTACTTCAAGATACTAAACAAGGTTTACAGCGCCCAGTTAATAAATCAGAAAGTAAAGTAAGAGGCGAAGCAATTAAGCCACCAATGGACAAGCCTCAAATTGAAGACCGACGAGCTGCTGAGAAAAACGTGACAGGAGATCAACAATGATCCGTATTATCATTGCCTTAGTTATCTTTCTTGGCGCAATGGCAATTAGCCCACTGTTAATTGATGAAAAGGGCTACATTCTCATTGCGATGGGCAACACCACTATTGAGTTAACAGTTTTATCTGCCGGCATAATGCTTACCCTGTTGTTTATTGGCCTTATCTTTGGTTTAAAAATATTTCGTGGCACATTGAATTTCAGTTTTGGGGCTTGGAATAAAATGGCTTTTGCAGGGCAGCGTAAAGGTATCGCAAACTTCAACAAAGGTCTTGCTGCCTATATGCTTGAAGACTTTAGCCAAGCTGAAGAGCTCTTCGCGAAAAGTGCTATTCCGTCGAAAAGAAAACAAAGTGCTTATTTACTGGCAGCATCGGCTTCAGCCAAGTTAGAACTCGACAGAAATACTAATCATTATTTAGCGCTTCTTGAACAAGAAACCATGAAGCTTGATGATGTTGGTTTAGAAAGTGTGTTAGTAAACATCAAATTATTAATGAACCAACATAAACCAGAAACTTACGCCAAAGCACGAGAAATTATTGATGAACATCATAAGCAAATAGGTCACGATAGTCGGTTATTATCTCTTGAAATTGATTTGTGTATTATCGAGCAACGTTTCGCTCAAGCAATCGATTATTTAACTGCTGCACGAAAAAGCAAACTTATTACTGATGAAACAATATTAACTTGGGAAGCAGCTGCTTATTACGGTAGTTTTAAAGAAAGTATTAAACGCCACGACACTAATGACTTGCAAGATAATTGGAATGGATTAGGTCGCAAAATTAAACAGCGCGAAGCGGTAGTACTGGCTTACTGTAAAGTATTGGCTGAAAACAACATTGTTGAAACATTAAATGACATTTTAATACCTATTTTTAAAAAGTCCGCGAGTGGTGAGTTTCTAAAAACAATCCGCGATTTACCAATACTGCATGCCGATAAACTTATCGCCCTTGCACAAAAACAGCTACAGCAGAATATTCACAGTGGTAAATGGTTAAGTTGTTTAGGACATTTGGCACTGAACAGTGGCCAATATTCGCTAGCTGAAAAGTCATTTCTTAGCTTAATAAAGCTAGAAGAAAAAGAATACGGTAGACAATACGACAAACAAGATTTACAAGCGCTAGCAAAAGCTTACAGTAAACAAAGTTTATATCAAGCGGCTGATGCTACGTGGTTAAAAGCGAGTAGTTTATAAGAACAGTTGTCACTACCCACATAGGCAACGTTATGATAAAAAGATATTTATATAACCTAAAGCCAACCTCTTCAAAGTGTCCTGTTGGGGAGCCATTGTTTTTAAATTATTTATTTCAATCTAAATTACCAACTACACTCCCGATAAGTACCTCGGGAGTGACAATTTCGCTATAGACAACCCTACTATCAGCACTTGTCTTTTGGCGCGCCTTCATCACACTTTTTACATTTCAACTCATGCCCCAACATGCTTTTTCGCCCGCTAGGTGAAGTAACCCAAAGTCGATTAATAAAAGGAGGTTTGTGTCTCACATGCTGAAAATGGCCGCAGCTTAACTCTGCAACCCAATGATGTTCTTCGTCTTGATGATACCCACAAATAGCTTGTTTCATACTTGGTTCATACTTGGTTCATAACTTAATTGATAGCTTAATTGATAACTTGGTTCATTGATTCGGTCATATCTTGGGTAATAGCTTTCTTCCGGTAGACAAAAAATGTACCCAGTCACTACGGTTGCGCTTTGTACTTTCATTAACAGCAAGCTGATAGTTATAGGGCACTTTAATGTTTTGAACTCTCCATGCTCCGTTAATTTTTTCAACTATCGAATAAGACGCATGATAACTATAATTTTCCATAGAATGAATCACAGGCTCATCATCGGTATAAGCTTGTAGCCCTACACTTCCGGGGTTTACAACTAATTGGCTACTACTTAAGTTTACTGCTCTTGGCGTGTGGGTATGACCACAACAAATGAGTTTCGAGCTTTGACCCGCTAACAAATCTATAATCTCACTATCTGAGCGCAGCATCGCATGGCCTTGACTGACATCCTCTAACAAATAAATCAAATCACTTTTTGGCGTGCCATGACAAAAATATACCTCGTCATTTACTTGTTTATCAAAAGGTAATGATTTCATCCAATCTAAAGGTTTAGCGCCTAAATCATCTAAAATGAATTGCATGGTTGGATTGGCTTCAATTTCTGCTTGGGTAGATTCATATATCTGGCGATCTTGATTACCTGAAATAGTAACAAACTCATGCTCCATCAATAACTCAAAGGTCGCTTTGGGCGCTATAGGACCATAAAGAATATCGCCAAGGTTAGCTTTTAGATCTACAGAATGTTTTGCTACATCTTTGAGAACCGCATCGAGTGCGTAAACATTGCTATGGATATCTGATAATAAGGCTATTTTCATTTAATCATTGCCGGGGTATTCTTTTATATAACGAGTAATATCTTCAGCTGTTGCTAACGAGAATTCCAGTGTTGACAGAGTACTTTGATTACCAAAACTATAGACCCCGTTACCTTTTGAAGTGAAGGTAATATTTTCCACATAACTACTTTCAGCAGCAATAGAAAGCATAATAGGGTAATTTACAACTGAAGGATCACCTTCATACTTTTTCGCCACGTAAGTTAAATCATTCATGCCTGACCACACGACAAATGCAATTTCATTATTTGAAATTTTGTAAAAATGACCATTTACAAGTTCAATAAAAACTATGTTTTTACAAATATCAATTTGTTGTGTTGAACCATGACAATTATTTTTAGTAATTTTATATACACCAATTATATTTTCTGTTTTATTGAACGACGAACATCCGAATATGAGTATGCATGTAAATGCTACAAGTAATATTTTATGATACATTTCAACCTACCAAGAGTAATCTAGAGTAATTCTTGTTTTACTATCAACCCATTCGTATATGGCTTTAGCATCACCCATTTCGACATGTATACACCCTCCTGTAGGACCTCCGTTACCAGAAAATGTCGCTGGATTAGGCCATTCATGAATAAAAATGCCACGTTGCCCCCAAATTAATATTGAAAAGTTCATGACGCATGGCAATGTTACCCCTTCATAGTCACAAACATATTCTTGACTGAAATATGGATTAACTTTTGTTCCTTTTTTTAAAGGATCAATCGTCATATCGACAGGGTACTTTAAACCTTTTTTCCCAAGACATTTGAAAGTTTTATAGCCTTTACACTCTAACTTCCCTTCACCTAACTCATTAAATTTAATGTGTATTCTTTTCATTTTCTATCCTTGTAAAAATAAGTATTTAAAAGCTAGCTAACAACTTATTATTGATAATTTTTATCAATAATATCCGTAAGTAACCACATAATTAACACTGAAACTACTTATTTACAATATTTTGAAACAAAATACCTAATTATTATTTACTTCGAAAATAACACTTTAAATTCTTTGGTTTTATCTTCACCATCTAAGCGTGAAAAGTTAATCAGTATGTCGTCTTTACCATCGCTATTTAAATCATTCACCACAACCTGTTTGCCATTTTTAGGCAATTGAGTGTCATAACTTACCGTATGTCGCTCAAAGTATTTTTTATCTTTCGTTGGTAGTTTAGCGAAGTAAACTTTTAACTCTTCGTCGTCATCAGACAAAACTAGATCTTTTAAGCCATCGCCGTTTAAATCGGCTAATTCAACAACGCCATTACCACTTTTTCCTGAGCTTAGGCTAAAGGTCAGTTCAACATCTTTATGGATAATAGCTTTAGCTGGAAACTTATCTGCATCGTCCATTTTAAAAATGTATACATCTTGGTCGATTGCACCGCTGACTAAAGCGCCGATAATTTGTGTTAAGCCAATATCAAAGCCAGCCAGTAACACTTCAAGTTTGCCGTCATTATCAATATCTACCAGTTCAAATTCCGTTAACGTGCCATCTTCATGAATTACGCTATCAGCTTGTAGTGCATAACTTAAAATACCGTTATTGTTTTTACCAAGATAGATTTCATAGTCGTTAACGCGATCAAGAACACCAGAAGCTTTGGTATAACGCACCACCATATCAATAATGCCATCGGCATTAACATCACGAAGCTCTTCAAGCTTGCGATACTCTAAATTACTTTGATCGAGTTGTTCGCCACTTTCATCACGCTTTGTCCACCAATCAATACCACTGATACTATTGTTAATATCAACCCGAGTGTTTTTGCTATGAAACTGACTATTTTCTCGTTGCGGATAAACTGCTATTTCACCATCTTCGATAATAAATATATCTATTTTTTTATCAAAATTAACATCGGCAAAATATAGTTTAGTTTCGGTATAAGTAGCACCATTTGAGAAAACACGTATATTAGGTTTTATTGGTAAGGATTGCTTATCAAAGCTGCCCAAACCTTGGCCGATAAAAATATGCGCTTTAGCAAAATCGGCAATAACAACATCATCAAAAGCATCATTATTCAAATTTTGAATAAAATCTCCTCGGCTGATGAAGTTTACTTGCTCTTGCACATATAAAGACGCAAGACTGGTGAGTTTTTTGAATTTTGTATTTTGATAAATAGCTAAAGTGTCAGCTGATAGGAAGTAGATATTTTGTACTTTGGGTTTAATTACTTTACCTAACTCTTTATCCGGCTCTGTACCTGATTTATTAGTTTGATTTTTCATTAATGGATTAGATAAGGTATGAGTGAGCGGTTCGCTTAAATCAAAACGATAGAATTGCTTAGGTATAATCGCTTGTTCAACAATTACATATTCATTTTTATCACTGTCTAAATGATAAATAATTAGCCAGCGATTACCTTTTTCATCAACAGAAAAGGTAACTAATTCTTTGCCGTTATCTGGGAGTACGTCTGCGGCAATAACTTCTTGGGTTAGTTGATAAGGTGACTTAACGATGATTTCGTTAAAATCAATATCATCTGCTTTACTCGAAAATGCAGTAAGTAACGTTACGCAACTAAGGCTAAGAAACAGAGAAAATATATGTTTATTATTAAACAATAACGCTTTCTTCATAAAGTGAGATCCATATCAAAGGAGAAATTTAAGTTTTAGCTTTTATTGCTATAAGTAGAACATTAGAAAAACACTTAGTTCCTTAGCGCCAGCTTAAATTATCGACTGGCACTTATCATGAGTTGCTTAGCGCTTTACTTATTTATCAACAATCGACTTAGCTGTAACCCACATAATCGGCTTGTAATTTCTTAGCCTGAACTTATTCGGCCGCTCATCATGAGCGACTTAGCATTTTCCACAAAAAATCGGCTTAGCTATAGCCTACATAGTCTGCTTGTAATTTCTTAGCCAACATTGCGCTCATCATTGCTCTTAAGGCCGCTGGCTTCACTAATTTACGCATATAACCCACATCATAACTTTTGGCTTTTTCTTCAATACCTTCTTCTGTAGTTGCCGTAATTAATATAGCAGGCAAGGTATGATGACATTGACTACGCAAATCTTTAATTAAGGTCAAACCGTCAACTTGTTTGCATTGCGAGTTGTCTGATTCGATACATGCTTGGTTGTCAGTTAGGTTTTCGGTTAGCTTCTCTGTTACGTAGCCTAATTGATAATCCACCAGTAATATATCTATTTCATTACTGTGATTAGCAAATTCAGTCAGGGCAGTTTCTCTAGAGTCTGCGGCAAGAATATTACATTGCCACGCAGAGAGTAATTCAACCATACCGCTTAGGACATCAGGATCATTATCGATGCATAAAACGGTGATGTCCTTTAAAGCAACGCTAAAGCTTGGTGCGCTTATTGGTTTACTCTTTATTATCGGTTTAGCTTGCTCTACTTGCACAGAAAATTTACAGCCTTGCATTGCTTTAGATTGCAGGCTTAATGTATGCCCCAACAACTGCGCTAAGCTTTGCGTAATATTTAAACCTAAACCAAGCCCTCTGCCAGTATTGTTTGAAGTATTCAATTGAGTAAATTGTTCAAATACCAACACTTGTTTTTCAACTGGAATACCAGGACCATTATCAAGGACTTGAATAGTGACTTGGTTGTTAAAGACTCTAGCGCCCAATAAAACTTTACCTGGGCTTGCATAACGAAAAGCATTACCAACAAGGTTTTGAATAATACGCCTTAATAAATGTCGGTCTGATTTAATCCATACTTTACTCGCCACTAAGCGAAATTCTACCGATTGCTCAACCGCCATTGCAGCAAACTCTTGCTCTAAATCATCAAATAAATCATTCAACGCAAAAACTTGTATATTAGCTTTGATATTACCGCTCTCTAAACGCGCTATTTCAGCTAAATCAGCCAATAGATCGTTGGCTGCTTTTAATGACCTGTCTATATTATCCACTTGTCGTTGTTGCACAGGCGTTAAGTTTGTTTGCTCTGACAATGCCGATGTAAATAGTCTCGCTGCTTCAAGCGGTTGCATTAAGTCATGACTACAAGCTTTTAAATATTGGCTTTTTTTCAGATGCGCTTGCTCGGCTTTTTCATGGGCTTTAGCCAGTGCTTCATTAGTTTTTGCAAGCGTTAAAGTTCGCTCATAAACCCGTGTTTCAAGATCAAGGTTAGCCTCTTTAAGCACTTGTTCTGCTTGGCGATAAGCTGTGATATCTGAAAACATCATCACAAACCCCCCACCCGGTAACGGATTACCTTCAATTCGAATAGTTTGTCCCGATGCTTGTTGACGCTCTGAGCTGTGTGGACTGCCTTGACGTAAATAATCTAAGCGACGATTTACTTGTGATTCTACCTCGCCAGCGCCACATAAGCCGCGCTGTACGTTATGACGAATAAGATCGGAGATTGGTGCTCCTATATAAATAAGGCTTTCGGGATAGTTAAATAAGTCTAAATATTTTGTATTCCACGCCACTAAGCGCAATTCATCATCAATAATCGAAATACCTTCACTGGCATTTTCAATAGCACTTTGTAATAGATTTTGTGAAAACTCTTGTCGCTCACTCGATGCTTCTTCAACCAATACGGCCAGTTCATCGAGTGCGATATCTCGACCATCTAACGCTGAAGATAGCACTAAACGCGCAGAAGAAGATCCCATAACTGTCGCCAGCGTATTCTCGGTATGTTGTAGCAGTTTTTGATTGTAAGTAACGTTACCTAATGCCTTTTTATCATGGGTAGACAGAAAGTAAGTAAAACTCACTTGGGCTTTTTTAAGACCGACAAAACGTGACGATAATAGCTCTAACTCTTGTACATCAAGTTGTCTTTTGTTTTCTATTTTTAATAACTTTGGTGATTGCCATTCAAGAAAAAGAGATGCCTGCACGCGCTCTTGCACACTTTGTCTACTAATTTGCGACAATGCCCACATAACAATAATATTTGCGCCTAAACTAAATAAGGTAGCGGTGGTTTTTACTGGTAAAAAACCTTCTGCGAAAGGTGATGGATATAAGCCAAATTGAGGCAAAAAGTTAAGTGATAACCACAGGATAAAACCAATTAAAATACCAGCATAAACCCCCATTAAACTAGCGCGTCGCCAATAAAACGCAGCTATTAAGGCGGGAGTTAACTGCGCAAATGCCCCAAAAGCAATTTCCCCTAATGATGAAAGCGTATCTGGCGAAGCCATAATAAATACACCGTAACCCAATAAAATCACAAATAAAGCAAGTATTTTCCTAATATTTAATAAACGCTTTCTAAAGTTATCATAATCAGTTTGCGCTACTTTTTGACGACGATAAAGCAGCGGAAAGACAATTTCATTACTGAGCATGGTGCTTAATGCAATAGCAGAAATAATGACCATTGAACTTGCTGCCGAAATAGCTCCCAAAAAGGCAAACAAAACTAGCCATCGTTGCTGGGTTACATCAGGAAGAAACAATACATAAGCATCAGAAGGTACGCTATTACCTAATAACATTTGTCCAGCTAACCCTAAAGGTGCAGCAAAAAAACCAAAGACTAATAAATACAAAGGAAATACTCGTCGGCTAAGCCAAGTATCTTTTTGATCTTTTAATTCAACAACCATCACTTGAAATTGGCGTGGTAATGATAAAAATGCCGCCATAACAATTACTAGCATGGCAATCATTGAAGTAACATTGTCGGTTGTTAATTGTGTCTTAAGCAAAGCGCTCGCATCAGCTTGCCGCCAAATATCTGCTGGTGAGTCAAACAAAACGAAACAAACAAACAATCCCACAGCTAAGAAGGCAAATAACTTTACGAGTGATTCAAAGGCAATAGCCAGCATTACACCAGGATGGCGCTCAGTTACATCTATATGCCTAATACCAAATAATACGGTAAATACTGCCAATACCAAACTTACCGCTAAACCGATATGCCAACTATTTAAACTTTGGTCTATTTGTAATTGCTGAAATGAATACACCATGGCTTTTAGCTGCAAGGCAATGTAAGGCATAGTGCCAACTAAAGCGACAACAGTGACCATAATAGCGAGATTATGAGATTTACCAAAACGAGCTGCGAGTAAATCAGCAATAGAAGTTAGATGTAATTTTAAACTGACACGGATAATCCGTTGTATAAAGGGCCAAGCAAAAACAAAAAGTAAAATCGGCCCCAAATAGATAGGTAAATGAGACAGTAAGTTGGTTGATGCCTGCCCTGTTGTGCCAAGAAAACTCCAAGAAGTACAATAAACGCCTAAAGTGAGCGCATAAATAATACCTTGGCTTTTTTTAGCCAGTTGATGTCGATATCGATCACCTAAAAAAGCGATTAAAAACAATAAACCAATATAAACCAAACTTAACAGCACTAATTGCCAATTAGGAAACATAAATACCCGATATTTTTATTGTTATGGAATGCCATGTAAAATAGGCAAATTTTTCAATTCAGGATTAATATACCTAAGGGATTCAATAATAAACAGATTATAGTGAAAATATTTGATAGAATAGTGTGAAACCAAGGGGTGCACTGTTATTTGAGGTTCAACTATTTGAATGCTCAATTAATCTGCTGCTGAGATATATACCCTTTGAACCTGGGCAGTCCATCCATTTAATTGATGAACTGGCATAGGGATGGTTAACGATAAATATTTTCATTCATCAAAAATACCTTCCATGTGCGCCCCGCCACTTATTTTTTGTTAATGAGATTTTTATGACGTTCACCAAATCCGCTATTTATTTAGCTATTTCCGCCACTACTTTTAACTTGACTGCATTCGCTGAAGAACAAAAAAATACAGCAATAAACAGCACAGATAAATTAGAAACCATTACGGTTACCACTGATTTTCGTGAACAAAACTTACAAAAAATTCCTACCTCAGTATCTGTATTAACAGAAATAGAAATAAAGCAACGTAATGCCCAGCATCTAGAAGAGCTGATTGCCATTAGCCCAAATGTTAACTATGCCGGTGGCTCACAACGTGCCCGTTATTATCAAATACGTGGTATTGGTGAGCGCAGTCAATTTCAAGAAACTATTAACCCGTCAGTTGGAATGCTTATTGATGATGTTGATTTTACTGGTGTTGGTAGCATCGCGACATTATTTGATGTAAACCAAGCTGAAGTTTTTCGTGGCCCTCAAGGTACGCGATTCGGTGCTAACGCAATTGCTGGTATGATTAATATTACCACCAATGCACCAACAGAAGATTTTGAAGGCGCAATGCAATTAACCGCCGGAAATTATAACACTTACGATTTAGGTGTTGCTTTATCGGGCCCTGCTAGCGATGCAGTTAATTATCGTTTTGCGGTAAATAAGCATACTAGTGACGGTTTCATTGAAAACGTTTATCTTGATGCCGATGACACTAATAATCGAGATGAATTATCAGTACGCGGTAAATTAGCAATAGAGGCTTCTGAAGATTTGACTATTGATCTTGCTGGCTTCTACTTTGACTTTAAAAATGGTTACGATAACTTCTCTTTAGATAACACCAGACAAACCTACTCAGACGAGCCTGGTTTTGATACACAAGAAACCAGTGCTTTATCGGCAAAATTCACCTATGAAGGTTTCGATACTGCCACGCTTATCGCTATTTTTAGCGGTGCTAATTCTGATTTAGCTTACGGCTATGACGAAGATTGGGCATACGGTGAGTATGAATGGATGGATGATGAGGATGGCTACATACCTGACCCATGTATTACACCTACAGGTTGTTTAGCTGATGTAGACGGTTACTCTTCTACCGATCACTATTTCCGTAATAAAGATGTATTTACCACAGAGTTACGCCTTTTATCAAATGAAGGGCAAGAAATATTTAATGGAACCACTTCATGGGTAACAGGTGTTTACTTTAAACAAGACGATGAAGATCTTACCCGTAAATATACTTATTTATCGGCCGATTTCAACTCAGAAAATAAAAGTCAAAGTATCGCACTTTATGGTGAATTGAACTCTCAATTAACAGAGCGTTTATCATTAATCACTGGTTTACGTATTGAAAACCGTACTGCTGATTATAATAATTCAGATGCTTTTGATGATGATATATCTGACACTATGACAGGCGGTAAGTTAGTACTTAGTTACCAGCAAACTGAAGATACCCTTTGGTACGGTTCAATCAATAGAGGTTACAAAGCTGGTGGGCATAATACCGATGGTAGTTTACCTGAAGAATTACGTAGCTTTGACCCTGAATACTTAACCAACTATGAAATTGGTTATAAAGTCGCGTTACTTGATAACGATGCTTATATCCGCACCTCTGTTTTCTATATGGATCGTGAAGATATGCAAGTTAAAAGCTCGAAAACCATTCTTCGCAGCGACGGCAGTTCTGAGTTTATTAGCTATCTAGGTAATGCTGCTACAGGTAGCAACTATGGTGTTGAAATAGAAGGCGCTTGGCATATAAACAACGAAATAAATGTATATGGTTCTTTGGGTTTACTCAAAACTGAATTTAATGATTTTATTAACGCTGACGGCCAATCATTAGATGGGGAAGAACAAGCTCATGCACCTAATTATCAGTTTAACGTAGGCATTAATTATCAGCCGACTGATCATTGGTTATTTAACCTTTCACTAGATGGTAAAGATGAATACTACTTCTCTGATACTCGTTACTATGACGGCGCAGCTATTCCTGATGCAGATATAAAGTCAGACCCTGTTACTATGCTTAATGCATCAATATCGTACTTACAGGATAACTGGCAAGTAAAACTTTGGGGGCGTAATTTAACTGATGAAGAATATGAGAACCGTGGTTTTTATTTCCCTAATGATCCACGAGATGGTTATACTCCTAAAGCATATACCCAACTTGCTGAACCGCTAGTGTTTGGGGCTACGTTAGATTATCAATTTTAAGTATGTTTGAATTATTAATACTTCTTGTATTCAAGTAACGTTTAAAAGAGACGGATCTCTTTTATATTTATTAATAAATTAACCCAGAAAGGTAAGTTATGAAAATATCGATTGAATTAAGTTTATATCCATTAGCAGAAGAGCAATACAAAACTGAAATTTGGGCTTTTATCAGAAGATTACGTTCTGTAGAGGGTTTGCAAGTGATCACTAACGGTATGAGTACCCAGGTATTTGGCGATTATGATCTTGCTGTTTCAAATGTTATGGCTGAAATTAAACATGTACATTCAACCACTGGGGCTGCTGTATTTGTTTGTAAATTTATTAATGGTGATCGTTCAGAAGTTGAAGCGGAAAGCTAATGTCAGAAATAATTAACAATGTATCAGCGTACTTTTCACACCTACCTTGGCTTGAGTTAATCGCCATGTTGTTGTCACTTGCTTACGTAATATTAGTCGCTAAAGGTAATATTTGGTGCTGGCCAGCAGCTTTTATAAGTACGGCTATATACACTGTTATATTCTTTGATGTTAAATTATTAATGGACAGTGCATTAAGTGCTTATTATCTATTAATGGCAGTTTACGGCTATTGGCAATGGTCTAATCCGGTAACTAGAGACGACAGTCGCAACGATGAATTACCCATTACCAGTTGGGCGTTAAGTTTACATATTAAAATATCTTCTGGGCTAGTGGTAATAACCTTAGCTCTTGGTTATTTGGTTGATAATTACTCTTCTGCTAGCTTTCCATATTTGGATACTTTTACTACTGTTTTTGCGGTATTTAGTACTTATTTAGTTACCCAGAAAGTATTAGAAAACTGGCTCTATTGGATTGTTATTGATCTTGTTTCTATCTATTTATACATTGAAAAAGGTTTAATACCAACTACCGTATTGTTTGTTATCTTTGTTGTTATTGCTTGCTATGGTTATATAAAATGGTTACGAAGTTACCAAGTAAACTCCGATGATTTAGAGTCTACAACCGTTAGTTAAATCTCAACCTAACTACTACCTCCGAATAATTATCACTTAACCCTAGAGATTATAATGCCACTTAGAACCTCGGAATTGACTGCCCTGCAAGCCCTTCCTTGTTTTAATGGCATTTTAGATATTACACTGCTATCTGAGGGATTGAGCCATACTTGCTACAAGGTGGTAACGATAAACCAAACTTTTTTTGTCAAAAAACTGCATACCGCAACTGCTAACAAAGAAGTATTTTGTAGTATTATTTCCGCAAAACTGAAACTAAGTCCTATCGTTATATATCATGATGATATGTGGTTAGTTACTGATTTTATCGATAGCATCGCGGTTGCAAATAATTACGCAAATAGTAGTGCACACTATAATAACAAGAAACCTCTCGCTCTCTCACTGATGTCACAGTTACATCAAATAAAACCCATTGAATATATATCTGAGAAATTTAATAACCTAACCATTTTAGATATTGCGGCAACTGTTGAAGACTTATTAGCTTGTAATAACGCCTTAACAACTCAACAACGGACGATAATAGGAGAAGCAACTCAGATTATAGATGCATCAATTGCTAGCCAAAAATCGCTTTCAGGAACCATTGACGTGCTTTGTCATGGTGATATTAATTACAGTAATATCATTACTGATATTCAAGGGAATTCTTGGTTAATTGATTTTGAATGCGCCCAACTAGCGCCTATTGAATTCGATATTGCGATGTTTATTGCTGTTAATAATATTGCCGTTGATAAGCTTGACGAAATAATTAACGAATACCTAAAGTTAGTACCTAAGCATAATGTTAATACAAGTTTAGTTCTTTGGTACGCTCTCGCTAGTTTGCTAATTAACGCATTATGGTACTTGAGTCAAATAAGCGACTTAATACCATCCGCTTTGCAAATAAAATTTACAGTCTTAGCTAAACAACAAATATCTACTTTTGACCAGTTATCTATTCAAAACTCAATTAATACACCCAGCCTATTATCGCTATTAAGAACGAGTCTCAAGCATTAATAAATTTTGGTATTGGTATTGTCCATAAATTACAGACATAAAAAAACCGCGTTACTCAAAAAGCAATGCGGTTTTTATTATCAGTATCTGTATTCACTTTTTTAACAAAAGTCACTAAACCTGATTGTATTAGCTTTTTTTACTACTCGCTTGAATAACACGTAATTGTGCAACCGCACGAGCTAAATCTGCAGCAGCTTTTGCAAAGTCAACATCTCCGCCATTGGCGTTCATGTGTTCTTCAGCGCGTTTCTTAGCTTCTTGAGCAGCTTGTTCATCTAAATCATCTGCACGTGTTGCAACATCAGCTAACACGATAATACTATTTGGTTGAACTTCTAACATACCACCTGAAAGATAAATAACTTCTTCGCTATCATCTTTTTTGGTGATTAGTGCCATACCAGGTTTCAGTGAGGTCAGTAAAGGTGCGTGACCAGGCATAATACCTAGCTCACCTTCACTACCTGTGATCTGTAGTGATTTAATGCTACCAGAAAATAAACTTTCTTCTGCACTTACTACACTCAGATTTACAGTTAATAATGCCATTTGACTCGACCTCTTTATACTGTAAGTACTTCTACTAAGCAGAAGTACTTACTAGATGATTACATCTTGCTAGCTTTCTCGATAGCTTCTTCAATACTGCCAACCATGTAGAACGCTTGTTCAGGCAAGTCATCATAATCACCAGCTAAAATGCCTTTGAAGCCTGCGATGGTATCTTTTAATGAAACATATTTACCTGGTACGCTGTTAAATACTTCAGCAACGAAGAACGGTTGAGATAAGAAACGTTGGATCTTACGTGCACGAGATACCGCTTGCTTATCTTCTTCAGATAACTCATCCATACCTAAGATGGCGATGATATCTTTAAGTTCTTTGTAACGCTGTAATACTGTTTGAACGCCACGTGCTGTTTCATAATGTTCAGTACCAACTACTAATGGATCTAGTTGACGTGAAGTAGAATCAAGTGGGTCGATCGCAGGATAGATACCTTGCGAAGCAATATCACGGCTTAATACAACTGTTGCATCTAAATGCGCAAAAGTAGTTGCAGGGCTAGGGTCAGTTAAATCATCCGCAGGTACGTATACCGCTTGGATTGAAGTGATTGAACCTTTGTTAGTTGAAGTAATACGCTCTTGTAGTAGACCCATTTCTTCAGCAAGTGTTGGTTGGTAACCAACGGCTGATGGCATACGACCAAGTAGTGCTGATACTTCAGTACCTGCAAGTGTATAACGGTAAATGTTATCTACGAAGAATAATACGTCACGACCTTCGTCACGGAATTTTTCAGCCATAGTTAAACCAGTAAAGGCAACACGTAAACGGTTTCCTGGAGGCTCGTTCATTTGACCGTAAACTAACGATACTTTATCAAGTACGTTAGAATCGTTCATTTCGTGATAGAAATCGTTACCTTCACGTGTACGCTCACCAACACCAGCAAATACTGAGTATCCACTATGTTCGATTGCGATGTTACGGATAAGCTCCATCATGTTTACTGTTTTACCAACACCAGCACCACCGAAAAGACCAACTTTACCACCCTTAGCGAATGGACAAACTAAATCGATTACTTTGATACCTGTTTCTAACAATTCGTTAGACATTGATTGTTCAGCGTAAGCAGGTGCCTCGCGGTGAATAGACCAACGGTCTTTTTCGCCAATAGGACCAGCTTCATCAATTGGCTCACCAAGTACGTTCATGATGCGACCTAAAGTCTCAACACCAACTGGAACTTGGATTCCTTGACCTGTATTTTCTACATTCAGTCCACGACGCAAACCGTCTGAAGTACCCATTGCAATTGTACGTACAACGCCGCCACCAAGCTGCTGTTGAACTTCAAGTACTAAACCTGCAAGGTTACCTTCAGTTACTTTTAATGCGTCATATACCTGAGGTACGGCATCTTGTGGAAATTCAATATCCACAACTGCGCCAATTATTTGGACGACTTTACCTGTACTCATGTTTATTCCTCTTAATTTAAGTTAGCTAAGCTCAGCTTGAACTAACTTTTCTTTAAATTACGAAATTGTTATCAGATTAATTCGTTGCCGAACTATTCTTTTTACCCTACCGCAGCTGCACCAGCAACAATCTCACCCAATTCTTGAGTGATTGAAGCTTGACGCGCTTTGTTGTAAACCAATTGTAGATCGTCGATTAAATCACCCGCGTTGTCAGTTGCAGCTTTCATTGCAACCATACGAGCTGCTTGTTCACAAGCAATGTTCTCAACAACACCTTGGTATACTTGAGACTCAACATAACGAACTAATAACTGGTCTAACAATACGTTAGCATCAGGTTCGTATATATAATCCCAACGATGACTAATTGCTTCGTCATCTGATTTAGGTAGAGGTAACAATTGATCAATTGTCGGTTTTTGCGTCATGGTATTAACAAACTTGTTATACACAACGTATAGTCTATCAATTTCACCGTTATCATAAGCTTCAAGCATTACCGAAACACTACCAACTAAGTCGGTTAGTGAAGGGGAATCACCTAAACCTGATACTTGTGCAGTTACTTTAGCGCCCATGTTGTTGAAAAATGATGCGGCTTTTGCGCCAACAACACCAAACTCAACTTGAGCACCTGATGCTTGCTTTTCAGCAGCATCAGCAAGTACTTTCTTAAATAAATTCATATTTAAGCCACCACACAAGCCACGGTCACTTGAGACGACAATATAGCCAACACGCTTAGCTTCACGTTCAACCATATAAGGGTGACGATATTCTAAGTTACCAAGCGCGATATGACCGATCACATTTCGTATATTTGTCGCATATGGACGAGAGGCTGCCATGCCATCTTGCGCTTTACGCATTTTACTAGCGGCAACCATTTCCATAGCGCTTGTGATCTTTTGAGTATTTTTAACACTCGCAATCTTGGTTTTTATTTCTTTACCAGCGGCCATGACTCTTCTCCGAAAACGTTACTTAATTAAAGACTGAATTACCAGCTTTGAGTAGACTTGAATGACTCAAGCACTTTATTCAAACTATCTTCAATATCTTTATCGTAGTTACCGCTTTCGTTGATAGTAGCCATCAACGCTGCATGCTCAGTATTTACATACTCATGTAACGCAGCTTCACAATCAACAATCTTATCGATCGCAACGTCGGCTAAATAACCTTTTTCTGCGGCAAATAATGATATTGCTGTTTCAGCAACCGTTAATGGGCTGTATTGGTTTTGCTTCATTAATTCAGTTACACGTTGACCATGTTCTAATTGAGCACGAGTCGCGTCATCTAAATCTGATGCAAATTGAGCAAAAGCTGCTAATTCAGCATATTGTGCTAATGCCATACGAATACCACCACCAAGTTTCTTGATGATTTTCGTTTGCGCAGCACCACCAACACGAGATACAGAAATACCAGCGTTAACAGCAGGACGAATACCTGAGTTAAATAAGTTAGATTGTAAGAAAATCTGACCATCGGTAATTGAGATTACGTTTGTTGGTACGAAAGCAGATACATCACCCGCTTGCGTTTCAATAATTGGTAATGCAGTTAATGAACCTGTTTTACCTTTCACTTCGCCGTTTGTGAATTTTTCAACGTATGCTTCGTTTACACGAGCAGCACGTTCTAATAAACGAGAATGAAGGTAGAAAACGTCACCTGGGTATGCTTCACGACCTGGCGGACGACGTAAAAGTAATGAAATTTGACGATAAGCAACTGCTTGCTTAGATAAATCATCATATACGATTAGTGCATCTTCACCGCGGTCACGGAAGTATTCACCCATTGAACAACCAGCGTATGGTGCTAAGTATTGTAATGCTGCAGCTTCAGAAGCTGATGCAACTACTACAATAGTATTTGATAACGCGCCATGTTCTTCTAAGTTACGAACTAAGTTCGCTACTGTTGAAGCTTTTTGACCGATAGCAACATAAACACATTTAATACCTGTGTCTTTTTGGTTGATGATAGCGTCAATTGCAATCGCTGATTTACCGATTTGACGGTCACCAATGATTAATTCACGTTGACCACGACCGATTGGAATCATAGCATCGATAGACTTAATACCAGTTTGTACTGGTTGGTCTACTGATTTACGTTCGATAACACCTGGTGCAATAACTTCTACAGGAGAGAAGCCATCATTATCAACTGGGCCTTTACCATCAATTGGTTCACCAAGAGTGTTTACTACGCGGCCTAATAAACCACGCCCTACTGGCACTTCTAAAATACGACCAGTACCTTTAACTTTTTGGCCTTCCGCTAAATCAGCGTAAGGACCCATTACTACCGCACCTACCGAATCACGGTCTAGGTTTAACGCGATAGCATAACGGCTACCAGGAAGTTCGATCATTTCACCTTGCATTACATCGGCAAGGCCATTAATACGAATAATACCATCTGTTACAGAAACGATAGTACCTTCGTTACGAGCTTCGCTGACAACGTTAAACTGTTCAATTCTATTCTTGATCAGTTCAGCGATTTCAGTGGAATTCAGTTGCATGCTCTGTTCCCTTATCTAAGATTGTAGTGTTGTTGCTAAGCGGTTCAATTTACCTTTTACGGAACCATCTATTACCATGTCACCAGCTTGAATAATCAAACCAGAAACGATACTCGCATCAACAAAACAATTAAGCTTTACTTTACGTGCCAAGCGCTTTTCAAGCGCGGCGCTAATTGTTGTTTTTTGCTCTGCAGTTACTTCTACAGCAGAGGTTACATCCACAGTTACTTCTTGATCTAGTTCAGCCTTTAGGGCAATAAACTGTTCAAGTACTTGTGGTAGCACCAACAAACGTTCGTTACTTGCCATTACTTTTAAAAAGTTTTGACATTTGCTATCTACTTGCTCACCACAAACATTAAAAAATAATATTTGTGCTTGCTCTACTGAAGCACCGCCAGAGATATAACCAATAATGGTTTCATCTTTAGCAACTTCAGCTGCAAAAGTTAACTGGCTTAACCAGCTATCAACTGCATTAGCTTCAACAGCAAAATCGAACGCTGCTTTAGCGTAAGGACGAGCAATGGTTGTCAATTCAGACATAGCTCTTTCCTCTTAAAGTTCAGCGACGAGTTTATCTAAGATGTCGCTATGTGCAGCGGCATCAATTGAACGCTCGAGAATTTTCTCGGCACCAGCTACAGCAAGAAGTGCAACTTGTGCGCGTAATTCTTCTCTAGCTCGGTTACGTTCAGTTTCTATTTCCGCATGACCAGCAGCTAAGATACGTTCTTTCTCAACTTGTGCTTTGCCAGCAGCTTCTTCAACAATTTTAGCTTCATGTTTTTTAGCGGCATCAACAATAGATGCAGCTTGAACTTTAGCTTCTTTAAGTTGAGCTGTAGCTTTCTCTTGAGCAAGCTCAAGATCTTTTGCAGCACGGTCTGAAGCGGCAAGACCATCAGCAATAGTTGCTTGACGTTCTTCAATGGCACCGATAATTGGTGGCCACACATACTTCATACAGAATATTACAAATACGACAAACGCAATTAATTGGCCAACTAAGGTCATATTAATATCCATTGTGCGTACCTCCTATCAATTATTCGTTTAAAAAAAAAGTGGTGAAATTAACCAATTTTAACGAATAAGATGTATAAACCAATAGCAACACCGATCATCGCGATAGCATCGATAAGACCAGCTACGATGAACATTTTAACTTGTAGTTGTGGTGCTAATTCTGGTTGACGAGCAGCAGATTCTAAGAATTTACCACCTAAAAGACCAAAACCGATAGCAGTACCAAGAGCACCTAAACCAATTAGTAAAGCCGCTGCAATATACATTAAGCCAAAGTTTTCCATTTTTATCTCCGATTGTTTAAAGTTAAAGTTTAAAAATTTCTTTTTTGATAAAGAAGGTTAATTCTCAATTGAGATTTATAACCACCTTAGTCAAATTTAGTACTATGGGCATCCTACCCTTCACCCTAGGGCCGACCTCAGTCGTTTAAATTCTTTCCAGAAGAATTAGTGATCTTCGTGCGCTAAACTAAGATATACAATAGTTAGCATCATGAAAATAAACGCTTGTAATGGGATTACCAACAAGTGGAAGGCTGCCCATAAAAAATGCACTGGTAATTGGAATAAACCAATAGTCGCAATAAGCAAGAAGATTAACTCACCTGCATATAAGTTACCAAATAAACGTAATGCTAATGATAAAGGACGCGCTAGCATTGTTACTGTTTCAAGAATAAAGTTTACTGGGTATAGTGACCAATGACCGAAAGGCTGAGTCGTTAGCTCTTTCATAAAGCCACCTAAGCCTTTCACTTTGATTGAATAGTAGATTATTAATATGAATACACCTAATGCTAAACCAAAAGTAATATTTGGATCCGCTGTCGGAACTGGTTTCATATAAATGTCAGCTAAAGGCATACCCGTAACCCAATGAATTAGATGCGGTATCAAATCAACAGGAACCCAATCCATTGCGTTCATTAATAGAACCCAAACAAATATAGTCAAACTTAATGGGGCTATTAACGCATTTTTGCCATGAAACGTGCTTTTAACACTTTCATCAACAAAACCAACAATCATTTCAATTGCACATTGAAGCTTACCTGGCACGCCAGGAGTTGCTTTTTTAGCAACTGAACGAAAGATTGTTATAAAAACCAAACCCATGAATATAGACCAACCGATTGAATCTAAGTGAACAGCCATAAAGCCTTCACCTACTTTCAAGTTCGCTAGATGGTGTGTAATATATTCTTGGCTGGTTAACTCAGCACCTGATGACATATTAATTTCCCAATTATTAAAGTTTAAAAAAATAGTAGTAAATTACCGCTGCTGCTTGATAATAAAAGGCGTTATTATCGGTAGAGCCATAACCAAACAAAATAGGCTAAAAAATGGAAGTGGACTTATAGTTACAAACTTGAGGGTTAACCCAAGAAGTACGGCCATTATTGCCATTTTTTGCTTTACGCCACTAAAAAAAGATTCTACAACCTTCTTGGACGATCTCGCACCAGCATATTTGAATGCTTTATATGCGAAAAATAAATTAGGAATTATCCCAACAATCCCACCTAGCAAGGCAGACTTTGCAGATTCAACACCCCAAAATATATATATTATTAGTATAACAATCAGTGAAATTACCGTGATCAAAGTAGTTTGCATATACGCAAATCGTCTACCTGGTTTTGTAAGTTCATTAGCCATAATTAAATATTTCAATATACGACTTTATTCGTATGTCACACTGTTTTTTTAAAGTAAAAACTTTAAGTCTAAAAACTTTCGCAAGTATACTTAACTTGTCTATTATTGCAAGATATAAGGGCAAAGTACGCCCTATATTTGTGCGATTTATTCTAAATATTCATCAAACACATGTTTTAGCTAATAATCAAAGATACTGCAGGTATTATCAATCTGAAGCAAACGAAATATTGATCAAAAATGTAAAAAACAAGATAAATACTTATCCACAAATTAATTCACCCCATGAATATTACACAAACATAAGTCACACTATTATCAACGCTGTTGCGTTTCTTATATATAAAGTAACAACTGATTAACCGAACAATAGTTAGAACTTGCTTAATTAGCCCGAATAAATTCCCCTACAAAAATTCAATCACCAGAATTATTACAACCTATAGTACAACTGTAGAAGGCTGCCCTGCAGGCGAAAAGATTAGAGCACCAAAATACTTTATGTCTTGGATATTCATCAATACGTTAAGTTAAGCAACAACCAAAACTATGTTTTTTTGTCACCTGCAGGGCAGCTTCCTACGTGGTATTTTTTAATGCTAAAAAACAAAAAAGCCCGCAACATTGATGCGAGCTTTTCAGAGTTCACACTCAAATTAGAAGTGGAGAATGTCCTACAGCACGACGTAGGAGGCTGCCCTGCAGGCGAAAAGATTAGAGCAACCTGAATATTTTATGTCTTGGATATTCATAAATACGTTAAAATTAAATAACAAACATAAACTACATTTTTTGTGTCTCCTGCAGGGCAGCTTCCTACGTGGTATTTTTTAAATGCTTTAAAGCAAAAAGTTTGAATATTTGCAACCTACAGCACGACGTAGGAGGCTGCCCTGCAGGCGAAAAGATTAGAGCACCTGAATGTTTATGTCTCGTATATTTATCTATCAATAAGTTGAGTTAAGTAACAACAAAAAACTACGTTTTTTGTGTCACCTGCAGGGCAGCTTCCTACGTGGTATTTTTTAAATGCTAAAAAGCAAAAAGCCCGCAACAATGTTGCGGGCTTTTCAGAGCTTTCGCTCAAATTAGAAGTCTAGCAATGTCCTACTCTCACATGGGAACTCCCACACTACCATCGGCGCAACTGCGTTTCACTTCTGAGTTCGGAATGGATTCAGGTGGG
>NZ_PJAI02000016.1:0-75442 GCF_002843355.2 Colwellia echini
CCCCGGCGTGACAGGCCGGTATTCTAACCAACTGAACTACCACTCCGCGATCTTTCGTCTGTTTCAACAACAAGTCGTTGAATGCGGCGAGATAATACGGTTATGATGAACTGCAGTCAACCACTTTTTTAATAAAATTGTCTGCATGAGCATTTGAAGAGCAATCTGATGAATTTACAAGCATATTTTCACTGATTTTATCGATTTATGTCGATATGAATAACTTCTCTTATTTGCTAATTCGTTTAAAGATAATTTAAATTTAAACTTTTTATCATCATTAGTTATGTCAACGAGACTAAATCAACTTATTTGGCATAAGTTAAATGATTAGTTTCTGCTATTAAAATGACTAACCTCTGGTTATTTTCTACGCATTATCCAAAATAATACTAAGCCAACAATTATAATTACTATGTTCGCAGCAACAATTAATAAAATAATTTTTTGGTCTTGGTCAGATTTTGCTTGTTGTTGGGCTATTATAGCCTCTTCTATATCTTCATCTAAGTCGACAATAAAATCGTCCGCCGACTGAATATTTAATGGCTGCCCATCTTTCATGTTCATTGGTGTTGTTAACTCTAATGCCTTTTCAACATTAAAGCTAAACTCTGGAACAACCAAACGAAATTCTCGCCCTGTCGTAGACTGCCCAAAAGCATTAACATTTACACGGTATATGCCAGGCTCAGTATTAGTAATGGTTGTTGTTCTTGTGACACCGCTATCCTCCATGATAGAAAACGGTTCACTTTGTCGATCTGGATAAGTAAATTTCCCTTGAAATACTAAACTATTAGGATCTACAAAACTTGAATCGATAGTCAAAATAAGTTGATGTGGTTTTTCCACGTCATCAGATTGGACAACACTTATTTCAATCGGATTTTTCTGTAACACAATAGGTCTTTGATTTAACTCACGCGTTGTCATAGGAAGTTTTACAAAATAAACCGGCTGCCATTCACCTGGAGCAAAATCCAAAACAAATTCGCCAGTAAATATATTATCGTTGGCGTATTCATCAAGTGCATAACCATCATCTCGAAAAGAGGTCACTTTTATGGCATCAGCACCAAAGTTATCAAAAAGTGAATTGTTGGTACTGTAGAAGTTAACATCAAGTTTTACCACATCCTTAAAATGTGGCGTTCTAATTGGCTCATTGCCATTAATTAGTTTACCTTCAACTTTTAACGTCTCTCCTGAAAATGCAATTTCAGGTAACGGTTCTACAACTAATTTAACATCCGAAACAACTAAAATTTGGCTCTGCGGTAAAATATCTCCTACTGCTTGCCAAGGCCCAGGCATAGGTTTGATGATTTTTATCATGTCAAAAGTGCTATCGTCAAACCACTGCACTTTTTCTTCATCAAAATTATTTACTCTAATTTTACTGCCATCAGGCCTAATTAAGATAATGGGCGTACTGCCGCTTTTACGGTAAAAAATGAGTGTGATTTCTTCTATATTGGCATCTAGACGAAAACGATTATCAAAATAAGGTATTTGGTTTGTTATATTATCTTTTTGGTAATAATTAACCGCAGACACATCAAGCTTTTTAGCTTCTACTATTTCATCATTAATAACAGCGCTTTCATTACTAGCTGTTTGCACTGCACTTTCTATTGCAGTGCTATAAAAAGCATTGGCATTAAAAGATAAGAGTAAAGTAAGCAATGTGCCCACTAACATTGGTACTGTATTTACATGTTGCTTGATATATTGTCTGCTTATTATTTCCAAAGTGGCTCAGCTCCTTTTTTAGCGATAACCGCTACACGTTCTTCGTGCGCTATTAATTCATCGGCAGAAGCGGTAATAACCTTTAATTTATTACGTGTTGATGATAAACGTCTTATGGAATTGGCATCTTCATCGCTACCTTCACTTGAAGATAAGTTGAAAGTAGACTGTTTACGTGTCATTTCAACATACACAAACGCTAATAACTGTGCATCGATTAACGCGCCATGGTAAGTACGGTCGACTAACTTATCTACCCGATAAAATCGAGCTAAATAATCTAAGGTTTTTGGTGAGCCGAGTTCATCTTTCGATACTTTTAGTGTATCCGTGATAGTACATATATCTTCCGTCATTGGCACTTTATCTTGGCTACGTACGGTTGAGTTGTATAAGGCGAATTCATGATCCATAAAGCCAACATCGAACTTGGCATTATGAATAACTAATTCCGCACCACGAATAAACTCAACAAACTCATGAACAACTTGTGAAAATATAGGTTTGTCATGTAGGAAATCATTTGTTAAACCATGAATATCAATAACTTCTTGTTCCATTTCTAATACATTACCCTGTTGATCTAAGGGTTTTATATAGACGTGAAATTTTCGGCCTGTTAATTGACGATTTATCATCTCAACACAACCAATTTCAACAATGCGATGACCTTCCCTCGGGTTTATACCCGTGGTTTCAGTATCTAAAATAATTAATCTCTGGTCTTTTTCTGGTTGTTGAGTTGTTGTCGTATGATCCACGGTGAGCCTTTTTATAAAAATGTTCAGGATATTGATTTAAAGCTACTAGTTTAAAGGTATTCGTTTAACTATAGTAGTCATAACATAATCACGTATTATTTTTCTGGTAATTTTTGTGGGAATTCTATTAAGTTTATTTGCATGCGCTTACTGCTATAACATAAAGCAATTAAGACTATAATTATTGTCGCTTGACTTGTTAGCCAAAATACTGAGGTGAGTTGCCAATAAAAATATCCTATTAGGTTAACAAGAAAATCAAATATTAATGCTGTAACAAGAAGTATCCGAGTATAAGGCCATAATGTTTGCACCCAACTTGGCGCATCAGGTCGTCGCATACTTATAATAAATACAACAAGCAAACCTAAAGCGCCTGAAAGTAAACTTAAAAAAAACAAACTCGTTTCAGGATACACCCACTGCATGGTTGCAACTCTATCTTTCATGTTCGTGACTGACATCAGCCAGATCAAGTAACCGCGTAGCACAAACAGCAAAACAATATAAAAACGTTTCGATAACTTTAAACAATCAAACTTATCAAAATCTTCAATGGAATATTCTTTATAACTATTCTCCATTCGTGACTTTCACTTTGCTTATGTGACGTTCTTGATTAAGTAATCGTTGTGCATTAATAATTGCACGTACTGCTTTTGAATTAAACTCACGTGTATAAAGGGTATAAACAACCCAAAATGTAACTGCCATTAATAATATTGGGTGTATAAACCATGAAATTTCAGCAATGGCAAAATAATATGATCGTAAGCCATAATTATACGAATGTGCCGCTTGGTCTTGCACTGTAGCCATCTCTTTTGCATATTCTTTAAGGTCTTCATTATCGCTGGAGAAGTTTTCTGCCGTTGGTGCCGAGCCAATTAAAACGTTTACAAAGCCATATTGGCGCATTGACCAAGTGAACTGGAAAAAAGAAATAACAAAAATAAGGCTTAACACACCTAATTTAAGTTGTATCGCTAAATGGTCAACTTCTACAGCAAATGGTAACGACGCAATCACTCGTTCAAGCGTTTCAACTTGCGCAAACAAAGTTAAAATACCTGCTAATATTAATAACGTACTTGAGGCGAAAAAAGCAATGTTACGCTCTAAATTTGCCAGCAGTGCCGCATCCGATACTCTGACATCACGAGCAATTATTTCATACATCCAGTGTATTCGGTGTTGATGTAATGTACGTGCGATGCAATCTGTTGTTTTTGCTTTCTTTCGAGCAAAAACTGAGTAGCCATACCAGGCACTAATAAAAACACATAAGGCTAGAATATCGATGGGGCTAAAAGGCAAAATAAATTCCTAAAATATAACGAATACACCAAGTTGTTAGATTATACGTCAAGACGTTTTATTGACCAACAACTTCATTGAATTCATATGATTGCAAAAAAAACAATCATCAGTCTAAGTAAACACTTTTATTGATGATTACATTAAAACTAAATTAATACTTAAATTGATAACTAAATTAATACTTAAATTGATAACTAAATTAATAACCGCATAGGTCTTTAACACCTTACATTTAAAACACTGTAATTTACGGTAACAACTAATCTCTTGAGTTTTAATATTATTTGAATAACACTATCTAAATCATTAAGCTAGTTAACTAATATTTATTGCTTAAGTTAGCATGAAATAACTAATAGGAAAGCTATGAAAAATAATATCACCAAGTTATCGACTAAAAGTCTTAAAAGTCTGCTTTTACTCGCCTCTCTTTCAACCGTACTTACTGCGTGTAGTAATAACACAGCTACATTACCGTTAGATGAAGAATTACCCGGCATGTGGACTGTTGAGTCAATTAATGACTCACCAACCATTAAAGACAGTAAGGTAGATTTAAAATTTACTGCTGAAAATCAATTATCTGGTTCAGCATCATGTAATAATTTTTCAACAGGCTACACTATTGAAAATAATACCTTAACTATTGGTCAGATGGCTGTCACTCGAAAAATGTGTTTACCTGCATTAATGGACCAAGAGTCAAGTGTATTACAAGCATTAAGTAAGGTTAAACGTTTCGCCTTAAACAATGGACAATTATCCTTGTTTGATCAACAAGGTGTTGTACAATTAAAAGCGAGAAGAACAAAGTCGTAATCGTAATCTGGTCATAAGAAATGCGTTAAAAACATACAATAAATCAATGTTATATGATTTTTTGATATAGCATTATAAGTTATAACAAAATATCACTTCTTTTTTTATAACAACTCGCTACTCTTATGCTGTTAAATAACTCATTCACAGGATCCAACATGTCTAAAATTTTTGATGACAATACAACAACCATTGGTAACACGCCTTTGGTAAAATTAAATCGCGTAATTGGTGCAGACAGTGGCGCTAATGTATACGCTAAAGTTGAAGCAAGAAATCCTAGCTTCAGTGTAAAGTGTCGCATCGGCGCAAGCATGGTTTGGGATGCTGAAGAAAAAGGTTTATTAAGCCCTGGTAAAGAAATTGTAGAACCAACTAGTGGTAATACAGGTATTGCCTTAGCATTTGTTGCTGCAGCCCGTGGCTACGGCATTACCTTAACTATGCCAAGCACTATGAGTTTAGAGCGTCGTAAGCTTCTTGTCGCCTTAGGTGCTAAAGTTGAACTAACCGACGGTGCTAAAGGTATGGGCGGAGCAATTGCTAAAGCACAAGAGCTTAGAGATTCAAACCCTGATAAATACGTTTTATTAGGTCAGTTCGATAACCCTGCAAACCCTAAAATTCATGAAGAAACTACTGGTCCTGAAATCTGGAATGATACAGACGGTAATGTTGACATTTTTGTTGCTGGTGTTGGCACTGGTGGTACGCTAACAGGTACCAGTCGTTATATCAAATTAACTAAAGGTAAAGCGATACAAACTGTTGCTGTTGAACCGACTGACTCACCTGTTATTACCCAAGCACTTGCGGGCGAAACGTTAACACCGGGTCCTCATAAAATTCAAGGTATTGGTGCTGGCTTCATTCCAGGAAACTTAGATCTTGAAATGGTTGATGCGGTTGAACTTGTTTCAAACGAAGATGCTTTTGCTATGACTCATCGCTTGATGAAAGAAGAAGGTATTTTAGCTGGTATTTCTTCAGGTGCAGCAGTTGTTGCAGCTAAGCGCCTTGCAGAGCGTCCTGAAAACAAAGGTAAAAACATTGTTGTTATTTTACCAAGTTCAGCTGAACGCTATTTATCAAGCGCACTATTTAGTGAAAGCTTTAGTGAAAAAGAATTAGTTCAGTAAACTAACTCTGCTTAAAAGCGTTCTAATTTACAAGAAAAATGAATTATAGTTAATGATTCATTCAAAAAAGGCACTTCGGTGCCTTTTTAATTACTCGTGATAAGTTTTAGCTTCACTTTCATAAAGCAACTACGTTACTATTTAATAATATTTTTATGGCTGACGATATACTATGCATTCTTCTAAAAATTATTATTCTCAAGTGTACTCTGCTAAAACGTTTCGCTCTAAAGTTTTATTACTCACTGTCTTTACTTGTTTTTTATTAATATTAAATGGCTGTGGACGAGAAGATAAAACCAAAATAAACGAAGTTGATAATCCTGAAAATGTCGCTATAGCTTTTTTTAATGCTCTCTATAATGAAAAAAATGTAGAAAAAGCCGCTTCTGTTTGTAATCCTAAATTAGCACGCTTAATTCTTCATTATCGCTCACCTGAAGCTGTTGGTAGGCATTTATTTAATATGTCTTATGACAATGTTGAAGTGAGACCCGATACCGATGGTGTTAAAGTACGCGAGCAATTTAAAGACAATGCCATTATAACAATCTATCTAGATGGTTATTATCAAGAAAACCTAATTAAAGAAGTAAAACGTCTTGCTTTGGTTCAAAAGAATGGAAAATGGTATATTGATAAAATATTAAAAGACCCTTTTTAATTTTTACATGAAGCACTAACTAAAAATGTTCAATAAGATAAGTAAGATAAAATGATGCTAAAAAAAGGTACATATCAACACTTCAAAGGTAACTTATATAAAGTCTTACATGTCGCCAGACACAGTGAAACTGAAGAATATCTGGTGGTTTATCACCCTTTAGCTACCCCTGAAGATATTTGGTTACGTCCGTTAGCTATGTTTGATGAAACCATAGAGCGCGACGGTAAAACAATTAAACGCTTTACCTTTATAAAACCATAATTTCACCAATACAAAACAAATATTAATTAATTGAGAAAAAACTGTACGACTGTAATGCGACTTGCTTATATTTTATATCAGTTACTTCGGCTTCCTCTGGGCCGTGTGCTAACCACAGTAACATTTTATCAATATTAGCTTGCTCGCCGCACAACATCACTTCAACATCACCATCGGTTAAATTACGGGCATAACCACTTAAACTAAGGTCTATTGCTTGCTGCTGGCTTGATGCTCTGAAATATACGCCTTGCACCCTTCCTGAAATATGTACAATGTAGCTTACATTCATATTTGTATCCCTTCATAAATTAAAATTCGTATTTATCGCGGTAAAGTTTGCACCTCAGTCTGTCAACGACTAAGATCGGCACATGCCCTTCTCACAGATTAAATAACCTTGTTTTTTATTATGTTATTTGATCATTAAAAATAAGTATAGACATATGTCAGCAAGAATTTCTTTAAATGTTGGTAGAGAAAAATCTTTATTACGTAAACATCCATGGGTTTTTTCGAAAGCCGTAAACAAAATAAAAGGTAAACCAATGCTAGGAGATACCGTTGATGTATTAGACAGCAAAGGTAACTGGTTAGCAAAAGGAGCTTATTCACCTGAATCTCAAATTAGAATACGTGTATGGAGCTTTAATGAAAATGAAGAAATTGATCGCAACTTCTTCTTAGCTAAATTAAAAAGTGCTCAAGCCCGACGTGATTGGTTTATTGCTCAAGGTAACTTAACTGGCTATCGACTGATTGCCGGTGAATCTGACGGTTTACCCGGTGTAACCATCGATAAATACGATAACTTCATTGTTTGTCAGTTACTTAGCGCCGGCGCTGATTTTCATCGTTATACGATTGTAGATTGTCTTACTGAACTTTACCCTGATTGTCATATTTATGAACGATCTGATGTAGATGTCCGTAAAAAAGAAGGTTTAGAGCCTGTTACTGGCTGGTTAACCGAGCCACAAGATTCAACCGAATGCATTATTGAAGAGCACGGTATAAAAATTCATGTTGATGTAGCCACAGGTCACAAAACTGGCTTTTATTTAGACCAGCGTGACTCTCGCCTTGCTGCAGGTAAATTTGCTAAAGACAAAACCATTCTTAATTGCTTTTCTTATACTAGTACTTTTTCATTACATTGTGCGGCCAACGGCGCTAAAGAAGTGATTAATGTTGATGTTTCACAATCAGCGCTTGATATGGGTGAACGTAACCTTGCCCTTAATGGTTTATCTGATAGTAATGTCAGCTTTGTAAAAGAAGACGTATTTAAGTTATTAAGACGATATCGTGAAGAAAAACGTCAGTTTGATATGATTATTCTCGATCCACCTAAATTTGTTGAATCAAAAGCGCAATTAACGGGTGCATGTCGAGGCTATAAAGACATTAACATGCTAGCAATGCAGTTATTAAAGCCTGGCGGTTTGTTATTAACTTTTTCTTGCTCTGGCCTAATGGAAGCAAGCTTATTCCAAAAAGTTGTTGCTGATGCAGCTTTAGATGCAAAACGAAATGCTTATTTTGTTGAGCGATTACAACAAGCTGCCGATCATCCTATTTCAAGTAATTACCCTGAAGGGTATTATTTAAAAGGGTTAGTTTGTCAGATTGAATAGTAACTTTATGCATCAAAACTAAAAAGCCAGAATAACTTCTGGCTTTTTTATATCGCATTATTTATATCACGTTAGTAATTATACGTTGAATTAGTCAATTTCTTCAATCGCAATACCAATGAGATAGCAATTTGCGCTCTCTTCTTCAATACGAACTACACGCCCGCTTACGTCAAGTGCCTGCACTTGGCTGCTAGCAGAGTCGACTTTAACTTTTACTTGGGTAGAAATTGATAACGGATGATCAATTTCAAATGCCATACCAGTGGCACTTAAATCACGACAAGTCGCGGTAATAGTTGTGTTTACTTCATCATCTATAACGGTAACAGCTACTTCACTATTTAACATCATGCGATAAAAATTGCGTTTATCATCGTATCCTTTCATTTGCCCACCTAAGTAGATTATTTATCATCTTATTATTTATACGGAGCAAAGTCAGATGTGTCAACTAACAGTATTAAAAAATATCGCTCATCTCAGCTCATTTTACATTGGGCAATTAAGCAAAAGCTTTTAAATGATTTAAAATACGCTTCACTGATATTGGTGATGACGTTCCCAAATTTTGCGCAAACAATGAAACCCTCAACTCTTCAATTAACCAACGGGTATCTAGTAACTCAGTTTCAATCGGTTTATCTTTACGTTGTTTGCCAATAATTTGTTGAAAAGTATCATTTACTTTTGTAACTTCAATAAGCTTTAACCTATCTTGATTCGGATCGATAGGCAGCTTTTCTAAACGGCGTAACATACCTTGTAGATAACGAATAATATCGTCAAGTTTATCTAATCCTGAGGCACTAACAAAACCCTTAAATATTAATTGCTCACATTGTTGTTTAATATCACCATGTGATTGAATAACATTAAGTGGCACACTGCCTTTCATTTTTTTGGTTACGTCATGGCGTAAACTCAACGCCCGCTCAACTTTTATAGCAGCTGTTAATACGCATTCTGCAATTTCTGCACGAACAAAATCACAACATTGTTTAAATTGTTTTTCATCCCGCGGTAACTCGCTATTATTATATCGATTAGAGAATTCTGTTACCAGTGACAAACAAGCGCCTTGAATACAATCTTGTAATAAGTCATTAATTGAACCAAAAGGATTAAAATACAATCCAAGTTTAGCTTTGTTAGGGAGTTTTTCTTGTAAATATTTTAACGGAGTCGGAATATTTAATAGAATAAGTCGACTAAGCCCTTTCAACATAGCGGCCTGTGCATGTTGCTCTTGCTCAAATAACTCAATAGCAACACTGTTTTTATGATCTACTAATGCAGGAAACGCTTTAATAGTAATATTAGCTACTTTCTTCTCATATCCTGTAGGTAAATCACCAAAGTTCCACTGGGTTAATTCAGCTTTCTCAATGCCCTTTTCAGCCACTTGTTTTATGGTCGCTTTTACTTTGCCCTGTAATTCAGATTTAAGTAAATTAAGATCTCTGCCCTGCTTTAGTAATTTACCTTTGTCATCTACTACTTGAAAATTCATGGTTAAATGTATTGGCAAGCTAATATCTTGCCAAGCATCTTCAGGTAAACGTACACCTGTCATGCGTAATAACTGTTTAGCTAACGCGTCTTGTAAACTACCTTGTTCTGAAGGCATAGCAGCAAGACACGCTTGCGCGTAATTTGGTGCCGGTACAAAGTTACGGCGTTGTGCTTTTGGTAACGTTTTAATTAATGCGATTGCAAGCTCTTCACGTAATGCAGGAATTAACCAATCAAAACCTAGGTCTTGTACTTGGTTTAATAAAGCGATGGGAACTATTACGCTAATACCATCGTCAATATCGCCAGGGCTAAAGTGGTAACTCAAGGGTAAAGTAATACTATCTTGTTGCCAAAAGTCAGGGTAATCAGCGACAGTTAGTTCATCAGATGACTCATTTAATAAAAAAGATTTAGTAAAGTCGAGTAACTGGCCGTTAGTGTGTTTTTCTTTTTTCCACCAAGCTAAAAAGCTTCGCTGACAAACAATAGTTTCAGGCAGCTTTTGGCTGTAAAAATCAACAAGCTGCTGCTCATCAATTAAAAAATCTCGTCGACGGGCTTTTTGCTCAAGGGCTTCAATGCTCTCAACTAATTGCTGATTTTTAGTTAAAAACTTTTCTTTAATTGTACTGTCGCCATTCACCAAAGCTTCTCTAATGAATAGTTCACGACAGGTTATAGGCTCAATGGTATGAAAATTAACTTTACGTTTAGTAACAATACTTAAGCCATATAAGGTGACTTGTTCAAAGGCCATTACTGCACCTTGTTTTTTCTCCCAATGCGGCTCACTGTAATTTCGTTTAACCAAATGCTCGGCAAGTGGCTCTAACCACAGAGGATCTATTTTTGCATTCATGCGAGCAAACAAACGACTGGTTTCAACAAGCTCTGCAGACATTAACCATTTAGGTGATTTTTTCGCTAATGCTGATCCTGGGAAGATGAAGAACTTCATTCCCCGCGCACCTTTGTACTCACGGTTTTCATCTTGTTGACCAATATGACTAAGTAAACCTGAAAGTAGCGCTTGGTGCACAGGGATTAATGTTGAGTCTTGTTCGTTTTCTTTCGCGTTATTTTCTGCTTTCCCCTGATTAGCATCAGACGCAGCATTTGGCATACTAAACTGATAATTAACCGAAGTTAACGTAATTTTCTGTTCTTTTAGCGTCATTTTTAATTGTGTGTAAATATCTTGCCATTCACGTAAACGGACATAAGAAAGAAACTCACGCTGACATAATTTTCTAAACTGATTTTGTGTTAAGTCTTTTTTCTGAACATTAATATACTGCCAAAGATTTAACAAACTGATGAAATCTGATTGTTTATCTCTAAAGCGATTATGTTTTTCATCACTTTGCTGTTGTTTTTCATGTGGTCGTTCACGCGGATCTTGAATACTTAACGCACTGACAATAATAAGAATTTGTTCAAGGCAACCAAAGTCAATAGCGCTAATCACCATTTTAGCTAAACGCGGATCTATCGGAAACTTAGCGAGTAATCGACCAGACTTAGTTAATTGTGTTGCTGTTTTTGATACCTTGTCTCGATTACCGTTACGACCTTTAATTACGGTTGCAGTTTCAACCGCAGCTATTTCTTCTAGTAATCTTATACCGTCGGTAATATTACGGTTATCAGGCGCTTCTACAAACGGGAAGTTAGCAATATCACCTAAATCTAAGGCATGCATTTGCAATATAACGGTGGCTAAATTAGTACGTAATATTTCAGGATCGGTAAATTCAGCTCTGCTTAGGTAATCATCTTCTGAATATAACCGAATACAAATACCTTCTGACACACGGCCACAACGCCCAGAACGTTGATTTGCACTGGCCTGAGAAATAGGCTCAATAGGTAAACGTTGTACTTTGGTACGGTAGCTATAACGTGATATACGCGCAGTTCCTGGATCAATAACGTATTTAATCCCTGGTACTGTTAAACTTGTTTCAGCAACGTTAGTCGCTAAAACAATATTTCGCCCCGTGTGCGGCTTAAATATTTGATTTTGCTCGGCAACCGTTAAGCGCGCATACAAAGGTAGTATGTGGGTATGACGTAAATTAGCTTTGTTTAACGCGGCTGCAGTATCACGAATTTCTCGTTCACCATTAAGAAAAATAAGAATATCACCTTGTCCGCAATCACTGAGTTCATCAACGGCATCTAAAATACCGCTGATCACATCAACATCTTGCTGAGACTGATCTTCGCCATCCTCATCTATGCGATTATTTAATGGGCGGTAACGCATTTCAACGGGGAATGTTCTTCCCGATACTTCAATGATTGGTGCTAATTCACCTTTATCATTCGCAAAATGTTTAGCAAAACGTTGTGGATCAATAGTTGCTGAGGTGATAATTAATTTAAGATCAGGTCGTTTAATTAATATTTGCTTCAAATAACCTAGAATAAAATCTATATTTAAACTACGTTCATGAGCCTCATCAATAATGATAGTGTCGTATTTTCGCAGTAACCTATCTTTTTGCATTTCCGCCAGTAGAATACCGTCGGTCATTAATTTGATATAACTTTTATCACTTACTTGATCATTAAAGCGAACTTTATAACCAACTTGATCTCCTAATTGTGTACCTAGTTCTTCAGCGATACGGGTAGCTACAGTTCTTGCAGCGATACGTCTGGGTTGTGTGTGGCCAATTAAACCATCAACACCACGGCCAAGTTCAAGACATATTTTAGGTATTTGTGTAGTTTTACCTGAGCCTGTTTCACCTGCAATAATAACCACTTGATTAGCTTTAATAACCTCAGCAATCTCAGCTGCGTTATCAGAAATAGGTAAGCCTTCAGGATATGTGATTTTTGGTAAGTTATTGAGTTTAAATTGCTTGTCTTGAATCGACTTGATAATCGCTTGCTGCAGTTGCTCAACCAATTTAATTTGCTTATCTGACAATGCTATTTCAGACGTTTCTTGCTCAGCTAATGAATCATCGGCATCTTTGTTTTTAGCTATATTTTTATAGGAATTTTGATTAAACGTTTTTTTGAGTGAAATTAAGCGATTTTTGAATCGACCAACATCACAGGTTTTGGCTTGCGGAAGTAGATCAAAAAGGCTTTGTAGATGAGATATAGAGATAACAGAAGATTCAGTCGACACGGAAAAAACAAACCCAAATAGAATATTAAAGGGTTATTTTAACAGTAAAGTTGTGTAATTACAGTGTGTAAATAAGATAAAAACCATCTTTAAGATGGCTTATCACATTACACTATATTTATGACAGTCTCGATAAAAGCCTATTTTAGAGAGCATGTTGACATTAGTAAGACGCTTGCGCTTTCTCAATAATTCCCCTTGTTTGGGCGTATTGATAACAAGCTTGCAATACTTCATTACGACAAATAGTACCCACCAGATTACCTGAGTCATCAATAACAGGGTACACTTTGGGTTTATTGTTCAACATGCTTTGTCCTAGCTCAATAATACTATCGTAAGGTTTTACCGATAACACATCTTTGCGCATTATGTCTTTTATAAAGGCGACATTTTCATTAAAGTATAAGGTATCCAACATTTTTTTCAAAACATCACTCTCTGAAATGAACCCTAATAATTTATAATTTGAATCAATAACTGGCCCACCTATTTGCTTAGTTTTTATAAAACGTAGTGATGCTTCCTCCACCGACATTTGCTCTGTAAAGGTTACTGGGTAGTGATTCATATGATTTTTTACTTGTAATGATTCCATATTCGCCCTTAACTAATTAATCTACTCACTGTAGTTTAGTTTTTTTAGTTATTTAAAAGAGTTATTTCATATTTAATGCAAATATGAAATTACATCAACTCGACATTAATAATTGTAGATAAGGGTTTGCCAAAAAACCAACTTGACAATGAATAAACTTATAATATTGTTTCAGCATCATTGAAACTTTCAATATAAAGGGTTAACCCATTTAAAAAACAACAATTAACAGTTAAATGCTATTAAGGTAAAATAACAAACTACTCCTTATTCAATTCAAGATTTAAATAATGGAAAATTATGAACATAGTCTGTGCTAACTGCTTTACGACAAATCGTATTCCTGATGATAGAGATTATAACAAAGGAAAATGTGGTAAATGCCAACAAGCAGTTTACTCTTCAACACCTGTAGTGCTTGGAATTAATACATTTAGTCCTTTTATTAAGCGCAACACTTTACCTGTAATTGTCGACTTTTGGGCGAGTTGGTGTGGACCTTGTCAGAATATGGCACCTATATTTAACAAAGTTGCGCAAACATCCCCTACTTTGCTTTTTACAAAGGTAAATACTGAGCAAGTACAACAAGTTTCTGCTGATGCGAATATTCGTAGTTTACCTACCTTAGTCTTTTTTCATGCTGGAAAAGAAATAGATAGAATATCTGGTGGTTTAAATGAGTTGCAAATGAAGCAGTGGATTGCACAGAGCGTGCAAAAAATAGGTAACGTATAATCTCTTATTAAACGTTTAAGAAGACGTTTTTTTAAAATGAAAATGCCTTAACAAATATTGTTAAGGCATTTTTATATTAAACAGATTTACGGCAACCTAAGTTTTAAAAGTATTCGACAAAATCGAGACTTTATAAACTATAAGTTACTATCGTCTGCACAAGTTGTTACTGTACTGTGATCACAACCCGCTGAGTCTATGTACGATTTAGTTGAGTACTCTGCAATAGGTAACTTCATCAGTGTTTCATTGTTAGCTGTTAAGGCATTAACATAATCAATAAAACCTTGTGCATATTCAGTATAAGTATTAACAAATTTACCTTGATCGTAAACCACTCCAAATGTGTCATAACCATCTTGACCTGAAGCAATGAAATCGTTAGTTGCGATGATGTAAGTCGCCGTTAAGTTGATATCACTCCAAGTAGATGCTACTTGAGAGTTAACCTCTACATTGCTAATGCGGCTACCTTTATCTTGTGACGCATCTACATCGAAACGTAAACCTGAAGCGTAAGGATAAGCACCAGTAGAGCCGTCCGGATTAAGACCAGCATCAAGAGCGTCTTCTAATACATCAATCACTTGTTGACCTGTTAACTCAAGTGTTACTAACGTATTTGAGAAAGGTAATAAGGTGAAAGCATCGGCAATAGTATAATCTTGGGCTGCTACATCAACACGAACGCCACCACCATTTTGAATAGCAATATCAGCTGTAGGCGTAACCATTAAAAAAGCTTTAGCAACAATATTTGAAATATCACTACCGCGCTCATAGGTTGCAGACTTATCACAAATGCTTGAGCGTGCTTGACCTGGAAAACGATCTAAACATAAATCATCAACACTTGAACCAATAACCGTTTGTTTAAGTACATCTACTTGTTCATCAAAGGTACTTAGTAAACTTGCTGTTGCGGTATCTGGTGTTGTAACAACCACTTCTGAATGATTAGTTAACGCAGCAGTAACTGTAGCTTTATCAGCATCTGTTAACATTTTGTCTTCACTGTCACTAAATTCATATTCAAAATCAGCAGCAATAGGCATATATGGTTGACCTGAACACTGAGTAACCACCCCGTCCTTATCAAAACTTACATTTAGCTCACCCATAATATGTGCATATTCCCATGCTTGAACGACACATACAGGTTCATTATCAGCATTAACAACTTGAGTAGGATATTGTGCAACAGGGTTAAAACCTAAATCACTAAAAGAGCTATCACCTAATAAAGTATGAGAATCACCACCAACAATGACATCAACACCATTTAACGCTGCTGCTAGTTTTAAGTCATTGGCGTATTGATAATGCGTCATTAAAATTATTTTATTAATGCCCTGCGCTCTTAACAAATCAATATTTGTTTGCGCTGTTGTAGTTTCATCTAAAAACTGTGTTTCTTTATCTGGACTTGAAGAATTTTTAGTTTTACTTGAAATGTCGATACCGATAATACCAATTTTTTGACCATCACGTTCGATAATAGTATATGGTTCAATGTAGCCTTCAACTATCGCTGAATCGGCTGCAGGTACTACGTTAGCAGCTAATGTTGGCGTATGACAATCGGTAGAATTTAATGCATCTAAAAAGTTAGCTAGACCTGAATCACCATCATCAAACTCATGGTTACCTAATGCAAAAGCATCGAAACAAATTTCATTCATTACTGCAGCATCTGCTTCACCATTAAATAATGAATAGTAAAGCGTACCAGTAATTGCATCACCTGAATGGAGTTTTAATACGTTAGCGTTTTCGCTAGCAAGCTTGTCAAACAAGCTAACCATCATTGGAAAACCACCGTAAGTTACGTTGACTTCTTCAATATTTGAACCATCTTCAGTTTTAGTTGCTAATGACAAACCTGACACATCGAAACCAAAGTCTTCTGCCGCAATATGAGAATGGTGATCGTTCATATGTAAAATGGTTAATTCTAGTGGCTCGTTATCTATATCAAGCGCATCTTTTATATCGTCACTATCGCAACCGACTAAAGCTGCAGAAATAATTAAGGCTAAACTGGTTAATTTGAAAGCTTTCATGTTGGCACTCGTATTGTTAATTGAAGTAAGTTAGATTAATTAACAAGTTACAAAATAAATGTGACAAATAATTGAATAATAAAAGACAGTAATTTTATGGTTTTATGACAGTTTTATTTTTCATCATCTTTTACGGTATTACTCACTATAAAGACAATGGATTCCCGACAAGATACTTCGGGAATGACGTTTTCACATGTACTTCCATCATTAAATTAAATAAACGCAAAAGTTAAAGTTAGTTCTTTAACTGTTAGGTAGGCGTTCCTCAAGCCTGCTTAAATTAAATCCCTAAATGAATATATGAATTTGGATGTGTAGAAAACGTTTAACTAATGCTTGGCGTTTATTTTTCTGTCTGGCGTCGCAGTGGCGACCACACCAAGGCGCGACGTACCGCCGCGTCTCCCCTTGGAACCCCTGCGGCTTCCTGCTCAGCAGAGCACTACAATCAAATTTAAGTACTAAACCTATTACCTAAATGAATATATTACTTTGGGTATAGTGAACCTTTATTAGTGCTTGGCGTTTACTTTTCTATCTGGCGTCGAGGTGGCGACATTTTCGAAGCTAATAAAAAACCCGCATCCTCTATTAAAGAATGCGGGTTTTTATTAAGAACAACAGTTTGCAATCAAAAGCTGATTACCAACCTGTTTTCTCTTTAAGTGCGCTGCCGATATCCGCTAAAGAACGAACTGTTTTAACACCAGCCGCTTCTAATGCTGCGAATTTCTCGTCAGCTGTACCTTTACCGCCGGCAATAATCGCACCAGCGTGACCCATACGCTTACCAGCAGGTGCAGTAACACCAGCAATGTAAGATACTACAGGTTTAGTAACGTTAGCTTTAATGTACTCAGCTGCTTCTTCTTCAGCAGTACCACCAATTTCACCAATCATTACGATTGCTTCAGTTTGTGGATCGTTTTGGAACATTTCTAAAACGTCGATGAAGTTAGTACCTGGGATTGGATCACCACCAATACCTACACAAGTAGATTGGCCGAAACCAGCGTCAGTAGTTTGTTTTACGGCTTCGTACGTTAACGTACCTGAGCGTGAAACAATACCAACTTTACCTGGTAAATGGATGTGACCTGGCATGATACCAATTTTAGTTTCGCCTGGAGTAATAACACCTGGACAGTTAGGACCAATCATACGAGCGCCAGACTGTTCAAGCTTAACTTTAACGTCAACCATATCTAAAGTTGGAATACCTTCAGTGATAGTAACGATAAGTTCAATACCTGCATCGATAGCTTCTAAGATAGCATCTTTACAAAATGGTGCTGGTACGTAGATCACTGTAGCAGTTGCGCCAGTTGCTTCAACAGCTTCACGAACTGTGTTGAATACTGGTAAACCTAAGTGTTCTTGACCGCCTTTGCCTGGTGATACACCACCAACCATTTGCGTACCGTATGCAATAGCTTGCTCTGAGTGGAAAGTACCTTGACCACCAGTGAAACCTTGACAGATTACTTTAGTATCTTTGTTAATTAATACAGACATTATTTGCCCTCCGCAGCTGCAACAACTTTTTGTGCTGCGTCAGTTAATGATTCAGCAGCGATGATGTTCACATCAGAGCTTGCTAATACTGCGCGACCAGCTTCTGCGTTAGTACCTTCTAAACGTACTACAACAGGAACTTTAACGCCTACTTCTTTAACAGCAGCGATAATACCTTCAGCGATCATGTCACAACGAACAATACCACCGAAAATGTTAACTAATACTGCAGAAACGTTGTCGTCTGAAAGGATGATTTTGAATGCTTCAGCAACACGTTCTTTAGTAGCGCCACCACCAACATCTAGGAAGTTAGCTGGCTTGCCGCCGTGTAAGTTTACGATATCCATTGTACCCATTGCTAGGCCGGCACCGTTAACCATACAACCAACATTACCATCTAAGGCTACGTAGTTAAGCTCGAAGCTTGCTGCATGAGCTTCACGTGCATCTTCTTGAGATGGATCGTGCATTTCACGGATTTTAGGTTGACGGTATAAAGCGTTACCATCTACACCAATTTTACCGTCAAGACAGATTAAATCGCCTTCGCCAGTAATAACTAGTGGGTTGATTTCTAATAATGCGAAATCGAAATCTTCGAACATTTTCGCTAAACCTAAAAAGATTTTAACGAATTGTTTCATTTGAGTAGGGTTTAAACCTAATTTGAAACCTAATTCACGGCCTTGGTAAGCTTGAGCGCCTACTAATGGATCAATTTCAGCTTTATGAATTAATTCAGGAGTTTCTTCAGCGATTTTTTCTATGTCAACACCGCCTTCAGTAGATGCCATGAATACAACTTTACGAGAACCACGGTCAACAACTGCGCCAAGGTATAATTCGTTAGCAATATCACATGCGTCTTCTACTAAAATTTTAGAAACCGGTTGGCCTTTCTCATCTGTTTGGTAAGTCACTAAGTTTTGACCTAACCATTTTTGAGCAAATGCTTTGATTTCTTCTTTAGTTTTTACAACAGCAACGCCGCCCGCTTTACCGCGACCACCAGCGTGTACTTGAGTTTTAACAACCCATACGTTACCGCCAAGTTTATCGGCAGCTTCAGCAGCTTCATCAGGTGTATCGCAAGCGAAACCTCGTGATGCTGGTAAACCATATTCAGCGAATAATTGTTTCGCTTGATACTCATGCAAATTCATGGTGTTTTATCCATTTATCTGAAAATTGTGACAGCAACCAAATCGATAACTCGATGTACAAGGCTGCCAATAAAAAATCGTATGCAGTATAGTACATAAGAGATGCCTACGGTAGGTTTTATAGATATTTGTATTTAGTATATCGGGTATTCACAATACATATAACTATTGCCCTGCTTATGTTTTTTTGTACATTATGAAAACAAAAAGCCTCAATAAGATTTATTGAGGCTTTTTAAGTAAGGTTTTTAAACCTTAAGATTACTGTTTGTCATGAGTTAAATATGCACTTAGCTCATGCTCAGTACATATTTAAAAGCAATTAAACGTCAAGTAAAAGACGCGTAGGATCTTCTAACAATTCTTTGATTGTTACTAAGAAACCAACAGATTCTTTACCATCAATTAAACGATGATCATAAGATAATGCTAAATACATCATAGGTAAAATTTCTACTTTACCATCTACCGCCATTGGGCGGTCTTGTATTTTGTGCATGCCTAAAATTGCCGCTTGTGGCAAGTTAAGGATTGGCGTTGATAATAACGAGCCAAATACACCACCGTTAGTGATAGTGAAGTTACCGCCAGTCATATCAGCCATAGACAATTTACCGTCACGACCTTTAATAGCTAAATCACGAATACCGTTTTCAATGCCAGCCATACTTAATTGATCTGAATCACGTAATACTGGAGTAACTAAGCCACGTGGCGTAGAAACAGCAATAGAGATATCAAAGAAGTTGTGATAAACAATGTCATCACCATCAATTGAAGCATTAACTGCTGGGTAACGTTTAAGGGCTTCAGTTACAGCTTTCACGTAGAAAGACATAAAGCCTAAACGTGTATCATGTGTTTTCTCAAATAAATCTTTATATTGAGCACGTAAATCCATGATTGGCTTCATGTTAACTTCGTTAAACGTAGTTAACATTGCTGTAGAGTTTTTAGCTTCTAATAAACGCGTAGCAATTGTTTTACGTAAACGTGTCATAGGTACACGTTTTTGACTACGCTCACCTAATTCTTGAGAAGCTGCTGGAGCAGGTGCAGATGCCGGAGCTGCTGCTGGTTTGTTAGCTGCTGCTTCAACGTCTTCTTTAGAAATACGACCGCCTTTACCAGTGCCTCTAACGTCTGCAGCTGTTAAACCTTTTTCTGACATTAAGCGACGAACTGATGGGCTTGCTATCTCATCAGAGCTTACTGCATCTTGAACTGGTGCAGCAGTTGCTGCAACAGATGCTGTAGCACCTGCGTTAAGCTCACCAATTTTTTGTGCGCCTAATACAGTATCACCTTCAACGTGGATTATTTTGCCAATCACGCCGTTGTCTTGCGCTACAACTTCTAATACAACTTTATCAGTTTCGATATCAACTAAGTTTTGATCCATAGTTACCGTGTCGCCTTCAGCAACATGCCAAGTAGCTACCGTAGCATCGGCTACTGATTCAGGTAAAACTGGAACAACAATATCGATTACTTTAGCTGAAGATTCGGTTGATGCTGCTGGTGCATCTTTTGATTCTGCTTTAGCTTCCGTTTCAGATGAAGATTCTGCTTCACCTGCAGAGAAAACACCAATTACTTGATTTCCAAGTACGGTAGCGCCTTCTTCTTGAGTGATTGAAGTGATAACACCGTCAGACGTAGCTGGTACTTCAAGTACTACCTTGTCTGTTTCGATATCAACTAATACTTGATCACGTGTAACTTTATCGCCAACTTGTACATGCCAAGTGGCAACAGTAGCATCAGCTACTGATTCAGGTAAAACTGGAACCTTAATTTCGGTTGTCATTTTTTATATTCCTTTCACAAAAACTAGTCTTTTTCAACATTAAGCGCGTCATTGACTAGCGCATGTTGCTCTTTAACATGGACAGACATATAACCTACAGCAGGAGCTGCAGATGGCTTACGGCCAGCATATGTCAAGTAAGTACCTTTTGGAATTGCCGCTCTAAAATGATGCTGTGAACAGTACCAAGCACCTTGGTTTTGCGGTTCTTCCTGACACCATACGAATTGCTGCACGTTTGGATATTTTTCCAACTCGGCTTTTAGCTCATCTTCTGGGAACGGATACAATTGTTCAATTCGAATAATTGCAACGTTAGTTTGTTCATCTTTACGACGTTGTTCTAACAATTCGTAATAAACTTTACCACTACAGAAAACAACGCGTTCTACGTTTTCTGGTTTGATATCATCTACTTCACCAATAACATTATGGAACACACCAGTAGATAATTCTTCCATTGAAGAAACCGCTAATGGGTGACGTAATAATGATTTAGGCGACATAACAACAAGCGGACGACGCATAGGACGTACTACTTGACGACGCAACATGTTAAATACTTGCGCAGGTGTTGAAGGTACACAAACTTGCATATTGTGATCTGCACAAAGTTGCAAGAAGCGTTCAAGTCGAGCAGATGAATGCTCAGGGCCTTGACCTTCATAACCGTGTGGTAACAACATAGTTAAACCACATAAACGACCCCATTTTTGCTCACCAGAGCTAATGAATTGATCGAATACTACTTGTGCACAGTTAGCAAAATCACCAAATTGTGCTTCCCAAATAGTTAAACCGGCAGGCTCTGCGGTTGTATAACCATATTCAAAAGCAAGTACTGATACTTCTGATAATACAGAATCATGTACATCAAATGGACCTTGCCCTTCACGAATATTTTGTAGCGGTAAATATTTACTGCCATCATTTTGGTTATGCAATACAGCATGACGATGGAAGAAAGTACCACGGCCAGAATCTTGGCCTGTAATACGAACACGTTCGCCAGAATCTACAATTGAAGCATATGCTAAGTTTTCAGCCATACCCCAATCAAGTAGCTTCTCACCTGATGCCATTTTTTTACGATCATCATAAATTTTATTAACACGACTATGTACTTTATGATCTTCTGGAATAGTAACAATTTTATCGGCAAGCTCTTTTAGTTTTGCAACTGAAATTTCTTTGTCATAATCATCGTTCCATTCATGACCAAGGTAAGGAGTCCAGTCAACTGAGTGTGCAGTCATTGGGCGCCATTGTTCTACAGTACATTGACCTTCATCTAATAGCTTACGGTAATAGTTAGTTAACTCTTCAGCTTTCACTGCAGTAACTGAACCTTCGTTTGCTAATTGGTCTGCGTATATTTGACGTGGTGTTGGATGTTTTCTAACTTTTTTATACATCAACGGCTGTGTTGCACTAGGCTCATCAGCTTCGTTGTGACCGTGGCGACGGTAACAAACTAAGTCAATCACAACATCACGTTTGAATTCATTACGGTAATCTATGGCAATTTGTGTTGCTAAGATAACCGCTTCTGGATCGTCACCATTTACATGAAGAATTGGTGCCTGAACCATTTTAGCAATGTCAGTACAGTATTCGCCAGAGCGTGTATCTTCTTGCTTAGATGTAGTGAAACCAACCTGGTTGTTTACCACGATGCGAATAGTACCGCCTACTTTGAAGGCATTCGCTTGTGACATGTTAAAGGTTTCTTGAACAACGCCTTGACCAGCAATTGCTGAGTCACCGTGAATAGTAATAGGTAAAACTAAATCACCTTGTTTACAGTTACGACGGTCTAAACGTGCACGCACAGAGCCGATAACAACAGGGTTAACAATTTCAAGATGCGATGGGTTAAACGCCAAGGCTAAATGAACATTACCACCTGGGGTCACAAAATCTGAAGAGTAACCTTGGTGATATTTAACATCGCCAGAAGATTTTATTTCGTCGTGCTTACCGCCGAACTCATCAAATAACTTTGATGGATTTTTACCCATAACGTTAACTAAAACGTTTAAGCGACCACGGTGAGCCATGCCGATAACAACTTCTTTAGCGCCATTTGTACCAGCACGCGTAATAAGCTCTTTCAACATAGGAACTAAGGCATCACCACCTTCAAGTGAGAAACGTTTAGCACCTGGGAACTTAGCCCCTAAGTAACGTTCTAAACCATCTGCAGCAATTAAACCTTTTAAGATCTCTTCTTTTTCTGAAACTGAGAAATCAGCTTTAGATTGAACAGACTCTAAACGGTTTTGTAACCAACGTTTTTCATCAGTATCAGTAATATGCATATACTCAGCACCAATAGAAGAACAATATGTTTTTCTTAAGGCTTTGTATAAATCACCTAACTTCATTGACTCTTGCCCAATAGCAAAAGAACCAACGTTGTATTCTTTATCAAAATCATTTTCTGATAAATCATGATGAGCAAGTTGTAAGTCGCGTACTTTATCACGCTGCCAAATCCCTAACGGATCTAGATTAGCGTTCTGATGTCCACGAAAACGGAATGCGTTAATAAGCTGAAGTACTTTAACTTGTTTTGCATCGCCACCGCCTGAAATTACAACAGTTTTAGCAGGTTGCTTAGCAAGCTGTCTAAATTCGTCACGAATTTCTGAATGTCGATACTCAAGCTCTGAACCTTCAACTTTAGGAAGTTGTTGGAAAATTTCACGCCACTCATCAGAAACCGAGTGGGCATTATCCAAATACGATTCGTATAATTCTTCAATATAAGCTGTGTTGCCACCGCTAAAATGAGAAGACTCTAACCAAGTCTTCATTGCACCTTCTGGCATTGCCTGTTCCTTGTTGGGATAAGAGCAATCATAAATTGCTTAACTAAATAATAGCAGGACACTATTTATATAATAAACAGTGCCCTGTCAATAAAATTAAACAGCTCTAGTCAATAACATTGACTTAATGTGACCAATTGCTTTGGTTGGGTTTAATCCTTTTGGACAAACATCAACACAGTTCATGATTCCGTGACAACGGAAAACACTATAAGCGTCCTGTAAACCATCTAAACGTTCTTCGGTTGCAGTATCACGACTATCGATTAAGAAACGATAAGCGTGTAACAAACCTGCAGGACCGATGAATTTATCTGGGTTCCACCAAAATGATGGACATGATGTTGAACAACATGCACATAAAATACATTCGTAAAGACCGTCTAACTTATCTCGTTCTTCGATTGTTTGAATGTTTTCACGTGCCGCTGGCTGTGCATCATTTATTAGGTATGGCTTAATTTTCTCATATTGCTGATAAAATTGAGTCATATCAATAATTAAATCACGTACTACCGGTAAACCAGGTAATGGACGTAAAATGATTTTTTTAGCTTTCAATTCTGATAATGGCGTAATACATGCTAAACCATTTTTGCCATTCATGTTTAAACCATCACTGCCACAAACACCTTCACGACATGAGCGACGGAATGACAAACTTGAATCTTGCTCTTTTAATAAGATAAGTGCATCAAGAACCATTAGGTCTGAGCCATCAGGTATCTCTAGCTCATACTCTTTCATGTATGGCGCATTATCAACTTCAGGGTTATAACGGTAAATCGAAAATAACTGTTTCATTACAATGCTCCTTAGTATACACGAGCTTTCGGTGGGAAAGCTTCACGGTGAACGGGTTTCATATTTACATCACGTTTCGACATATCTTGAGACTCCGGTGTGTAAATAGAATGACATAACCAATTTTCATCATCACGTTCTGTGAAATCTTGACGAGCATGTGCACCACGAGATTCTGTACGGAAGTTTGCTGCTTTTGCTGAACAGAAAGCCGTTTCCATTAAGTTATCTAACTCTAAACATTCTATACGTTGAGTGTTAAAATCTGGAGACTTATCATCTAAATAGGCATTCTTTAAGCGTTCACGAATTTCTTCTAGCTCTTGCATACCTTCAGCCATAGCTTTACCTTCACGGAATACCGAGAAGTTAAGTTGCATACATTTTTGTAAATCTTTACGAATTTGAACTGGGTCTTCACCACCTGTTGAATTTTCCCAACGCTTAGTACGCGCAAGTGCAGCTTCAATTTCAGATTCTGTTGCTTCTTTACCAAATTCTGTATTATTTAAGTAAGTACCTAAGAAGTTACCTGCAGCACGACCAAATACCACTAAATCAAGTAATGAGTTACCACCAAGGCGGTTAGCACCATGTACAGATACACAAGCAATCTCGCCAACGGCAAATAAACCTTCAACAATAGTTTCAGTACCATCTGCTGCAATATTAATAGCTTGACCATTAACGTTACAAGGTACACCACCCATTTGATAGTGACAGGTAGGAATTACTGGAATAGGTTCTTCAGCAGGGTCAACGTGTGCGAATGTTTTAGATAAATCACAAACACCTGGTAAACGTTTTTCTAACGTTTCACGACCTAAATGATCAAGTTTAAGCTTAATGTGTGGACCCCAAGGACCATCACAACCACGACCTTCACGAATTTCTGTCATCATTGAACGTGCAACAACATCACGACCAGCTAAATCTTTAGCATTAGGCGCGTAACGCTCCATGAAACGTTCGCCGTCTTTATTAAGAAGGTAACCACCTTCACCACGACAACCTTCAGTAACTAATACACCCGCACCAGCGATACCGGTTGGGTGGAATTGCCACATTTCCATGTCTTGCATTTGAATGCCAGCACGAAGCGACATACCAACACCATCACCTGTATTGATGTGAGCGTTAGTAGTAGAAGCAAATATACGACCTGCACCACCTGTAGCTAATACAGTGGCACGGGCTTTAAAGTAAACAATTTCACCAGTTTCAATGCAGATAGCTGTTGTACCAACAATAGCACCGTCTGAATTTTTAACTAGGTCTAATGCATACCATTCAGAAAAAACGTTAGTTTTGTTTTTAACGTTCTGTTGGTATAAACAATGTAGTAACGCGTGACCTGTTCGGTCAGCTGCAGCTGCTGTACGTGCGGCTTGTTCACCACCAAAGTTTTTAGATTGACCACCGAAAGGACGTTGATAAATTTTGCCCTCTTCAGTACGAGAAAAAGGTAAACCCATTTTCTCTAATTCGATTACAGATTCTGGACCTGTTTTACACATGTACTCGATAGCATCTTGGTCACCGATATAATCAGAGCCCTTAACCGTATCATACATATGTTGTTCCCAGTGATCTTCATGCGCATTACCTAAAGCTACGGTAATACCACCTTGTGCAGATACTGTATGAGAACGTGTTGGAAATACTTTAGAAATCAAGGCACATGATTTGCCTGATTCAGAAATTGCTAATGCAGCACGCATACCTGCGCCGCCTGCGCCAATTACAATGGCGTCAAATTCACGAATTGGAACGCTCACTTATACACCCCACACAGTTAAAAAGCCAAACACTAAGTAGGCTAATAAGATAACAGAAAAGATAACTTGTAATGAACCGCGTAAAAATGCTGGTTTTACATAATCAGATAATACTTGCCATACACCTATTTTAGCGTGCACAAGTAACGCTAATAATGCGATTACTGTAGATACCTTTATAACATTACATGCAAAGAAGCCTTGCCAAACATCATAAGTAACTGTAGGTGTAACTACGAAGAAACTTGCAATCAACAAAGTATATAGCACAAGAATAATAGCGCTAGCTCTTAACAGAATGAAATCATGCACGCCATTTCGGCCTGCTGATGTGACGATGTTTACCATAACCATACTCCTATAACTGCTGATATTGCTAACCAAAGTACCATGATTAATTTTGCTGTTATATTACCTGAAGCTAATTCTTCAAAATGACCTAAGTCCATAAGCAGGTGACGAACACCTGCTAGTAAATGGAACGTTAAGGCAGAAAGACAGCCAAAAATAATAAATTTAAAGAATAAACCATTTAGGCATTCTTGAATTTGAGCAAATCCTTCAGCAGAAGAAAGAGAGGTTGAAAGGGTAAACAATAAAATACCAATGGCAAAAACCATTATTACACCTGATACACGGTGTAAAATAGAAGCATTAGCTGCAGGATGCATTTTTATTGTAGTTAAATCTAGGTTTACAGGACGTTGTTTTTTCACAATTATGGCCTAAAGAGCTCGAAAGCCTTCAACTATTATTATTGTTACTCATGAACTAGCCTTATTTACTCGTCTTTAAATTTTATTGAAATTTTAAAAACAATATAATGAAAAGATATAATAAATAAAACAGTTCCCGAAAGTGAACGGTAACCTTTCATAAGTTTTATTATGTGTACCAGCTCGTACACCAGTCTAACCAACTTTATAAGCCTATTCTAGTTAGATTTTGTAATAAGATTAAAACTATAAACTAAAATGTAAAAATATAGTTAAATCTGTAAACTGTTATAAAAGATTACAGGACGAATGGATTATATAGTCGTTACTCTATAAATACAATTTCTCGTAGATTTAAGATGTCGTCATTTTGTTTGTTTTTTGAACTACTTTTAAGGTGGTAACAAACTTTAGTATAATTGCTCTTACATTTTAAATTGTTTTTGAGTTAGAATGATTACAGTTTTAAAACCTAAGCAAACAAGAAAAATCACAATACTGATAATTAGCCACTAAAAATAGTTCACTATAAATATAGTTAGCTATACTAGTTCAGCTGATAATTCACTCAGTTTAATTTGGGAATTAAACAATAGAGTGAATATCAGTACGTTCATATAAATTATACTTGATAGGGAAAAAAATATTATGGCTGAATCAAAAGCCTCTTTAAGTGTCGATGGCAAAGTAATTGGAGAATTTCCAATTCTAAAAGGTACTGCCGGTACTGACGTAATTGATATTAGAACTTTAGGTAGCCATGGCTATTTCACCTATGACCCTGGATTCTTAGCAACAGCTTCATGTGAGTCGGCTATTACATTCATTGATGGCGGCAAAGGTATTTTACAGCACCGTGGTTATGCTATTGATAGCTTAGCTAAAGAAGCTGATTACCTTGAAGTTTGTTATATCTTATTGAATGGTGAAGCACCAACTGAAGAACAATACACAGAATTCAAGTCAGTGATCACGAACCACACTATGGTTCATGAGAAATTAGTACATTTCTTCCATGGTTTCTTACCTGATGCACACCCTATGGCTATGTTATGTGGTGTTGTAGGTGCAATGTCATCGTTTTACCACAGTGACCTAGATATTACAGACCCAGAGCAACGTAAACGTAGCGCACACCGCTTAATTGCTAAAATGCCTACTATCGCTGCAATGGCTTATAAATATAGTGTTGGTCAACCATTTGTTTACCCACGTAATGACCTTTCATACGCAGAAAACTTCTTACATATGATGTTCTCTGTACCTGCAGAAGAATACAATGTAAGCCCTACTGTTGCTAACGCAATGGACAGAATCTTTACATTACATGCAGACCACGAACAAAATGCTTCTACTTCTACAGTACGTTTAGCTGGTTCTTCAGGCGCTAACCCTTACGCATGTATTGCGGCTGGTGTTGCTTCTTTATGGGGCCCTGCTCACGGCGGCGCGAATGAAGCTTGTTTAACTATGCTAGAAGAGATTGGTGATATTTCTCGTGTAGATGAATTTGTACTTAAAGCAAAAGATAAAAATGACCCATTCCGTCTAATGGGCTTTGGTCATCGTGTTTATAAAAACTTTGACCCACGCGCTACAGTAATGCGTGAAACATGTCATGAAGTACTTGCTGAATTAGGTATTAACGATCCATTATTAGACGTTGCTATGGCGCTTGAAAAGGTTGCTTTAGAAGACTCTTACTTTGTTGAACGTAAGTTATACCCTAACGTAGATTTCTATTCAGGTATCATTCTTAAAGCAATTGGTATTCCATCAAGCATGTTCACAGTTATCTTCGCGATGTCTAGAACTGTTGGTTGGATTTCACATTGGGATGAGATGTTAACTCAACCAGGACAAAAAATTGGTCGTCCTCGTCAAAAATACACTGGCGAAATTAACCGTGAATTCGTTCCACTGAACAAAAAATAGCAATAATATGTTATTTTGATGTACGAAATAATGTACGTTAATAGATAATAAAGGCAGCTTAGGCTGCCTTTTTTGTTGTTTGTTTTTCATCAAATATGGGGATTAATTACATTAAAAAGCTATTTTATAGCTATAGTAATAAGCTTATAAAATGATAATAACTCCGCTTTTTTCTAATAACATTGTCGATTTACTTCACCTTTTTATAGCTTAGAATAGACTGTTTTTCACACTAAATAGTCATTTTCACACGCTAATTTTCATACACCAACCTGATACTTGTTATTCACAAAAGAAATGTTTTTTGGACCTTTATTGTCAAAATTTATACCTGTTTTTATTAAATAACCTGAGTTTACGAGCCGCCTTAGTTCTTTACGGGTATATTTTGACAAACGATGATTATTTCTTTTGCTAGAACTAGTCGTTATAATAGCCGCCTTTTTCTTCCTCTTTATAAGTCACCTAAAATTAATTATGTCTGATTATTCTTTACGTTTCGGTGGTATTAGCCGTTTATATGGTGCGCACGGCGCAAATGTACTACAGCAATCTAATTTTTGTGTTATTGGTATCGGTGGTGTTGGTTCATGGGTTGCAGAAGCACTTGCACGTAATGGAATAGGTAATATTACTCTGATTGATTTAGATGATATCTGTACTACTAATATTAACCGTCAAATCCATGCATTAACGGAAACGGTAGGTATGAGTAAAGTTGAAGTGATGTCAGGTCGAATTAAGCAAATAAACCCTGATTGCCAAGTTACGGTTATAGAAGATTTTGTTACCGTAGATAATTTAGCCGAACTACTTAATCCAACAGCTAATCAAGTATTTGATTATGTTATTGATGCCATTGACTCTGTTGATATAAAAACTCGTATTATTGCATTTTGCAAACGTAATAAACTACCCATAATCACTATTGGTGGAGCGGGAGGTCAGGTTGATCCAAGTCAAATTGCAATTACTGATTTAAGTAAAACCTATCAAGATCCCCTACTCGCTAAGGTAAAAAACCAATTACGCCGTGAATTTAACTTTCCACGAGCAGATATAGCTAAAGCTAATAAACGTAAATTTTCTGTTGATGCAGTATTTTCTACTGAGCAACTTCGTTACCCCGCAGATGATAATGAGGGGGAAGTGTGTTTAGCTAAACCCGATGCTAATAACTCAGAAGGAAGCTCTACTCGATTAGATTGTCACAGTGGGTTTGGCGCAACAACGCATGTAACCGCAACATTTGCTTTTTTTGCTGTTGCTAGAGCTATTGATAAGCTATTAAAAAAGTATCAAAAATAATTAATAACATTAATACTTACTATCACCATTATAAATGTATTTAGTGTAATTATTGCGCTAAACACTTCACTTTTTCGACAATAGCCAATAAACCATTACCTCTTGATGGGCTTAAATGTTGCATTAAACCTAATTTATCAAAGTAGTGATTAATATTTATTGCTTGTATTTCGCACGCCGTTTTATCATTAAAAGCGGCTAATACAATAACAAGCAAACCACGAATTATTTTTGCATCACTGTCTGCTGTAAAAGTATATCTCCCCGTATCGGAAACATTAACCGCTAACCAAGCGAGACTCTCACACCCAGTAATAAGTGTAGTTTCGTCACGTAAATCTTTATCTAAACGCGGTAGTACCTTACCCAATAGCATAATTTCGCGATGACGTCCGTCCCAGCCTTTAATTTTTGAAAACAATGTAATTATATTATCCATCGCAGATGTATCTGTTGACGGTTCATCGGCTAATAAAACGATGTTATTTTCAATGTTATTATCCATGGTGTGATTATCATTGATGAGTGATTGGAGACAATCAATAAAATAATCGACTTCAGCCCTTGTATTATAAGCCGCTAAAGATACTCGTAAACAACCCCTAAGACTTAAAGTCTCCATTAACGGCATTGCGCAATGATGACCTGAGCGTATAGCAATACCATGGGCGTCTAGGGCTATAGCTAAGTCTTGGTTATGATGTCCAACAACAGTAAACGCAAAAACGGGAATATCTGGAGCCCCTTCAACAATAAAAGTAACTTGTGGTATTTTTGATAATGCTTGATAACAATAGTCAATTAGTGATTTTTCGTACAAGGCATAGTTATTATCTACACTAGTCAATAACGGACTTAAAAATTTAATACTCTCCGCAAAAGTAACTACTCCGGCAATATTAGGTGTGCCCGCTTCGAGTTTAAAAGGCAATGTGTTATACGTGACACCGTTTATGAAACTAACTGTTTTGATCATTTCACCGCCACCTTGATAAGGTGACATACTTTCCAACAGTGCTTGCTTTCCATACAGTACGCCAACCCCCGTCGGCCCATACATTTTATGCGCTGAAAACACGTAAAAATCACAATCAAGTGCTTGAACATCAATGTTCACATGCGCAACTGCTTGAGCACCATCAATCACGCTAATTGCGCCAACTGACTTTGCTTTTTCAATAATCAAAGAGATCGGATTTATTTTACCTATGACGTTTGATATATGAGCACAAGCAACAAACTTAGTTTTTTCAGTAATAACCTTATCTAGCTGATTAACATCGAGGTAACCCAGAGCATTTATCGGTAATACTTTAATTATCGCACCGGTCTGCTCAGCAACTATTTGCCAAGGAACAATATTAGCGTGATGTTCACTAACACAAAGTACTATTTCATCGCCTTGCTTAAGGGTGTTTCTCGCTAAACTGTGCGTAATGATATTAATACTTTCAGTTGCCCCTTTACTCCATATTATTTGATTAATATGTTGGGCATTGATAAATTTTTGAGTTAACGCTCTTGCATTTTCAAATGCGATTGTCGCTTTAGTACTGAGTTGATGAGATGCTCTATGTACATTAGCATTAAGCTCTTGATAATAACCTTGTTGGCTATCGATAACTTGTTTAGGCTTTTGTGTAGTTGCTGCATTATCAAAATATATTAAACCAGTGTTTGAATCACTTTTTTCAAAGTTAGATTTGTCATTGTCTACGAGTAATGGAAATTGTTGACGAAAAAGCTGAGGATCAAAAAATGTCATAATAAAGTTAAACAACTAAAAATTTTATAAAATAATTAAAATGATTATAACTTATTTTTTCTTAGTAATTTAACTACTTAATAAAATGTAAACACTTTCACCTTTTGTGAGTAAACTAGTTAGGCCATAACCTAGGGGATAAAGAGTAAAATGTAGGCTATAACTAATAAGTGCCCCTTAACAAAAGGTATTGAATATGCGTTTGTTGTCCTATTTATACCAATTAAAAATAAGTTTTATCAATTTACTTTATTCAAAAACATCGTTAGCTGCTCATTACTTAAAGGTTGATCATTTAAAGGTGGAGCATTTAAAAACTGATCATGTAAAGGCCGAGCCTGAGCAAGAGTTGCAAATTGAGTTACCACACAATTTAAAACTTAAGTGTGAAATCGCCGCTCAAAAACGAGAATTCATCAACAACTTTAGTCATTGGCCAATCACCAAGGCGAAAAAAAACATTGACCCAAAAGACATAACCACGCCTACCTTAGGACAAGATGATAAGTTACCTCTGAATAATCCAACTAAACATACGCTAACTAAAAATGTTGTATAAAAACAGTAAGTATAAATCAGCTTTTACTTAAAAATAATACGTTTTATATGCCCCAAATAGGTATTAAAATATTACCCTTTAATCGTTACGCTTTTAATAAAGCCACAATAAGTAATAAACTTAGTACCATTAAAAAAACTTAAATAAAGCTATGCTGACTTTCACAACAGCGATTTTATTGGTCTACTTTAATTAGGCTAAATGACTAAAAAGCACCGTTTAATATAATTTTCTTTTTTAATGGATCAGTTTCCCATTGCGATGATTTTTCAAGCCAATATTTTGCCTCGCTGATCTGACCTTTTTGGTATAAAGCCAACGCGATATTATAATGAAAGCTAGGCATTAAATATTGTTTATCATTCGTTGCCAATAGCGTTAAATATTGTTGTGGAAAGTCTTCATTAAAGTACCTTAACTGAGTCGTTATACTGACAGGTTTATATGCTGAAAAAGCGCTATCCGTGTTGATTCTGGCAATTTCAGATTGCCTCGAATTTTGGCAAGTTTCTGCTAGATAAATACCAAACTTATCTTGATGGCTTAATGGTGTACCTAATCGCCATCTATTAACATCATTTTCATCACCCGAGATTCTTTGTAAAATGGGTGTATCTTCATCAATATGACTAGCCCAAGGGATATTCTTTAACACCTGCTCTCTTACTTTTTGTCGACTCCCCTGATAAAAACTATTTAATACCGCGATATTATGGGCGAAATTATTGTTTTGTACACTTTCACATATCTGATGATTTGCAGTTAACGGATACTCATCAATAAAGCCAAGTAAATGACTTAATTCATGATTAAACACATCAACATTATCTTTAGCATCTAAATACACAATTCCTAAATGTACATTAGCGCCGCCGCTTTCAAGTAATAAACCAATATGTTTAGCTTCTACCTGCTTAGCAATATTCTGCCAAAGAGCTTCATCACAGGATATCGCTCGCTCTGGCTTCGCGGCGCAATCAAGCAATTGTTTGCTGATATACGAAGGTGGATTAATACATATATAGGCAGAAAGGGGTTGATTTTTTTTAAAATCTTTAATCAAATTTTCAAGGTGATGTAAGTGTTTAAGATTAGTTGCAAAAAGCTGTAAACTTGACTCACAACTAGCAGGCTGTAACAAAAGTGAATTTAAGTGTTCATTAGATTTACGTTTTTTTTTCGTAACGTCTACATTAACGATCCCATATTTTTCAATATCAATTAATAACTCCTTTAATTTGATATTATTGGTCTTACTTGGAAATTCATGAGTTAATAACCTTTTGACTTGTGTTGTGTCACCTACATAAATAGCCATTTTAAGACGCAACAATAGTGCCTTTTCTACAATATGAGTATTGAGTTTATTTAAGTTTGAGTGATTAGCTAAAAGGTTAAGAGTTATTTCTGCTTTATCTACTTTACCTTGTTCAAAATATAACTGGCTCAGGGCTATAACTGCAGAAGTTGAACCTAAGCGGATCGCTTGTTTAAACCACATAATTGCGAGATCGGCATCAAGCATATCAGTTTCATTTACTCTTTTAATATACCAATTGGCAAGTGTAAGTGCGGCTTTTTTCTGAGTTTTAGCTAATTTTCTATTAAAAAAAAGCCAATCTTCCCCGCCTACTTCTGCTGAACGCTCAGCAAGTGTTAACGCCGCTAAATTATTGCTTTTTAATGCATAAGCAAACTGCTTAGCACTAAATTCATGGGCGATAATTTTTTTCGTTAAATACGCCGATAAAAAAAATGAGCTCGATGATAAAAACATCATCGAGCTCATCATTATGAATAAAATAGTAAAGTGTTTAATATGCAAAGTTACAATTAGCTCATCTGTCGAGTTGTAAATTACTGCTCTTGTTCTACTTCAAGTTCAGGCTCAGGTTCAAGTGCTTCAGCTTGTTCTGTTCTCATTAAGTCTAATTCAAGTTTTGAATACCTATGTTCGACAAATTCATAAACATTGGTGCTTAAAGCAAGCTTGAAGTAATTAGCCGCACTTGCATTATTACCGAGTGTTTGATTATATTTTCCTAAATAAAAGTAAGCTTCGCATAACCGCTCGGTTAGTTCTTTATTCGAATGGACATTCATGGTTAAGCTTTTTAAAAATTCAACTTGCGATATATTGCCGAGATAAAGATTAATGACTTGTTTCGCCCATACTCTATCATCTACTAATTCAGCTCTTTGCTTTAATGAAGATTGTGCCATGGTCGCATCAATATTAAACTCTGTTAAGTATAGCCATAATACACGATAAGGATCATCTTGCTGTTTTTCATGGAAGGCTTGAAAATCTATTGCCGCAAGCTCAGGACGAGAGCCATAATATAAAGCGATACCGCGATTTAAGTATGCATATTCATGCTCTGGTGATAATTCTAATGCCGAATCAAAATTTTCGTAAGCCTGTGAAAACTCCTGTAATTGGGTAAAATGAATACCTAAAAAATTATAGGCGTCAATTAACGTTGGATTTAATTTTAGCGCATGTGAAAAATCAAAGCGGGCTAAAGCACGTAATCCTACGCTATCGTATAAAACCCCTCGGTCGTAAAATAATTGCGCTTTTTGTTCATCGCTAATTTGCGCTAAATTTAGTACTTCTGTTAAACGAGCAATAGCAATTTCACTTTTGAAATTCACCGCTAATGGCTCTGCTATAACCAAGTTATCAATTAAAATAGTACTTGTATCATTTGTGTCGTTTGAACTGTGTAAGGAAGAGCTAATCGCAGTACAGCCTTGTGCGATTAAAAGGCTAGATAGCAAGCAGCTAAGCAGAGATATTTTGATAAAAGAATGCACAAACGCGCCTTGTAAATAAATAGCGAACAATAAAAGTACCTTTATTATAAACAAAAAAGGAGCCAGTAGGCTCCTTTTTAACACATGAATTGTAAAAGTTTTTTTACATTATCACTGGTAGGCAATTACTCAGCGGCTGCTTCTTCTGTAGCTGGCTTTTCCATTGCTTCTTTAATACTCAAACGTACACGGCCTTGACGGTCAACCTCTAATACTTTAACTTTAACTTCTTGGCCTTCAGTTAGTACTTCACTTACGTTATTAACGCGCTCATCAGAGATTTGTGAAATATGTACTAAACCATCTTTACCTGGAAGTACATTTACAAACGCACCAAAGTCAACAATACGTACAACAGTACCTGTGTATAGCGTACCTACTTCAATTTCTGCGGTTAATGCTTTAATACGATTAATAGCATCTTCAGCTTGCTCACCAGAAGTAGCAGCAATTTTAACTGTACCGTCATCTTCGATTTCAATTGTAGTACCCGTTTCTTCAGTAAGTTGGCGGATAGTTGCACCACCTTTACCAATGATGTCACGGATTTTATCTTGGCTAACTTTCATTGTATGAATACGCGGCGCAAATTCAGAAATTTCAGTTCTGTGACCACCGATAGCTTCATCCATAACAGATAAAATGTGAGTACGCGCTGCTTTTGCTTGGTTTAAAGCAATTTGCATGATTTCTTGGGTGATACCTTCAATTTTGATGTCCATTTGAAGTGCAGTAATACCACCAGTAGTACCAGCTACTTTAAAGTCCATGTCACCTAAGTGATCTTCATCACCTAAGATATCTGAAAGAACAACGAATTTTTCGCCTTCTTTAACAAGACCCATCGCGATACCAGCTACAGATGCTTTAATTGGAACACCAGCATCCATTAGTGCTAATGAAGTACCACAAACTGATGCCATTGAAGATGAACCATTTGATTCTGTGATTTCAGAAACAACACGTACCGCGTACGGGAATTCTTCAATAGTAGGCATAACAGCTAACATACCGCGTTTAGCTAGACGACCATGGCCGATTTCACGACGCTTAGGGCTGCCTACAAAACCAGTTTCACCAACACAGTATGGAGGGAAGTTGTAATGAAGCATGAATGGGTCAGTTTTATCACCCATTAATGTGTCAAGACGTTGTGCATCACGTTGTGTACCTAAAGTAGCAGTAACTAATGCTTGTGTTTCACCACGTGTAAATACTGCTGAACCATGAGTTCTTGGTAATACACCTGTCATCACGTCTAAACCACGAATTGATTCAGGATCACGACCATCGATACGAGGGTGGCCGTCTGTAATACGACCACGTACAACTGTTTTTTCTAAATCGTGGAATAAATCTTTTGCTTCTTGCACATTAAGTTCAGCATCTTGTGCGAGTAACGCTTCAACAACTGCATTACGGATTTCAGCAACTTTTTCATAACGTACAGCTTTTTCAGTAATTTGGTAAGCTTCATTTACTTGTGCTTCACTTAACTCAGCAATTTTAGCCGCTAATGCAGAGTTTTTAACTGGTGCAGTCCATTCCCACTCAGGCGTGTTAACTTCAGTTTTAAACTCTTTAATAGCTGAAATGATGGTTTGCATTTGTTCATGACCATAAACAACAGCACCAAGCATAACTTCTTCAGATAAAACGTCAGCTTCAGATTCAACCATTAATACTGCTGAATCAGTACCTGAAACAACTAAGTCTAATTGACTTGTTGGTAATTCAGATTGAAGTGGGTTAAGAATATATTGACCATCAGTATAACCAACACGTGCTGCACCAACTGGGCCGCTAAATGGTAAACCAGAAACAGCAAGTGCTGCAGAAGTACCAATTAAAGAGATGATGTCTGGTGCAATTTCAGGGTTAACTGAAACAACTGTAATGATAACTTGAACTTCGTTAGTAAACCCTTCTGGGAATAATGGACGAATTGGACGGTCAATTAAACGTGCGATAAGCGTTTCTTCTTCTGAAGGACGACCTTCACGTTTAAAGAAACTACCTGGAATTTTACCAGCAGCGTATGCACGCTCTTGATAGTTAACTGTTAATGGGAAGAAGTCTTGACCTTCTTTCGCATCTTTTTTACCTACAACAGAAACAAGTACACAAGTGTCGTCCATGCTTGCCATTACAGCAGCTGATGCTTGACGTGCAATTGCACCTGTTTCTAGAGTAATGGTATGTTTACCAAGTTGAAATTTTTTAGTTATTGGATTTAACATTTAATTCTTTTCCTTTTTAAATAAGCTTACATCGCTTAAATAATTATTATTAATATTTCACCAATCTGTACAATTATTTATTCACTGTAGCTTGAGCAACAACTATGTTGAATGTCAGCCAAGTCGAACAAAAAATTATACAGTTTGGATTGGTTTATTTTGAAAATTTACTTTAAAAGTTTAACAGTAACTAATTATCATCAATTAAATGCTAACGAATTTAAGGTTAAAAATTTTCTCGGTTATTATACTAAGTAAAAGACTGAATGCTAGAGCGAAAAGGCAATTATTGAATGAAAGCAGGCTTTATTGGGTATAAATTTGTAATCATGTTTAAAATAAAAACAAAAAAGGAGCCAATTGGCTCCTTTTTTAGTTGTTTATATCAGTTTTTAGCAAAATCTGCTATTAACGACGTAAACCTAATTTAGCAATTAACGCACCGTAACGGTCAACATTCTTACCTTTAAGGTAATCAAGTAACTTACGACGTTGAGCAACCATACGTAATAAACCACGACGTGAATGGTGATCATGAATGTGTGCTTTAAAGTGACCTTGTAAGTGGTTGATTTGTGTAGTTAACAAAGCAACTTGAACTTCTGGAGAACCAGTATCACCTTCTGATTGAGCGTACTCTGCAACGATTGCAGCTTTTTCTGTAGCATTTAAAGACATAATGTATCCTTAGTGTGTTATAACTCTCAACTCTACATTAATTAACATATCAGTTAACTAGCTATTGAAATAAGAGCATTAAATAATCATCAAGCCAAACACTAATTCAGCCTTGATGACGAAGAGCGCGTATTCTATCAGCCAATGACTAAAAAGCAAGTAATTAGTCATTACTAATATCATTCTTATGCGTAACCATTTTATTTAGCCTAAATACTGACTAATAAACTTTATAAATACATAAAAATTAAGTAATAAATATAGTTTTCAGGTTATTTAATATCAAAGCCAAAGTAAAACTAACTTTGGCAGTGCCAATTAAACGATAAAGCATCAGAAAAAGATAAGTGCTTAACAAACAATTTATAGAGCTGTTTTAACAATAGTTCTATAAAACAACAATGCGTTTAGGGGCTACTAAACCATTATCATCAATGAATCCAACACCAATAAACTCTGCATCCGGATCATTTTCGTCATCACCAATATATACTTGTACACTGCCATCACTTGGTGCGTTATAAGCTTGTACTGGATTTCCATGACGTAAAAAGTTAGCCGACATATCATCAACATATACGCAATGCATACCATCGACTGCACTATTCATCGGCAGTAATAATGGATCAAGTACTTCTGAAGGGGTTACCTCATCAGCAATTGCTTTTTCAAGTAATGCTTCAAGCTCAGCTAAAGTAACCATTTTAGCAATAGGGTAATTACCCACTGCAGAACGTCTAAGGTGTGCCACATGTGCTCCACAACCGAGTAACTCACCTAAGTCATCAACAATGGTGCGAATGTAAGTCCCTTTCGATACATGAATACTTAACTCAACTTCATCACCTTCAAAACGTAATAATTCAAGATTAAACACTGTGATATCACGCGCTTCACGTGGAACTTCAATCCCCTCTCTTGCATATTTATACAAAGGTTGACCTTTATATTTAAGCGCTGAGTACATTGAAGGAACTTGTTGAGTAGTGCCGCGAAAGCTATCTAGTGCGGTAGCCAATTGCTGATCACTTACACTAACATCTTTTTCGCTAACCACTTCACCACCAGCATCACTGGTAGTAGTACGAACTCCAAGCTTTGCGGTTACTTGATAGGTTTTATCGGTATCAAGTAAATATTGAGAAAATTTAGTTCCCTCACCTAAACAGATTGGCAACATACCCGTTGCAAGAGGATCTAAAGCACCGGTATGTCCGGCTTTTTGTGCAAAATAAATTCGCTTAACCGTTTGCAATGCATGATTAGACGATAATCCATGCGGTTTATCTAAAAGTAAGACACCGTTAACTGCACGACCTTTTCTTTTTTTTGCCATGCCTTATTTATCCTGCTCGCTACCAGAACTTTCAATGCCTGAATCGTTATCTTCATCATTGTCTGAAATATTTTCAGCTTCGTCAGCATGCTTATCACTTGCAACTGCTTGTGCAACCAGGGCACTCATGCGAACACCTTCACTCATCGAGCTGTCATAAACAAAACGTAAATGCGGCATAATACGCGCACGTAAACGTTTACCCAATAACGAGCGAATATAACCTTCAGCTTCTGCTAATACATCTAGTGATGCTTTAATTTCTTCTGCATCGTCGTTAAAAAAAGTAACAAAAATTTTTGCGTAAGCTAAATCACGAGTTACTTCAACAGCAGAAACTGTTGTCATACTTAAACGTGGATCTTTAATTTCGCGCATTAAAATAGTCGCGATTTCTTTTTGGATTTGCTGACCTACACGGTCAGTACGGGCGTATTCTCTAGCCATCGTATACTCCTTTGAAGTTATTAACTTTTAAAAATAACTTTCAATAATAAATAAGTAATCAACACAAAAGGGGCATAAGCCCCTTTTAACATTTACTATTAACTTTCTGTTGCTTTAGATTGAAGTTAATTTTGTCGAGAGCAAAGAGGAAGCACGGAATTGACGAATGTCAATGAGTACTACCGATGCCGCTATCGGCAAAATTAGCAATAATATAAAGTTACAGCGAGCGCTTGATTTCGACTGTTTCGAAAACTTCTATTTGATCGCCAACTCGCACGTCGTTGTAGTTCTTAACACCGATACCACACTCAGTACCGTTACGAACTTCTTGAACATCGTCTTTAAAGCGACGTAATGATTCAAGTTCACCTTCGTAAATAACCACGTTATCACGTAATACACGAATTGGTGCGCTACGTTTAATAAGACCTTCAGTAACCATACAACCAGCAATAGCACCAATTTTTGGTGATTTAAACACATCACGAACTTGGGCTAAACCAATGATCTCTTGCTTGAATTCTGGCGCTAGCATACCGCTCATTGCCGCTTTAACTTCTTCAATTAATGCATAGATAACACTGTAGTAACGTAAATCAATATTTTCTGAATCAATAACTTTACGCGCTGAAGCATCAGCACGAACGTTAAAACCAACTACAATCGCGTTAGACGCAGCAGCTAAAGTAGCATCTGTTTCAGTGATAGCACCAACACCTGAGCCAATTATTCTTACTTTAACTTCTTCAGTAGATAAGTTAAGTAATGAATCAGTAATTGCTTCAAGTGAACCTTGAACATCAGACTTGATAACAACATTTACTTCTGAAATTTCACCATCAGCCATACTTGCAAACATATTTTCAAGTTTAGCTTTTTGTTGACGAGCAAGTTTCACATCGCGGAACTTACCTTGACGGAATAGAGCAACTTCACGTGCTTTTTTCTCATCTTTTACAACAGTTGCTTCATCACCCGAAACTGGAACACCACTTAAACCAATAATTTCTACAGGAATAGATGGACCGGCAGATTTAATATCTTTACCATTTTCATCACGCATAGCACGTACACGACCATACTCTAAACCACAAAGCACGATATCACCTTGGTTTAATGTACCTTCTTGTACAAGAATTGTAGCAACTGGACCACGACCTTTATCTAGTTTAGATTCAACCACAACACCACTTGCCATTTTATCAACAACAGCCGTTAATTCTAATACTTCAGATTGTAGTAAAATAGCATCAAGTAGTTCATCAATACCTAAACCAGTTTTAGCAGATACATGACAGAATTGAACGTCTCCACCCCACTCTTCTGAAAGCACACCGTGTTGTGATAATTCACTTTTAACACGATCAGGATCTGCGCCTTCTTTATCCATTTTGTTTACTGCAATAATAATTGGCGCTTCAGATGCTTGCGCATGTTGAATCGCTTCAACTGTTTGTGGCATAACACCATCATCAGCAGCAACAACAATAATTACAATATCTGTTGCTTTAGCACCACGAGAACGCATTGCTGTAAAGGCAGCATGTCCCGGAGTATCTAAGAAAGTGATCATACCGTGACCAGTTTCTACATGGTAAGCACCAATATGTTGAGTAATACCGCCAGCTTCACCTGCTGCTACTTTCGCTTCACGAATGTGATCAAGTAATGACGTTTTACCGTGATCTACGTGACCCATAATAGTAACAACTGGTGCACGTGTAATTTCTTCACCAGTATGACTGCGATCAGCAAGTACAGCTTCTTCTAAAGCATTCTCTTTCACAAGTACTACTTCAAAGCCCATTTCTTCAGCAACAAGCGCTGCAGTTTCTTGGTCAATAACTTGGTTGATGGTCGCCATAGCGCCCAACTTGAACATTGCTTTAACTACTTCAGCGCCTTTCTTAGCCATTTTATTCGCTAGTTCTGCAACTGAAATAGTTTCGCCGATACGAATATCTTGTACTTTAGTTTCAACAGGTTTAGTAAAACCATGTTTTAAACTTTGTGGTGCTGATAACGTTTGCTTACGACCTTTAGGATTACGACCGCCGCGGGCAGCTGTTTTATCATTAGGTTTTTTCTTACGACGACGGCCAGCGCCTTCATCTGCAGCATCAACTTTATCTTCAGCTTCTTGTGCGTATTTTGAAGAAGTTACATGAACTACTTCTTTTTCTTTCGCTTTACGTTCAGCTTCTTGCTCTTTCCAACGAACTTCGTTTTCTTCTGCTAGTTTTTTAGCTGCTTCTGCCGCTGCTGCTGCTTCTGCTTCAACTTTAGCCGCAAGTTCTTTTTCTTGGATCAAACGAAGTTTTTTAGCTTCTTCGCTTTCAGCAACTTTTTCTGGTGCTTTTTCAATGTTTTTAGATTTTTCAATCGCAGCTTGCTTAGCTTTAGCTGCTGCTTCTGCTTTTGCCGCCGCTTTACGTTCAGCTTCAACTTCTGCTTTAGCTGCTGCAACGCCTTTAGCGTTTTCTGCTTCTTTAGCTGCTGCTTCTGCCTTTGCCGCTTCAGCTGCTGCTGCCGCTTCTGCTACTTTAATTGCTTCAGCTTCTGCTTTTGCCGCTTCTTCCGCTAACTTTTCATCTTCAACATCGCTACGCTTAACGTAAGTGCGTTTTTTGCGTACTTCAACATTAACTGACTTTGCTTTACTACCATGACCCATAGTCAAGGTAGATTTAGTTTTGCGATTTAAGGTAAGTTTATTCGGTTTTGATTCCGAATCGTCACCATGTTGTTTTTTAAGGTGGCCTAGTAAGGCTTCCTTTTCATCTTGCGAAATAGCATCGGTAGCCGATTTATTCACGCCTGAGTCAGCTAATTGACTAACTAAGCGATCCACCGGCGTTCCGATTTCTTTGGCAAGTTCTGCTACTGTTATTTCTGCCATCTATATAATTCTCCGGTGTTATTATTCTTCGTTAAACCAACAAATATTACGTGCGGCCATGATTAGCTCACCCGCTTTGGTTTCATCTAATTCTTCAATATCGCTTATTTCATCGATACCTTGTTCAGCTAAGTCTTCTAAGGTGCGAATTCCACGACTTGCTAAAACAAAGGCTAAGTGACGTTCTAAACCGTCAAGGTCAAGTAGGTCTTGTGCAGGCTCTGCACCTTCTAATGTTTCTTCGCTAGCGAGTGCTTGTGTTGTTAACGCTTCTTTAGCGCGTTCACGAAGCTCTTCGATAATTTCTTCCGTTAAACCATCAATGTCTAACATTTCAGAAACAGGGACATACGCTATTTCTTCTAAAGAAGTGAAACCTTCTTCAGCAAGTAAAGTAGCGAAGTCTTCATCAAGGTCTAACTTATCAATGAATAAGTTTAAAACTTTATCATTTTCTGCTTGATGCTTTTCTTTCATAGCAGCAACTGTCATTACGTTTAGTTCCCAACCAGTTAATTGGCTAGCTAAACGAATGTTTTGACCACTACGACCAATGGCCATTGCTAAGTTGCTTTCTTCAACAGCAATATCCATCGTACCTTTATCTTCATCAACAATGATTGAGGCAACTTCAGCTGGAGACATAGCATTGATAACATATTGTGCTACGTTGTCATCATATAATACGATATCAACACGCTCGCCACCTAACTCACTAGATACGGCTTGTACACGTGAACCACGCATACCAACACAAGCACCTACTGGGTCAATACGTTTGTCATTACTTTTCACGGCAATTTTCGCACGAGAGCCAGGATCACGAGCTGCGCCCTTTATCTCAAGCATTTCTTCGCCAATCTCTGGTACTTCAACACGGAAAAGCTCAATAAGCATTTCAGGTTTAGTACGGCTTACAAATAATTGTGCGCCACGTGCTTCTGGTTTAATTTCATATAATAAACCACGAACACGATCGCCTGGACGGAATGTTTCGCGTGGTAACATGTCGTCACGATAAATAATCGCTTCAGCATTGTTACCTAAGTCAATAATTACACTTTCACGGCTTGCTTTTTTAACAACACCAGTAACTATTTCACCAAGTTGGTCTTGATATGCATCAACAATTAAAGCACGTTCCGCTTCGCGAATTTTTTGTACAATAACTTGTTTTGCTGTTTGTGTTGTTACACGGTCAAATTTAACTGACTCAATTTGATCTTCTGCATAATCACCCACATTTAATGATGGGTCGTCAAATTGCGCTGCCGCTAGACCAATTTCTGCATATGGGTTGTCCATTGGCGTACCATCTTCAATGATCAACCAACGACGAAAAGTATCAAATTCGCCACTAATGCGGTCAATAGCAACACGTACTTCAATGTCACCTTCGTATTTTTTCTTGGTAGCTGTTTCTAAAGCTGTTTCCATTGCTTCAAAAATGCTTTCTCGTGGTAATGCTTTTTCATTAGAAACAGCATCAACAACCAGTAATATTTCCTTACTCATGCTACTTAGCCTTTATTTTTATGTGATCTGATTTGATTTAAGGTTTAAAATTTTGCGACAAGATTCGCTTTAACTATATTGCTAAAAGCAAGTTCATAGTCAATGCCGTCAACTTCTACTATTAGGGTATCATTTTCAATGGCAACTAAAGGCCCTTTAAATTTACGACGACCGTTTAATGGCATCGATAATTTTAAATTAACTGTTTCACCAATAACTTCTTGGTAATGGGCTAATTCAAATAAAGGACGATCAACGCCTGGTGATGAAACTTCTAGGCTATACTCACTGCTAATAGGATCTTCAACATCAAGTAAGGCACCTACTTGGCGACTTACTTCTGCGCAATCATCAACATTAATGCCATTTTCATGGTCAATAAACAAACGTAAAACCGAATTATTACCGGCACTAAGGTATTCAATACCTAACAAGCTTTTACCTGTTTCTTCAACGGCTGGTCTTAATAACTCAGTTAGTTTTTGCTCAAATTTAGCCAAGCGGTTTCTCCTGTTACTTTGCCCGATGGTTAGAATTCATCATGACATAATATAAATTTTAGATATAAAAAAAGGGCATATAGCCCGTCGAAATCTTTCAATTATTGTTCTTTAATTACTGCTTTTCGTAATAAAAATTCAGTCTTTAAAAAACAAAAAACCCCAAAACAGGGGCTTAATTCACTGTTTCCCCCTAGAAAAGCAAAATATAATAAGCTTAATCTAGTTATTAATAGTAATACTATTAAAAATATTAATAAGAATATAAACATTATTACGCGGTGTGAACAACGTTCTCTATGTTTATTCAGTGACATCTTACCAAGTTCTATTGAGGTAAATTATATCGTGACGTATTAATAAGCGCAAGAGGCATATGGCATTATCATTGATAAAATTTACTTATTTAACGACTTAATTAAACCTAAAATACAGAACCACTTAATTTAAATAGATAGATTAATATAATTTATATTTTACAATGCGTTACTATTGAACCTATAATATAGCTATTATTTTATACAATTAATTACAGTATGATGCCGGTTTAATTCCAGAGTAACGCCAGAGTAATACCAGTATAGTGCGAGTGTGTTAATAGTACTGAGGATACCTCCTCTAGCTAGATTTTAAACGGAGTATTTAATTTCATTATGTATAAATTTTCTAAATTATTTTTTAAAAACCTCACATTTTCACTGATCTTTATTATAGTATTTTCTGCTATCTTATTTTCTTTGCTTTTTGGCTATGTTGATAATAAAACTCAAAAACATCAACAAAGCATACAAGCTATTAGTCAAGTTTTTGTTGGTAACGAACAACCAATCGAAGATGTTGCGCGTCAATTTGCCTCAGTATTAACAACAAGTGCGGATTATCAAACCTTAGTAATTAAAAATAATAGCAATGTATTATTCAATTATGAAAATACAGAACTTCATCTTATTGATTCTTTCTTAGCGCAACGTAAAACAGTTTCTGCGGGCAAGCTCGGCTTACAAATTCAATACCAATTAAGCTTTTCTGAGGTTATTCACTTTTTAACGCAATTATTTATTGGTGTCTTAATTTTAACTTTTATTTTTGCTTTTATCGCGGCAAAATTAAATTACAAACTGCAAACTATAATTTTCCAAGTTATTGGGAAAGAAATAAGTAACGAACTGGCACAAATTAACAATGGCGATTTCATTACTAAAAAGAGCGTTATTAATAAATCTTTCGAAATACCCGCGTTACAAGAAGGAATTGATGAAATACGTGCTTTGATGACCGAACAATTTAAAAACACTTCAAATTTAGAAGTTGAAGCACATGTAGACAATTTAACTGGTCTTGATAATAGAAACCGCTTTGTACAGTATTATGAAAATGAAATAGTACGCGAAAGCCCAGTTAATTACGGTGTTTTACTTATTACCCGCTGTACTGAATTACAAACTATTAACCAAGTTCAAGGTTACAATTCTGGTGATATATACATATTAAAAGTTGTTGAGATCATCAAGAAAACTTTAATAAATAAGCCAACAGGGAAAGTTTTCCGTTTAAACAGCTCTGATTTCGCCACAATATTACCTAATGAACAACTTAAAGCTGCTGAAGATTTTGCAAGTGAATTAAAAATTAAATTTGATGATTACCAACGCGTTAATGAACTAGATTCAGTCGCTTTTAGCGGATTAGTCTATTTTGATAAATCAAAACCATTAGGTGAATTATTGGCGTTAGCAGATACTGGAGTAAGTATTGCACAAACGCAAAAAACCAACTCTTGGTATTCACAAACAGATGTTAATATTTTAACAAATAATAGTGCTAATTTTGGCAGTCAAAATTGGCGACAAGAAATTGAAAGCGTTTTGGCTGCAGGTCGAGTAAAACTTTTACTACAACCAATTCAGCCAAGTGGTCGTAATAGTAAAGTATACAGTGAAATTTTAGCGCGATTCTTAAATGCTAACGATGATATGTTACCTACTGCTACCTTTATTGCGATGGCTGAAAAACTCGATAAAATTATTGAAGTAGATCGTCTTATAATAGAAACAGCCATTAAAGAAATCACCACGAAAAACATGCTAGACAGCAGTTTTGGGATTAATATTAGTTCTCGTAGTATTAATGATGAACATTTTATGATTTGGTTAGAGCGAAAATTATTACGTGAACCTGCTGCTGCGCCGCGTTTAGTATTTGAAATATCAGAGCTTGGTTTACAACAAAATATTAAAACAGCAAAGCGTTTGGTAGCTGTATTACATCGTGTTGGTTCACGAGTAACGGTTGAGCGTTTTGGAGTTGGTTTAACTTCATTTAAGTTTTTTAGGGATTTAACGCCTGATTATATTAAAATGGACAGCTCATATACACGTGATATTGATGATGATAAAAATAACCAATACTTCTTACGCTTGATGGTAGATTTAGCCCATCGACTTGGCATAAGTGTTCTTGCTGAAAGTGTAGAGAGCCAAGAAGAGAAACATACATTAGAGAAACTCTTTATTGATGGTTGCCAAGGTTACTATGTTGGCAAGCCTTCTGATTTGTAAACATGGTTATTGACTAATACCATAAAGCCGAATAATTATGTTATTCGGCTTTTTTATACACTTTAATATTACTCTTTGAGCAACACAACACAGCAAAAGTTAAATAAATACCAATACCCTTACTACCGATAGTGTTGTTATATAATTGAAAAACGCGGATAATAGCTGCTTTATTATTAATAACCTAATGACCTTATAAGTAAATGACTGATTACCTATTACTACTCGTTGGCACCGTCCTTGTAAATAATTTTGTTTTAGTGCAATTCCTTGGACTATGTCCTTTTATGGGCGTTTCTTCTCGTACTGAAACTGCTATAGGTATGTCATTTGCTACCGTGTTTGTTATGACCTTAGCTTCATTGTTAAGTTATTTAGTTACAACCTATCTATTGGTACCACTTAATCTTGAGTACCTTACTACTATGAGCTTTATTTTAGTGATTGCCGTTGTCGTGCAATTTACTGAAATGGTTGTGCATAAAACCAGTGCGAGTCTTTACCGCTTATTAGGTATTTTCTTACCACTAATTACGACTAACTGTGCGGTATTAGGTGTTGCTTTACTTAATTTAAGGTTAGAGCATGGCTTTTTTGAATCAATTATTTACGGTTTTGGTGCCGCACTCGGCTTCTCTTTAGTGTTAATTATGTTTTCAGCGATGCGCGAAAAATTAGCCAACGCCGATGTGCCAAGTCCTTTTAAAGGTACGGCAATTGCAATGATCACTGCCGGTTTAATGTCATTAGCGTTTCTAGGTTTTTCCGGTTTGGTGAATATTTAACATGAATATCCTTCTTGCTATTTTAGTATTAGGCGGTATTGCTGCCGTATTCGGTGCATTACTCGGTTATGCTTCTATTCGTTTTAAAGTTGATGCCGATCCTATTGTTGAACAACTTGATGCCCTACTACCCCAAACTCAATGTGGTCAATGTGGTTACCCTGGCTGTAAACCATACGCTCAAGCCGTTGCTGACGGTGAAGCTATTAATAAATGTGCACCTGGCGGTGAAGATACCATTAAAAAAATAGCCGATTTAATGGGTGTTGAAGTTCAACCATTGGATGAAAGTCATGTAAAAGGCGATGTTGCGCAAAGTAATCGACCGAAAGTCGCCTTTATTATTGAAGAAGACTGTATTGGCTGTACCAAATGTATTCAAGCCTGCCCTGTTGACGCTATTATTGGCGCCGCAAAACAGATGCATACCATTATAATTGATGAATGTACTGGCTGTGATTTATGTGTTGCTCCTTGCCCTGTTGATTGTATTGAAATGCGTGAGATACCAGAAACCATACATAATTGGCAATGGGATTTAAACAGTATTCCAGTCAAACAGGTAAATTAGGAGATTATGATGGAATCAGTCATAGCACGTATCACGCGTGGTCAGTTCTGGGACTTTCATGGTGGCATTCACCCGCCTGAACAAAAAACATTAACCTCAACAAAGCCCATAAAACAGCTTACGTTACCTAAACAGTTAATTATTCCTCTACAGCAACATATTGGCCTTGAAGGCGATGTGTTGGTAAGCATTGGAGAGCATGTATTAAAAGGCCAACCATTAACAGGCAGTACTAACCCAATGGAGGTGCCAATTCATGCACCAACTAGTGGTACTATTACTGCAATAAAAATGTCGGTTATTGCACACCCTTCAGGCTTAGAGCAATTATGTATATTTCTTGATGTTGATGGTTTAGATACTTGGCGTAAACGCATTGTTTGTCCTGATTTATCTTTGTTATCAAACCACGAAATCATTGAAAAAATAGCTGATTCAGGTATTGCTGGCATGGGTGGTGCTGGTTTTCCAACGCATATAAAAGCCAACAGTAAGCCTGATATTAACTTTCTAATAATCAATGGCGCTGAGTGTGAACCGTATATTACTTCTGATGACTTATTAATGATGGAGCAAAGTATTGCCATTGTTGATGGCATAGAAATACTTGATAGATTATTATCCCCTGCCTTTATTTTAATTGGCATAGAAGATAATAAGCCTAAAGCGATCAAAGCATTACAACAAGCTACTAAAGATAATGAAAAGATAAAAGTTTGTGTTGTACCAACAAAATACCCTATTGGTGGCGAAAAACAGTTAATTCACACCTTAACGGGCCAAGAGGTCCCTGCTGGTCAATTACCTATTCATAGTGGTATTGTCATGCAAAATGTGGCGACTTGTTTTGCTATTAATGAAGCAGTCAGACATGACACGCCGCTTATTCGCCGTGTTGTTACTGTTACTGGTCAAGCCTTGAATAAACCACAAAACGTTTGGGCATTAATTGGCACGCCAATTAACTTCTTACTTGAACAATGTGAAGTTGAAGCCATTGAAAATGTTAAACAACCGGTCATTATGGGCGGCCCAATGATGGGCTTTAGTATTGCAAGTGACATTGTGCCAATTATTAAAACTAGTAACTGTATTTTAGTACCTAGTAAAAAAGAAATGCCAAGCGCATTTGAAAAAGAAAGCCAAGAGGTAGAATGTATTCGTTGCGGCCAATGTAGTGATGTGTGTCCAAGTAACTTATTACCACAAGAGTTGCAATGGAGCGCAAAAGCAAAAGATCACCCTCAATTACAGAAACTCAATTTAAGTGACTGTATTGAATGCGGTGCTTGTGCTTACGTATGCCCAAGTCAAATTCCACTCGTACATTACTATCGAATTGCTAAAGCAGAAATCAGAGAGCAGCATCAACTCGATTTAAAAGCAGAAAAAGCCAAAGTTCGTTTTGAAGCGCGAAAAATGCGTTTAGAAAAAGAAAAAATAGCTCGCCAAGAAAAAAACAAAAAAGCCGCGGCAGCACGCAAAGCGGCCATGAATAAAGCTACACCAGAAGCAACGGGCGCTAAATCAGCTGTTGCTGCCGCGTTAGCGAGAGTAAAAGCTAAAAAAGCCGCCCAAGAAAATCCTGAAGTAACAAAACCAGTGGATTCAGCTGAAGTGTCAACAGTTGAAGTTTCGGCTACTGAAATAGTAAACGATCAAAAATCACAAGTGGCCGCTGCAATTGCTCGAGCTAAAGCAAAAAAGAAACTGAAAGAAGCTAGTGCTCAGCAATCTGAAGCTAGTACAACAAATACTGAACCTAATAAAATTAGTGAAAATAACGCAGAAACTGAGCAGCCAACAGATCAAAAATCAAAAGTGGCCGCCGCAATAGCCAGGGCTAAAGCAAAAAAGAAATTGAAAGAAGCTAGCGCACAACAAGCAGAGACAAAGAATACAGAGACTGAAATTACCACGGTAACTGAAAACACTATCGGTAAAGAAACTATCCCTGAAAAAAGTATCTCTGAAAAAAAACATACTGGCAAAACGGACCTTGCTAAAGCCGGAAAACATAATAGCGACACCAATATCGATACTGATACCGACACTAATACCAGTGACATTAGTGACATAAGCAACGCTAACATTACTAATACTAACGATATAGCAAGTGAATTGGTGCATGCGGCTATACCCGCTGCTATAGATAAAAAGGCTAAAATGGCCGCAGCTATCGCTAAAGCAAAAGCGAAGAAAAAATTAAAAGATGCGGCAACAAAAGAATCAGCTGCGATTTTACTCAATGAAGATAAAAAAGACAGCAATTAATTATGAAGCCGACAATACTAGATTTAAACAATCATCACCCGCGAAATAAACCAACGAGTCGATATAAATAATGGCATTTTGGATAGCAAGTTCACCACATAATCATAACCATACCAAAACCCCAAATTTAATGCGTTTGGTTATTTTAGCTACAATACCAGGTGTTTTTGCTCAATGGTATTTCTTTGGTTGGGGTAACTTAATTCATATTGGTTTAGCAATGATTACCGCTCTGCTTAGTGAATTTATCGTCCTATCGCTACGTAAAAAACCAATCGCCCACCATTTATTAGATGGTAGTGGTCTATTAACCGCACTTTTAATTGGTATCTGTTTACCGGCATTAACGCCTTGGTGGATATCAGTTATTGGTACCCTATTTGCGATTGTTATTGTTAAACAACTTTATGGTGGTTTAGGACATAATCCATTTAACCCTGCAATGGCGGGTTATGTCATGCTCCTAGTGTCTTTCCCTATACAAATGACACTTTGGCAACCTCCCTTAAGTTTATTAACGGTTGATTTAAATTTTGCCAATACCTTAACCACGATTTTAACCGGTTTTACCGTTGAAGGTTATTCAGTTGAACAAGTACGTACCAGTATCGATGGTATTACCATGGCAACCCCCCTTGATACTTTAAAAACAAATTTAGGTTTAGGTTTTACTGTACTTGAAACTATTACTAGCCCGGTATTTGGCGAGAACTTCTCGTTAGGTTGGGAATGGGTAAATGCGGGATTTTTACTTGGTGGTTTATTTCTACTCACCAAAAAAGCCATTGCTTGGCAAACACCAGTAAGCTTTTTATTAAGTATCTTTGTTTGTTCATTTATCGGTTATAGCATCAATCCTGATGCAAACCCTTCTACTATGTTTCATTGGTTTTCTGGTGCTACTATGCTTGGTGCCTTTTTTATCTTAACCGATCCGGTAACGGGTGCTACGAGTAATAAAGGTAGGCTTATTGTCGGTGCTCTTGCGGGCTTATTAGTGTATTTAATTCGCACCCTTGGAGGTTATCCTGATGGGGTAGCTTTTGCTGTTTTACTTTGTAATATGTCAGCACCATTAATTGATCAATACACACGCCCTCGCACTTATGGCCATGCTAAGGGAGAAAAATAATGTCTGATAAAGAAAGTAAAACTAACTCACCATTAACTTTAGCTATAACACAAAATACAAAAATTTTAGCCTTATTCGCTATTGCCTGTACGTTAACGGTAAGTGCCGTAAGCGAACTCACCAAAGATCGGATTAAAGTACAAGAGCAACAACAGCTATTAAATACTTTACATTCAATTATTGATCCCAGTCGTTATGATAACGACATAGCCAACGATTGTATTTTAATGAACTCTCCAGAATTAGGCACAGATAAAATCAACACGGCTTATATCGCTCGAAAAGCAGGACAAGTGGTCGCCGTAGCAATTACAAGTACTGCGGCACAAGGTTATAATGGCAATATTGACTTCATCATGGCCATTAATAATGATGGCAGTGTTAATGGTGTTCGCGTACTAAAGCATCAAGAAACTCCTGGTTTAGGTGACAAAATAGAATTAAGAAAAAGTGATTGGATCAACAGTTTTACTGGTAAACGTATACAATCTGAAGACGATAGTAGATGGGCGGTCACAAAAGACAACGGTATATTTGATCAGTTCACTGGAGCAACTATTACCCCCCGCGCTGTGGTCAAAGGTGTAAAAAACACTTTACTTTATTTTAACGAAAACAAAGTGAATTTATTAAACTCCCCTAATGCCTGCGCTAAAGACATCGCAATAAATGAGGCTGCTAATGAGCAATAATATAGCCCCACAAAGCACTAACTCAGACATAAACACTGAGCAAGTAAACGACACAATTGCAGCTGATGCAGCTCAAGAAGCAGCACGTAAAGCAGAGTTGAAATTAGCAGCCAAAGCTGAATACAAAGAACTCGCTATTCAAGGCTTATGGAAAAACAATCCTGGTTTAGTACAACTACTTGGCTTATGTCCACTATTGGCTGTAACATCAACCGTGACCAACGCATTAGGTTTAGGCTTGGCGACCTTGCTTGTATTGATTTGTTCAAACATTACCGTATCAGCGATCCGCCACTGGGTTCCAAAAGATATTAGAATACCTATTTTTGTATTAATCATTGCCGCTTTTGTTACTTGTGTACAATTACTGATGAATGCGTTTACTTACGGAATTTACCAATCATTAGGTATTTTTCTGCCGCTAATTGTGACCAACTGCGCCATTATCGGTAGAGCTGAAGCCTATGCATCTAAAAACCCCGTTAAACAAGCTGCATTCGATGGCCTTATGATGGGGCTAGGTTTCGCATTGATCTTAATTTTATTGGGTGTTATACGTGAAATATTAGGTCAAGGTACCTTATTTGACGGTGCTGAGTTACTGTTAGGTGACTGGGCAAGCGGTTTAAAAATACAAGTAATGCAACTTGATACACAGTTTTTATTGGCTATTTTACCCCCGGGTGCCTTTATCGCTATGGGTATCTTAATTGCACTTAAAAACGCTATAGACAGTCATATAAAAGCTAAACAAGCGGTAAAAGGTGAAAAAGTTATTGAACGAGTACGTGTTAACTTCGACTCTTAGTTAATTTTAACCTTAACTGTAGTCGCTTATAACCATGCTTTACTTTTCCAATAACGAATAAAAAATAACGAATAAAAAATAACGAATAACAGCACAGAGTAGATAATGAATAAAAACAAACGCATAGAAATTTTAACACGACTTCGTGACAATGATCCTGAACCAACCACAGAGTTAAATTTTTCTACGCCGTTTGAATTACTCATTGCTGTACTTTTGTCAGCGCAAGCAACCGATGTTGGGGTTAATAAAGCTACCGATAAACTTTACCCTATAGCGAATACGCCCCAGGCTATATTAGATCTTGGTCTTGATGGCTTAAAAAGCTATATCAAAACCATTGGTTTATTTAATACCAAAGCGGTAAACACCCTTAAAACCTGTCAAATGTTAGTTGATTTACACGGCGGAGAAGTACCTGAAAACAGAGCTGCTTTAGAAGCTTTACCAGGCGTTGGTCGTAAAACTGCCAATGTTGTGCTAAATACCGCTTTTGGTTGGTTAAAAGATAATGAAGGTAAATACTTTTTAGCGGTTGATACTCATATTTATAGACTTGCCAACAGAACTAAATATGCGCCAGGTAAAACGGTTGAACAAGTTGAAGCTAATATCATCAAGCTTACCCCTAACAAAACCGAGTTTATGTTTAACTTACATCACTGGTTTATATTGCATGGTAGATATACCTGTACCGCCAAAAAACCTAAATGTGGCTCGTGTATTATTGAAGATCTTTGTGAGTTTAAAGAAAAGTCTGAAAACTAATAAACCTGTAAGTACATGAAAAATTTGCGCGTCAATAGCGAGTCTATTGATATTAAATTTGATACGGTAATAAGGAAAAACAGCGGTTAGAATGCAAGTTATTACCCAAGCTCAGATTAATAAACCTTCTTCGCTTAAAACACATCACGAAAGCCATGTATTATATGTTATTTTATTCAATTTATTTTTTAACTTATCAATCCTAACTATAAGAGAACCTTATGAAGTTTTTACATTCCATGGTACGTGTACGTGATTTAGACCAGTCACTTGATTTCTATGTTAGTAAACTTGGTTTAATTGAAACTAAACGTATCGAAGTGCCTGCAGGTGAGTTCACACTTATTTATCTAGCGACAGAAATAGGTGCGCCAGAAGTTGAGCTTACATACAACTGGGGCTCTACCGAAAATTATGATACGGGTCGAAGTTTCGGCCATCTAGCTTTTGAAGTTGATGATATTTATCAAACTTGCCAAAATCTTCAAGACAATGGTGTTACTATTAACCGCCCTCCTCGCTGTGGAAATATGGCTTTCATTAAATCACCTGATGGCATATCAATTGAGTTATTACAAAAAGGTAAACCATTAGCACCACAAGAGCCATGGTTGAGTATGGAAAATATTGGCACTTGGTAACGTTAGTACTTGGCCTTCTTATTTAGCATCGCAACATAAATCGCTAAAAAGCATTTAACTTAACCACTAAATAAAAATAAAAGGCTCTGAATATCATTATTGATGATCATAGCCTTTTGGTATGTGGGCTTCATACTGTTATGATAAGCCTTTATTTTCTAATCCAGAAACATCATGGCCCTAAAAGCAACTATATACAAAGCCAATATCGAACTTGCCGATATGGATCGCAATTATTATCAAAGCTTGCAACTAACCGTTGCTCAACACCCATCAGAAACACCACAACGATTAATGGTGCGTATACTCGCTTATATTCTTAACGCGCATGAAGACTTACAATTTGGTAAAGGTTTGAGTGATGAAAATGAAGCCACTATCTGGCAAGTTAACTATAGCGATGAAATTGAATTATGGATTGAACTTGGTCAATTAGATGAGAAACGCTTAAAGAAAGCTTCTAATCAAGCTAAAAACGTCAAGTTATATTGTTACGGCAGCAGTGTTAATACCTGGTGGTCACAAACAGAGCAAAGTTTGAAAAAATTTGATAAATTAACTGTAGAGCAGTTTGAGCAATCTACCTGTGACGCTTTAGTAAATTTACTCAGCCGCAATATGGATTTTCAATGTAGCATTCAAGATGGCCAATTGTGGTTAACATCAGGCGATGAAACCTTATTGGTGGAAACACTGAAACTCAAATAAACTGTGTTTAACAATATTAGCTAATACATTAAAATATCGCTTATTAAAGGCTACTTATGACTAATCAACAATTCAAACCACTAAATGTTGTAACACAGCTAACGCTATTTACCGTTACCAGTGTAGTACTCACTAGTTGTACTCATTTGGGCTATGATCAGAGTCAGGTAAATCACACGCCATCCCCAACACTTGATAACACCATCACGCTATCGCAAGTTAGTAATGATGTCGCTTATTTATCGAGTGATGCGATGCAAGGTAGAGATAATTTTTCTTCCGAAATTCACATTGCTGCCGACTATATCGCTCAGCGTTTTAGTGAAGTGGGGTTAACACCTGCCCCAAGCGCACCCAATTTTAAGCAAAATTACACTGTACAACAGATTAAACCTAGCAGCATTGAAGTAAAAATTAATGGACAAATTATTAAGCAAAATTCATTAGCTATGGCAACTACAGTTGCAAAGGTTAACTGGGATACCAATTCACTAGCCATTAACTCAATACCAAATACTGCTACGGTAAGTGCCTCAGCAGTTAACCTTGAGATAATTGGTGAAAACGTCAATATGCGTAAAGCTTTGAGTGAATTAAACCACCAAGGTGGCCAACATTTAGTATTGCTTCATCCCAAACATGAAAAGAGCTTCAAGCGCTACCAAAGTTACTTTGCCAACGGTCTAACTTCACTCGTTACTAAGTCAGCAGTTAAACATAATGGCGTTATTATTATTGCTTTAACTGATATCAGTAAAGTAAAGCAATTAACCGTAAACGCTAAGGCGACTGTTAAAAACACCCAGTTAAGTAATGTTGTGGGTATCTTACCAGGTAAAAGTAAAGCAAATGAGATCGTGCTTTATTCAGCACATTATGATCATTTAGGTGTTAAAGAAAGTACTCCCCCTGTTGGCGCTAAGCAAGTAACTGGTGATATTTTCAATGGTGCAGATGATGATGCATCAGGTGTTTCAGCCATCATTAACTTAGCCAATTATTTTGCTAAAACAGATAATAATGAAAGAACATTAATGTTTACTGCCTTTAGTGCTGAAGAAATAGGTGGTTTTGGATCGCGTTATTTCTCTGAGCAAATAAATCCTAACAAGATCACTGCAATGATAAATATTGAAATGATAGGAAAACCCTCAATGTTTGGTGAAGGTAGTGTTTGGATGACAGGTATGGATCGTTCAAATTTAGGTGAGCAATTAAACCAAACTTTAGCCGCTGATCATCTAAAAGTTTATGCCGATCCCTACCCTACAGAAAATTTATTTTATCGCTCGGATAATGCCACGTTGGCGCGTTTAGGTGTGCCAGCGCATAGCTTTAGTAGTACCCAACTAGATAAAGACCCGCATTATCATCAAGCCACTGATGATATTAATAGCTTGAATTTACCGTCAATGTTAACCGTAATAAAAACACTGGCGTTAGCGACTACACCACTCGCTAAAGGCACAATGACCCCGTTACGTATAGATGCCACCAAGGTTGATAATAAGGGCTTAATTTACTAGTGTTGGGCTAATTGTGTTATTTTTTTGGGGGATTACCGGTTCAGCTTCGGTTATGGTTAATGGTTAATGGTTAATGGTTAATGGTTAATGTCACATTAGGCGGCTATAACCTCTAATGGGCAACGTAATTGAAACTCTAATCTATTTTTCTTTTCAACTTGAAAACCATGGCGTAAATACAACCCCCTTGCAGGATTTTTTAATAACACGTTTAAAGTAATAGGTAATCGTAATTGTAAGGCGCGTTTTTTTACTACACTAATCACCTTACTACCAATTCCTTTTCGCTGATATTTAGGCATTATTTGTAGTTGTCTGATGTGAAGACTTTTGTGGGTGTTATCTAGCGCAACCACACCCATTTTTAATAAGCCAATAGGCTTACGGTCTACCAAGATGATATGGCTGTCGTAAAAGTGCTCTTTAATGCGCTCTAGGTGCTGTTCATCTGTCATGCGAATGTTCGCCATGAGTAAATGCTGTGTCATAGTTTTTCTGCGTAGCGATAACAAAAAATCAATATCATCATTTTGTACTTTTCTAAAGCCAACTGTAAACTTCATCTACGTTTCCTAAAAACAGTGTTAATTTACCGATTCTACAGATGCATCATCTAATCTATATTAAACGCATTTTATCACTATAAGTTAAACTTGGCTTCGCTAAAAAGAAAGCTTTTATGATACGATAAATGATTAATTTAAGAAGAAATAATAAGGAAACAATATGCTTAATGAAAATATGTTTACGATAGTTAAAGATTTTATTGCAAAGTTATTCACTTTCCTCTTTTTAGGTTTAGCTTTGGCTATTTTATTTTCATTATTTAGAACCGTAATAACTGGTATTATTAATGGTATTGATATTATGGAAATATTTTTGGGTAGTGTTAATACTGGCATTATCGCACTTGCGGTATTTGAGCTAGCTTTGGTTATCCAAAAAGAATATTCAGGCAAAGATAAAGAAAAGAAAGATAATGCCATTGCTGGTATCAGAAGAACAGTACCTCGCTTCATAGGCACAGTTTGTGTTGCTTTATCACTCGAGGGTCTGATTATGGTAATTAAATATAGTCAGTTAGATTTAGCAGGTAATTTATATTATCCCGTTGCGATTATATCAAGCACAGCATTACTTTTAGGTGCTTTAGGTTTATTTATCCATTTAACTAAAGATAACTAAAATAATATAACCAAATAGAGATCACAACATTCAAAACAATGTTCCCCACCCCTTTAATCTTATTATATTGCCTCTATTAGGCAGCATATACACATGAGTACACGTTATGAATTTTAGCACTGTAGAGTTAGGTTTGATGGTTTTATCAATCATGATTATCATAGCCGCGATTAGCTATTACCTTGGTTTACGTAAAACAGAGGCTCCTGTTAAAGCCGCCGCTTTGGGCTTTGTATTTTCGGTAATTCCTGTATTAGGTATTATCTATGTCCTTTACCTAGCATCTAAAGATGACATCATTAAAACAGAATAAAGTTTTTAAATAAATGATAGTAAGGGATTTTAAAATAAATGCCCTGTATTGGATTGTTTAGTATACGTATAAACTAGACCACACAATTAATGGAACTGGTATTACTTCAGCATTATCTAAATATAATTGAGAGGTTCACATGAATAAAGCATTGTTAATCATTATTACAGTGCTCACATTAGTTATCAGCGGCTGTTTAGGAATGCCAAAGCCGGTAAAACCTGTCTCAGATTTTGAATTAACTAAATATTTAGGTAAATGGTATGAAATAGCTCGGCTCGATCATTCCTTTGAACGAGGACTAAGCCAAGTTTCTGCCCAGTACAGTCTTAAAGACGATGGCGGCGTGTTAGTTATTAACCGCGGTTTTTCTACTACAGATAATGAGTGGCAACAAGCTGAAGGTAAAGCTTACTTTGTTGATAGCAGTACCGAGGGCTATTTAAAAGTATCTTTTTTTGGCCCTTTTTATGGCAGTTATGTCATTTTTGAATTAGAGCATGAAAACTATCAATATGCCTTTGTCTCAGGTCCTAATACCGATTATCTTTGGTTATTATCCAGAACCCCTACCGTTGCCCCAGAAGTCATGGAAAAGTTTATAACAATGTCTAAAGCGCGTGGTTTTAATACACAAGAGATAATTGTGGTAGACCAAACGCCTAAAACTTAGGTATAAGTTATAGATACTAAACTCAGAACTAGCATCTAAAACCTAAACACTAAGTGATAATTTTAAGTATTAGATGCGATCACACTAACGAAGTGTCCGTAATAGAGTTTCTTGCCAACTAGCTGTTCTATTTTGGCAGCACTTGGGTAACTAGACCATTGCTCGCTACTCGCCTTAACAGCCTCAATATTCGCCCACGTTAAATGCCAACAAATCTCTTCTTCATTATCTGTTTTGACTAATATTTGATGCTCAAGAATGTTTTTTTTATTCGCATTAATTTCACTAAATAGTGATTCACTTAACGCTAAAACTCGCCCTAAGTTAGCCTTGGTTACTTCAAAAACGGCAAACTCTGTGCATTTAGTCATAATTATCTCTAGCCCTTTATTTACGAAGAATATAAAGTATCGCGTTACCGGTTTATACAATTATTAAAGGTTATAATTGCTGATAGTAGTTGATAGTACTAACAGCTTAAAGACTTACCTTATTAATCGCCCAAATTACTATATTTAAAATTAATTTTATTAATCTTCACATCGATATCCAGCTAGTTCAGTTGATAAAGTCACACCCTGTAATTTAAGTTGATTAATACGTTGCAAATACGCTGCGCCTTTGAGTAAATGCAAAGCAACATCAACTGCATAACGACGAGTGTAATCTTCAAGATAAGTACCTTTTACCCAACTATTAAATGCGCCTAAACTCGGTCCTGCCCAAATTTGATAGTCCATTTCTCGGCCTTTTTCACCAGTATTAGACCAACGTGAACTTAGCCCTAAGTACCATCTAAAAATTAATGCCATTTTACGTTTCGGGCTTGATTGCGCGCGCGCCAGCATTTCAGGATCGCGTTCACTAAAAAATGCTTCAGTGCCTGCCCACACCTCATCTAAGTTTGCTCTGAATATTTGTTTCTCTATTTTTTCACGCTCGGCAGCTGGAATAGCTTCAATAGAATCGTAATTTACGTACAATTCATAAAGCTTTTTAGCACGCATAGCAAACATAGAGCCTCGTTTAACTACTTGTAATTTAACGCCCATTTCAAACATATCAGCAGCTGGTGCCATAGTAACATCAGCCATTTCAACATTTGCTAACAGTTTACGTGTATGGTCACTTGCCCCTGCTTCAACACAGCTTTGGTTAACTGATCCAAGTACAACATAGGCCGCGCCCATATTAAAAGCCGCAATAGTTGATTCTGGAGTACCAATCCCCCCACCTGCGCCAACTCGCAACGCTGGAGAAAAGTTGTATTTAGCTTGTATTTCATCGCGCAGAGCGATGATAGTCGGCAATAAGGTTAAAAATGGACGGTTATCAGTATGCCCGCCAGAATCTGCTTCTGCGGTTATATCATCAGCCATAGGCACGCGTTTAGAAAGCTCTGCTTGCAAAGGTGTCACCTTGCCCTGACTAAGCAGTTTATCAACCAATTTTTGCGGTGCAGGCTCCATAAAGCGACGCCCTACTTCAGTACGTGACACTTTAGCGATAACTTTATTACCGATATTCACGCTACCATCGCTGTTTTCAGATAATCCAGCTAAACGATACCAAACAATATGTTCGGTCAAACCAAGATATGCTGAGGCTTCTACGGTTTTAACGCCTAGTTTAATAAAGCGTTCAACCGCACCGCGCTCTAAAGCCTCTTCCGCAGGAGCATGTATTAAGTTAACCGCATAAGGGCCATTAGGTAACTGCGCTTGAATACGCTTGATTGACTCTTCGATGACATCAGGTATTAAGCCCGCCGCACCAAATGAACATAACAAACCCGCTTTCCCTAACGCCACTACTAATTCAACAGAGGCAATACCATTAGCCATTGCGCCGCCATGATAGGCATACTTAACGCCATGTTGCTTTTTAAAAGCATCATCGCCTAAATCTTGTGGTGAAAGCTTTTGCGCAAAAGCGAGTACTGGGGTAGTGCTATCAACTTGAGTTTTGTCATTAGATGAAAGCGAGTTAGTTACACCTAATCCTGCTTCTGTTTTAGCAAGGTAAACAGGGGTATTTAAGTCCATCAAAGCTGACTTTATTTGTACATCACTAATACTAACGTCTTGTATATTAACCTGCCATGCCCAATCAATAGCTCTGGCATCATTTAATTCTATGTTTGACATCTCTTTCCTATAAATCTTGTAATATTTTTATTCGTTTAAATCTGTTTATATCGTTTTATCTTAATAACTTTGCTAGTTTCTGATAATACTTAACTCTCTAAGATGACAATGGATTCCCGCTAAGATAACGCGGGAATGACGACTGCAAAGCTAAAAGTTTAATACTCATACTAATCTCGTCATACCCGAATTGTCTTGATAGCTCTATGCCAGCCAATATGACAGTGGATTCCCGACAAGACAACGCGGGAATGACGACTGCAAAGCTAAAAGTTTAATACTCATACTAATCTCGTCATGCCAAAATCACTTGATAACACTGACCCCGCTAAAATGACAGTGGATTCCCGCCAAAACAACACGGGAATGACGGCTGCAAAGCTAAAAGTTTAATATTCATGCTAATCACTTCATACCTGAATTGTCTTGGTAGCTCTATGCCAGCCAATATGACAGTGGATTCCCGCCAAGACAACACGGGAATGACGACTGCAAAGCTAAAAGTTTAATACTCATGCTAATCACTTTATGCCCGTCACACCAACCACGTCATACCCGAAGTATCTTGTCGGGTATCCATTTTTTTCATTACTTGATTAAAGAATACCATCGTACAAATCTAGCCAATTTGGGTTGTTTTTTTCAATTAATCTTACTTTCCAAGCTCTGTTCCATTTTTTTAATACTTTTTCGCGACTAATCGCATTTTCCATATCGTCAAATTGTTCGAAGTAAACTAGAGTATTAATTCGATAATCCTCCGTAAAACCACTAACAACTTTATTCTTATGCTGCCAAATACGTTTTTGTAAATTACTAGTTACACCAATATATAAAGTGCCATTTTTTTTACTTGAAAGAATGTATACACACGGTTTTTTCATCTTATCATCCTTGATAATTATTAAAGCTAATAGCCTAGATTCCCGAGTTAGTTTAGCGGGAATAATAACTAAGGATTGACAATCACGCTAACCAAGTTATATCCGCCACACTAACTACGTCATACCAAAGTCTCTCGATACCACTGACTCGCTAAGATGACAATGGATTCCCGCCAAGATAATACGGGAATGACGACTGCAAAGTTAAAAAGTTTAATACTCATGCTAATCACTTCATGCCCGTCACACTAACCACGTCATACCCGAAGTATCTTGTCGGGTATCCATGGTCTTATATCTGCAGCACTCATCCGTTAAACATTTAATTAAATCAATTACGCCTCAGAAATAGATAACACAATATCTTTTACTTCATATATTCGTAAACCATCTTTCGATAAGTTGGCATCACCTACCAAACGTACTTCATCATCATTTATAACAATATCAGTAATATGCACATCCAATGACATTTGTTTATTTAATGGAGTTATTTGACCGCGATATTTCCACTTAACCACACTGGTTGGTGCGATGAACCTTGGGTTTACAAATTGCGCGCCTAAATCGTTTTTAAGTGCGTATGTTTGCATTAGCTCGATTATAGCTTCTACCCCTAAAGAGCCTGGCATAACTGGATCTTGATGAAAATGATAACGGAAGAACCAGTCACTTGCATCAATAGTTCTTTCACCATAAACATAAGCAACGCCAGCGCTGCCACCACCTTCAACGATTGAAACAGTATCAATGAAGTTCATTTGCCCGCCCGCTAGCTTATAATGTGGTTTGTTAGGCTGTGCTTGGTAAAAGCTTAATTGTGAATCGCGTAAATTAATAACGTCAATGTTTGCTTTTGGCGTATTATTATCTTCAAACCACGCATGAGTAATTTTACCGTTATCAATACCAAGTTGGTTAGTTAATGCATCTGCCCCAAAGTAACCAAATACGGCAGTGCCTTTATAAAATAGCTCGTGTTTAGCAATGTTTTGAGTCGCTACATCTTCATTTTTCACATAAAGCTCGAAAGTAAAACTTTGCACTATCATACCGCCTGCCATGGTAGTGCTTAACAAGACAGAATTATTGATGATAGCTTTTCCACGTAAATCCACCTGCTTGAGCAATTCACCTGTGCCATCAAGGTTGCGGAAAAATAGATCTTTATCTGGGTATTTTAAAGTTGTGCCCATGTAACCTGAAATAAAACCATTTGGCTGTAGCGCAATTTCCATAATAAGTGAATATGGCATCCACGCTTCATGGCTATTTTTTGTAAAATACCATGCGTCTTTAGGAACAAAATATTCACTAATACAACTTGCAGGACTCTTTAAATCTAAACGCGTGCCTTTAACTTCAACCACTTGCGTAACCACTTGTAAATCACCACAAGGAGTTCTCGGCGGAATACGACCTTTTCTATTACCTTCGCTATTAGCAGAATAAATATCAAAGTCAGAACCAAAACATTTTGAAATATCACCTGTAGCAAATTCAAATAAATGCCAAGGTGTGAATGGAACTTGATCAGGCACGCGATTATGACCTGCAACCATAGGTGCTTCAAAGTGCTTAATGGGTGTTACGCCCTTTTCTTTTGGCGCGTCTAAATCAGACATCACTTTCATTAAAGGACGCTCTGGATGTTTAAATGGAGCAATGCCGCGCTCGTCTAAATCAGTTTCAGTTAGTGATTTTTCTGTGAAAGTAGACTTAACAAGCACCGTATTATTAGGCAAAGCCACCGGATACGGAGAGTTATGATCTTGCTCGGTGATCATCACTGATAAGTTTTTAAAATCAACGACCACTTTGCCATCAAGTAAAATATCAATATTAGCTTTTAAATATGGGAATGGTTGCATGCCCATTTCGGTGACTTCCATGCGGTAAGTTAGCGTATTATGTTGCGGTAAAACTTGTCCACGACAACGCACTGTTTGCGACTCGCCCGGCATAGGTTGAAAACGGGCATTATTAACATGACTGTGCATACCTAACGACAGCATGTAAAACATCGCCATTTGACCACAACCTTCACTCATTAACGAACCAGCCATCACTTGATCGTCTTTAAAATGACAAGGGAAATACCAATGTTCAGGGGCTAAATCTTTTTGCCCTTCCAGTACACCTAACCCCCAATGACCGCCAGTTTGGTCAATTTTAGTAATACGCTCAATCATCAAGAATTTTTCAGATGAGAATTTTAATGACGGGTTACGCCCGTGTTGATTATATTGCTCGCCAAAACAGCCTGCGACATCGCCATTTACTAATTTAAGCATGTCGTTATAATCAAAAATATTGCGTTCACGTTGCATTAATGGTGTAAAAATAGATTTTTTAGCGTTAGCAAGTTGTGCTTTGTCAGTGTCATTTAAAATAACGCCCTTGCCATCTTTTAGCTCTTCATCGGTGAAAAAACCTGCGCATCCGTTACGCATAATTAAGACTTTTTTATCTCCAACATAACAATCGTAATGGAAGAAAAACAACAATTGTTCGCCATTTTTAGCATACGAATCAATATGAATTTCATAGCGCAGGGTTTCACCGCCAAAAGCCATTTCTTCAAGAAAAGTTAATTCACAATCAAGTAAACGATAAACTCGCTCTCCTTTGGCTTGAAAATCGATGCCAATATATGAGATCAATAATAAATCACATTGTCCAGACTCTACCGATACTGACCATGGAATTTGCCCGTCAATCAAAAACGGTGCATCAAGTGGAATATCATATTCAGTACACATGTAAGATTTTTTATATTCATTAACTTTAGCATCGAGTTCAGTAACACGAGAAACCAATAAATAATCGGTGGTTGGTAAACGAACACGACGTGAATAACTATCAATGATACGGTACTTTTCACCAAACACATTACCAATACTACCTTCTGCAAACTCAACTAAGGCAGCCGTATCCCAAATAATATTACTCGGTTGATTAAACTCCTCTTTTAACTGTAATGGTGGGTATTGATAACCTGCAGGACCTTTTATTTGAAAGCCTGATTGTATTGTTGAGCCGATATCAGGCGCCGCATTTAATGCTTCAGCAGAATTATTAGTGTCGCCAACTTGTTGCCCTATTTTTTGAGCTAATTGTCCTTGAGATAATTGTTGCGAGAGCATTTGCGCAATATATGCCTGAGCTTGCTGGCGGTGCTTTAAAAAAGCCATGTGCGTCGCCGACTCTTGGCTCACGTATTGCTTTAGCGAATGCTTTACTCTAATTGCTGAGATGTTTGCTTTTGTGATCGGTTTTGAATTTAAAGAGTTCAATGTTGCTCCGCTTGAAACTGTTGAGCCAGTAACTTGGCTAAATCTAGGTTTAACTTGCGCTAAATTTATGCTGTTAAATGTGCTATTGCTTAAATTTTCGAAACGACTACCCGAGCGATCGCTGAAAACTTTTTTGATACTTGAAATGATCGAGCTAACATTCTCTTGCTTACTCGCCTTAAGAATTGTTTCAGTTATTTTGTTTCCACCTAAAGTGATGGTTTTAATCAACTGAGGGCGCTGCGGCTTAGTATCAGCTGTTTGCATTACGTTATTTTGATCAGTTTTTATCTGCACAGGGGTAACTGAAGAGAGTATTAAATGCGCACAACTGCCATCTTTACCTAAACCGTTAATTGCCGTGTGATTTCGGGTTGGCTCTGCGCCCTGTAATAAACGCTGCCCTGAGTTAGTTTTGGATAAGCTAAGTGCTACTTTTATAATACTCGCCGCGCCAGAAGCATTAAAAGTATGTCCAATATTATTTTTCACCGAGCCGATAGGTTTTCCTTGATACAAGTTTGGTAAACTACTTGCTTCGGCTTGATTCTCTGTAGCAAAGCCACTGTTATGTGCTTCAATGGAATTAATATCACTAGCACTTAGTTTGGCTTGGGTTAACGCTTTATTAGCCGCCGTATCAATAGCTTTTGGGCTAGTATCATTAACAAAGGCAATACCATCAATGGTGGCATAAGCCGTTTGCTGATTGCCAATAGCAGGTTTTAAAACAAACGCGGCAGCGCCCTCACCAATTTTCCACTTTTCCTGTAACTGCGCTTGCCACTGCTCCTGTCGCTGAGATTTCAATTGCTCAGTTGCAAGTGGATTAACATCAAGCTCACCATAATGTTGGCGTAAGGTAATATTCTCAATCGAGCCAGCAAGATCAACCCCGGCAATAACAACCGCTTCAACATCACTAGTTTGAAATAAGTTTTGCGCTAACTCAACACAGCGATATACCGAGTTTTCTTCGGCAGATACGGTAATGGCAGGGCCTGAAAAATCCCATAATGCTGAAATACGCGATGCCATGATATTACCAATAAAACTGGTATATTGATTAAGTTGTGCGGCAAAGGCTACCCCATCTTTAGCAATAGATGTTAGTGTTTCGCGCTGTTCTTTGCTTAACTCAATACCTTGTTGAAATAAACTATCTTCAATCTGCGTGGCTAAGTTTACTCGTCCGCGATATTGATGCAGCTCTAACTCCATGCCCATTGCGACGAGCACCGCAACATTACTACCTGCGGTCAAGTTGGCATCTTTAGCCGCATTATCGGCAACTTTCATCATCATCAATTGTTGAGGAATTAAACAATCTTGTTCATTTGGCGGTATTTTAAAACGTAAAAAATCTATTTCAAAATCTTCAATATATCCACCAATAGGCGCTTTATTTAATGCTAAAGCATTCATTACTACGGAATTGTGGTTAATACCTTTCCAGCGTTTTGCTGGTAATTCTCTAAAGGTTGTTGATTGACTATCAAGTAAGGTATCAAATTCTGTTAAGTTTTTTGCTGAGCCAAAGTGCGCATCCATTCCAATTATAGCTAATGGCTCGACTGGCTTGGCTTGTGTTACTTCTCTATCAATATCCGCACTCGGTTTTACGCTCATTAAAGCGTTAGGCTGTTGTAAAACTAAATGTGCATTAGAGCCACCAAAACCAAAAACGCTCACGCCGGCTATTCGAGGTTTATGTGCTGTTTGAGTATTATTATTGGTCGGCCAATCAAGGGTGTGAGTTGGCATTTGTGCTGCTCCCAAATACCCTTGCTTTGTAGTAATAGGTTGATGCAAATTAATTGTTGCCGGTATTTTACCTTCATTAAGCGCCCATATTGCTTTGGTCATGCCAGGCATGCCTGCAGCAGTAAGTAAATGTCCGAGATTTGATTTTACTGAGCCAAGTACAGGTTTATGGTGAGTAGTGCTCTTAGTTTGGTTGTTACTGGTTACATTTTCATCATAACGAGAAAAGAATGTTTCCATCGAGCCAAGTTCAACTTTATCACCCTTTGGCGTACCTGTTGCGTGGCACTCAATATAATCAACATCAGCAGGATTAACACCTGCATTTTCATAAGCGCGTTCATAAACTAATACTTGCCCCTTGGTATTTGGACTTAATACAAATTCACCTTTACCATCATTTGATAACGCGCCGCCCTTAATAATGGCGTGAATTTTATCGCCGGCTTTAATGGCATCACTTTCACGTTTTAATACCATCATGCCCGCACCTTCACCGGCAAATAAACCTTGTGAGTTTTTATCAAACGGTGCGTGTACATTGTTTTCTGGGTAAGCTTGAAATATAGAAAAGCCCATATTAACAAATAGTGGATCTGCGCCTGACACTGCGCCGGCTAACATCATGTCAGCTTTACCTGTCAACAAATAATCACAGGCTAGTTTCACAGAATAGCAACTTGACGCACAAGCTGCATCAAGTGAAAAATGCGTAGCGCCAAGCCCTGCCGCTTTGGCAATTAGTGCCGAGGGATAACCTGCAACCAGTGCATTGTCAGCTTGAACAAGCACATTATCATTTGAAATGTGATTAGAAAATGAAGTTAATTTAAAATCAGTCTCCAAAACTTGTTGTAGAGTGTCTTCAACCACTTGATGATACAAAGGCATAAATAAGTGGTTTGATGATTTGGTCGGAAAAGATAAGTTTCCTAAAATTACGCCACAATTAGCAAGTTTGTCACTACGCCAATAACCTGCATCACGTAATGCTTGCTCTGCGACATACAATGACCACTGATTTAAATCATCAAGTTGATTTAAATAACCTGTCGTCAATTGGCTTACTTGATCGCAAAAAACCTGGGCATCAAAGTTAAAAGCACCTATATAGCCACCATGAACGCAGTAGAATTTATCAATATCACCTTTTTTACCTGTGTATTTATCAACATCAACCCCCATTTGTGCAAAAGTCGCTTTTGAACGGCAATCTTGTTTGTTGAGTAATTGTTGCCAAAATTCTTGTGGCGCACTTGAGCCGGGAAATAAATTGGCGATACCTACAATGGCGATGTTTTCCATGAATCTCTCTTTTATCTACATTCTGATGTTGATTAATATTATTCAGCTGTTTGGATTTTTTAATTATGTCTAATGATTAGTTTTCTAATTACGAGCACTGATTATCATAGTGCCGTAAAACAAACTCGTAAGATCAAGTGTTATCCCATGACTCACGAGTTTTGCAATGGCGCGATAATAAGTTAACTCATCACTCACGCCTTTTGCATTAACAGGCACTGTTACACTTTGACCTTTCTGCTCCAAAACCTTCTCCACCCATCCCGACAATGAACGCCCTGCACCCATTTCAATAAATACGCGCGCGCCATTATCATAAAGTGCATTCACCAAGCGAGGAAAGTCAACTCGATCACATAAACATTTAGCGATAGAGTTAGCGATAGCTTTACTCAACTGCGGCACAGGTAAGTAACAAGAACTTGAATACAGTTTTGTACTACTACGTTGATTTACCGCCATGGTGTATAAATCAACCATGTTATTGTATTCCGTGATTGCAGGTTCACTATGAATAGCATTAGCCATATTAAGTGGCATGGCACGCACGCCAAGTTTATTAATTACCCGTAAACAATCTTCAGGATAGCCACCAATTAATAACTGCTCTGGCGTATTAATAATGGTGCAAAACACTCTATCTTCATCAGTAATTTCCGCTTCAACCTCGGCTAAGGTGGCCTTAATGGTGTAAGTTTCCCACACAGTATTGGCATTATTATCGATATTTTTTTCTGGCAGATTCCATTGTTCGCGTAAGGTGAGTAAATCGCCTGACAGTCGTTCATTAAACGTTTTTGAATTAGCTAAACGATCTGTTAATAAACTAGGTTTTTGCCAACAGCCTAAAGCCGCATACATGCTAACTTCCCCCATGGAATAACCCGTAGCAAAATCAGCTTTAAGCTTAAACACCTCGGTAAGCACTTTGGTGAACACACAACTAAACGCCACACCAGCTTCAGCAATATCAGCTAGATTGCCACGCAAAGCTAAATCTCGTTGCTTTAATTCATTAAAATTTAAGCGATTAATACTACGCGGGTTTATTAATAGATCTTTTAAACTACTGCCAATATCATCAGCTAAATTAACAATCTGTGGATAGATTTCTGGAAACAGTTGTAACAAGTCACTACCTAAACCAAGGTAAGTGGCGCCAATACCTGGATACATAAAACAGACATTGTTATCCTGTCCCTTTGCTAAAGTATCTGCAGTAAAGTAACTTCCCTTAGGCGTTTTCCATTGAGTGCTCGATTTACTCGGGACTTGTTTAGTTAAAAGACTTTCAAACGCAGCTTTAATGCCCGCTTGTGCTAACTGGATCTCTTTTTGTAATTCTTCTATTGATTCAGCCAATAATGCTAACGTATAGGTTTTGTTTGAACTAACTCGATACTGTTGATATTGCTGATCGGCCATCAATTTTAAATTAGCGTTACGGGTTAGAAGTTTTGCTAGCAAGTTCGTTAATGTTTGTTGTAACTCTGCTTCATTATCACCATTAACTAATAGCAGACGTAAATCGCTATTAGCTAAGTGACCATTGTAACGAACAGCCACTTGTTCACTACTTTTGTTTTCAACGTATTCACTCAAAACAATATGACAATAACTGTTTGCAGTTAAACAACTATAAGCGGCACTGTGTTTGCTCGCATCAGAATTGGGATACCAAGGTCTAGCTGTTGTTGGAAAATAAAAAGCCGATGACTGCCAATTGCATAAAGTAGATTTCGTAGCCGATGATTTCGCGTCTGAGTTCTTAACTAAATGATTAGCTAAATGATTAGCTGGTTCAAGCGAGTATAAAGCTTTAACTGACTGCCAATCGTTAATTCCGGGGATATAACGTTGTTGTAAAGCTATCACAGTGCGTAATAAGCCCAAGACCTGTGAAAAACGCCCTCCCTCACCAGTAACACTTCGCGCACAACTTATGGCACGAGTTAGGCTGGTAGTCATTGTGTGATTAAGTTCGTTAGTTGTCGGCTCAAGGGGATAACTATTAAGTAATACGCCAGCCTCTAATTCGCTTAAGTCTACATCCGTGTGCGGGTTATGCCCTAATGCTGAGACTTCAACTAAACCTATGTTTGCGCCTGTGTGCTGTGTTGCAACCTCGGCTAACGATTGTTTAACCGCCTCTTGCATCGCAATAGCGTTAACCTTTGATACCGCCATGCTATCAATTTGAGCATAAATCGGTAAGTTTTTATCTTCGGCTATTTGTTTTGAACAGAGCAAAAAACTCGCAAAACCTGATACAGTTTGATAACAGGTAAAAGATTGATCGAAGCTAATGGTGTTATTTATATCGGTGTTATTTATATCCGTATCATTTATATCGGTATTATTTATATCAGTATCATTTACTTCGGTACCATTAACGTTTTCAGCCGTGTTTAGGCTCAAACCGATTATCGCAACCAAACATTTTTTGTCTGTAAGTTCAGTAGCTAGGGTTAACGCCTCACTTAACTCATCCACCACAATAATCGATTGTTTGTTTTGAAGGTCAAAAGCGGTCTTATTTTTTTTAACAGGGTTATCGCTAGCAGCATCAACAATATTATCAGTAACAACAATAACGCTTAGGTTTGAATCTTTTAATTCCTGATTAACCGTTGGCGTAGCAGATAGCTGAGACAACATGCGCTGCGAACTATCATCTATCAGTTTATTTAAAGATAACGGTTTTGTTGATACAAGATCGCTAGCTTTAAAATGCGTCTTACCCAAGTGCACCTTACCCAAGTATAAAGCTCGGGCAACACGATCGATAGTAGCGTAGTCACCAAACTGCGCATCAATACCAACAATAGCAATATTATTCATGAGCATTTATTTGGTTATTCCTGCCATTTCAACAGGTAAAAACATGTCGTTTAAACTTTCACTTGCGGTAACTTTCGCCGACTTTATTTCTGCAAGTATTTCACCAGCTTCATTAATAAAGTTGATATCGGCAACTAAGTTGCCACGGTTTGCGCCTTTTCCACTACTTTTAACGACTTTTAATTGTATATAAAATGCTTTATTAATTTCGATCTGCTCATAAATCTGCCACGCTTGAGTACTTGACGGCAAACTGCCTAAGCCTAATTCGCGTTTTACCCAGACAAGCATGGCCTGATAAGCCAAGTCATTAGCAAAAATATTAGCGAAGCTATTAGTATTGTTACTTGATTTTATATCTAGTGCGAATTCACCTTGTTTTTGCTCAGCAATTAACGGCACTTTACAACCAAGTAATAAACCTTGTTCATTACATTCAATAAGTTGAATTATGCCTTGTAAGCTTTCACCATGAAACAAGGTACCATTTTGATATAAATCATTTGCATTTTTAGCTGTCTTATCAGTTAACTTAGTCTCTACCTTAGCAGTTAAACCATTGATAAAGTTAGTATCAATTTTAGTCACTAAATTATCTTTGTTAGCTGAGTTGTCAGTTAAAACAAGCTGAGCACTGTAATGAAATACCGTTTTACCTGTTTCTTCATTCAGCGAAGATATTTTGCAATTTACTATTTGAGTATTATTTTCTTTAATATTAGTCTCTTGAGTATTTGCTCCTTGAGTATTTGCTTCTTGAGCATCTTCAAAGCTAAGCGCTATCGTAAAGTCTTTACTTTGTGCTTTGCTGTCAAAGGTCACACCTTTTAATAATTTATAATTATTAATGCTTTGTAGCTGATATGCAGGATATGCATTTGTTACCGCTTCGCTCATCCATGCAAGCGCACATACCGTTGGCAATACTTGCTCTTGATTAATAACATGATCAGCTAAAAAAGGATTGTTAGTCACTTGCAGTGTCTTAAAAACTGACACTGCTTTAGGTAAGCGACTAACTAGTGACTTTTTTACAGAGTCATCCACTGGTACCGTATCATTTACCGTACCGACTCCTGAATCTTTGGAAAGGTCATTACCCACTAGGATTTGTGCACAACGGTTACTACTAGCATTAAGCTCTTTAACTAATAATTTTGCGCCAGCATCAAGGGGAATAATATAAACACCGCGTGCATCAAACATACGTTTTAGCTCAGGTGTTACCATGCCACCATCCCAAGGTCCCCAGTTAAAACTCAATACTTGGGTATTTGGATATTGTGCTTTAAAACGATAGGCGGTTTTGTTTAATATTTCATTAGCGATAGAATAATCAGATTGTCCAGGGTTACCATAAAAACCTGCTGCGGATGAAAAAAGTACTAAATGCTTAATATTTTCAATTTGGCAAACCGATAATAACGATTGCAAACCGTCAATTTTAGTACTATAGACCGCTTCAAATTCTTGAAGCGTTTTTTGTTCAATAAACTTATCCGCTAAAACACCTGCGCCATGAATAATGCCAGTAATGGCGTTACAGCCTGTTAAGCCTAACGCTTTAATGGCTGGCTCAACCGCAGCATGAACACTTTCACTGTTAGTGACATCTGCAGCAACATATTTTGCTTGTCCGCCCGCCAGTTTAATTGCATTAAGAGTTTGTATAATTTCACGATTAGCTAAAATTGGACGGACGAAATCAGAAACTTTAACTGGCGTTGGCTTTTCACCAGAAGCAATAAGCACTTGCATAGCAGCTTTTTTTAATGCTACTTCATCTTGATGTCCTGAAGCCCAACTTGGTTCGTGCTTTTCATTCGACGCTAATAAAGGTGAGCGTCCTACTAAAATAAACGTCGATTTGTGCTGCTTGGCAATTTCGATAACACAATGAGCAGTAACTCCTTTTGCACCACCACTGACTAAAAATACTGAGTCTTGAGTAATCGGCGTAGTATTTAAGTTATTAGCTGAATTAGTACTCGAGTTAGAATTATTTTGTGCCAGCGAATAACTATCAGTTTGTTCGCCAACTAAGGTTAATCGTGAGCCGATGTAATTGCTTGAGTTATTGCTTGAGTTATCGCTTAGCTTGTGACTTAGATTATCAGTATCATACGCAACTTCGATTAGTGAACCATCAAGATCAAATAATTCATCATATATGATACTTGCCGCACTCTCAGCAGCTAATGTATCGGATAAATCGACTAATCGGCAGAATACAGCGCTTTCATTATCAGCTTGTCCGCTCCATTCATGTGATAGAGTTTTCACCAAGCCACTTAAACCTCCTTGTACTAAATCAGTTTGTAAGTTAGCTTTAACGAGTGTTTCTGCATTTTCAGTGTCTGTAAAACCAAGTGCCCCACCTTGCTTAGTAACCACCATAAATGATGCTCGGGCATTCGTTGCCGATTTAACATTACAATGTTTTGCTAAAACGAATGCTAACATTAACCCTTGTTTAGCTGCATTTGAATACACCAGCTCGTCATTTTCTTCACCGCCAAATTGGCTATTTTCTTGAAGGTAAATAACCGCATCAAACTGAGCATGTTGTTGAAGTATTTGGCTTACTTGCGCTTCATCAATGGTGTTGTCTTTACTACCAATATCAATAACATTGACCGCTTTGTTAAACTGGTTTTTAATTTTATTGCTAACTTTTTCTTTAGTCTTTTCATTAATATTAGCTCTTAGCCAATTTGGTTTTAGCACCGTCACTTGCCAACCATCGATTATAAGCTTTTCACTGACTAATATTGCCGTATCGCTACCATCATCAACCAGTAAAACGTTAGGTTGTTGCGCTATGTCATGATTAGTAAAGTCTTGTGCTATTTTAGTTATTGATGATAATGGTTGTAGCGCTACTGTAGCACTAGGCGCTGGATTAACGATATTTACAATTGTTGTGTTTTTTTCAAAGCTTTTAATTTCCTTAGGTTTTTTATCGCTTGGTGGCTCAGTTGGAGGTATAGGTGGTAAACCTCCATGCATTTTATCTTGCATGTGCTTTACAATTTCACCAAGTGTACGCAGCTCTGCTAAATCTTCTGGATTAAGCTCAGGTAAGTCTGTAATTATTTCTTGTACTGCACCTAGGATTTCAACACGTTTAATTGAATCAATACCTAAGTCTGCTTCCATATCCATGCCAAGCTCAAGCATTTCAGTTGGATAACCTGTTTTATCGGCCACCACTTCCATCATCACTGTTTGAATATGATCTAAATCGATAGTTACTTCAGAAACGGTTTTCACTTGTATATCTGGCGTTTGTGAAACAACATTTGAAACAGCTGTTACCTTGCCTTGCATATAAGAAACTATCTCCCCAAGGGTTCTGAGCTCTGCTAAATCTTCTGGATTAAGCTCAGGTAAGTCAGTAATTATTTCTTGTACTGCACCTAGGATTTCAACACGTTTAATTGAATCAATACCTAAGTCTGCTTCCATATCCATGCCAAGCTCAAGCATTTCAGTTGGATAACCTGTTTTATCGGC
>NZ_PJAI02000016.1:75711-95804 GCF_002843355.2 Colwellia echini
GGTAAGTCAGTAATTATTTCTTGTACTGCACCTAGGATTTCAACACGTTTAATTGAATCAATACCTAAGTCTGCTTCCATATCCATGCCAAGCTCAAGCATTTCAGTTGGGTAACCTGTTTTATCGGCAACCACTTCCATCATCACGGTTTGAATATGTTTTAAGTCTATCGCTACTAATGCAGTTGTTGCATCAGTCGTTGTTTCAGTCGTTTTTTCAACAATAGGTACTGTAGGGGCTACTGGTGCATTTTCAGCCGTAACAACTGCTTCTTTGCCTTGCATCTTTTCTTGCATATAAGCAACGATTTCACCCAGTGTACGCAGCTCTGCTAAATCTTCTGGATTAAGCTCAGGTAAGTCTGTAATTATTTCTTGTACTGCACCTAGGATTTCAACACGTTTAATTGAATCAATACCTAAGTCTGCTTCCATATCCATGCCAAGCTCAAGCATTTCAGTTGGGTAACCTGTTTTATCGGCAACCACTTCCATCATCACGGTTTGAATGTAAGTTAAGTCTACCGTATTGGTATTATCAGCAATGACTTGGCTAACTTGTGCACTTGATAATGCTACTTTTTGCTCTTCCACTTTTATAGTTTGAGTTGGCACTACTGTTTGTGCAGCAGCCCTAACTTGCAAAGGCTGCGACACAGGCGTTGCTGACTCTGGCTTTACTAATGAACTATTTACTGATGTAGAAGTTACTGGTGCAGAAGGTACAGGTGTAGAAGGAGCTGCTGGAACATGAATATTAGCTTTAGTATCAGAATTCTCTGTCATTAAAGCCGACATTTTATCGGTTTGACTATTTAGATATTGCTCGTGTACGCGCAAGGTTTCAGTTTGAAAATCGTGATACATGTTTAACGTGCGTTCAACACTTGCTGGTATTTCATTACCAGATTGATTGTTCGCAACAGCGGTTAGTACACTATCAACCGTTTTTGCATAGGCTTGTGGGCCTTGCATGTATTGTTCATGAACATTTAATAACTGTTGTTGATGGGCAATAAAAGCAGCTACATCATTTTCTAAACTTGAGCTCGAGTGTTGTTGCTGTTGTTGGTGCTGAGAATTAAGTGAATCGTCGTTTTGCGATACATAAACAATTTTTTCTACTTCAACGATTTTCTCTACTGGTTTTTCAATTACTTTTTCGACCACTTTTTCAACCATCACTTCTGTTGGTTTCGCTTGCTTAATAAGTTGACCATCTGCTAAGGCGTCAGCAAATGCTTTTTCCGTTTTAGCACTAACATAAGACTTACCTGTTAACTTCATCGCTAATGGTGACATTTTCGGCGCAGTTACTGGCCGTTTTACCGCATTATATGGATCAATTTCATTACATTGCACACCAAGTACGGCAAGTTGCATTGCTGCTTGTCTTAATTGTTTATCTGAAGACTGTTTGGCATTAGCGTTAACTGCAATGGTTACTATATCGTCTTTATCACCCAAAATATTCTCAACTAATTTAGTTAAAACATTTTTAGGACCAAACTCAACGAAGACTCTACCGCCATCAGCATAAATATTTTCTATCTCAGTATTAAAATGTACCGACTCTAAAATATGATTTTTAAGCGCCGCTTTAATATCAGCCGCTTTATTTGAATATGCTTTACCAGTGCCATTAGCAAAAACAGGAACTATAGGTTTATTGAATTTAGCGTTATCAATCGCTTTTGCAAAAGGCTGTTGTGCATGAGCAACTAATGGCGTATGAAATGCCGCAGAAACAGGTAATGGTACGACTTTAAAGCCTTGTATGCTTAACGCTTTACTCGCAATTTCAATTTGTGCGGTTACACCCGCAACTACCACTTGATTATTCGAGTTGAAGTTAGCAATTGAAACATCGCTGATATCTTTAATTACTTCAGCCACCGCTTTAGTATCGCCCACTACGGCTATCATGGTGCCATTATCTTGTTTTTCGTTATGCTCAGAATCTAAAACAGGTGCTGCCATAGCTTGCCCACGACTTAATGCTAGCATCATATAATCTTGCTCAGACAATACCCCTGCTGCCCACAATGCCGTTAACTCACCAAAACTGTGTCCTGCCGTAAAATCAGCTTTAAAACCTGCTTGGGTAAAGGTTTTATATAAACCAACACTGAAGGTGCCAATAGCGGGTTGTGCGTGCTGAGTTAAACGTAATGCTTCTTCTTGTGCTTTTCGCGCATCATTATTAAAAACTGGAATTGGGTAACTTACCGACGATAATTGCGGTAATCCTGCATGGATAAACGCGCTATCCATGTCACTTGCCGCTTGCATCATCGTTGGGAAATTACAGGCTAGTTCACGCCCCATATTTACATATTGCGATCCTTGACCTGAGAAAAGCGCCACCACTTTACCCGAGGTTTCAAGTGCTTCTTCTCGAAAATAAATACCCGTTGGTAATGACCATGCGTTTGTTGATTGTGCTGATGCGTTAAATTGTTTTAACGCTAGTTCAATAAAGGTTAATGCTTCAGTAGCATTTTTAGCCACAAAACCACAACGCGCATCATCAGCGTTAATTGCTCTAATACCACATTGCGTGACTAAATCATTAAACACATAGTATTGTGCTTCGTTATTGGCTGCAGTAAATTTATCTTGCCAACTTTGTAATTCGTTGATTAACGCAGATTGATTGCTAGCACTAAAAAGTAATGATTCTGGTACTGAATTAATACGATATTTGCCTTGCGCTTTCGATTGATACTCTTCTAATACCATGTGGAAGTTTGTTCCACCAAAACCAAACGAGCTAATGCCTGCTCGGCGTGGTAAACCATCAGCTCGCGGCATCCAAGGGCGAGTTTCGCTGTTAATATAAAGCGGACTGTTTTCAATATCTAAAGCTGGGTTTGGTGTATCAACATTTATGGTCGCCGGTAAAACCTTATGATGTAACGCTAAAATAGCTTTCATCATACCTGCAGCACCAGCCGCGGCTTTGGTGTGACCAATTTGTGATTTTACTGAGCCTAAAGCAATATGTTGTGTTTGTTCATTATCTTGTGTGAAATGTTTTACTAAACCTTTAAATTCTGCCGCATCACCAGCTTTAGTACCTGTACCGTGTGCTTCAATTAAACCACAACTTTTAGGGGCAAAACCGGCATCATCATAAGCACGTTTTAACGCTTTGGCCTGCCCGTCTGGACGTGGCGCGTAAATAGATTTAAAGCGACCATCACTTGAAGTGCCAATACCTTTTAATACCGCATAAATTTTATCGCCATCTCGCTCAGCATCTTCTAAACGCTTAAATGCCATCATGCCGATACCTTCACCGATCATCATGCCTTTTGAGTCGACATCAAACGGTCGAATATCATCGTTAGTGGTAAATGCCGGAGTTTTAGAAAATGACATGTACATAAATGGCGAGTTATCACAACATACACCACCTGAAATCATTACCTCTGAGCGATATTCAAGTAAGTCTGAAACAGCTAATTTAATGGCTGATAATGAGCTTGCACACGCAGCGTCAACTACACAATTGGTTCCACCAAAGTCAAATCGATTAGCGATTCGCCCTGCAATAACATTACCTAACATGCCTGGGAATGAGTTTTCTTCCCAGTCGATGTAAGCTTTTTTGAATTTATCAATGATCATAGCGCGATCTTCTGCGTCAACGCCCGATGCTTTTAATACTTTTTCAAGTACAGGACCTTGCAAACGCGAAGTTAATGGACCAATTTGTTTTTGTCCACCGCCTATACCTAAAGTAATACCAACTTTGTCACGATCGTAACCTGAATCATCACCAATACCCGCATCATTTAATACTTCACGCGCCACCACTAACGACAGAAGTTGAGCAATATCAGTAAGCTCCATAATGTTTGGCGGTAAACCAAATTCCATTGGATCAAAATCAATTTCAGGTAAAAAACCACCGCGTTTACAGTAGGTTTTGTCTTTTACTTTCGGATCACTGTCAAAATAATCTTCAACTTTCCACTGGCTTTCTGGCACATCGGTAATACCGTTAACCGACTCGAAAATATTATCCCAATATTCTTCTAAGTTTTTAGCTTCGGCGAAAATAGACGCCATGCCAACAATGGCAATTGGGCATTCTTGAAGACGAGAGTTAAAGATTTTTTCGTCAATTGCAGTCGTTACCGATGTGTTTGATGTGGTTTGCTTTTTAGCCATGGTGGTTACTCTAGAGTTATTATTTATTTTCACTGTGGTGAACAATGTCATTTTCATATTTTTTTGATGAATTTTGCTCGTTAACACTTGCTTCAGTGTTTTCTACACTAAAATGTGTTGTTGCTTCATCAGGACTTTCATTTAATAAACGAAAACGACTTAAAAATTCATTGTAATTCCCCGCCAAAATTCGGCGAATATGAAACGGGGCTTTTGTGAGCACGTAGCTCATATAACGATTTGCCGCTTCAGTTTCATTACCATCGTAAACATCAACATAAACCCAACCTGAAGTTGGATCGTTAGCGATTAGTAAACGATGCTTAGTTTCTTCACTTACCTGGTCATCACATTTTTTATTAATGAAGTTAGGGAGTTGAGTTACTTTAACTTGTACTACCTCAGTAGCATCACGCTCTGTAACAATACTGCCAGTGTCATTACTGTCGTTAATACGATTTAACACTGCTCGCATTGCTTCAGGGGAAAGATCAGAAGTCAGTTGTTTATGCGCTTTTTTGTCTTCTAAAACGACTTTGATAGTTGTCGCTTCAACACCATTAACGTGACTCGCTATATTTGCAAGGCGAGAAATACCATGACGCTTAAGGCAACGCTGCAAACCTGCTCGCGAGACATTAGCATTAATAAATTGCTTAACCACGGCGAGTAATTCATCAAGCGAAAGCAATAACCGAGTACGCAATTCAACCACTACATACTCTTGCTCTTCACTTAACGTAGTGTGTAACTGTTTAGGTACATGCGAAGCATCAACGAGGGATTCTCGCTTCCTCCATTTACGCACTGTCGCTTCTGATATTTTCAATAAACGAGCAAGCACAGCGGTAGGCAAGTCTGACTCGTGAATAAAAGCACGTATTTCAGGCGTAGTAGTGGCATTAGCGTGTTGGCTAGTAGTTTCTGCAGTCGATACTTGCTTTAAAGAATGGTTTTTAGTCATTTTTATCCATATTTAAATTGATCTTATAACGTCCTGTTTTCTAATGCTGGTAAATAACTTAAGGCGATTAATATACACACGTTTCAAACCCAACACAATCACCCGATACAAGCTTTTACAAATTTATTAATAACTTACAGTTTTAATGAAATACTTTAGTTAAATAACCAATAGCTATAAATAAGAAAAACATTGCTAATTTCCAATAAAAAACAGCTAAAATACTTATTCTTGTCATTAAAATACAAAAAACATTTTTATAAATATAATGTTTTTTATATTAACCATGTTAAAATACTGTTTCTTTGATTATTAATTCCGCAACAATTAATTCCACAACATTAAAGCAATACAAGCTTCCGATACTTTTTATGAATTCTTTTTCTCAATCTGAGCTATCTGCTCGTACTAAACAAAAAATCAACATAGCAAGCAATGAAGTTCATCTCTGGATGACAAAACCAGAGGAGTTACTTGGCGATGATGGGTTATTAGCAAGCTATCAAGCATTACTTACCCCTAGTGAGTTAGAGAAACAACAGCGCTATAAATTTGCAAAAGACCGCCATGATGCTTTAGTTACTCGTGCATTTATTCGTGATTTATTATCGTATTATGATGATGTTGCACCGCAAGATTGGCAGTTTGAAAAAGGTGCTAAAGACAAACCTGAAGTGGTTAATTGTTCTATTCCGCTGCGTTTTAATATTAGTCATACTAAAAGTCTGATTATTTGTGCAGTGACACTCGAAAATGATATTGGCTGTGATGTTGAAAATACTGGTAGGAGTAATAATGTACTTGCTATTGCAGGGCGTTATTATTCACAACAAGAAAATCTTGAGCTTTTCGAACTGCCAACTCATCAACAACATGATAGGTTTTATGATTATTGGACATTAAAAGAGGCTTACATAAAAGCTTGGGGCTTAGGTTTATCCATTCCTTTAGTAGATTATAGTTTTAAAATCAACGATGACATGGATTACTATAAAGAATATTTTGCTATTAAAAACGATATTAATTTAAGTTTTGCTGAGCACAGAGAAGATAAAGCCAATATATGGCGTAATTGGTTATTTTATCCAACCGTTAAAATTGATGAAAAACAAGAACATCGTCTTGCGATTTCGTTACGTTCAACTAATGATAATCAAGACACAGAGTATAAATTTCGATTTTTTAACACCTTGCCTTTACTCGGCTATCAAGAGTTATAAATCAATAGCCCTTTATTTAGTTTATTCTCCTTGAAAGCTATTCTCTGAAGATTGCTATTTTACCTTAACTCTTTCCTTTTCTAGGCTGACTTACGCCTAGAAAATACCTAGCTCAATTCTTACCTCCCCTACACCAGCCAATTTATAATGATCTTACATTCACTTACACATACACTAAGAATCAAACTTAATACTATCGTATCATTTGTTTAAGTAACTTTAGTTCACGTTATTTCAATCGTAAATATATGTTCATCAATCTTCAATATTAAAGGCAAAACTATGAGTGACAATAAATATACACCACCAAAAGTATGGCTAAACGAAGTAAGCAACGGCAACAAGTGGGCTAATATCAACAGTCCAGAGTCTGGGGCAAGATATGAAAAAGAATTACCTGTAGGCGAACACTCATTTCAACTTTATTCGTTAGCTACGCCCAATGGTCAAAAAGTTACCATAATGTTCGAAGAACTATTAGCGCTTGGTATTAAAGAAGCTGAATATGATGCTTTTATCATAAATATTGGTGAGTCAGCCCAATTTTCATCCGGTTTTGTTGGCGTAAATCCCAATTCAAAAATTCCTGCTTTGGTTGATAAAACAGGTAAAGACCCTGTTAAGGTTTTTGAGTCGGCTTCAATATTGGTTCACTTAGCTGAAAAGTTTGAACAATTCTTACCGCAAAATGGCGCAGCAAGAACTCAAGTGTTTAACTGGTTATTTTGGGCGCAAGGCTCAGCACCATTTTTAGGCGGCGGTTTTGGTCATTTCTATGCTTATGCTGATGATAAACAAGAATACCCAATTAACCGTTTTACTATGGAAGTTAAACGTCAATTAGATGTCTTAGACAAGCAACTTGTAGATAATACTTTTATCGCAGGTGATGAATATTCAATTGCGGATATAGCTATTTGGCCCTGGTACGGCAATTTAGTGTTAGGCAAGTTGTATGATGCTGCAGATTTCTTACAAGTAGATACTTATACCAATGTTACCCGCTGGGCAAAAGCGATTGCCAAAAGAGAAGCGGTACAACGAGGTCGTATTGTAAATTGTTCGTGGGGCGAAGAGTGGGAACAATTACCCATTCGTCATTGTGCTAACGATATCGATGAAGTTTTAAAGTTACGTCCGTAAGCTATACCTGAAAAATTACGTCCTTAAAATTATTACCTTAAAGTTAAAGTGAAAACTACAGATCGACACTTAGCCATTACTCACATAATTCTATTTTGTAATGGTTAAGTGATTTTTACTAAAATCTATAATCCCGCTTTTAACTTTAACAGTAATATCAAATGCCTTATTCAATATAATTACTCTAGCTTTATTGTATTTAAAATAAATTATTTATCCTCACATTAGTTAACCCTTAGCAAACTGTTTGTACCACTCTTCTTCGCTGATCAAGTCTTTGGTCGACTCAACTTGGTCAATGAACGTCAAACCGTTTAAATGATCTAGCTCGTGTTGAAATATAATAGCAATAAAGCCAGTTAATACTTCTTGGTGTTTTTGGCCTTGTTGATCAAAATATCGCACGGTTATTTCATTATGTCGTGGCACTAAACCGCGTATGCTTGGCACACTTAAACAACCTTCCCAGCCTTTGGTTTTTTCCGTTGAAGCGTGTAATATTTCAGGGTTAATGATTGCTGTTGGCTCCATTAATGGCGCATCAGGATAACGAGCATTAGGTTTTGAACACATTATAAAAATACGTAAACTATGATGTATTTGTGGTGCTGCAATACCTACACCACCTGCAATACTAACGGCATTCATCATTTCCACAATCAGTTGTTGGCATGATTCTCCTAGAATATTATCAACTTCTGCAGCGCGTTTTCTTAAAACCTCATGCCCTAATTGCGCAATGTTTGTCTTTTCGCTAGGTAATTGGCAACTAGTGTCGTCTTTCGTTTTTATTTTATTCATCTTTTTACTGTACCTTTATTGGTAAAAGTTGTACTCGATATTAAATTTTAATGCATACTTCGAGTTACTTAATTTATTATCAACTATTGTTATAACTAATCGATAACTAACCGATAACTAACCGATAGCTATGGAGTAATTATATGCCACTTCGCGATACAATTAATTATGTAGAATTTCCTGCAAAAGATATTCCCGCTACTAAGGCTTTTTTTGAGCAAGCATTCAATTGGACATTTATTGACTACGGCGAAGAGTACACGGCTTTTAGTAATTCAGGGCTTGAAGGTGGATTCTTTCAATCCAATTTAGTGTCAAATACCGCCAATGGTGCTTGTTTAATTGTATTAATCAGTGAAGATTTAGAAGCAAGCGAACGTCATGTTCAACAATCTGGTGGTATAATTACCCAAAGTATATTTTCATTTCCAGGCGGTAGACGTTTTCATTTTACCGAGCCAAGTGGCAATGAATTAGCGGTTTGGGCCCCCTTAAAAGCACATATTGCTTAGACCTTAATCGTTAATCGTTAATCGTTAATCCTTGGCCATAGTTTATTAGCTTCTAGAATAGTTAAATGGCAAATATTGGCTTTTAGAATAGTTATCTAATTAGAAAACCGTAATCATTTAAACTAAAGCTACTCGGACTCTGTAATAATTATCGCTATACTGTTCGAGTAGTTTTTCTTGTTTGACTAAATAACATAACAATCGCTCCAAGCAATGCGCAACTTCCCGCCATAATAAAAGCGCTTGTTGCGCCCTGGCCATCTAACCATAATATTCCCGTTACATAAGCGCCAACCGCACCACCTAAACCGTATACGCCACCAAGATATATTGCTTGGCCTCGGCTTTGTTGTGTTTTAGTAAAATGTGATGAAATAAACTTCATACTGGCGCTATGGTATATAGCAAAACTTGCTGCGTGGCCTACTTGGTTAATGGTGAGCCAAAATACAGAGTCGGCAACAATAGGCATCATAAACCATCTAACAGCGGTAATCGCTAAACTAAAAACCAATAAACTAGTCAGCGATAAACGTTTAAATATGGCACCCATATAAATAAACACCACTATTTCAGCAACTACCCCTACTGAAATAAACAAACCGATAGCTAAACCTGAGTAATCAAAGTCACGTAAAAATAACGCGAAAAAACCATAATACGGCGCAAAACTTATCTGTAATAATAACCCTGCAATAAAAAATGCGATAAAGTGTCGTTCAAGTAGTTTTTTGACGATTGATGGTTTAGCAATGCTAGCTTTAGTTTTTACGGAATTTACAGAGGCAGTTGCCGAAACAATAACAACATTAGGCTTCAACCGTTTGGGCGTTATAAGTAAAGTGGTGATGAACAAGCCACCAAGAATTATTACCCCTATACTCGTAAATGCATAATAACCAAACCTAGCAATAGCTTCGCCAGCAATAACGGCTATTACTATAAAACCTAAACTTCCCCATAAGCGGATACGCGCATAAATTTTGCTGCTTTGTCTTATTGAATTTAAAGTGTGTACTTCTAGCTGCGGTAGCACGGCAGTCCAAAACAAAGTAAAAAGCGCTAAACTAAACGTTAACGGCCAATAGGTAGTGAACCAATAAAGAAGAGCAAAACTAAATAATGCTAAAAAAACACCTAACCTCATTATGAGTAATGGTTTCGCGGTTATATCAGCAAGAATTGCCCATAATGTTGGCGCAACTATTTTGGTCACTGTCATGATGGCAATAATTTCACCAACTTGACGAGAGTTAAAGCCCGAACCATCTAGAAAAAGCGCTAAGTAAGGTGAAGTTAATCCTAGTAAAGCAAAGTAAAAAAAGTAACTCGACGATAACCGAGTAAACATCGCATTGAATAATGGCAAGCTTATTAACCTTTATAGGTGTAAAAAAGTATAGATGTAAAAAAGCAGGTTAAACGTTTCCTTTCATCGATTGAAAGAAGATCATTTAACCTGCTCTAGTTTGTTTTCATGTTATCTTTTAAGCTAATACTTAACGTTAATAGCTAATATAAATAACATATATAAGTCTCTATACATAAGTAACTTTAAATAACTATAAGTCGGACTATTGATTACGCTTCAATATCCGGTGTAACGCAAACAACATCAGCATTTTGACCACGGTGACGTAAGAAATGATCCATTAAAGTTAACGCCAACATTGCTTCGGCAATAGGTACTGCACGAATACCAACACAAGGATCATGACGACCTTTAGTAATGATATCAGTTGCTTTACCTTCTAAATCAACAGTTTTACCATTTACACCAATACTAGATGTTGGTTTAAGCGCTAAATGGGCAATAATTGATTGTCCTGAAGAAATTCCGCCAAGTATGCCGCCTGAATGATTTGTTGAAAATCCATCAGGTGTAAGCTCGTCTCTATGCTCTGAGCCTTTTTGATTTACAACCGCAAAGCCATCACCTACTTCTACACCTTTCACAGCATTAATACCCATCAAGCCGTGGGCAATTTCAGCATCTAAACGATCAAAAATTGGCTCACCCAAACCAACAGGTACGTTGCTCGCCACTACCGTAACTTTCGCGCCTATTGAGTCTTTCGCTTTAATGATGTCTTTAAGGTATTCACTTAATGGTTCAATTTTAGTTTCATCAGGAAAGAAAAATGGATTTTCTTCCACTTTTTCCCAATCAACTGTATTTACATCAAACGGTGTGCCATTTGGGCCACTGGCAATAATTTCGCCAATTTGCGTAACACAGGCTTGAATTTTAATACCAAACTTTTCAGCTAAATATTTTTTAGCAACTGCACCTGCAGCAACTCGCATTGCTGTTTCACGTGCTGAAGAGCGACCACCACCACGGTAATCACGTAATCCGTACTTTTGCCAGTAGGTATAATCAGCATGACCAGGACGGAAACTTTGCGCGATGTTGCCGTAATCTTTTGAACGTTGATCGGTATTTTCGATCATTAAGCCAATTGGTGTACCCGTGGTTTTACCTTCAAACACACCTGATAAAATTTTAACTTCATCTGGCTCTCTGCGAGCTGTAGTAAATCTATTTTTGCCTGGGCGACGTCTATCTAGATCGATTTGTAAATCTGCTTCAGTTAATTCAAGTCCTGGTGGACAACCATCGATAATTGCGCCTAATCCTAAACCGTGACTTTCACCAAATGAGGTGACTGTAAATAACTTTCCGAAGGTATTGCCTGACATGTAACTTTCCGCCTATAAATTTGTATTTGAGCTAATTTGTATTTAAGTTTTTTGCTCTTTAAAGTATTTCTTTAAGTAATCTTATTCTGATTAACCAATTTTACCGCACATTCTATCTGTATTTTATTTAATTTGCTTTAGTTTGCTTTATCTACATGGTTTTAAATTTTTTAACGGCTACAACTTTAATGCTGCTAAAAATAATTGTTGGTGTCTTTCTAGCTGCACTTTAGTCAGCATAAATACACCATGTCCACCACGTTTAAAGGTTAACCAAGTAAAATCTACATCAGGGTATAAGGTTTCGACATGATATTGTGAGTTACCTACTTCGCAAATAAGTATGCCATCATCATTAAGATGTTGTGCACTTTGAGCTAGTATAATGCGTACAATATCTAAACCATCTTCACCACAACCTAAGCCCATTTCTGGCTCATGGGTGAATTCGGCAGGTAAACTATCAATATCTTCTTGATCTACATAAGGAGGATTACTGACAATCAAATCATATTTGTGCCCTTCAACCCCTGAAAAAACATCCGATTGAATAGGAATAACTTGTTCACTTAAACCATGATTTTCAATATTCATTTGCGCAACATCTAACGCGTCAATAGATAAATCTACCGCATCGACTTCGGCATCAGGAAAATAACTCGCGCAAGCAATGGCAATACAGCCGCTACCTGTACATAAATCTAATATCTGATGTGGTGGATTTTCAGCACTAAAATATGGTGAGAAATGATTTTCAATTAATTCGCCAATAGGCGAACGAGGTACTAAAACACGTTCATCCACATAAAAAGGTAATTGTGCGAAGTAAGCTAAATTCGTGAGGTAAGCAACTGGCTTTTGCGTTTCAATACGCTCCGCGAATAAGGCGAGTATTTGCTGCTTCTCGTCCTCAACTAGACGGCAGTTCATCACTTCGTCTGTCATATTTTCAGGTAAAGCCAAGGCAAACATAACTAAGGTAATAGCCTCACTTAAGGCATTATTACTACCATGACCATAAAATAGCTCGGCATGATTGAATAAACTAGCGCCATAACGGCAATAATCTGCAATTGTGTGTAATTGCGAGGTTATATTTTCACTCTTTGTATTGCTCAAGTTTGTTTCCTTAGGTATTGCGAAATGTACTAATTATTAATATATAGTTTGATTTATCAGCCATGATTAATTTATTTTTATTCACGCAAAAATGTTTTACACTGCATGGATGAAAAATAAAACCGCTAAATATCCTGCCAAATCTGCAGTTCAATCATCGCTCAAATCTGCATTACAAGTAGAAATGACTGCGTTAAAAGCCCAAATAAAATCGACTATAGCGACAGCTGAGCTTAACAAAAACCAGCAAGAAAACGCTGAGATTACGGAGCAAAAAACACAGTCAGTAATGCAAGAAACAATGGTTGATGAAAAACAACTTTTTATGGCTGCTATCGGTAAAGTCAAACCGATAATCAACGACACAGTTCGCTTAAATAAAAGTGGGCATAAGTCTAACACTTCCCTAAAAAATGACCAAGCAGATAACAAGGGAAATAGAGCGATTGCGCAGTTTCATTTTTCAGATGAATTTGAACCCGATTTAAATAAACAAGGGCCAATGAAGTACGTGCGTGAAGGCGTTGATAGCTTTGAAGCTAAAAACTTGCGACGTGGGCATTATCGCCCCGATTTAATTTTAGATTTACACGGGTTAGATCAGCATCAAGCTAAAAAAGAGCTTGCCGCCCTACTATTTGCTTGTCAGAAAGAACACGCGCAATGTATTTGTGTTGTCCATGGTATTGGTTCCCATATTTTAAAGAACAAAGTACCACACTGGTTAGTGCAACATCCCGATGTAATGGCATTTCATCAAGCACCATTAGAATGGGGGGGAAATGGTGCTATTTTGGCGTTAATAGAATTAAAAGATAAATTCAGCTAGCACCACAACTTATATGAATTTTAGTTAAGTCTCATATTTCCTTAGGGTGAAGCTAACCCTTGAAAAGTACCCTGCATTTTTTCAATATCGTAATCAATATGAGCCACACCTGCAGTCGCGAAAATAGGTGCATTATTAGAATCAGTTAACTCTGCCACTAAAAAGCTCACTAGTGGCATATGCGAGATAATCACTAAACTATCTTCTGCTAACATACTTTTCGCATCACTAGCAATTTGCTCATTTAGCCAACCATCAATAAAGTCGTGTATTGGCTGCGCATCATCTAATGGTGTAATAAAATCTAATGTTGTGATCGCCGTTTTCATATGTGCAGTCACTAAGTCACAGGTTTGTTGCGCTCTAACATAAGGACTGACAAAAACATGCTTAGGCTTGATGTTTCTTTTAGCAAACCATTTAGCCATTGCTTTCGCTTCACTTTTACCATGTTCGGTTAAGGCTAAATCACTGTCTTGACAATTATTTTCTAAGCTAAACTGTTTAGCTTCACCGTGCCGCATTATATAAAGTTGCATTAATTTTCTCGCTGACCATGATTTACATTAGCGGATTTATTTAATTTTTTAAGCCAATTATTGATTTAATTGCCTAAACTATTGAGTCTAAGCTATTTTTGCGGCTATAGTAATAGAAATGATGTCTCATTAATAACATAGGTTAAGAATAAATAGGTTTTTTTTATTCCTTTAAGTAATTAAGGAATTGTACTTTCTTCCTGTTATGTTCTTAACTTACCCGATAAAATCAACAATCGCTTTGCTGTTTAAAGTAATTTTAGGAGCCTTAGTGTTGAAGCAAAGTCCGAATGATTTCAAACAATATCAAGCAATTACTCTAAAAAATGGATTACGAGTACTGCTCATTCATAACAATGAAACTACAAAGTCTGCAGCCGCTTTAGCGGTAAATGCTGGCCATTTTAACGATCCCAGAGACCGTCAAGGTTTAGCACACTTTTTAGAGCACATGTTATTTTTAGGCACAAAAAACTTTCCTGATGGCAGTGAATATCAAAAATTCATTAGTCAACATGGTGGCAATCATAATGCCTGGACAGGTACTGAGCACACTTGCTTTTTCTTTGATATTTCTGCCGCGCAGTTTAGTGATGCACTTGAACGCTTTAGTGAGTTTTTTATCGCTCCCTTACTTAGCGATGATTTTGTTGTCAAAGAGCGGGAAAATATTGATGCAGAGTTTACCTTAAAATTAAAAGACGACATTAGGCGTTTATATGATGTACACAAGGATACCATCAACCCTAATCACCCATTTTCACAGTTTTCTGTCGGCAACCTCGATACCCTAGCCGATCGTAAAGGTGTGAATATTAGCAAAGAAATACAAGCTTTTTTTCAACGCTATTATTGCGCACAATATATGACCTTAGCTATTGAAGGGCCACAAACACTCGCCGAATTAAAAGCACTCGCCGAATTACGTTTTAATGGCATCAAATCAACAAAATCTGTTCTGCCGAAAATTACACAACCATTATATTTAGCTAAAAATAAAAAAATAAAAATAGATGTTTGTCCGGTTAAAAATGACCATCAATTAATCATTAGCTTCGCCATGGAAAGTATTGATAAATACTATCAAGACAAACCAGAGTCTATATTGGCTTATTTATTGGGACATGAAGGTGAAGGTGGTATTTTATCTTTACTTAAAAAACATCAATGGGCATTAGGGCTAACCGCAGGCTCAGGTATTAATGGCTCTAACTTTAAAGACTTTAATATTAGCATTGCTCTTACCGATTCAGGTGAAGAACATATTGATGAAATCATAGACATTGTATTTTCTTATATCGGATTATTAAAAAATACAGAAATTGCAGAATATTATTATCATGAAAAACAAAAAATTTGTAATCTAGCTTTTCTTTATCATGAAACAATGCGTCCGTTAGATAGCGTTAGTCATCTAGTTATTAACATGCAATATTATCCCGAAGAAGATTATATTTTTGGTGATTATGTGATGCAAGGCATGTCGCAAGATAATATTTCACACTTACTTGAGTATTTACAGGTTGATAATATGCGTATTATGCATGTTAGCCAAAACAATAGTTTTTCTAAGAACAGTTTTTGGTACCAAGTTCCTTACCATGTAAGCCCTATTCCCTCTGAAAAATTGATGCAGTGGCGTGCACCTAATTGGCAAGCGTTAATCGTTAAGTCTTATACTAAAGGGCTATCTTTACCACAGCCAAATCCTTATATTATCGAAGATCCTATAATATACAAAAACGAAACCGTCGATCCGGACTATCAAAAAACTACGCTTCTACCTGAGAAAATCATCGATAAAAATGGCTTAATTGCTTGGTATAAAAAAGATCAGACTTTCAATGTACCGAAGGGATATTTATATATAGGTATTGATTCACCTTTCGTCGTCGCCAGTGTTGCTAATACGGCTATGACACGCCTATTTGTAGATCTCTACACAGATACGGTTGTTGAAGAAAATTATGACGCCGAACTAGCGGGTATTCATTATCATTTATATGCACACCAAGGCGGTGTAACCGTACAGTTATCTGGCTACAGTGAAAATCAACATTTACTATTAAGTAAGTTATTAACTCGCTTACAAAGTCATCAAGTCACTGAAGAGCATTTTATTTTATTTAAACAGCAGTTAATTAAACATTGGGAAAATAGCAATAAAAGTAAGTCAATCTCACAATTATTTTCTACGTTAAGCTCGGTAATGCAGCCAAATAACCCTAGTAGTCAAGCCTTAGCACAAGCACTTGCGCAAGTGACTTTCACACAGTATCAACATTTTAGTCAGCAATTATTTTTACAAGTTACCTTAGAAGTATTAATACACGGTAACTGGTTAATAGAGCATGCTAAACAAATGTGTGAAACTATAGAACATGCATTTCACGGTAAGGTTAATGAAAAATATGCTATGCAATGCCCTGTAACCGATATTGCAACACTAGGTACGCAGTTAATCCCGTTAGATTTACCTGAACATGATCATGCTTGTGTTATTTACACCGCCTTTGCCGAGAAAGATGAAATATCCGTAGCACTTGCCATGATGACAAGTCATATCTTATCGCCGTTATTTTTTCAAAAAATGCGCACTGAAAAACAATATGGATATCTTGTCGGTGTAGGTTTTGTCCCTATCAATAGTTATCCCGGCATTGCTCTTTATATACAATCGCCACACTGCGATGCATATAAATTAGCAATGGCTATGGATGAGTTTATCGATGACAGTATTGCAGAGCTTGACACTATTAATGATGACCAATGGCAACATTTACAACACGGTTTAGCGAGCCAGTTACAAGAAAAAGATAATAATCTGCGTATTAAGAGTCAGCGATTTTGGGGAGCTATTTGTAACAAAGATCAAGAGTTTAATAAGAAGTCTTTGTTATTACAGGCCGTTTTGAGTTTAAGCCTTGAGCAAATAAAAGTATTCGTTAAAGAACATTTAATTAGCGCCAGCAAGCCAGATCGATTTATATTGTATTCTCAAAGTGACTTGCTAGAGCAAGCTCAAAAACCAGATGGTAAAGTAATAACTGATATTGATGCTTTTATTAAATCGAGTCCGTTCAAATATTAAGTGGATCAATTAGTTTCCGAATTTAAAAATTCAAAAATAGAATTCTATATCGCCTGACAATTACCATGGAGTTTAAGTTCTAAGAGGCAACATTTTCGACATTACGGACATAAACGGGTGGATTTCGAGCTTTTGTGCGATTGTTTTAATGTGATACCAACAACGAAACTTAATTGAACGGCGTTAACTTTAAAGTCATTTGAATACTTCCAAGTTCATCTTGGATAGTTGTACTTTGGCATAAGACACCTCACTTTAGTTAGGTTTTGGTGTCCGTTAAAGCGGGTGAAGATCATTGTCCTTTTGAGTGACTTGTTATGTGCCAATACGCTATACTGTACCAATTAACGTACATGAACATTTTGGAGTTACACATGGATGCAATAAGTTATACCGCCGCTAGAGCAAATTTAGCAAATACGATGGCGCAAGTCTGTAATGATCACGCACCAATTATTATTACCCGTAAAAGTGAAGATCCTGTTGTTATGATATCGCTAGAAGATTATAACGCCATGCAAGAAACTACATATTTACTAAGATCTCCTGCAAATGCTAGAAGCCTTTTAGATTCCATTGCTGAACTTGAAGCAGGTAATGGAACTGAAAGAAAGCTTATTGAATGAAATTAACATTCTCTACAAAAGCTTGGGAGCAATATCTTTATTGGCAAACTACCGATAAAAAAATACTTAAGCGTATTAATTTACTTATTAAAGATATTCAAAGAACTCCCCAAGAAGGTATCGGTAAGCCAGAACCTTTAAAACATGGTTTATCTGGATATTGGTCTCGACGAATAAACGATGAGCATAGAATCGTTTATAAACATCAGGAAGACGTTATTCTAATTGCGCAACTCCGATACCATTACGGCACATAACGCCCATTCAATGGGAAAATTACTGCTTCTGGGTGCTGGGCAATGAACTGAACCATTTTTGCTTGGCTTATTTTATTATTGGATTTTAGCACACCATATTTATTAAATAAGGCAACTTGGAAAACAGTTTTAGCTAGATCGATACTAATAGTGGTAGACTTTTTCATGGTTTGGGCTCCTGTTGATTGGCGTCTTCACCTTACCCTATTAGGTCAAAGGTGAGGAGTCCATACCATTGAGCAAAAAGCCAACTGTATTTGTGCTATTTGAGTAACTTGTTATGTGCTTTTGCCTATATTTGATCTACAATGTAATACAAAGTGATACAAAGTAAGCAAAATAGGTACTTAATAATGAAAACAGAAATGCTCACAACTCGAATTGATCATGATACAAAACTAGCTTTTACTCATATTTGTGATGAAGTAGGCTTAAGCCCTTCACAAGCCCTTAAGCTTTTTGCTCGCGCTGTAATAAATTACGGTGGAATTCCTTTTGAATTAAAAGCAAAACAACCTAATGTTATGACCGTAACAGCTATCCAAGAACTTTCACAAGGTTTAGGAGAGAAATCAGAAAGTGTTACCAGTCTTATTTCAGAGTTAACTGACGGTAAAGTAGTAAATGTTAACTCTTGATTATTCTTCTCAATTTAAAAAAGACTTTAAAAAAATTACGAAATTACCAATACCTGAAATTATTGAAGTAGGTAATGTTATATCAACACTTCAAAAAAGTTTAATTCTTGATGCTAAATATGTTGACCATGCTCTTGTTGGAAATTGGCATGGCTTTAGGGATTGTCACATAAAACCTGATTTGGTTTTAATTTACCGTATTCATGATACTTATTTACAACTTGCTAGAATTGGAACGCATAATGATGTGTTTTGATAGCGCTAAGCACCAACGCCCCAATAAGAGGCTAAAAATAGTTGGTTAAAATAGTAAGGCACGAACAAAACCAACTGTTTTTTGTCCTGCTTGATTGGCTTGTTATATTGAGTTTTGCAACACAACCTTATGAGTTGCTTGGTTTAATTTACCAACAAAGCTATTAAAACATATTAATTGCCCATACTCATCCATATTGTTATCGCGACCAGTTGAAGCTATCCATTCTTGGTAAAAGGATTCAAATTCAGTTTCACTGAAAGACTTAAGAACGCGGTTAATTAACCAAGATGAGTCTACTTCTTCGAGGTTTTGAAATGGGCTTTCTGAAAGTTCAGCACCTAAAAGCGCGACGAATATTTTAAGTTCATCTGCTGTCTCGAACGTCAAAACATCTTCTAACTCATAGCGATCTTCAAGTGAGTTTAAAACCGCTGAATTTAATTCTTCTAATGGAATAAAGGAAAAGTGTATCAATTTGATGCTGACTCCATTAGCAATATAACGCTAAGCTAAGCGGAAAAATACAGTTAGGCTAAACTGCGCGAAGCGCGAGCCAACTGTAATTTTTCCGTTTGAGCGCCTTATAGAGCTACGACTACGCATGCCAGTTAATATCTATTTTTTTATGTGTCGCAACACAGTCTCGAAGATATAAGTTTATTAAGCTTTGGTAAGGAACGCCTGATTCTTCCGCCATACCTTTAAAGTAAGATATGACATCTTCGCCAAGACGCATGGTTACTGGTTTTTTTAATTTACTTGCGTAAGGATTTTTACGCGATTTCATTGCGGATAAATCATATTCATCTTTCATAATTAATGCCCTCGCTGGTAGTTTTTACTTTCGTTTTTCGTTGCTTTTCGAGCAGAGATAACCCTAATAGTATTTCCATCGTCACGTTCACAGTGACAAATAAGTAATAAATTAGTTTCATTGCTCATTCCAAGCATCAAAAAGCGGTCTTCAGTATCGAAGTTCTCTTGATCAAAGAACTGTACGGCAAAATCATCAAAAAATACGGATTTAGCTTCCTCAAAAGAAACACCGTGCTTTTTGATATTTGTTACAGCTTTAGCTGCATTCCATTCGAATTTTACCATATGTACATTGTATGTACGCAGGAGGGAAATGTCAAAGTAGCTCTAACGAGCTTGTAGAATAACTCGTTTTTATATTATTTATTAATAAAAATACTCTAACTGGATTATTTTCT
>NZ_PJAI02000017.1 GCF_002843355.2 Colwellia echini
CAGCGAGAATTAAAAGGTTTAAAAGCAAGGCATTGATTGAAGAGAATGGTTATTCCCTTGTCAAAATCAATAACGCAGCTTGTAAACCTTTTAAAATCGCCCTCTGGGAGCTATCTCGATACCCACTAACATCGTTAAATTTATTTGATTTAGAATGACTAAACCGAAACAAATTTGCCTTGTTAATGAGTATCGAATATAGCTCTGAGTTGAGAAGAAACTTAATCAAATTGGTATTAATCATTTATTTTTTTGCTTGGGTCACCGCTTCTGCTGCTGGTTTAGTTGGGTCAAAACGTCTAATTTGAACTACCATGCCCATACTTGGATGATCGAAATAATGAATTTCTCCGGTGATCACTCGACGGTCTTGTTTAAATGATGCGATTTCATATTGACTGTTATCACTATTACTTTTGTTAGTGAAATTGTTATTTGTTGTTTTGACTAATGTATGCTTTTTCTCAGCAATGTTAAATTCAGTGTTGATATAAAGATAATGATCTAAGTGCACTTTAAATAAACCATCAAGCATCCAAGGCTGAGGCGGTGGGGTGATACTCGTTGTGTTATTCACTGTGTTGTTTGTGATCAGGTTTTGATTAGGCTCATCGATAGCATAAGTTAATTCAGCAACGAGTCGCTTAACTTGCTCTGTGTTTGCAGCCGTTTCTGTATCGGTATCTGTTAGCAGGCTAAATTGTTCGAAAATATGGTTTAGTTGCTGTTGTTTTACTTGCTCTATTTTCTGCTCTTCAATGCTTAGAACAGTAGTGCCTTGCGCACTTCCTTCCTTGACGGCATCTTTGTTAACCGTTTCTGAATTAAGCTTTTGTTGAGTAATTGCTTCTTGGTAGTGCAAATCTAAATTTTCACCGGCAAAAACCTTGATAGCTTTTGCTTGTCTTCTATCTTCACCTATTTGGCGCCAACCAAAATGTAATAGTGATTGGTAATTACGTGAGCGTTTAATTCTATTAGCGATAGATTTTAACTGTAATGAATCTTCGCTAATTAAATAAGGGGTATTGCTTGCCCAAATGATTTCATCGGTTTCATCGGCTTGCCATTGCTCAAGGCCGTCGACTGTAGTTTTAAACTCTTCAATGGGGAAGCTATCAACATTAAAGCTTTCAAGTTGTTCTACAGTTAGGTTTTGAGTGATCGTTGCCGTTGGAATAATACATAAGGGCGTTTGGCTTTGACTAATATAATGACTAGGATACTGGGTATAGATTGTTAATGGCTGATTAGCTGTTTGGCTTTGCTCGTTAATATCAAGTAAAGCTTGGCTTTTCTCTTTAAAGGATGTCGAAATAATAGACACCGACATATTAGCGTTTTCAGAGTTTACTGCGCTGTGTATTGTCTCATTGGCATAGTTATTACTACTAACATTGCGGAGAGTCGAGTCATTATTAATCAGCGCTTCAGTAGAGCTCTCACTTAAGCTGTCTGGTGAGTTAACATCCGAATTTTCATCTACAGGGTTATCAAGGCTAAAAGGCGCAAGGCTTATATTATAAGGAAGTGCGGGGTGTGATTGTTCACAACTAGGAAGTAACTGCTTTAATGTCGCAATATTAGGTTGTATATAAGGCGTTAATAAATCAAAAGCATTTTTCTTTTTATCAGTTAAATTATTAGGGGTGAATTGCTCAGGTTTTTCAGATGAATTAGTGTTTACATGCTTAAAAAGAATGATTTCAATTTCAAACCAACGACCATTACCTTCCTCAGTATCATTATCTGCAGCGAACACACTTTGGCCGCTGAATAAACAAAATGAAGCCAATGTTGAAGTAACTAAACTAGCTAAAGTAGTTGATGTAAAACGACGCTTAAAAGGTAAATTGGAAGCATTGATTAAATTGTATTTCATAAAAATCCGTATTTTAAGGCAGAATTATTGCGCTTGAGCGGCCAGCGAAACGTTAATCTTCAAAAATTATGCGCTCAAGTTTAGCATTATATAGCACTACATTACTAAATCATTACATTGCTAACAGGTTATTTAATTAAGTCATTTAATATATTGGCAATTAAAGTAAAGCGTTGTTGTGTATCTTCATTGGCTTTAATAAATTTTAATTTACTTGCCCCCGCCATGCTATACATTGCAGGGCTTTTTTGAATTAAACTAATAATCAACATAGGATCTACCGTTGTACTATTACTAAATTCTATTGAACCGCCAGTCGCACTTGCTTCAATACGTGATATACCAATAGTTTGCGCTTTAAGGCGTAACTTGGCTATTTGTATTAAGTTTTTACTTGGCTGTGGTAACAAACCAAAACGGTCGATTAACTCTACTTGAATATCATCTAACTCATTTTTAGTTTTACAGCTAGCAATACGTTTATATAAGCTTAATCGTAAGCTAACATCAAAAATGTATTCTTCAGGTAATAATGCCGGGATACGTAGTTCAATTTCAGTTTGATTCGACATCACTTGGTCAAGGGATAATTGTTTACCTTCTTTAAGTGCTTCAACCGCTTGGTCGAGCATTTCCATATATAAACTAAAGCCGACTTGGCTCATAGATCCGCTTTGATCTTCACCTAATAATTCACCGGCGCCCCGAATTTCTAAATCATGGGTTGCTAGGGTAAAGCCTGCACCTAAATCTTCTAATGAAGCAATGGCGTCTAAACGCTTTTTAGCGTCTTTAGTCATACGCTTTTCATGAGGTGTTAACAGGTAAGCGTAGGCTTGATGATGTGAGCGACCAACACGACCTCGTAATTGATGTAGTTGCGCTAAACCTAAGTGATCAGCTCTGTCCATAATGATAGTGTTGGCGCTAGGTACGTCGATACCGGTTTCAATAATAGTGGTACATACAATCACGTTAAAGCGCTGATGATAAAAATCACTCATGATGCGCTCTAACTCACGTTCATTCATTTGACCATGGGCGGTAACAACGCGCGCTTCAGGGATTAATTTTTGAATGTCTGCCGCAGTTTTATCAATGGTATCAACATGATTATGTAAATAATACACCTGACCACCGCGTAAGGTTTCACGTAAAATGGCTTCTCTTATCAAGGCTTCGTCGTGTTCGCGAACAAAAGTTTTTACTGCTAATCGCTTAGCTGGCGGTGTGGCAATAATAGATAAATCGCGCATACCGCCCATGGCCATATTTAAAGTACGTGGAATTGGCGTTGCGGTGAGAGTTAAAATATCAACATTGCTGCGTAGCTGCTTAATTTTTTCTTTTTGTTTAACACCAAATCTATGCTCTTCGTCAACAACCAATAAACCAAGATCTTTATATTTAATGCTATTTTGTAGCAATTTATGAGTACCAATTAGAATATCTACGTGGCCAGATTCAACACGGGCAATCACTTCTTTTTGCTCTTTTGCGGTTTTAAAGCGTGATAATACTTCAATTGTTACCGGCCAATTGGCAAATCGGTCACGAAAGTTTTCATAATGTTGTTGGGCAAGTAAGGTAGTAGGTACCAATATAGCGACTTGTTTAGCGTCATTTACGGCAACAAAAGCGGCGCGCATCGCTACTTCTGTTTTACCAAAGCCAACATCACCACAAACGAGTCTGTCCATAGTTTTATGCGATAACATATCGCTAACTACAGCATTAATCGCTTGTTTTTGATCGAACGTTTCTTCAAAACCAAAGCTATTGCTGAAAGTTTGGTAATCTTGTTTGTCGCGTTTAAAAGTATAACCGTGATTACTAGCGCGTTTGGCATATATATCGAGTAACTCAGCAGCAACATCACGAACTTTTTCAGCGGCTTTTTGCTTCGCTTTACTCCAGGTATCAGTGCCTAGTTTGTGTAAAGGCGCATGATCACTATCGGCACCAGAGTATCGACCAATTAAATGCAGTGAACTAACAGGTACATAAAGCTTGGCTTCGTTGGCATAACTGAGCATTAAAAACTCGGTGACTATGCCGCTGTTTTCAATGGTTTGCAGGCCTAAATAACGACCAATACCATGTTCAATATGTACCACGGGTTGGCCAATAGTAAGCTCGGCTAAGTTTTTGAATAAGGCGTCTGCTTGTAAATCTTGTGCTTTGGTTCGACGTCTTGCTTGCGAAACGTGATCACCTAATAATTCAGCCTCAGTAATTAGAGCAATAGCGTTTTTCTGGCTATGTCCTTTGGCTTGAAATGAGAAACCCTGAGTTAATCGGTTAACCGTGATACCAATGCTTTCATCGCTACTGATAAAGTCATCAATATTATCAAATTGCGCGGGCTTAATACTATCGCGTTCAAGCAATTCAAGTACGCTTTCTCGACGACCTTGGCTTTGAGCGATAAATAACACTTTACTCGGTGTTAGTTTACTGGCTATAAACTTATTAATAAGCTCAAACGGATGTTTTAATTTATGATTGATTGTTAAATCAGGCAGGGCGCTTACATCAAAATATATTTCACTGCTTTTGGTTTTAGCTCGTGTTTCGTCAATTTCACTAACTGTCTCGATAACTACTTCATTTACGTCTTTGCCAACGTCTTCGTTAATTTCCGTACTAATGCTGTCATTGGTATCTATTTGTTTAGCGGCTAATAAAGTATTGTCGTTTAACGCTGCGGTTTTTATTGCAAGGCTCTGAATTGATTCTTGCTTAGCAATGGTGATGCGATCGAATGGTTTTAGTGCGCTATAAAGCTGAGATTCCGTTAAAAATAACTGCTCCGGCGGTAAAAGCGGTCTTGTTGGGTCATAACGTCTATTTTCATAACGATACTCAATATCAAGCCAGTATTGCTTAAGGGAATGTTCAATATCACCACTGATCACCACTAATGTATCATCAGTTAAATAATCACATAAGGTGTTACTAAGTTTATTTCCTTGGCCATCTACTTGTTTACTTTCGCCTTTATTATCAGCAAAGAATAATGGCAAGTAGTATTCAATTCCTGGAGGTAATATACCGTTACTGACTTTATGGTAAACAGATTCTTTATGGATATTGCCACTAAATTGCTCGCGAAATTGACTACGGAACAAGTTAATACCCGCTTCATCAATAGGAAATTCATGGGCAGGTAATAGGTTAATTGCATCAACGGTTTCTTTAGAGCGTTGGTTTTCCGGATCAAACAGTCTTATTTCATCAATTTCATCATCAAAAAAATCTAAGCGAAATGGCTTTTTACTGCCCATCGGAAAAATATCTAAAATGGCACCACGGGCGGAAAACTCGCCGTGTTCTAATACTTGATCAACATTGCGATAACCACTGTCTTGCAAGGCTTGGCGCATTTGATGTAAATCTTTTTTGTCACCCTTTTTAATAATCAGGCTATTAGCTTCAATATATTGTTTAGGTGCTAACTTTTGTACTAAGGTAGTGACAGGCACAATAATAATGCCAGTGTCCATACGCGAGAGTTGATATAAGGTTGCTAAACGTTGCGAAATAATATCTTGATGCGGTGAAAAATTGTCGTAAGGCAAGGTTTCCCAATCAGGAAATAAGCAAATAGTGGTTTTATTTTGCTTATCATGTTTGGCTAAGCTTGTTAATTCTTGCTCAACTTTTAATGCTTGCGGTGTATTATTGGTAATTAATAAAATAGGAGTGTCGGCTATTTTTGCCGCTTCATAGAGCGCTAAACTACTACTGCTGCCGTGTAAATTATGCCAACTTTTTTTATCTGGATTCTTACCACGGCGCTTGGCCAAAACTGGGGTTAACAGGCTACTTACTTTGCTCATGATTTCCTTACACTTTCCATACACTAATTAAGAGGCGCAATTTTACCGACGCAATTTATAATGTGGCTATTCTAATTAAGCTAGCTTCAGATCGCCAGTATAGATGCATTTTTGTTTGTAAATTACAGTGTTATAAAGATTTTATTTTGCTTATTTATTTTCATAACTTGTGCCCTCAAAGTGAATATCTCGTTATTGGCTTCGCTTTCCTGCCTTGTCCTACCAAGAATGGAACTATTATAGAAGAGGGATTCTATGTGATTGACAACACTAACTACACACTTTCATTAGCCCCTACACCCCCGACATTGCCCCCGAACTTAACTTTTTATAATAAATTTACGAGTTAAGTTAGGGTATAAATTAACGCGATAAATTATTAAGTTACGTGAGAGTTAGTTACTCATTAGGTTAAGCTAGGCTTAGCTTTAGCATTGACAGAAATGATATTTCCAACTAAACCTAATAATACTGTTAGGTAGTCATTAGATTGTGGCTAGATATTTTAACTATAAGTTTTAATTAAACACTTAACAGCTACTTTTGATGTATTACTTTACAAGGAATTAAAGATGTTAAATAAAGCATGTCAACCCAACACAAGTTCGCTCAAAACACACCCAGTTAAAAAACTATTATCTGTTTTTACAATAGGAGTCGTTTTATTAACAACCCCGTTATTAGCTAACAGCAAAGAGGTAAATGTTGCTGAATCTAGCCAAGAACAAGCGGTTGTTAAAGAACAAACAGTTAACCTGAATAAATCATCCCTTGAACAATTACTTACCCTAAAAGGTATTGGCTATAGCAGAGCACAGTCGATAATTGTTTATAGAGAACAGATGGGGGGCTTTAAATCGGTTGATGAATTGAGCCAGGTAAGTGGTGTTGGTGAAAAGATCATGAGTGAGAATAGAGCAAGATTAACCATTTAAGTTAAGCGTTGTTCGCGTTATTTTATTAGCATTTAATATAAAATTAAAAATCAGCTACGGCTGATTTTTTTATGCTTAAAATTATGTTTTGCTTTTCTACAAAATTTAAGTACGTGGTTTAAGCAAGAGGTAAAATATATTACTTTAGGTAGCAATAAAGCACAGAAATTAACTCAATATGTTAAAACCTAAAACCTAAAACCTAAAACCTAAAACCTAAAACCTAAACTTAAAGTTAAGTATTGATAAAAATGTTATAAAAAAGCAAAGTGCTTATTACTTTTTGATATATAGAATGCGTTTCTTATGATGGAATATATCTATATTTATGGCATTATAGCGCCATTAATTTTTCATAAGGTTTGTATTAGCAGATGAATTTAACCCATTTAAAAAAACTTGAAGCAGAATCTATCCATATTTTTCGTGAGGTAGCCGCTGAATTTGATAATCCAGTAATGTTGTATTCAGTCGGTAAAGACTCTGCAGTATTACTTCACCTTGCTCGTAAAGCATTTGCGCCGGGTAAAATACCTTTTCCTTTATTACATGTTGATACCAACTGGAAATTTAAAGAAATGATTGCCTTTCGTGATCAAATGGCGAAAGACTACGGTTTTGAATTATTAGTACATCAAAACCCAGATGGTATTGCTATGGGTATGGGTCCTTTCACTCACGGTAGTGCAACGCATACTGATGTAATGAAAACTCAAGGCTTAAAACAAGCACTTAACAAATATGGCTTTGATGCAGCTTTTGGTGGCGCACGTCGCGATGAAGAAAAATCTCGTGCAAAAGAACGTGTTTATTCGTTCCGTGATGACAAACATCGCTGGGATCCAAAAAGCCAACGTCCAGAATTATGGAATATCTACAACGGCAAAGTTAAAAAAGGTGAAAGTATTCGTGTTTTCCCATTATCTAACTGGACTGAGCTTGATATTTGGCAGTACATTTATTTAGAAAGTATTCCAATTGTTCCACTTTATTTAGCAGAAAAACGTCCTGTTGTTGAGCGTGACGGTACATTAATTATGGTTGATGATGACCGTATGCCAATTGAAAAAGATGAAGAAATACAAATGAAGAGTGTTCGCTTTAGAACGCTAGGTTGTTACCCATTAACAGGTGCGGTTGAGTCAACAGCAACTACGTTACCTGAAATAATTCAAGAAATGTTATTAACAAAAACTTCTGAGCGCCAAGGCCGTGTAATTGATCATGATAGCGCTGGCTCTATGGAAAAGAAAAAAATGGAAGGTTACTTCTAAATCTAAAGATTAAACTTTAGATAGAGCCTCTATTTTCAACATAACATTTTATTTGATTAAAAATTTCCGAAGGAAAACATTATGAGTAACCAGCAAGAATTAATTGCAGACGATATTCAAGCTTATTTAAAACAGCATGAAAACAAAGAATTAGTACGTTTTTTAACGTGTGGTAGTGTAGATGATGGTAAAAGTACCTTAATTGGTCGTTTATTACATGACTCTAAAATGATCTTTGAAGATCAATTAGCAGCAATTGAAAAAGATTCAAAAAAATCAGGTACAACCGGTGAAGCTATCGATTTAGCCTTATTAGTTGATGGTTTACAATCAGAGCGAGAGCAAGGCATCACCATTGATGTTGCTTACCGTTATTTTGCTACTGACAAACGTAAGTTTATTATTGCAGATACTCCTGGCCATGAACAATATACACGTAACATGGCAACAGGTGCTTCTACTTGTGATATCGCAATCATCTTAATTGATGCGCGTTACGGCGTACAAACACAAACCCGTCGTCATTCATTTATTTGTTCTTTATTAGGCATTAAACACATTGTTGTTGCTGTGAACAAAATGGATTTGGTTGATTACTCACAAGAAAAATATCAAGCAATCAAAAAAGATTACCGTGAATTTGCAGAATCTCTTAACTTTGAAGATGTACGTTTTGTACCTATGTCGGCGCTTAATGGCGACAACGTAGTAGAAGAAAGTGCAAACATGGATTGGTATCCGGGTGCTACATTAATGAAGTTGTTAAATACCATTGATGTAAAAGAGAAAAACGAATTTAGTGAGTTACGTTTTCAAGTGCAATATGTTAACCGTCCTAACCTAGATTTCCGTGGTTTTGCTGGTACTATTTCTTCAGGTCATGTGCTTGTAGGCGACACTATCGTAGCCTTACCTTCTGGTAAAGAAAGTGTAGTAAAAGAAATTGTTACCTTTGATGGCAACATTGACCGTGCTGATAAAGGCATGGCAGTAACATTAACTTTAGAAGACGAAATTGATATTAGCCGCGGCGAAATCATTGTTAAAAAAGGTAGTTTACCAACCTCAGCTAAAGAGCTAAATGCAACTGTAGTATGGATGCATGAAAATGAGCTAGAAGCAGGGCGCGAGTACTTTATTAAACACGGCAGCAAAATGACCACAGGTCATGCTAGTAAAATAGTCAATAAGTATGATGTAAACACTATGGAAGCCTCTGCCTCAGCACAACTTGCTGTAAATGAAATTGGTAGTGTTGATTTTGTAATGGGTGAAACATTACATTTTGATGATTATCAAGTTAACCGTGGTAGTGGTGCTTTTATTATCATCGATAGATTAAGTAATCTAACGGTTGGTGCTGGTATGATTAATCATGCTATTGCTGAAGATGCAACAGAATACTCAGCGTTTGAATTAGAACTAAACGCACTAGTTCGCAAGCAATTCCCACATTGGGGTGCTCGCGACATAACTAAATAGGTTTTAGCTTACTTAGTCGCTTTAGTTCAGTAAACGGTATGCACTTTTAAGTCGGACACAGATTAGTTTGACAAAACTAGTTCGACAAAATAAGTGTGACAAAATCGCCATAAGCTCTGTTAAGAGTTTGTGGCGTCTTTTTATAAGCACAAGACCAATTTTAAACATAAACATAAGTAGATCATAAATGGTAATAGAGCAGTGGTTGATGGTGGCGGTTTTTATCACTACATTTATCAGCTTAGTTAAATACAGCAAAGTCCCAGAGCGCGTTTTTTCTGTGACGGTTTTGGTGTGTTTAGCGCTGTCGTTTGTTAGCGTAAATGATATCTTAACCAATGCAGTTAATCCCGGATTAGTTACTCTTGTTTTATTAGTGTTATGTTCTTTTGCTTTTGAGCGAACTAGTATTTTAAGGCGCTTGTCTGCAGGGGTTTTTCACGGCTCAAAAGTTAAATCAAGTTTACGTTTATTGCTCGGCACTGCTTTTGCCTCGGCTATTATGAGCAATACTGCAGTTGTGGCAACGCTGATTAACACAGTGAAAAAAAACCAACTAATCAATGCTGGTAAACTACTATTACCGCTGTCATTCGCCGCTATATTGGGTGGTACACTGACTTTAGTAGGTACATCAACCAACCTTATTGTGAACAGCTTATTGATTAAACAAGGCCATGAAGGCTTTGGTTTCTTTGATTTTTCTTTGATAGGTTTAGCGGCGTTCGCTTTATGTCTTATCGTTATTTTATTGCGTAGTCGAACATTACCCGATATTAGTCGAGATGATTTAATTACCGAAAACTATTTACTTGAAGCTGAAGTCTCGCTTTCATCTACCTTAATTGGTAAGTCTATTGAAGAAAATGGCTTAAGAAATTTAGATTCATTATTCTTAGTAGAGATTGTGCGCCAAGGGCGATTAATCTCGGCTATTTGTCCTGAAGATGAAATTCAAGCTAACGATAAACTCATTTTCAGTGGTGATATTTCCAAAGTACTTACCTTACAACAATTTGACGGTTTAAGTTTATATGCCGAGCAAGATGATTTGTTGCGCGATAACTTAACTGAAGTACTGCTTAAAAGTGATTCTGCTATTGTTGGCAAAAGCTTAAAACAGGCTGGCTTTCGGGCGCGTTTTGATGCTGCTGTTGTTGCCGTTCGCCGTGAGGGGAGCGCCTTATCAGGTAAGTTAGGTGATATTGTTTTGCAGTCAGGCGACTTTTTAGTCTTGGCTGTTGGTAAAGATTTTCCAACACGTACTAACTTATCGAAAAACTTTTATATTCTATCAGGTCGTCAAGCAGACAACATGCTTAGTGGCTGGCGCGACTACGCTACTGTTTGGGGATTTGTTGCCAGTATTTTCGTTTCTGTATTTACCACACTGCCTTTATTGAGTTGTTTATTTATTTATATCGCCTTTTTAATTTTCAGTGGTGCGCTTACCGTCAACGAAATAAAAAGACGCTTTCCGCTTGAGATTTGGATGATAGTGCTAGGCGCATTAACCTTAGCCTCAGCCATAGAAAACACTGGTATTGCCAGTATGTTCGCGCAAAATATTGAAGGCTTTTTACATGGTCAAAGTATCTACATTGCATTTGTACTCATTTTTGTTTTAACCTTAATATTGACCGAATTAATTACTAACAGCGCAGCTGCTGCTTTAGCTTTTCCTATCGCTTACAATATAGCTCTTGCTTTGGATGTTGATCCTATTCCGTTTGTTATGGCGGTTGCCTTTGCAGCTAGCGGTAGTTTTATTAGCCCCTATGGTTATCAAACCAATGTTATGGTGTATAACGCGGGTAATTATCAGTTAAGCGACTTTGTAAAATTTGGTTTACCTATTTCAATCATTTATAGTATTACCGCGATCATCATGATCCCGTTAGTTTTTCCTTTTTAACCTATGACAGTTATCGCCATTATATATGAGCGAGTACTCAATATGAGAACACTATGAAAACAGAAAATACCGTTTGGCATAATCAACAAATTAGCAAAGCACAACGTGCCGATTTAAAACAACAAAAACCAGCATTACTTTGGTATACCGGTTTAAGTGGCTCAGGTAAATCTACCGTGGCTAATGCCGTTGATGCTTTATTGTTTAAGCTAGGTTGTCATAGTTATTTACTTGACGGCGATAATGTACGTCATGGTTTAAATGGTGATTTAGGTTTTAGTGATGAAGCGCGCGTAGAAAATATTCGTCGTATTTCTGAAGTGGCAAAATTATTTCTTGATGCAGGTTTAGTTGTTTCAACAGCTTTTATCTCGCCTTTTGCTAGCGACAGAGCACAAGCCAAAGCTAAACTTGAAGAAGGTGAATTTATTGAGGTTTACATTGATACGCCAATTAGTGTGTGTGAAGCACGTGACCCTAAGGGCTTATACAAAAAAGCTCGTGCGGGCGAAATTAAAGATTTTACTGGTATAGACTCAACGTACGATGTACCAGTAAATCCAGAGATACATGTTAAAACTGATACTAAATCTGTTGAAGAATGTGCAGAGCAAATTGTTGGTTACTTAATGGCTAAAGGTTTTATTACACAAGCTTCTTTACAGTCAGCGTAAACAAGTGCCTAGTCTGTCTTTATATTTTATAAATAATTAATAATAAGTTTAAGGAAAGGGAAACTCCATGCATTACGATGTATTTAATGGCGATGCCGACGGTATTATAGCACTGTTACAATTGCGCTTAGCACAACCAAAAGAATCAGTTTTAGTGACGGGTGTTAAACGTGACATTAGCCTACTTAAACAAGTTGATATTGCGCAAGCAAGTGCTGTTACTGTATTAGATATTTCCCTCGAAAAAAATGTTGAAGCGCTTCAAAAATTACTTGATAACGATGTTGATGTTTTATATGTAGATCATCACAGAGCGGGAGATATACCTAAGTCTACTCACCTTAAAACCTTAATCAATACCGATGCCAACACTTGTACTAGTTTGTTAATAAACGACTACTTACAAGGTCAATATGTTAATTGGGCAATTGCCGCGGCTTTTGGCGATAACATGCAAGCCTCAGCAAAAACATTAGCAACCAAGCAAGGTTTAACCGCAACAGAGCAAGCACAATTAAATGAATTAGGTGTTTATATTAATTACAACGGTTATGGCGCGAGTGTTGATGATTTACACTTTGACCCTGCAGATTTATACCAAGCTCTATTAAAATATCCAGATCCATTTACGCTTATCAATGAAGAAAACTCAATATTTTGGCAGCTCAAAACCGCATACTTGGCTGATATGGCAAAAGCGCAACAATCACAAGTATTAAGTGATAATGATATCGTTAAAACGATAGTGCTTGAAGATGCTGCTTGGTCTCGTAGAGTAAGTGGTGTTTATGGCAATGAACTAGCGAATCAATCCCCTGATAAAGCTCATATTGTCTTGACGCTTAATAAAGCTAAATCTACAGAGATAATTGCTAAAACTAATAGTGCTGAAGGTAATATTGAAAGTAGTGATAAAATAGCGCAAAGCTATACTTTAAGCTTGCGCGCGCCACTTAATAATAAACAAGGTGCGGGTGATATTTGTGCATCATTCCCAACGGGGGGCGGAAGAGCTGCAGCTGCGGGAGTAAATGAATTACCTGAAATTAACGTACCTGATTTTATCAAAGCGGTTGAAAGCTACTACCAACCCTAAGCGTTTAACGATAAACTAATTATAAGTGTTAAGAATTATTAAAATTTGAACGAATCAATTTAAAGGTAATGGAATTATGAGTTTATTAATCACGGGTGGTACAGGCTATATTGGTAGTCATACGGTTGTTGAACTACTACAAAGTGCAGAGCAAGAAGGTGTATCTCAGGACTTATCTAAAGAGATAATTATTGTCGATAACCTGTCTAACTCTTCAACAAAAGTACTTGATCGTATTGAACAAATCACCGGTAAAACCGTTACTTTTATTGAAGCTGATATCTGTGACGCACAAGCATTAGATAAAGTCTTTACTACACATAATATAGAGGCCGTCATTCATTTTGCAGGCTTAAAAGCCGTTGGTGAGTCAGCTGAAATACCACTGTCTTATTATCACAATAATGTTTCTGGCACAGTAACTCTATTAGAGATTATGGCTAAACATAGTGTTAAAAACATAGTGTTTAGTTCATCAGCTACTGTTTATGGTAATAATGTTTCGCCGTTAAATGAAACCATGACAACTTCTGCTACCAACCCTTATGGTCAAACCAAATTAATGGTTGAACATATTTTGTTTGATTTAGCGAAAAGTGATCCACAGTGGTCTATTGCGTGTTTACGTTATTTTAATCCAATTGGCGCACATCAATCAGGTTTGATTGGTGAAAACCCTAATGGCATCCCAAATAACTTATTACCTTATGTTGCCCAAGTGGCGGTAGGGCGTTTAGCGCAATTACAAGTGTTTGGTGATGATTACGACACGGTAGATGGCACTGGCGTACGTGATTACATTCACGTAGTAGATTTAGCGCAAGGTCATGTAAAAGCCCTTGAGAGCTTGGGTCATGCTAAAGGTACGGTTAAAGGTTGCCAAGCGATCAACTTAGGTACAGGTAATGGCACTTCTGTTTTAGAAATAGTTAATACCTTTAAAGACATTAGTAAGGTTGATATTCCTTATAAGATAGTACCGAGACGTGCAGGAGATTTAGCAACTGTTTATGCTGATGCGGCACTTGCGGGTAGTTTGTTAAATTGGCAAGCAAAATTAGATTTAACAGCGATGATAGAAGATACATGGCGATGGCAATCAGAAAATCCTAATGGCTTTTAATTTGTTGTAAATTAAAGTCTAGTAATCTTGTATAGAGAAGTATTTACTTTTAACAGTAAATACTTCTCTATAGCATTGTTTATTTTGAACAATCATTACTCCATCTCTGTAATAGTTATGTGTAATAGTTATGACTTTTTAGCGTTAAGATAAATAATATAACCACAACTAAATACTAAACCTCCTATAGCCCCCCACAAATGGGCATCAATAGCGACATTTGCGTCAATCAAATTTGCTACCTGCTCGCTAGCTCCATAATACTGTTCATGAGCTATTTTTAACCAAACACCGATAAATAATAAATATCCTGTTTTATCTTTATGGCGAATGTCCATGATAGCGCCAAATACAAAAATTCCATGGATAACTCCAGATAAACCAACATACTGACTGATATCAGGTGAAAAAAGATATAAACCTAAGCTGCAAACTAACGCTGAACTGATAAACATTAAACTGTAATTTTTAATATTATAAAAATGTCCGTGTAGTGCCCATAATAAAAGTAGCGCAGATAAATTTAATAAAAGATGTACAGCATTAGTGTGAAATAAGTGTCCGGTAAATACTCGCCATAATTCACCTTGGCTAATCGCATTATGCTGATAAACAAATAAGTTAGCTATTTGATCATCAAATACAAAAGCTAAAATGGCGAGTATTGAAATAATGCTTACAATAAGAGTGTGCTGCTTTTGTATAGGTAAATTTTTGGCTGTAAATGTCATTAGGTAATAGTCGTATCCGAACTGGAGAGTTAATGATTTATAAAACAATGCTAAAGTATACAACGATTGTTGCACTGGGTATTAGATAATAATCATACCCAATTAAACATACTCAGCTTACTAGGTATGATTAATGAATACTAAAATAACACTTACTAATAAGAACTGATGAGTTAAATAATAAAGAAATTTGTTAAACTTATCGCAAGCTTGAAATTACACTAAGAGATTTACTTTATCTATGTCCCGAATACTTTGTGACACTTGCCAAAGACCTGAAAAATCGTGTATTTGCCAATTTACGACACCCGTAGTGAATGTTACGCATGTGGTAGTTTTGCAACACCCTAGTGAAGTCACACAAGTTAAAGGAACTATTGCGCTATTGGCTAAATCTTTAAATTCTTGCCAAATTATTGTAGGAGAAAATTTTTCAGATAATCTTGAATTACAACAAGTTATTAAACAGTATGATAGCTTGCTGTTATACCCAAGTGAGCAGGCAAAAATAATAGAGAGCTCTTTAATTAGAAGGTTGCAAAAGCAAAACTCTATCGCGAGTACACAATGTAAACCAAAATGTTTAATTATACTTGATGGTACGTGGAAAAAGGCGTATCGAATGTTTATGTTATCGCACAATGTCCAACAGTTGCCGCAGGTATGTTTACCTGAAAACCTTGCAAACGCAGGGCAATATCATATTCGTAAAGTTGCTAAAAAGAATGCGTTATCTAGCTTAGAAGCTGCTTGTTATGCACTAGCGTTGATGGAATCAGGTGCTGATGATATTGGCCCTAATCAAGCAGGAAAATATCAACCATTACTCGATAAATTTGCTGAATTTAATCAATTTCAATTATCTTTTAGACCAGAGCGCGTTGTTACGTAAAATACTGTTTTTCATGGCTATACGCTGAAAATATATTGAAAGCAAGAATCAAATACCAAGGAAAAAAAATGTTTCATCAATTATTCTTACTCCGGGTTTGCGTTAAATCTATAGCGGTTAAATTCATAACAGTAAAACCTATAATCTTAGCGCTGCTTATCTCTACGTTTTTTTTAAGTCACAATGCGTATGCCGAGATTTTACCCTCAATAAATGATGTGCCGCTTTTAAAACGAGAAGATCGTGAGCCCGAAGCCGCTACCGGATTTACTGAAAAAAAAGCCGTTTATGCGAAAGAATACATGATTGTTGCTGCTAATCCTTACGCAAGTAAAGCAGGGTTACTAATGATGGAGAAAGGTGGTAGCGCGATTGATGCAGCAATTGCGGCACAATTAGTATTAAGCTTGGTTGAACCGCAATCATCAGGGCTTGGTGGCGGCACATTTATACTGCATTGGGATAATAAAACCAAGAAAATGATTACCATTGATGGCCGAGAAACAGCGCCTAAAATGGCAACAAGTGAATTATTTTTAGATAAAGAAGGTAAGCCTCTAAACTGGGTTGATGCTGTTGTTGGTGGTAAATCAGTGGGTGTACCAGGCTTGCTTGCCGCACTACAAAAAGCACATGATAGTTTTGGTGTATTACCATGGAAAGAGCTATTCACACCGGCTATTGAGCTGGCTGAAAATGGTTTTATTGTCTCACCACGTTTAGTAAAGTTACTTGGAAGTAATTACAATCCTGGCCTTTATAGCATGCCAGAAATAAAAGCATATTTTTCACCAAATGGCGAAAGGGTTAAAGCTGGAGATTTATTAAAAAACCCTAAATTAGCAAAAGTATTACGCAGTGTAGCTAAAGAAGGAGCTGAAGTTTTTTACCAAGGCTGGATCGCTAAAAAAATTGTCGATAAGGTTCAACAATCGATTATTTCGCCTGGTTTATTAAGTATTGAAGATATGAATAATTATCGTGCTATTGAACGTCCACCTGTTTGTGCACCTTATCATCAATATAAAGTATGTGGCATGCCACCGCCAAGCTCTGGCGGGATCACCGTTATTCAAATACTTGCACAATTACAAGCGTTTCAATTATCACAATATTTACCTAACTCACTACAAGCTGCACATCTATTAACGCAAAGTGCACGTTTAGCTTTTGCCGATAGAAACAAATATATTGCCGATAGTGACTTTGTTAGCGTGCCTGTTGATGGCTTACTTAATAGCGAATACATGACAAAACGTGGTGCGTTAATTGATGAAAAAAAGGATATGGAGCAAGCCTCTGCGGGAGAGCCTGAACAAGGCGAAGATTTAGGTGATGACAATGCCATTGAAAAACCTTCTACCACGCATTTAGTGGTTGTTGATAAACAAGGTAATGCAGTATCAATGACCAGTAGTATTGAAAACGGCTTTGGCTCGGCGTTAATGGTAGAAGGCTTTATTTTAAATAACCAATTAACTGACTTTTCATTATCGCCAAAAACTAATGGTAAGTGGGTAGCAAACCGGGTTGAACCGTTGAAAAGACCACGCAGCTCAATGGCACCAATGATGATCTTTAATAAAGATAATTCTTTACGTCTACTTCTTGGTGCTCCTGGCGGAAGCCGTATTATTAATTATGTAGCACAAGTTATTGCTGGCGTGCTTGATTGGCAACTTAATGTACAACAAGCTGTTAGTTTACCGCATGTAACTAATAGAAATGATGTAACAGCCTTAGAACAAGGCACTGATATTGTGCAGCTGAAGCCTGAGCTTGAAGCAATAGGGCATCAAGTAGTTATTCAAGAGCTTAATAGCGGTGTTCATGTGATTGAATTAACGCCAAAAGGGCTTGTTGGCGGCGCAGATCCAAGACGTGAAGGGCTGGCATTAGGTCATTAATAATTAGAATAACGCATTGTTAACAGGCTATTTACTGGGCTTGTACATTCTCTTTGATTTTAATTCAATATGTTACTGCTAGGCACAATCATTGCTAGTAAGAAGATGTTAGCTGTTTAAGATTAAATAGTGTGCTGTTTGAGTTTATTGAATTACTAGCCATAATTGATAGGAATTCAATATTTGCTTTTCAAAACTTTTCAGCTCAATTGTTAGTAAAAGATAGCAGTTATATATTAGTTGATTAGTCACTTAAAAGAGTAACTAAAACGTTGTAACTAAAATAAAAAATCAAATTGAGGTGTTTTAATGCGCTTAAAAACAAAAATATTAGTTTTTGTACTTGTGTTGTTCTTATCGTTGATGAGTATTGCGCTGCTTGGTCTACAAGTATTAACTCAGGCAAGTGAGGCTGATAATAAAGCTCGAATAAACCAATTGATGAAATCTACTGTTAATATCATTGAACAATTTGAGTTACTTAGTAGTAAAAACGGACTTTCAGAACAACAAGCAAAAGAGTTTGCTACCCAGTTACTTAGAGAAAATAAATACCACGACTCAGAATATGTTTATGTGGTTGATGAGCAACTTAACTTTGTTGCAACCCCGCATGACCCGCAATTACACGGTACTAGCTTTAATGACTTTAAAGATGCCAATGGAGGAAGTGTAGGTCAAATGGTTGCAAGACTGGTTGGTAATAAAACTAATCAAATCATTACATATCATTGGGATTCAGAGCGAGAAGGTAAAGTTGTAGACTTAACCTCGGTTGTACAAAAAACACCTAAATGGGGTTGGTATATAGGTACAGGGATCAGTAATGCAGAAGCTGATGCGCGTTATTGGGATACAGCTAAATGGTTACTTACGTTATCTATTTTTATTGCACTTATTTTATCTTCGGCTTTAGCACGTTTTGGACTTGCATTAAATACAGCTTTGGGCGCTGAAATTAAAGATGTACACCAATTAGTATTAAAAGTTTCTCGAGGTGATCTCAACCAAGAAAGTCAATTTAGCTATGCCAACAAAGAAAGTGTTGTTGGCGCCATTAACTTTATGCAAGCATCGTTACAAGAGGTGTTACAAGGAATTAAAAATGTTGCAGATCATCTACATACGCAAACAGATAACTCAGAGCGTCGCGCAGGTGAGCTAGATACGTTAACAAGGGTTATGAATGAAGAGACACAAATGGTTGCCTCGGCAATAACTGAATTAACCGCATCGGCAAGTAATGTTGCGGACAACGCTAAACAAACAGCTGATTCTGTTATTGATGCAGAAAAACAAGGAAATACTGCCAATGCTCTTACCAAGGAAGCCTCTGAAACAATTAACTTACTTGAGACGCAAATTGAAAATGCAGGGACTAATATTCAATTACTTGATGATGAAGTAAATAACATTGCGAATGTATTAACCGTGATCCAAGGTATTGCTGAGCAAACTAATTTATTAGCATTAAATGCGGCAATTGAAGCGGCAAGGGCAGGTGAACAAGGGCGAGGTTTTGCCGTCGTTGCTGATGAAGTTAGGCAACTTGCTCAGCGCACGCAAGCAAGCACTGAAGAAATTCATCAAATGATCACTAAATTACAAAGTGCTACGAAAGAAGCAAAAAGTTCAGTGAGTCAAAGTATCGCCACTAGTGAAAAAACCGTTGAAAAATCTAAACAGGTTTCAGAGCAGTTACAACAAATTGCCAGCTTATTAGGAGGTATATCGCAAATGACTCACCATATTTCAACGGCGTCGTTAGAACAATTAGCCGCAGGCGAAGACACTGCTCAACGCATTGTTAATATTTCTGATACGGCAAGCAATACTTCTACGGTATCTCATGAAGCGAGAAGTGCTGCTAATGAGGCGCAAAAGCTTAGTGAAAGCTTAGAAATAGAGATTAATAAATTTAAAATGTAAACCATCCTGTCAAAATCAATATATCAGAGTAACGTAAAACGGCTTAGTGAGTATAAGCCGTTTTATTATCATCGCTTCAATAGTTTCTGTTTTTTAATTTCTTCTCACTTTATTCTCTGGTGTGATAATTGCTTGTTACGTTATTAATCGTTTAATAGTCCCTAATATCCGACAAAATGTTGGCAGGAGTGTAAACAAGTGGCAGCAAAAACAACCCGTTTTATTACCCAAGTATTAAGTTTGATTGCGCTTTTTTCGGCAAGTCAAAGCTATGCATTAGAAGGTTCAGTGCAATTACAAAAACCTAACCAAGATAAAAGCTATGGTTACAGTCTGGTTCTTGGTGATGAATTTTTTAATCAAAAAGCATTTAATTGGCAGGTTAGTTATAACCGCCTTGAAAATGTCGCAATTACTGACTTAGATGAAACGAGTCAAACTTGGGATGATGCCAATTTAGATTTCACCTTACAGACCATTGAATTAGGTTTGTCTTATCGTTATTACCCTCGCTCTTACGACAAATTAATTAGTAGCTTAATGATTGAGTTTCAAGTGGCTGCTGCAGTTAATTTGAGTGAACACAAACTTGTTTTTAGACCAACTTTAGACCGTGATGATATTTACTTTGCTAATCAGGGGGATATCAACCCTGTTATGTCAGTTATGCTGCAAAAAAGTTTTACTAAAAACTCAGCCATACAACTAGGCTTAAAGTATTACCCGAGCTATTCAGACTTTGGCAGCATTAGTACTTTGTACCTTGGCTATAATTATCGTTTTGGTCGCCAAATAGGTTACTAAGTTAAGTAATTTGAGTTCGGAATAAGCAAGGTGCTACAACAGCCTTATTTATCCGTATTTCTTCGTTAAGAAAACTCCCAATAACTCGTTATTGGCTTCGCTTTCTCGCCTTGGACTACGAATAACTAAAACGATTGTAGATGCGCGACTACAAATAGTTGGTTTTGTTTTACTGTACTATTTCATTATCCCGATCTCAGATTAAGTAACACTGACGTCCATTAAAGTTTTATCTTTTGGAATTGTTGCCGATAACAACTAACTGACAAAAATTTTCACCCTATTTCCCTCACTTTGGAGAAGCGTGTGTTGAAGTATAAAATACGTAGCTTTAAATTTTTAATTATCTTGTCACTGTTAATCAGTAGTCATGCTTTTGCCGTTGATACCGACGGTGATGGCTACGATGATTCCGTCGATAAATTCCCTAATGATCCCTTAGAGTGGCTTGATACCGATCTTGATGGCATTGGTAATAATAGCGACGATGATATTGATGGTGATGGACTCACAAACGATATTGATAATAACGATGATGGCGACTTGGCGATAGATATTTACGATCCCCTGCCAAATGATCCCAGTGAGTGGTTAGATACCGATCAAGACGGTTTAGGTAATAATACTGACACCGATGATGATAATGATGGCGTACCCGATGCACTTGATGTATTTCCACTTAACGCATTAGAAAGTTTAGATACCGATCTTGATGGTATCGGTAATAACGCCGACAGTGATGATGACGGTGACGGCGTACTTGATGTTTATGATCAATTCCCCCTTGACCCTCTTGAATACTTAGATACCGACCTAGATGGTATTGGCAATAATGCCGATAATGATGATGATGGTGATGGCGTTAATGATGCCGATGATACCTTCCCACTTGACTTCAATGTTAATGCTGACCTTGATGGTGATGGGATTGGTAATGCACAAGATCCAGATATTGACGGCGATGGCATTGTGAATACCTTTGATATTTTTCCTTATGACAATACCGAATGGTTTGATACCGACGGTGACAGTATAGGAAATAATACCGATGACGACGATGACGGAGACGGTATCCTTGATACTTTAGACGCATTACCGCTTGATCCTTTAGAAAGTATTGATACGGACAACGATGGCATTGGTAATAATGCCGATGATGATGATGACGGTGATGGTGTTTCAGATGATCTTGATGCTTGTCCGTTAGATCCGCTTGAACGTCTTGATACCGATATTGATGGTATATGTGACGGGGTTGATACTGACGATGATGGTGACGGCAGCTTAGATATTAATGATGCTTTTCCGCTTAATTCTCTCGAATGGCTCGATACTGACAATGATGGTTTAGGCGACAACAGTGATAACGATATAGATGGTGATGGTATCGGTAATGCGTCAGACGCTTTTCCTTTGGATCCAAGCGAATATTTAGATACAGATCTCGACGGTACTGGTAACAATGCTGATCTAGATGATGATGCTGATGGTGTACTTGATAGTCTTGATGCTTTCCCACTTGATTCTACGGAATCAGTAGACACTGATGGCGATGGCATTGGTAATAATGCCGACCCTGATGATGATGATGACGGTATTGTTGACGCGGATGATGCTTTTCCGTTAGATCTGTTAGAGGATCGTGATAGCGATGGCGATGGTATTGGTAATAATACCGATCCTGATGATGACACTCACGCCACAACTGGTGTTGGCGATAATGTGTTAGACGCTAATGATGCTTTCCCTTTTAATCCACTTGAGTGGAATGATAATGACGGTGATGGTATTGGTGATAATAGCGACTCTGATGATGACACTCATTATGTGACCCTAGTTGGCGATGGTTTTCCTGATCTTGTTGATGCGTTTCCTTTTGATGCCAGTGAATGGCTAGATAGTGATAATGATGGCACTGGTAATAACGCTGATAACGATGATGATAACGATGGCGTTTTAGATGGCGATGATATTTATCCATTAAATTCAGCTGAGCAGTACGACAGTGATGGCGATGGCGTTGGCGATAATAGCGATAGTGATGATGATAATGATGGTTTCGCTGATGCAATAGATGCCTTTAAAAATGATCCTCTTGAATGGTTTGACACTGACGACGATGGCGTTGGCAATAACGCGGATTTAGATGACGATGGTGATAGTCGTCCAGATAATATCGACTTATTTCCTCTTGATGCAACAGAATGGCAAGATTCAGATAACGATGGCATAGGCGATAATGCCGATGCAGACGATGATAATGATGGCATTAGAGATATTGATGACGCATTTCCATTTAATCCTATTGAATCGGTAGATACCGACGGTGATGGCTTAGGTAATATATTAGACACAGATGATGATAATGATGGTTTTTTAGATTTTGAAGACCAAATGCCATTTGATGCAAATGAACGATTTGATACCGATGGTGACTTAATTGGTAATAATGCTGATTTGGATGATGATGGTGACGGCATGAGTGATGTTTTTGAATTGCTTCATAACTTTGATCCATTAAATAAAGATGATGGCTTGTTAGACACTGACTTTGATGGGGTGAGTAACCTTGCTGAAGCATTAGCTGGAACTAATCCGTTAAATGATGATTACGCGCCAATTATTACGCCGCCTCAAGCTGTGCACATTAACGCAGAGCATACTTATACAATGCTCGATATTAATCGTTTAATCGAATTAACTAATATTACAGTACGTGATGGTCTTGATGGCAGAAATTGTTGTGGCTTAACCGCACTTGGTTTTGAAACTGGCGCTAAAAATGTTAGCTCAGGTTTAGTTTCAATACTTTGGCGAGCAGTTGATAATGCAGGTAATATTGCCACAACAGCGCAAACCTTAAATATTCATCCGTTGGTGAATTTTAGCTCAGCGCAAACGGTTGCTGAAGGCGGCGTAGCAAAAGTGTCTGTAGTTTTATCAGGCCAAGCTCCTTCATACCCAGTTACTATTCCGTTAACTATTACAGGCAGTGTTGATGAAGCTGATTATACTATGGCTGATAATCACATAGTGATTGAACAAGGCGTATTAGGTTCTATTGACATTGCTCTCAATACCGACTTTCAATTAGAAGGAGATGAAACCTTAATTGTAAGCTTTGAGCAGGGCGTTAATGCAGGCGTACACCAGTCACATGTAATTACCGTATCAGAAGATAATGTTGCGCCGAGTATCAATTTAACGCTTTGGCAAAAAGGTATTCAAGTACCGAGTGTGGCTAAAAATGATGGTGAGGTGACGGTTGAGTTATCAATTACCGATAGTAATATTTTAGACACGCATCAAATTGATTGGAAAATTCCAGATTATTTAGCCGCAGTACAATCGGGCGATGAATTGCAGTGGGTTTTTCCTGTAGAAAATGTAACTATTCCTGATGAAAACAAAGGGCTGATCAATATTAGTGTCACTGTTACCGACAGCGGAAATACCACCAATAGTGGAACGCAAGAACTGTCACAAACTAAGCACCTTTATATTCCGTTGTTGGCAACTCAGCAAACGTTACGGGGGTTAGATACCGACAGAGATGGTATTAATGACAATATTGAAGGTTTTAGTGATGAAGATCTAGACGGTTTGCCGGCCTATATGGATAATTCAACAATTCCATACTTACAACCATTACATGTTAATGCAGCTGTGGTTAAATTAGCTGAAACTGAACCAGGTTTACAGTTAAAATTAGGTAAATTTGCGCTTCACCAAAGCTCAGATGGCGTACAGCTAACTCAACAAGAGCTAACGAATACAGGGTTGGTTGAGCAAGATACTTTGGTGAATACTATGGGCTATTTTGATTTTGAAATTCATAACATTACACCATTTGGTCGCTCAGTTGCTATTGTTTTACCATTAAGCCAAGCTATTAAAGATTATGCGGTTTACCGTAAAGTAAATAGTGATTTACAATGGAGCGACTTTGTTGAAGACAGTCAAAACGTTATTGCTACAAGCTTACCAGTCAATGGTGTTTGTCCGCCGCCGCACAGCGATCTTTATCAAGTGGGTTTAAATATTGGTGATACTTGTTTAAAACTATTGATTGAAGATGGTGGCGCTAATGATGCTGATGGCATTGCTAATGGTGTAATTGATGATCCAGGCGGCATTGCGGTGATTGACAATAATACAATTTCTCTTGATGTAACTCCTGAAAAATCAAGCAGTGGTAGTACCTCAATATTAGCATTACTTTCGTTAGCTTTATTTGCCTTGATGAGAGCACGACATCTACTGTTGGTTAGTCGTAAAGAAAATAGCAATCGGTAGTAGCCATTGATAGTAGTTATCAATAGTGCTAATTAAGAGCAGTTATCAATATTAGTTAGAAATAGTAGTTATCAATAAAGGGTTTGTTAACAGGAAATTAAAAGTTGAACGACTAAGTAGCCGTTATAACTAATTACTTATAGCGCTCACAGGTTAGCTTAATAACTGATCATTTAAGTTAAAATTATCAGTTATTAAGCGTAGATCACCGATAAATCATTTTTTTTGTTGAATCCTTGTCATATTCTTGGTCAAATGACGCCCATAGTCATAAATAATTAATATTAGTTATTTAGCTGCATGTCTCATCAGACCCTTGATGAATTTAACGTCATGCTGCGCAAGATAACCTAGACACATAACCAAGACAAAATAAGCAATAGTCATCTAAATGAAATATTCCCGCGTATTTATTAATAGCTTATCGTATGAACTGGCACCTGAAGTTGTCACCAGCGTAGAGCTAGAATCTCGTTTAACTCCTTTATATCAAAAGTTTCGTATCCCAATGGGACAATTAACCGCATTAACTGGTATTGATGAACGCCGTTGGTGGCCAGCAGACCATATTCTTTCTGATGGCGCAATTGTTGCTGCAGAAAAAACAATGCAAGAAACAGGTATTGATGTTGCTGATATAGGTGCGGTTGTTTACACCGGTGTTTGTCGTGATCAACACGAGCCAGCAACAGCTTGTCGTATAGCTGCAAAATTAGGTGTATTAAAAGACACTGCAATATATGATATTAGCAATGCGTGTTTAGGCGTGCTGTCAGGTATTTTAGATATTGCTAATCGAATTGAGCTTGGTCAAATTAAAGCTGGCTTAGTGGTTTCGTGTGAATCTGCACGTCACATAGTAGATGTAACCATTGACGATATGCTTGCCGAGCCAACGATGCAAAATTATGCTCGTTCTTTAGCTACTTTAACCGGTGGCTCTGGCGCTGTTGCGGTATTACTTACGGATGGTAGCTTTGATTTAAAAACAGATCGAAGTCACCAATTACTTGGCGCTAGCCATTTATCAGCACCTGAGCATAATAATTTATGTCAGTGGGGCTTAAAAGAAGTTGGTCCACAATTATTCCGTGAATTTATGCGTACCGATGCGGTGAGTTTACTCAAAGAAGGTGTTTCTTTAGCAAAAGATACTTGGGAACATTTTTTATCGCAACGCGAATGGGTTGAAACACAAGTTGATAAAGTTATTTGTCATCAAGTTGGTGCAGCTAACCAAAAGCAAGTATTAACTGCTTTAGGGATTTCTAAAGAAAAAGAATTTCCAACCTACCAAAAACTAGGCAATATGGGCACAGTTTCATTACCGGTTACCGCGGCAATGGCGCATGATCAAGGCTTTTTACAAAAAGGTGATAATGTTAGCTTTTTAGGTATAGGCAGTGGCTTAAACTGCATGATGTTGGGGCTTAAGTGGTAAATATGACTAATTTAGAGAATCACTCGCCGTTTAAAGCTAATTACATTAACCGTAATGGTCATCAATATCATTATGTCAATGAAGGGCAAGGCTCTCCTGTGGTTATGGTGCATGGCAACCCCAGTTGGTCGTATTATTACCGTAATCTTGTTAGCCAATTAAGTGAAAATCATCAATGTATTGTTCCTGATCATATCGGTTGCGGTTTATCAGATAAACCTGATGATGAAGGTTATGATTACACCTTAGCTAATCGTATAGATGACTTAGACGCTTTACTTGAGCATTTAAACGTAAACGAAAATATTACCCTGGTTGTACATGACTGGGGCGGAATGATTGGTATGGGCTATGCGGCTCGATATCCTGAACGTATTAAACGTTTAGTTATATTAAATACAGCAGCTTTTCATTTACCAAAAACTAAAAAGCTACCACCTGCTTTGTGGTTAGGTCGCAATACGTTTATTGGTACTGTGCTGGTGCGTGGCTTTAATGCATTTTCTGGAATCGCTTCTTGTATTGGTGTTAAGCGTAAGCCAATGCCTAAAGCAGTGCGTGAAGCTTATGTTGCGCCATTTAACTCATGGAAAAATCGCATATCTACTTTACGATTTATTCAAGATATACCGCTTAAAGAAGGCGACAGAAACTACCAATTGGTTTCCGATATTAGCGATAGTTTAGAAAATTTTAATAAATTACCAATGCTTATTTGTTGGGGATTAAAAGATTTTGTTTTTGATAAACATTTTCTAGATGTTTGGCAGCAACGCTTCCCAGAAGCAAAAGTACATGCTTTTGATGATTGCGGACATTACATTTTAGAAGACGCTGCTGATGAAGTAGTGCCGTTAATTAATGAGTTTATCAAATCAACAGAAGTACAACTTACAAAATAGAGTTTAGACACATAAGTTTAACTTGGTAATATCTAAAAGCCCAACAGGAAACCGGAAAATGATAGAAACAACTAACTCGTCTTCCAATCAAGCTAACTTATGTCGTCATCTCGCTCATGCTGCAATAGCCACGCCAAACGCGTTAGCCGTTGCAGTACAAAAAAGCCAAAGCGGCATACTTACCTATCAAGAAATTAATTTTGTAACCTTACATCAACGCAGCGATGAAATTGCTTATGCATTAAATGCCTATGGCATTAAATCAGGCATGAAAGCGGTGTTAATGGTAACCCCAAGTATTGATTTTTTTGCCTTAACTTTTGCTTTATTCAAAGCGGGTATTGTACCTATTTTAGTTGACCCGGGTATGGGCATTAAAAACCTAAAGCAATGTTTTATTGAATCTGCCCCTGATGCTTTTATTGGCATTCCGAAAGCGCATATTGCCAGAATAATATTTGCGTGGGGTAAAGGCAGCGTAAAAAAATGTTTAACCGTGGGTGGAAGCTCTGTTATTGCAAAACTAGTTGCCAAGGTAATTGGTGGCGATAGCTTAGCTAACATACTTAAACGTTATCCTCTGAATATAGAAAAAGACACAGATAATAAAGCGACTTACCCAATGGTAAAACTTGCTGATGATGCTATGTCGGCAATAATGTTTACCAGTGGCAGTACAGGTACGCCAAAAGGTGTGGTGTATAGCCATAAAATGTTTGAAGCACAAATTACTGCACTTAAAAACGATTATGCTATTGAACCCGGAGAACGTGATTTAGCAACCTTTCCATTATTTTCATTATTTGGTCCTGCATTAGGTATGGCGTCAATTGTGCCAGATATGGATGCCAGTAAACCGATTAGAGCCAACCCTCATTATATCTTCGCAGCTATTGAAAAATATCAATGTACTAATTTGTTTGCCAATCCCGCATTAATTGAAGTGTTAGGGCAGGCGGGGGCAAGTGATGCTCAGCAAGACAACTCAAGCGTTACAAAATTAACGAGTTTAAAGCGCGTTATATCAGCAGGTGCACCAGCAACATTGCCATCTATTGCACGATTTACTCACTTACTTAATGATAATGTACCTATATTAACGTCTTATGGCGCTACAGAGTCGTTACCGCTAACTAAAATTGCGAGTAATGATTTACTCGAAACTAGCCATATTACCGATAATGGTGGTGGTATATGTGTTGGCCGACCTATTAGCGGCGTTGACATTAAAATTATTAAAATTACTGAAGAGGTAATTGAGCAATGGCATGACGTTCTTGCCTTAGGCCCGAACGATATAGGCGAAATTGTCGTAAAAGGTGATATGGTCAGCCAGCAATATTATCAGCGTGACTTGGCTACTGCACAGGCAAAAATTAAAGACTGTGATGGAGCCGATAATGTACGTCATAGAATGGGCGATTTAGGTTATTTAGATGATAACGGGCTATTGTGGATGTGTGGCCGTAAAGCACATCGCGTTGAAACACCGAAACAAGTTTTTTATTCTATTCCTTGTGAACGTATATTTAATACTCATAACCTCGTTAAGCGCTCTGCATTAGTTGGCGTGAAACTGTTAAATGTTACAACGCCAGTAATATGTATAGAGCTTACCGATGAAGCGAAAAAACTACAAAAAGTAAAAAACAGTACATTTGATGAATCGAGTTTGTTCTCAGCATTAAGATCGATTGCTTTTGCTCATCAACAAACTGCAGCTATTTCACATTTTTTAATTCATGATGATTTTCCTGTTGATATTCGTCATAACGCAAAAATATTTCGTGAAAAGCTTAGCGTGTGGGCACAAGAAGAGCTAACTGATGACTGACAAAATTATTCCGAACAAAACTACTACAGACATAGCGATTACGGACACAAAAATCATAGAGCCCATAATCACTGAGACAAGAAGCACTGAAAAACACATGCATGAATTAGAATCTATTATTGAGGCGTTTAATAAACAGCTTCAACAACCGCTGAGTGATCTTGCTGAGCAAACAAATCATGTGTTTGTTACAGGAGCAGGGGGGTTTTTAGGAAAAGCACTCTGTAAATTATTACGCCAAGCGAACATTAAAGTAACTGGCTTTGCCCGGGGTGTTTACAGTGAATTATCTGACATCGGTGTAAACATGGTGCAAGGTGACATTACTGATTTCGCCCAACTTAAAAAAGCAATGGCATCGTGCGACCTTGTTTTTCATGTTGCTGCTAAAGCAGGTGTTTGGGGCAGTAAAGAAGATTATTACTTACCCAATGTTCAAGGCGCTAAAAATGTTATTCAAGCCTGTACCGAATTAAGCATCGAACGATTAGTTTACACCAGCACACCTAGCGTAACTTTTGCTGGGGTTGATGAGGCAGGAATTGATGAATCAGAGCCTTATGCTAATAAATTCTTAAATTACTATGGCGAATCGAAAGCAATTGCTGAGCAATTAATTTTAAATGCCGGACAAATAGACAAAACAGATGTGGAATATAAACTTAAAACCGTAGCTTTACGTCCTCATTTAATTTGGGGACCTAATGATCCACATTTGGTACCGCGTGTTTTAGCAAGAGCCAGCGCAGGTAAATTAAAATTAGTCGGTAAAGAGGATAAACTAGTTGATACTATTTTTGTTGATAATGCCGCTTACGCACATATCTTAGCTGCAATTGAATTAACTAAAGTAAACGCTAAGTGTAATGGCAAAGCGTATTTTATTAGTAACGATGAACCCATTACCATGGCTGAAATGCTAAATAACATTTTACAATGTGCTAATTTACCACCAGTAACTAAACGCGTACCTAGCTCTGTTGCTTATTCAGCAGGTAGCTTACTTGAGTGTGTTTATAAGTTATTGAATAAAAAGCAAGAGCCAATAATGACCCGATTTGTTGCAAGACAGCTGTCGACTAGCCATTATTTTGATATTAGTGCTGCTAAACATGATTTAGGTTACTCTCCGCTTATATCAATCAATGATGGTATGAAGCTACTCAAAGCATCACTTGTTAAGTAACCTGAGTTCGGGATAAGCAAAGTGCTACAACAGCCTTATTTATCCGTACTTCTTCGTTAAGAAAACTCCCAATAACTCGTTATTGGCTTCGCTTTTTCGCCTTGATCTACGAATAACTAAAACTATTGTAGATGCTTTAGTGTAAATATTTGATATTGTTATGCTGTACAATTTCATTATCCCGAACTCAGGTTAAATAGCCCTTTGTCAAAAAATAAAGTTTAAGATATAAGTGCCAATGCATACTTTTATAAAGCATAAAGTAATAATTATTAGGAGTTTACCTACACACTATGAGTAAAGTTTATCATCATCCAGTGCAAATATATTACGAAGATACTGACCATTCTGGCGTTGTATATCACCCTAATTTTCTAAAGTATTTTGAGCGCGCGCGCGAGCATGTTATCGACAGTAATAGACTGGCTACCTTGTGGCAAGAGAAGGGGTTGGGCTTTGCCGTTTACAAAGCAAACTTAACCTTTCAAGATGGTGTTGAGTTTGCAGAAATTTGTGATGTGCGAACCACTTATCAATTCGATGGTAAATACAAAACCGTATGGCGCCAAGAGTTATGGCGGCCTGATGGTACTAGGGCGGCTGTAATTGCTGATATTGAAATGGTTTGCTTAGATAAAAACAAGCAGTTACAACCTATCCCAGAAGAAATATTAACGCCGCTAAAAGCAGGTGAATAATTGACGTTATAAGTAGTTAATTACTTATAATATAGCAGTACCTTCAGTCTCTATAACCGTTTTTGCACCCGCAAGCTCAATGACTTTTAACAGTGTGGTTTGAATGGCTTCATCTGTTCTCGCATCAGATTTACTGGTAAATATTTGTTCTTGAACTGCAACACCCTCCGCTTGAATAAAGCCAACCACAACAGTTGTTGCACAGTTAGCTGATTCACCAAAATAAGTTAAGGTAATTTGTGGGTAACCTTGAAAGCCTTTTTTAATTCTTTTGGCGATGCGTTTTGTTGATTTATCTACGTTCATAATATTATCTTGAGTAATTGTTTAAGCTATCTTGCTACAATAACCTGTTTAGTTACTCGAAAACCATTATAATCATCTTATATTAAGTAATATTGTTATGAAAAATTCAAAAGGTAACCCATGAGCACAAATACTAACGTCAATACCAAAATATATAAGCACGTACATTCTTTAGCGAAAGATTTGATGCAGGCGGTGATGAGAAAAAATCAGGCTAAGTTTGATGAGTATTATGCGGAGTTACAGCAAGTTTGTGACGATAATGAAGATTCAGATAAAGATCACCCTGTACAGTGGGAAACCCTCGCTGATTTTACTGATGACCTAGAGCTGGCAATTACTATTTACGAGAAAGCCTTGGTTAAAGCACAAGCGATTAATTCAAAGGACTTTCTTTCATCAATTAGTTTCGCCATTGCCTCGTTGCAAGTTGAATTAGGTGATACAACGAGCGCTATTGCACATTTAGAACAAGCAATGATCAGCAGTAATAAAATTGCCGATAAAGATTTAAAAGCTGAAATTCAAGAGTTGTTAGCTGAGCTTAAAGGCGTTGAAGTCGAAGATTTAACAAAAGAAGTTGTGGCCGAAGTAGTTATTGAAACCGTGGAAGAAGCGCCTATTGAAGCTCAGCCAGTTGAAAAAGTTAAAAAGTTAAAAACTTGGCAAGATTTATAGACCCTGTAACAATAACTGTTTATTTATAGTGCTATATAGCGCCTTCTTATTTTCAATGTAACTATTTTTGTTGTAACTTTTTCAATGTAGTTATAGTTATAGTTATAGTTATAGTTATAGCTATGGTCGATTTAGCTCAACATAATTTGATGTGGGGCTATAACCATCACCACCCATTTTACCAACAGAGTCAATGAATTGTTGGTTAATACCCTCATTACTGTAAAGATCATCTCTTACATAAACAGATTTCACGTCTAAAAGCACAATAGTCCCTCCTGCCGGTAAATCGCTGACAGAAATAACTTCTCGTAAACTACATTCATATCTGATCGGTGAATCCGTAACCGACAGAGGACTTACCTTACTGCTTAGACTGTGCTCAACGCCAGCTAGTTCAAATTCGCTCTGATCACGACTAATACTTGCACTGGTCGCATTCATTTTTTCAAGTAAGTTGTTATTTACAATGTTAACAACACATTCGCCCGTTTCTTGTAAATTTTGTAAAGTGTCTTTATCAATGCCGCTTCTTTGTGTTACTTGTGTGTATAGTAATACTGGTGGGTTACAGCTAGCGACAGTAAAAAAAGAGTAGGGCGCAAGGTTATCAACGCCATCTTTTGAACGTGTACTTATCCAAGCAATTGGTCTTGGTGTAACGCCGCCATTTAAAAGCCGATAGTTTTCTTGAGCAGTGAGAGTTGAAGTATCGAGATTCATTGATTTTCCGTAATCTTTATTAAAAATGTAAAGTATTAAAAATACCTGGATTCAAATAATAAGTGCATGTCAATGCACTACATTAAGGTAGCAGTTACGCTTTAAAGTTCTGTATTACAGTTAACGATTAAAGGATAAAAATAAAAATATAAGAACCAAAAACCATTTATACGCGTATAGTAGATTCAATACCTTATTAAATAGTACTTTACGATGTTCTCTTTCTTTAAGAAAAACCCGATTAAAAAATTAGATAAACGCTACGAAGCTAAACTTGAACAAGCTATGCAAGCACAACGAAATGGTGATATTAAAGGTTATGCGATGATCACTGCTGAAGCTGAAGAAATTAAACTTCAAATGTTAGCGCTAGAAAAAGACAGTGCAAAATAGAGTTATGTTTGGCCAAACCTTAGTTTATGCCAAGCTTATACTTAAGTAATCACTCAGTAATACCTAAGTAATGTCTGTGATTATATTCTGCTCATTTGTATTTTAAGTATACTTTACAAATATTAGCTAACTTTTAGCTATCTTGTGCACAGCGGGCTATTTCTTTTTTACAGCGAATAGATATTGCTATTTGTTCATCTTCAGACATTCTCATCCAATCACTTATTTCTGCTGCAGTTCGATAACAACCCAAACAGTTGTCATCAGCATCTAACTTACATTGACTGATGCATGGGCTAATTACGGTGGTAGTGGTTCCTATGAACATTTTTACTTCTACTTATTTTTTAACAATAGTTTGCACAAAATACTGGGTATATTTGTATATGAGTAAAGATTAGTCTGTAACTTCGTCAAGTGTTTATTAAACACGTTTTAAAAGAAACATGAACCTAATTTTCAAGGCGCCTATTATAACGTTTTTTTAACGTGAATAAAAAGAGCGCCATAGATTATAAATGCGTGTGGGTCTATCAATATGCTAATGAATTGATAGACGTTGGTGGATTACTCATACAAACTACTCGGCAAGTTATTCACCTAAGTTACTCATTCAAATTATTAGTCCAAGCTATTCATTCAAGCTACTCATTTAAAATAGTATCAAAACCACCATAAATTAAGCGCTTACCGTCAAATGGCATAGGATTATTATCAGGGTGCATTCTTGGATCTTCCATTATTGCCTGCCAAGCGGTATTACGAACTTCTTTAGAAGGCCAAGTAACCCAAGAGAATACTACTGATTCATCGGCTTCCTTCTTAACGGCTAAAGTAAATGAAGTGACTTCGCCTTCAGGTACATCATCTTGCCACGTTTCTACAATGCTAAGCGCGCCATGATCTTTAAATACCAAGGCTGAAATTTTTGCATGTTCAATATATTTTTCTCTGTTTACAGTGGGTACTGCAGCGATAAATCCGTCAACATAAGACATGTTAGTCTCCTTATTTTTTTAAGGTATATTTAAAAATATGTGTAAAAATATTTTTTAAGTTTGAGCATGCTTTAAATCAATTTTAAATCAATTTTAAAGCATTGTTAAAAGTACATTTAAAGTAAATAAGCTTGTTTAGAAAAAGCATTTATAGGCTAATTTATAATAGTAATTTAGAACTTTAATTGATCAAGTTAATTTATCGAGTTAACTAATAAAATATTGCTCCATCATTTCAACTATTTGTTCAGTACTAATTTCTGCCAATAAGTGTTCAGTTGATGAGTTAATTGCACCTGCTTTATCACCTAAAGCAATGTCGACAAAATCGGCTTTACTATCGTGCAATACCAATACTATTTTTTTATCAATGGAGACACAATCTATAGTAATAGCATCAGCTTGCATACCTTGTTCACGTAACGTTTTATCCATAATACCCATCAGTGTATCGGTATTTTTATTACGTTCGTAAAATATATCATTTGCGTTAGCGACAATTTCAGAGAGATTTTTTAAATTTTGTTTCATTGCATAATTACTTATTGTTACTTATTAATGTTACTTATAAATGTCATTTATCAAATAATATTTATTAATTAGTTAGTAAAAGAAGAGAAATGATTCCGTTTTTAGCTACAAATAGTAGCCATTGTTGCCTGCGTCAATTGTTGTAAATCTTGAGGACTTAATTCTATCTCCAATCCTCTTTTTCCGGCACTGACAAATATAGTAGAAAATTGAATTGCCGATGAATCAATAAACGTAGCTAAACGTTTTTTTTGTCCGAGCGGACTAACACCGCCTAATACATAACCCGTTGAGCGTTCAACATCAGCCTTTATCGCCATACTCGCTTTTTTACCGTTAAAGGTTTTAGCAATTAGTTTCATACTTAACATGGCTGACACAGGAATTACCGCAACAGCGAGTGATGTTTTATCAATACTCACTACTAGCGTTTTAAACACTCTATCTGAAGAAATTCCCAATTTATTAGCGGCTTCTTCACCATAAGACTCACTTGCAGAATCATGACTATATTCATGAACATGATAGGTAATGTTATTTTTTATAGCAGCCTTAATTGCAGGTGTCATGTAATGCTCAACTTTATATATTTACAATAAATATAAACGACTTAACTTAGACAAACAAGCGACTAAAGCTCCTGCTAGAAGGATAGCCTAAGTCATCTCATTCTTTTGGATGGTTCGCCATTTCCCTGGACTTATTTGATAAGCCTCTTTAAATCGATGTGCAAAACTTACGCTATCAGCATAGCCAATCGTAAAGGCTATTTGTTCTAAATTATAATTACTAAAGCGCAGTAAGTTACAGGCATATTCTAATCGATATTTGGTAATAAGCTTTAATGGACTAAGCCCCGTTTCTTTTTTACATAATCGGTAAAATTGAGGCTCAGACAGGTGCATCTTTTGAGCAAGCAATGCAACAGACCAAGGATATTTAAGTTGCTTTTTAATCGACTGAATAAGTAGTTTTAATTTGTTTTGTTGTGCGGTTAAATTTGCTTTTAAATTCACCGATTGCTCAATTTGATAAACCAAAATATCTATTAAACCTAAAGTTATAGCTGTTTTATTTTGACCATTTACTTGATTAAGGTCTCTTAACAGCGTCATGGTTTTATACAGTGGCAAAGCTTTATCTGATTGAAAAACTGCAGGCGTTAGCTCGTGAAAGTATTTAAATTGTGGGCAATCGTGGAGTAACAACCAACACATATCCCATTTTTCTTCGGCTAATTCATAAAGAAAAGGTACGCCAGCAGGAAGCACAACAATACTACCCGCCGATATTAGATGCTCACCATTATCTAATGTTATTTTACCGCCACCAGAATGGGTAATAATCATGTAATGAATACGTGTTCTTTTGTTATTCAAATCAAATGATTCTCCGATTCCCGTTTTTCCTATTTGGTATTCTGTTTTGAGTGTTGATATGCCAGCGCAGGCGATGAGTGTCTCAGCATTACCGGGCATCTGCTCGAAGTTGAGGAAATACTCTTCACAATCTTGATGAATATTTAATATATCTTGCCACATAATTTTCCATATAATAAAACGTTATACACTTCAATTAATGCATTGCTTACAAGCCTCTTCTAATTCCAGCTGAATCTGTATTTTTAAGCGGCTTGTTTAAGCGGTTTGGGTGTGCGTGATAGTTTTAGACATGATAAAGGATATTTGTAATTATAGTGTAACTTTGTTTTATATAATAAAATAAATTTTTAATTTTTACGATTAATCCCTTTAATAATGACAATATTTACCCCTGGATTCCTAAAGGAAACAGTCAAGCTTGCTTGGCCTATTTCATTGCAAAGTGTTTTAGTAACGCTATTAGGCATGATAGATATTATCATGGTCTCTCACTTAGGCAACGAAGCTGTCGCGGCGGTGGGCATAGGCAATAGAATTTTTTTTGTACTTTTAATTGTTATTACCGGTATCTCAACCGGTGTTGGCATCATGTCGGCTCAATATTACGGCGCATCGCAAACTGTTAAAATTAAAAAAACGATTGTGATGGCAATAATCTTCGCATACTTATTTTTATTACCGGTAATCGTTTTAAATTTTTTCAGCGCATCATCAATTCTAGAGCTAGCATCATCTGCTCTATCTGTTATCGAGTTAGGTGAAAGCTACCTCTGGATCACTGTACCAAGTTTGTTTTTTCTTGCCGTTATTCTTATTTTTGAAGGGGCTTTACGAGCAACAGGCCAAGTTAAATTACCTATGTTATTTAGCATTTTAGCTATTTTATTAAACGTTATATTAAATTATTGGTTAATTAATGGTGGTTTAGGTGTTGAACCAATGGGCGTTGTGGGTGCCGCATGGGCAACCACGTTAGCGCGATTATTTCACGTATTAATTCTTGTTTATTGTTTGAAGAAAATAGCCCATCCCGTTTTCCCAAATAAAGCATGCCTTACTAATATTTATGACCGAAAAAAATGGTTTAACTTTATACAACTTACTTGGCCATTAATGTTAAGTTTTGGTGTTTGGTCATTAGGCACCTTTGTTTATCAATTGATTTATGGGCGAATAGGCACGATAGAATTAGCGGTAATGAGTATGTTAACGCCGATAGAAGGGATGTTAATCGCGTTCTTTTTTGGTTTTGCTGCGGCATGCTCTATTATTGTGGGTCAAAACTTAGGTAAAAATAATTTTCAAGCGGCATGGAAAACTGGCGTGATATTCTCAATGGGCGGTCCCATAATCACGTTTGTTTTAGCGCTTATTATTTACACTTTTGAAGATGTTATTCTTCAACCTTTTCAATCGATGGAGACGTTAACTTTACAATTAGCGGCTGAAATATTCGTTTTAATAGTTTTTGGCACCTGTCTTAAAGTTTATAACATGACGATTTCCATCGGCATACTCCGTGCTGGCGGCGATAATAAGTATTGTTTAATCATTGATACTATTGGTATGTGGGTTGTGAGTATACCATTAACCTTTATCACAGCTTTATACTTTCAATGGCCGTTATTTTACGTAGTGTTAACAGCATATTCAGAAGAGGTATGTAAAGCGTTTATGTTTACTTGGCGGATGAGAAAAAAAGTTTGGCTGAAAAACCTTATAACTAGATAAACCCGCTCTATCTTTTTTGGGGATTAGTATGAATGAACCAGAAGGCTGAAAGAGGCGATTTTATCGTAATGTTAGGTTCATGGTTAACTGACATTCGTTTATCCGCTGATTTTAACTATGGCTCGAATAATTTTCTTCACGAAATGCAGAAGGGCTTTGTCCGAACAACTTTTGAAATTGTCGACTAAAATAACTGTGATCAGCAAACCCAGTGTCATTGGCAATTGTTGCGATACCACTATTTGATTCTATTAGAAGTCGTCTTGCGTTTTCTAAACGAACCTCATTAATAAATTGTTTTGGCGTTTTCCCCAAAAACTTTTTAAAACGACGCTCTAGTGCGCTAATAGATAAATGCGTTATTTCTGCTAGTTCTTCTAAACAAATGTTATTCATGTAGTTTTTTCTAACATAAGCAACAGGTACTTTTAACGCATCCATTCCAGCTAATGAACGTGATGTTTTCTCTAAATGTCGAGTAATACCATATGAGCCAATGGCTTTACCTTCTTCATTGAGTAATGGCCGTTTTGATGTGGTAAACCACGCAATGTCCCCAGATTTAGTTTGATTCATTTCCAAGCGATTACTTACCAGTTCACCGTTCATTACTTTTTGATCGTCAACATAATATTGTTTTGCCATATGCGCAGGTGAAAAGTCAAAGTCACTGAGCCCAGATATTTGTGATAGAGACTTAACCCCCATGTGTTCTAACAGTAATTTATTTGCATAAACAAAGTGATTATTTTCATCCTTAACCCAAAAAACCACATCAGGCATGAGATCGAACATACTAATGATTTGTTTAACACTAAATTGGTTAATAAACTTATCTACATAGGCTTGAGAGAGGTTTTTTTTAGTCATATTTTATACTTATATTGGCTCTAAATAACAAAACAAACATAGTGAAAGATAATAGTGTATGAGTTTACCGAAAATAACTCAACGCCGATTTTGTTATACATATAACCGATTTATTAATAACACGCCATAATAAAATATCAGTATAGTAAATCATCACTTTTGGTTTGTTGTCATAATATGTACTAATGACAATGCCATACACTATTTATAAATATTTATATAAGAGTTAACTATTATGCGCAAAATTAGAATGGGTATGGTTGGTGGCGGAAAAGGCGCATTTATTGGCGCTGTTCATCGAATTTCTGCACAACTAGATAATCAAATTGAATTAGTGTGTGGTGCTTTTAGTTCAGACCCCGTTAACTCTGTCGCATCAGGTAAAGCCTTATATTTAGATGAACAACGATGTTATGCCTCATACCAAGAAATGTTCGAAAAAGAACGTGAACTAGGTGATGACGGTATGGATATGGTGGCTATTGTAACACCTAATCACCTTCATTTTCCTATCGCTAAAATGGCGCTTGAACATGGCTTTCATGTGATGTCAGATAAACCTGCTACGGTTGACTTATCAGAAGCGCTAGCGTTGAAAGAAATTATTGAACAAACAGGATTGTTATACGGTTTAACCCATACCTATACCGGTTATCCGATGGTAAAAGAAGCTAAAGCGCGAATCAAAAAAGGATTAATAGGTAAGGTAAAAAAAGTTGTTGTTGAATATCCACAAGGTTGGCTAGCAAATAAAAGTGATGAACAAAGCAAACAAGCCGCATGGCGATTAGATCCTAAAACTGCAGGTATAAGTTGCTGCATGGGCGATATAGGCGTACATGCTGCTAATCTTGCTGAATATGTGACAGGCCTTGAAATTACCAATTTATGTGCTGAATTATCAAGCAATGTAAGTGGCCGAGTACTTGATGACGATGGTAGCGTATTACTGCGTTTTAATAATGGAGCACAAGGAGTTCTACTTGCCAGTCAAATATCAGTAGGCGAAGAAAATAGTCTTAAATTACGTGTATATGGCGAAACAGCAAGTATTGAATGGTCGCAACTTGAACCTAACAGTGTGTGGATGAAATTTGCAGACAAGCCGAGCCAACTTATACGTGCAGGCGTTGGTGAAATGGATGAAATAACCCAAGCGAATATGAGAACACCAGCAGGACATCCGGAAGGTTATTTAGAAGCCTTTGCTAATATTTACACACAGTTTTCTTATCAAATTCGAAGTAGATTATTCGGTCTTTCGGAAGATGTTAATATTGGGGCAATGAATGATGTTCCAGGTATCAATACTGCGATTAGGGGAATGGCTTTTATTGAGAATGTTGTCGCAGCTAGTCAGTCTGAACTTAAATGGCATCCTTTTTTGTTAACACCGCAAATATTAACACCGCAAAAAATTGTGATAGCCAAAAAATCAGATTTAGGAAAATAGCGTAATGACCACAAATAAAATGACTAAAATCAAAGGGCCCGCTATTTTTCTTGCTCAGTTTATGGGCGATGAAGCGCCATTTAATGACTTATCTTCATTATGTCATTGGGCTGCAAGTCTAGGCTATAAAGGCATTCAATTACCAACAGATCCTAAACTGATTGATTTAGAAAAAGCGGCAGAGAGTCAAAGTTACTGTGATGAAATAACAGAGATAGTTGCAAAGGCGGGTTTAGTGATAACCGAACTCTCTACTCATCTTCAAGGGCAGTTAGTTGCGGTGCACCCCGCTTATGATCAAATGTTTGATAACTTTGCACCGAAAGCGCTGCAAAATAATCCACCAGCAAGAACCGAATGGGCGATAGAGCAACTTAAATTTGCAGCGAAAGCAAGTCAACGACTTGGTTTAAAAGCCCACGCTACTTTTTCGGGCGCGTTGTTATGGCATACATTTTACCCATGGCCGCAACGTCCACCAGGTTTAGTTGAACTAGGCTTTGAAGAGTTAGCCAAGCGTTGGTTACCTATTCTTGATGTTTTTGATGAAGCAGGTGTTGATGTTTGTTATGAACTTCATCCGGGGGAAGATTTACACGACGGTGCAAGTTTTGAACGTTTTCTTGAAGCGGTAGATAATCATCCTCGCGCTAATATTTTATATGATCCAAGCCATTTTGTTTTACAACAATTAGATTACCTGGCTTTTATCGATATATATCATCAGCGTATTAAAGCTTTTCATGTAAAAGACGCTGAATTTAATTCATCGGGTCGTAGTGGTGTGTATGGAGGCTATCAGTCTTGGTTAGATCGTCCTGGGCGCTTTCGCTCTTTAGGTGATGGGCAAATTAACTTTAAAGCCATTTTCAGTAAATTAACCCAATATGGCTTTAGCGGCTGGGCAGTACTGGAATGGGAATGCTGTATAAAACACCCGGAAGATGGCGCTAAAGAAGGCGCTAAATTTATTGAGCAACATATTATTAATCCAACCGACAAGGCGTTTGATGATTTTGCTGCCGTAGCTACAGATAATAATATTAATAAGAGCCTTTTAGGGCTGAAATAAAGGAATAAAGCTATGCCAAGTACTACAACAATACCAAGTAGTAAAACTATGCCTGTTAGTAAAACTATAAGCGAAAAAGATTCAACACGAATCTTTACCATTTGCTGTTTGGCGCTACTCGTTACCTCAATGACTTTCGCAATACGTGCTGGAATTTTAAGCCAACTAGGTGTTGAGTTTGCACTGACTGACGCTCAACTTGGTTGGATAAATGCTATGGCTTTTTTGGGCTTCCCTGTTGCTATGATGGTTGGCGGGGCGGTATACAATAGTCTTGGTGCTAAAAACTTATTAATTATTGCCTTTGTATGTCACTTAGTAGGGTTACTACTGACTATTGCGGCGGGAGGATTTTGGGGATTGTTAATTTCAACATTCTTCATTGGTTTTGCTAATGGTGCAGTAGAAGCAGGCTGTAACCCACTAATTGCAGAAACTTATCCTAAGAATAAGACGACCATGTTGAATAAATTCCATGTGTGGTTTCCTGGTGGAATAGTGGTTGGCGCGCTTATTTCCAAAGCTATGACTGATGCTGGTTTAGGTTGGCAGTTACAAATTGCGGTGATGTTAATTCCAGCCTTTATATACGGCGTGATGACGTTAAAGCAGCACTTTCCTAACTTTGTTCGCATTAAAGGCTCTACTCGTGAAAATGTTAAAGCGTTATTTTCACCTTTATTCATTTTTATGGCCATTTGTATGACATTAACGACTACGGCTGAGTTAGGTACGCAGCAGTGGATTGAGAGAATCTTAGGGGCATCTGGTGCATCGCCAATGTTAATTATGGCGTTAATCACAGGATTAATGGCGGTAGGTCGTTATTTCGCAGGCCCAGTAATTCATCGCCTTAACCCAACAGGTGTACTTTTATTTTCTGCAATTGTTGCAACCGCAGGTATCTATGCAATGAGTATTGCCACTGGTTCAATGGTTTATTTTGCAGCTATTTTATTTGCTATTGGTGTGATGTACTTTTGGCCAACCATGGTCGGGTTTGTTGCTGAAAATATTCCTCAAAGTGGCGCGTTAGGTATGTCTATGATTGGTGGTGCAGGTATGTTTGCATTAAGTATATGGAACCCTGTTATCGGTAGTTGGATTGATGGTGCCCGTGAAAAAGCTAATGCGGCTGCAATCGCTGGGGTAGATCCCGAGTTAATAGCAGGCCAAACCGTACTGGCTAATCTCGCTGTTTTTCCTGCAGTACTTATTGTTGCTTTTAGCTTTTTGTACATTTATATGAATAAAAAACATATGAATAAAAAAGTCATCGCCTAAAGCACTAAACGAATCAAACGCTGAATTTAATTAACTTAGTGTTGAAGTAAATCAGTATTACAACATATCAGCATTGAAATAAAAGAGGTTGGTTATGAAATATAAAAATACACCTGCAATGACATCAACAACGATAGCGAGGAATCAAACATCTAGACGACGTTTCCTTAAGGGATTTAGTGCAATGTTTGGCTGCGTGGCAGGTTCAATGTTAACAGGCAATGCAGTTTCTGTTGCGATGGCATATACCCCAAATGCTGACAGTATTTTATCAGACGGTAAAGTTTTTGATAAAAACCAATTAATGCTACTAAAAGAAATCTGCTCAATTGTTATTCCTAAAACAGATACATTAGGCGCCGCTGAGTTAGATGGTCATGGTTTTATTGATAATCAACTTTTTCATTGTCATACCAAAGCAGAGCAGGAAAGAGCGGTAGCAGTATTAACAATGATTGATAACACTTCGCAACAACAACTATCAAACTCCTTCTTAATGCTAACGCCAGAGCAACAATTTCAATTATTGACAGAGTTAGATCTTGGTGAGAAAAATTTCAATCAAGCTCAGCGAGCTGATTTTAAAGTGCTAAAGCAATATATCTGTTTTAGTTATTACACCTCGATCGTAGGCGCGACACAAGAGTTGCGCTATGACCCAGTTCCTGGTGGTTTTAAAGGCTCTATACCTTATAAGGAAACTGATTCTTCGTGGGCAACAAACGGCTTATTTCATTAATAAGCGTTAGTTAACCTAAGTTCGAGATAAGCAAAATGCTACAACAGCCTTAATTATCCGTATTACTGCGTTATGAAAGCTCCCAATAACCCGTTATTGGCTTCGCTTTCCCGCCTTGTACTACGATTAATTAAAGCTATTGTATAAGGAAGTTTTATAAGTGATTGATATTATTTCTTTACTAACTTTCATTATCTCGATCTCAGGTTAGTTAAATATGCAGGTGAAATAACACCTTAAACAGATTTTATTGAGATAATTATGCAAGAACAAGTCTATATAAATAAAACCAATGAAGTTTATGATGCGATAGTCATTGGCTCTGGTATTTCAGGCGGTTGGGCTGCGAAAGAATTTTGTGAACGCGGCTATAAAACGTTAATGATCGAGCGTGGCCGTGTTGTTGAGCATCGCAAAGACTATACAGGTGAAAACACCCCTATGTGGCAACAAGAGCATAGAGGCCGTGTAGATAATTTATTAGTTGAACAACAATATAACATTCAAAAACAATGTTATGCCTTTGGTAATACTACCAAACACTTTTTTGGCAACGACCGAGACTTGCCATATACCACAGCACCCGGTACAGAATTCTCATGGATACGAGCAAACCAGCTGGGCGGTAAATCGTTATTATGGCATCGTCAAAGCTACCGTTTAGGAGAATATGACTTTAATGCTAATAAACTTGATGGTTATGGTAATGACTGGCCAATTCGTAGTAAGGATCTTGAAAAATGGTATTCACATGTTGAAATACATGCAGGTATAAGTGGCGCTCAAGACAATTTACCTAATTTACCTAATAGTGAATTTTTACCGCCATTTGAAATGATGGCTCCAGAAAAAGCAATACAAGCAACGCTGGCTAAGTTATACCCAGATAGACCATTAATTATGGGACGTACAGCGCATTTAACTAAACCTTCTGAATTACATGTATCACAAGGCAGAGTGCAATGTCAGGCTCGAAATGAATGCCATGCGGGGTGTTCATTTGGTGCTTATTTTTCAACGCAAAGCTCAACATTACCTGCTGCTGCCAAAACAGGTAATTTACACATTGCGCCAAATAGTGTTGTGCATAGCCTGATTTATGATGAAGTGACTAACCGCGTTAAAGGCGTTCGCGTAATAGATAACGATGATTTAAGCGAACGAGAATATTTTGCCAAAGTTATTTTTGTGTGTGCCTCAACAATTGGCTCAACTCAAATATTGATGAACTCCACCTCGAAAAAATTTCCTAACGGCATTGCTAACAGTTCAGGTGTTTTAGGCCATTATTTAATGGACCATAATTATAATTCAGTTGCTTCTGGTGATATTGAAGGCTTTGAAGACGAGTATTATTCAGGGCGCAGACCTTCTGGACTTATCATCCCCAATTTTTATTATAAGCCTGATCCCAAACGTGGCTTTAAAAGAGGATATGCGCTGGCTGGTGGCGCTTACCGAGAAGGTTGGCAGTCTCAACAACACCACGATGGTTTAGGTGTTGACTATAAAAACAAAATAAAACAAGCGGGTAAATGGCGTTTTAATTTATCTGCTCAAGGTGAGATGTTACCGCGATTTGAAAATCAAATGCGTCTACACCCCACCTTAAAAGATAAATGGGGTATTCCGCAAATAGAGTTTGATGTCAGATTTTCAGAAAATGAAAAACTTATGATGGAAGACGCGGCAGAGCAGTCAATTCTCATGTTAAAAGCGGCCGGACTTAAAAATGTTACCGGTCATGCCACGCATAGTCCTCCAGGCTTAGCCATTCATGAACTAGGTACAGCCCGAATGGGGCGAGATCCTAAAACCTCTGTATTGAACGGTTTTAATCAAAGTCATGATATTCCCAATTTATTTGTCACTGATGGGGCAAGTTTTTGTTCGTCAGCAGTACAAAATCCAAGTTTAACCTTTATGGCATTAACCGCTAGAGCCGTTGATTATGCGGTTAAAGAAGTAGCAGCTAAACGAATTTAAATGTAAATACTGATAAATAAGATAAAAAATATAACAACAAAGGAATAAGAATGAATAAATTAAAACTAATGATATGTTCAGTAATTATGAGCATGTCATGCTTAACGCAAGCCGCTGACAGTGTAAAAGTAAGCGGTATCGAAACAAATAGTGTCAAAACCTATAAAAACAAAGCAATACCTAAAATAAGCGTGCAATTATGGTCTGTAAAAGATGCACTTAAAAATGATTTTAAAGGCACATTAAAACAGATTGCAGCTATGGGGTTTGATGGTGTCGAATTCGCCGGCGATTTTGGACCTTATAAAAATGATCCTAAAGGGCTTAAAATTTTTTTAGATGGTTTAGGTTTACAGGTTAGTGCTGCACACGTTAGTTTTACAGACTTTTCACCTGAAAAGTTTGATCAAGCTATCATATTCTATAATACATTAGATACCGATACACTTATTGTACCTTGGGATGAACGTGCTTGGGATAGCGCCCAAGTAGATAATTTAATCGTAGATTTAAATAAATTATTTACTCAACTTAACGCTGAAGAGTTTAAATTTGGATATCATAATCATGATCAAGAATTTGATGATTTTAAGGAGACAACTTTTTGGGATCATATTGCTCAATCAACACCTAAAGACTTTGTTTTACAAATGGATGTTGGCTGGGTAACGTACGCTGAAAAAGATCCCGTAGAATATATTAATCGTTACCCTAACCGTACATTAACAACTCATATAAAAGCAAAATTACCAAAAGCGGTTACAGATAAAGCTGATGCTGACAATAAACGCCCAATTGTGGGTGATGATGTTACCGATTGGTCGGCGGTTTTAATCGCAGATATTATGGTTGGTGGTACACAATGGTTAGTGATTGAACAAGAAGAATATCCTGATGGCTTAACGCCTCTACAAGCGGTTAAACTATCAAAGCAAGGTTTAGATAAGGCTATTGCTAGTTTGAATAACTAGGCGCTTAATTAAGGGGGATGTTTAATTTATGTATAATATAAACATAAATTAAACATCACCTAAAATCGGATAATCACCGTCAAACATGTCATAGATACAATTCAAGTATCATTTTATTTTAAACTATGAACGGTAAATAATCGCGGTAAGTATCTGTTTATAATTACTTTTTAGTTATCTTTAAATCGACTTTATAATCACCATTTAATGCCAATTTATATTTATTATTTAGCGTATTGAATCCAACCAAAAAACTATTATTATCTAGAAAAGTAAGTTAAGGTTTGGTTATAAACTTGTATATTTATTCTTTGAGGTTCTTTTAAGTGTCTGAAACAAAAGATTATAGTGAAATAAAATCTGTATTATTCGTCTGCATGGGCAATATTTGTCGATCGCCAACGGCTGAAGCGGTTTTTAGACATAAAATGCAACAAAGAGGATTAACACTTAACATCGATTCAGCAGGAACTTTAGGCGCTCATGCTAAAGAAAAACCCGATCATCGTGCGCAAAAATCGGGTGTTGCCCGTGGTTATTCATTTGATGGTATTAAAGCGCGTAAAGTAACAGTGCAAGACTTTGAAAACTTTGATCTGATCTTAGCAATGGATTATGACAATGTTGAAGAGCTTAAAAAGGTAGCTCCATTAGGCTTAGAAAATAAAATACACCTGATGTTAGATTTTGCCGAAGGCTATGAAGAAGACCAAGTGCCTGATCCTTATTATGGTGGTGCAAAAGGTTTTGACTATGTACTTGATCTTGTTGAAGCGGCTTGTGATGGATTATTAAGTAAAATGTAAAATGTAAAATGTAAAATGTTGAGTGATGGTTATGTGTACTTATAACTTGGTCAATGTAAGCAAAAATAGCGAAATAAATTGCCAATAAAGAAAGTATTAAAACCTTAGCCAAGTCTAAGATTTTTTTATGCCTTTAGTTTATATATTTACTTTATTAGTGACTGTAAAACACTCAGTATATAAATTAACTCAAATTCAGAACGTCGAAAATCATTAGCTTATTGGTCATAATAGGTAGCAATAGCACAAAGCCTATGTACTTTGTGCTGCGTTAAATACCCCGCCATAAGGTTAACAATTATTGAATATATTGATGATAATTGAATTAAAATTTATTTCTTCCATGATATACTTGAAGCACTGTCCTGTTTTAACAAAAAAGTTAAGTTTTTATGCTTCCCCATATTAGCCATCAAAGTCATCTTCCTCCGTTATATAATGAGTTTATTAGTACATTAAAGAGCCGTAGTTTTACTGGCGATATTAATGCTAGTTATAGCGCGAGACTCGCTGTTGCAACCGACAACAGTATTTATCAGCAATTACCTCAGTTAGTTATTCATCCACGAACTAAAGCCGATATTGTAGTATTAACAAAAACGGCAAGTGAAGCGCAATTTGTTAGTATCAAATTTAGTGCGCGTGGCGGCGGTACGGGGACTAATGGTCAAAGTTTAACACCGGGTGTTATTGTTGATTTATCTAAATACATGAACAAAGTATTAGAAATTAATGTTGCTGAAAAATGGGTACGTGTTGAAGCAGGCGTAGTAAAAGATCAATTAAATGATTACTTACGTCCGCATGGTTTTTTCTTCGCGCCTGATTTATCTACCTCAAACCGTGCAACTATTGGCGGCATGATCAATACCGATGCTTCAGGGCAGGGATCTTTAGTTTACGGTAAAACATCAAATCATGTTTTATCGCTTGAGTCAGTATTAGCTAATGGTGATGTACTGAGTACAGCGCCTATGGCGTTAGATGAAGCAAAGTTATTAGCTGACAAAAATGACAGCGCATACAGCCAAATTATTAAACAAGTACTTGAAACGTGTATTGAAAATCGTGACTTAGTACTTGAAAAATTCCCCCGCTTAAATCGCTTCTTAACAGGTTATGATTTAGAAAACGTATTATCTACAAATGATAATGGTGAAATTACCGGTGTTGATTTATCGCGCTTGATCACTGGCTCAGAAGGCTCTTTAGCATTTGTTTGTGAAGCCAAATTAAATATCAATCCAATTCGTGTTGCTAAAACACTTATTAATATTAAATATGATAGTTTTGATTCAGCGCTTCGCCATTCTCCTGCACTTGTTGAAGCCAAAGCTACTTCAGTAGAAACAGTCGACTCTCGTGTACTAAATCTTGCTAAACAAGATATTGTTTGGCATAGCGTCAGTGATTTAATTACCGATGTACCTGGCAAAGTGATGGATGGTATTAATGTTGTTGAATACAACGGTGATAGCGTTGCAGAATTAGCTGACCAAGTTGCAGAGTTAACCGCAACACTTGACGAATTAGTTAATAACGAAAGCTCTGGTGTTATTGGTTATCAAGTGACGTCTGACTTGCCTAGCATTAACAAAATTTACGGCATGCGTAAAAAAGCAGTAGGCTTGTTAGGTAAAACAGAAGGCTCACAAAAACCGTTAGCTTTTGCGGAAGATACGGCGGTTCCACCTGAAAATCTAGCCGATTATATTGTTGAATTTAGAGCGCTATTGGATAGCCATAGCTTAAACTATGGCATGTTTGGTCACGTTGATGCAGGTGTTTTACATGTACGTCCAGCACTTGATATGTGCGACCCAGAGCAAGAAAAACTATTACGTGTTATTTCAGACGAAGTGGTTAAATTAACTGCTAAATATGGCGGTTTAATGTGGGGAGAGCACGGTAAAGGTTACCGTAGTGAATACGGTCCAGACTTTTTTGGCGCTACGTTATTTACTGAACTTAGAAAAATAAAGTCAGCGTTTGATCCACACAACAAAATGAACCCAGGTAAAATTTGTACGCCAATCGAATCAAATGAAAAATTAGTGACAGTTGACGACACTAAACGTGGTTTTTATGACAGACAAATACCTGTTAACGTGAAAGAGTCATATACAGCTGCCTTGGATTGTAACGGTAACGGTTTATGTTTTAACTATGATGCTGACAGCCCAATGTGTCCGTCGAGTAAAATTACTAAAGACAGACGTCACTCTCCTAAAGGGCGTGCTGGTTTAATGCGTGAATGGTTACGTTTATTAGAAAACCAAGGTGTTGATATTCTAAAATTAGAAGACAGTATCAATAAGCCGAAAAGCATTTGGTCAGTTCGAGAAATACTCAGTACTGCGGTTGATAAATTACGTATTAATTTTATTAGCAAGCCAGAGCAAGATGATAACGGTAATGGTGATTTTTCCCATGAAGTAATGGAAGCAATGCAAGGGTGTTTAGCCTGTAAAGCCTGTGCTAGCCAATGTCCGGTAAAAGTTGATGTGCCAGACTTTAGAGCGCGATTTATTAATGTTTATTATTCTCGCTACGCTAGACCATTAAAAGATCATTTAGTTGCTAATGTTGAAATTTTAGCGCCATTGATGGCAACAGCACCTAAAATTGTTAATGCGGTATTAAATACTTCAATATACGAAAAAATATCAGCTAAAACTATTGGTTATGTTAATACGCCGTTATTATCTGTTCCTACCTTGAAAAAACAAGTGAAAAAGGCTGGTTTTTCAGGTTTTGATTTAGCTAAACTTCAAGGCTTAACTGTTGAACAGCGAAAAGGTTATGTATTAATAGTGCAAGACCCATTCACTTCTTTTTATGATGCCAATACCGTACAAAGCATGATGGCATTAATCAAAGAGCTTGGTTTAGAGCCTATATTGTTACCATTTAAACCAAACGGTAAAGCACAGCATGTTAAAGGCTTTTTAGCGCGCTTTGCTAAAACCGCAAAATCGAGCAGCGACTTTTTAAACCAAGTGGCTAAGCTTGATATGCCAATGATTGGTATGGACGCGTCTATGGTGCTGTGTTATCGCGACGAATATGCAAAAATATTAAAAGACCAACGTGGTGACTTTAATGTTTTACTTGCTCATGAATGGTTATTGAACTTTGTTAAAACTGATAACTCTTTTAAAACAACCGAAATGTTAACTGAAAAGCCATTTAAATTGTTTGCTCACTGCACTGAAAAAACAGCATTGGTAAACAGTGAAAACGAATGGCAAACCATATTCAAGCATTTTGGTTTACCACTGGAAAAAGTCAGCGTGGGTTGTTGTGGTATGGCTGGTACGTATGGCCATGAGAAAGTTAATTTAGATAACTCTAAAGGCTTATTTGAATTAAGTTGGCAGCCAAAAATTGATAAACTTGACGACGAGCAAGTACTGGCAACAGGTTTTTCGTGTCGCTCACAAGTTAAAAGGTTTAGCGCTTTAAAAGCGAAGCATCCAGTAACCGCTCTTTTGGCAAGCTTGCAACAATAACCGTTATTCAAGTAAACGAAGTAACGTGTAAGGATAATAAACTATACAAAAATCGTATGCTTTATTATCCTTACTGCCTTGAAGTTTAAGTATAAAGTTCAGAGTTACAGTCTTAACAGGCTAGTTAAGCATAGTTAAACTTAGTTAAACTTAGGTAAACTTAGGTAAACTTAGGTAAACTTAGGTAAACTTAGGTAAACATAGTTATGTATAGATAAGTATATTTACAATTACATGGAAGTGAAAAGATGACAGACGAACGTTTAGTTTTGTTACTCAAAATTTGTATTGGCATAGGTATATGCTTATTGATATTAGGTGTGTATCTACAATTTTTTAGTACATATATCGACTCACTTGGCGTTACCGGCATTATTTTACATGCCAGCTGTATCGCACTAGGTATGATTTTTTCCTTACCTACTAAAATTTATTTAACTTTTTTACTAATGAAGATGGAAGCTGATGCCAATGAGCATGCTCATAAAAAAGCTATGAAATCTTCTTCATTAAAAACAGATGAAAAGGTATAAAAATATCTATGATACCAAGCCCATAAATACGTGATCATTTAACTTGTTAAAGTGTTTGCCTGTAAATCACCATCTATACGTAAAGCCTTGTTAAAAGCTATTTCTAATTCCAACTGAATCCTGATCTACAAATGAAATAGCCATATATCTACTTTTTCAATAAAAAGCTGTTATTTCTGCTACATAAAGGCTCTTTTTCGTGTAAAATCTATCCCATTTTTACTATCTGACTTTTTATCATTTGAGATGATTTTTATAAATCATTTTATTTTTCATTTGAAAGGTCGAACAGTAAGCGATTAACAGGCATGTTCTGCTTAACTATATTATTAAACAGCTACAACTTGTTAATCCGTTTATTTACTCCGTTTTAGAGGGCATCATGAGCTTAGACACCACCACCATAGATGACATTGTAGCGCAGGCAGAAACAGCCATAGCACAAGCATCAGACTCAACCGCACTTGATTTAGTGCGTGTAAATTTTTTAGGTAAAAAAGGACTTTTTACCGAGCAAATGAAAGGCTTAGGCGCATTATCTAAAGAAGATAAACCTAAAATGGGCCAAGTAATTAATATTGCTAAACAAGCAGTACAAAAATTGCTAAATGACCGTGGTGAATTATTACGTGCAGCTGAAATTAAAGCAAAATTAGCGGCTGAGTCAATTGACGTAACCTTACCTGGTCGAGGCACTAAAATTGGTGGCTTACACCCAGTGTCACGTACCATTGCTCGTATAGAAAGTTTCTTTGGTGATTTAGGCTTTGAAGTTAAAGCGGGCCCTGAAGTTGAAGATGATTATCACAACTTTGATGCATTAAACATTCCTGAGCATCATCCTGCACGTCAAGATCACGATACTTTCTATTTTAACCCTAAGTTAGTATTACGCACCCAAACGTCAGGCGTACAAATTCGTACTATGGAAGTTGAGAAACCGCCATTACGTATTATCTCTCCTGGCAAAGTGTACCGTAACGATTACGACCAAACACATACGCCAATGTTCCATCAAGTTGAAGGCTTAATGGTTGATAAAGATGTAAGCTTTACCCATCTTAAAGGCATTTTGCACGACTTCTTACATCACTTTTTTGAAGAAGAAGTTGAAATTCGTTTCCGCCCTTCATACTTCCCATTTACTGAGCCTTCAGCAGAAGTAGATATCATGGGTAAAAATGGTAAATGGTTAGAAGTATTAGGTTGTGGCATGGTTCACCCTAATGTTTTACGCAGTGTTGGTATTGACCCTGAAGTATATACAGGCTTTGCCTTTGGTATGGGCGTAGAGCGCTTAACTATGTTGCGTTATGGCGTAAATGACTTACGTTCATTCTTTGAAAACGATCTTCGCTTCTTAAAACAGTTCAAGTAGGAATAACTCATAATGAAATTTAGTGAATCTTGGTTACGTGAGTGGGTTAATCCTGCACTTTCATCAGACGAATTAGCGCATCAAATTACGATGGCAGGCCTAGAGGTTGACGCAGTTGACCCAGTAGCAGGTAAGTTTAGTGGTGTTATTATTGGTGAAGTGGTTGAATGTGGCCCGCATCCTGATGCAGATAAACTGCAAGTTACAAAAATTAGCTTAGGCGATTATAGCTCAGCAACCGTTGAAAAAGGCGAGTTGCTTGATATCGTTTGTGGTGCTAAAAACTGTCGTTTAGGTTTAAAAGTTGCGGTTGCTACTGTTGGCGCTGTACTACCTGGCGATTTTAAAATTAAAAAAGCAAAACTACGCGGCGTACCTTCATTTGGTATGCTGTGCAGCGAATCTGAAATAGGATTAGCTGATGATGCTGATGGCATTATGGAATTTTCAGCCGATGCACCATTAGGTACATGTGTGCGTGAATATTTAGACTTAAACGATGTAACCATCGATGTTGATTTAACCGCTAACCGTGGCGACTGTTTAGGTATTAAAGGCTTAGCACGAGAAGTTGGGGTCTTAAACTCTATTGAAGTAGTAACGCCTGATATTACTGCGGCTTTCCCGACAATTGAAGATAAGTTAACCATTAACATTGAAGCGCCACAGGCGTGTCCTCGTTACTTAGGTCGTGTTATTAAAGGTATTAACCCAAATGCGACTACGCCATTATGGATGGTTGAGAAATTACGTCGTTGTGGTACTCGTTCTATTGACCCTGTAGTAGATGTAACTAACTACGTATTGTTAGAGTTAGGTCACCCAATGCACGCTTTTGATCTCGATAAAATTTCAGGCGGCGCTAATGGCACTATTACGGTTCGTTTCGCGAATAAAGATGAAAAATTAACTTTATTAGATGAAAACGAAGTGACCTTAAAAGAATCGACTTTAGTTATTGCTGATGAAAGCAAAGCATTGGCAATGGCCGGTATCTTTGGTGGTCTAGAGTCAGGTGTAACTGCTAACAGTACCGATATCTTTTTAGAAAGTGCGTTCTTTGCGCCACTAGCTATTTTAGGTAAAGCACGTCAATACGGTTTACATACCGACTCATCACATCGTTATGAGCGCGGTATTGACCCAACATTACAATTCGATGCTATCGAGCGTGCTACTGAGTTATTGTTAGCGATTGTTGGTGGACAGCCTGGTCCTATCGTTGAAGCTAAGTCAGAAGAGCACTTGCCACAAACGAAAGACGTAACTTTACGTCGTGCAAAATTAGACAGCCGCATTGGTCATCATATTGAAGATGTACAAGTAAGCGAAATTTTAACTCGCTTAGGCTTTACAGTTAGCGAAGAGGGAGAGGGTACAGCTAAAGAATGGCAAGTTAATGTACCCGCTTATCGTTTTGATATTAAAATTGAAGTTGATTTAATTGAGGAAGTTGCCCGTATTTACGGTTATAACAATATCCCTAATATCGCGCCAAAAGCTACATTAACTATGTGTGAAAATAAAGAAGCAGCCCTTTCTTTATCAAGCTTAAAACAAACGTTGGTTAATCGTGATTACTTTGAAGCTATCACATATAGTTTTGTTGACCCTAAAGTACAAAGCTTAATTCATCCGAATGAAGCCGTGATGACATTACCACACCCTATTTCATCTGAAATGTCAGTAATGCGTTTAAGCATGTGGACAGGTTTATTGCAGTCGGTTGCTTATAACCAAAACCGTCAACAATCACGAGTACGTTTATTTGAAACAGGTTTACGTTTTGTTCCTGATGAAAGTGCTGAAAATGGCGTTCGTCAACAAAACATGATTGCCGGTGTTATTAGCGGTAACCGTACAGATGAACATTGGTCAATGGAAAAAGCAGCGACTGATTTTTATGACATCAAAGGTGATGTTGAAGCACTATTAGCTTTAACATGTGATGCTGATGCTTATGAATTTTCAAAAGCTGAAATTGCAGCCTTACATCCAGGTCAAACTGCTAAAATTACTAAAGCAGGTAAATTGGTAGGTTATGTTGGTACCTTACATCCTGAATTAACAAGAAAATTAGGATTAAATGGTCAAACATTAATTTTTGAACTATTGTTATCTGAAGTTTTAGTGCAAAAAATACCTGAAGCCACTGCTGTATCTCGCTTTCCTGCTAATCGTCGTGATTTAGCTATTGTAGTGAAAGAGGAAGTTGATGCAAAAAAAGTGTTACAACTTATTGAAAAGGTTGGCGGAAATTATTTAATTGATCTAAACTTGTTTGATGTATACCAAGGTCAAGGTGTTGAAGACGGTTATAAGAGTCTCGCCATCGCCTTAGTATTACAGGACACCAATAAAACTCTTGAAGAAAAAGACATCACAGATGTTATTGACAGAGTTGTTGAAACCTTAAAAACAGAATTAAATGCATCACTGAGGGACTAAGCAATGGCGCTTACCAAAGCAGAAGTAGCAGAACATTTATTTGAAAAAGTTGGGCTGAGCAAGCGCGACGCAAAAGATATGGTAGAACTATTTTTTGAAGAAATTCGCGAAACGTTAGAAAGCGGTGATCAAGTAAAGCTTTCTGGTTTTGGTAATTTCGATTTGCGTCAGAAAAGCGAACGCCCGGGACGTAATCCTAAAACAGGTGAGGACATTCCTATTTTAGCGCGCAAGGTTGTGACTTTTAGACCAGGTCAGAAACTAAAAAGCCGTGTTGAAGATGGTAATGCCGAATAAATAAATTAGTGCAGACTCTGTTGTTAATTCATAGTCGCGCTAATTGATTGGTATTCAGTCTCATTGTTTTAGTGCTATATTGAAATGAACTTCATTTAAAGTAGTTCATTAATAGATATTATTTAAAAAACCGCATAACTTAATTGTTATGCGGTTTTTTGTTTTATATTTGAGTCATATTTATTAGCGTATAGCGCTTATTAATATAAAGACTTACGGGCTTTGACACTTACCAGCTGTGATCTCACCTTCAATACTAAGCGGGGTATACCTGCTCCATTCTTTAGGTGTTCTATTTAATAGGTGGGAAGGTGACCGAATACAGCTGTTTTTTAAATGATTTTTGCTACGCCTTTGAGAAAGTTTGAAGCGACTTTGAAGCATCTTTGAGGGAATGTAGGCTGTTGGGAGTAAAGGTAGAAAAGATAGGTTTTTGAATAGTTTAACCCCAGCTAACTAATGTAGGGGATGTATGGAGACATCCCCTTTATTTATGAAAGTTATACTTAAGAACTTTTTATTTAAGAATAAAGCGATTCACAATTTGTGTCAGCTCAACATTAACATTAGAAATTGATTCGGTTTCTTTTGAAATATCTTGACCTGATGTAGTGAGCTCTTCAACCATAGTGTGAATATTGCTTACAGACTCACTAATACTATCAATCACACGACTTTGTTCATTGGCAGATAACGAAATTTCACTACTAATTTGATCAACCTGATTGACTTCTTTTAGCAATTCTTCAGTACTTTCTGATATTTGATGGACGTCACTCGCTGTACTTTGACTGGTGAGTCTAGTGCCATCAATAGATTGAACTACAGTATCAGCACCACTACGCAACTTACTTAAAGAACTCTCTATTTCACTGGTACTTTGTTGGGTACGAGCTGCTAGAGCTCTTACTTCATCTGCTACTACAGCGAAGCCTCTGCCTTGTTCACCCGCTCTTGCGGCTTCAATAGCAGCGTTTAATGCTAATAAGTTAGTTTGCTCTGCAATACTACCAATAACAGATAATACTGAGTTGATATCCTTGGTTTCTTGACTCATTTTTTCTACATTTTGAGCGGCAGTATCAATTTCATTGACTAGGGTACTAATGCTTCTTTGCGCTCCGCTGATAATGTTTCTGGAGCTTTCACCGCGATGATTAGCACTATTAACTAAGTTCGCCGCTTCTGTTGCGCTGCCTGCAACTTGTTGAGCAGAAGCGCTTAATTCTTGCATTGAAACGGCAACAGTATTAGTTTGGGTAACATGCTCACTAAGCACGTCTCTACTTTTATTGGTTTGTTGTTGTAATTCACTTACACCAGTAGAAATATCATTAGTCAATATTTCTATACTCAGCATGTTCTCTTGAATAGTTTCAATAAAGCTATTAACACCTTGAGCAATTCGGCCTAAATCATCATCACTCTTTACCGCTAATCTTTGTGTTAAATCACATTCGCCACTTGATAGGTTATCAGTCAAGCGTCTTAGCTCTAAAACAGGTCGATATAAGTAATTAAGGAAAAGTACTAAAATGATACTAGAAACAATGACAATAATTAGCATGGTTGTTAATAGAATTGAAGTTTGTTTAGTTACCGACGCGTAAGCTGTTTTACTATCTAAAGCGACAATTAAAAACATTTCGCTATCGCCAAGTAAGTCAATGCGATTTGAGAATAGTAGGGTGTCTTTACCGTCAACTTTAGTGTTAGTCATAAGTTTACTGGTAGATAATATATTTCCTGCTGATTCTTTAAAGACGGGTGTGTCTGACAAATTACCTCTTACTGAGGCGTAGTCTGCTGTTGACGCTAAAATCATACCTTTTTCATCAACAATAACACCAACTGCGCCATCCATAATATCGACACCTTCAAGTACGCTCTGTAATTGACCTAAACGGATGTCGGAAAGAATAACACCACCTTTAATCGTATGTAGTGCGCCAAACATAGGTACATTTTCTTTAGTGAAAAATATATCACTTAATATTAAGCCCGAACTATTTTTACCTTTTTGGTACCAGGCTCTAACTCTTGGATCGTATTTTTCTTTAATCCCAATACCGCCGGGAAATGTAGAGTTTGAAGGCTTAGATACAAAAGAGCTACCATCATCAAATGCTATCGTTATTTTTGATACACCTGTGCTAAATGCTGCTACTTCGGCTAATTTTTCGTGAGCAGTTTGATAGTCGTATTTCTCATATAATTCAGCTAAGCCTTTCGCTGGCTCAGAATGTTGTAAAATATATGAACTGATGACATTAGATTCAGCTTTTATCGATGATTGTACGCGTTTAATTAAATCATCTTCAGCATTTTGTCTAAGAAGGTTGTACGAGAATAAACTCATGATCAATAAAGAAGAGATGAGCAAGAGAGTAATAATCAATATAAGTGATTGCTTAAAGCCAAGTTTTTTCATAGATAACCTTTAATTTTAGCTATTATTTGTACCTTTCTAAGTCACATTAAAATAAGCATTAGTTATTGTAATAATTAACGAAATACGTGCTGTGATTATTAGATCAATAAATTATATTATTTATAGTCCGTTATAAAGGTTAATGTATACATTAATAATGGATAAGAATCAAAGTATATAAAAGAACAGTACTAAGCGTTTTTGTACGTTAACTTGATGTGAATGTAAAAAGTAGTCAATAATAAAAGTGTAGCTGAATTGCTAATTTTTGTTATTTAATTAATGAAATATTACTCATAAAGAATAACTTAATTTAATTTAATATATTCTTTAGGAGTAAAAAATTTAGTTACGGCTTTACCTTTGCTTATTGATTCAAGAGTTGCCAAATATTGCTTGGCATCCGCGACAGATAGGTTGAGTGATAAATTTGGCGTTGTTTCGCTGGCAAAAGCCAATGTATTTAAAACCTCAAGGAAGTTATTTTGCTTAAAGTCGCTTTTGTTATTGGTTTTTATACTCGTTAGATTAGATGTCTTCACGTTATCCAAAGGGTCAATAACCGGTTCAATAGCACTCAAATATTGATAAAGCGTATTTTCTGCTAGCAGATAGTTTTTATTAGCTATATGAGTATAAAATTGTTTGCGTAATTGTCGTTTATCATAATGAGTAACCGTTTTGTAAAGCGATAATATGCTTTGTCGTTTAATAATACATAAACTTAATAATGTAATAATTACAATTAAGGTCAATATCTTAAAGAAAGATTCAGTATTTAATTCAAAACCTCTAAATATATTACTTGCTTGATCTTTTGTGAATAACCCACCAGTATAAACAGTCCAGCTTGATGCAGGTATTTTAAGTTGCTCAAGCGCATTTGAGTTGGTATTCCACCAGTAAATAGTATTTTCAGGTAAAGTATAATCGCCGGCATTCTCAAATATATAGGTAAATGATTCAACTCGTGTACCTGTTGAAGTGCCTCGATTTGAATTATCAAATATTTTAGCTGGTTTGTGATATACGCTGATGCCATCAAGTGCTTGTGCTGTATTGTTTATTTCAGGGATCATCATGGCTGGAATATCATCGGCAGTTATTGTAATGGTCTGAGTAATAGCATCACCTACTGCATAGGTTTTTTCTGCATCAAATTGTCCGTCGATAGTTAAGGTCACAGCTGAAGATACTATAAAGCTATCAATACCTTGAAGAGCTTCGGGTTGGCCTATTTCAAAACTTACTGGTTTGGTATTAGCAATTCCCATGACCACACCGTTATTCTCGGTATTCACTGAAACATTTACTGCTATGTTAGGCAAGTTATAGATGCCTGCTTTATTGGGGTATAACGTAATATAATGAGTTTGCGTAGACCAAGTAGTACCTGCAATTCGTTGGTTACCGTTAGTTGTAATAATGTTATTAGCCGGTATTACTGCATGTGGTACTGAGAAAGGCTCTACAGTACTTCCTTTGGCAAACCAACGCTCAGTTGCTACTTCGATTGATATGACAAATGCTTGGCCAACAATTTGAGTTTCTTCTTCATTATCATTAGGCAAAGTGAGAGTGATTTTCAGTTTTCCTTGTTCAACTAAGTCAGCAATAGTTAAGTCATTAATAATTAGGTCGTTATTAGTTGAATTAGCAAGTGCCCATGGTGAAAGGAACAATAAACTGATCAACAGCAAAGTGTTTCGCGCAAAGCTCTTAGGCTTAACGTTGGGCAATATAATGAAAGATAATTTAATCATTAGTATCTCCTTGGTTACTGCTTGTGTCATCGCCACTTTTTTCATTATTATATTGACTAATTTGTTGCTGCATATAGAATTTTTTAGCTAAAAAATTTGCTGGATTTTTTTGAACATCTCTAAGCCACATTTCATTTAAACTAGGATCAAGTAACAAATCTTCAGCGCTGTACTGTTCTAATTCTTTTGGTGCTTCAGGTTCTTTTTTATCTGCGCCATCACCTGTTTGTGGCTCATCGCCTAACTCTTGCGATGAGTCACCTTTCTCTACTTGTTGACTTTCGGATAGACGATTAACTTCATCAATGATGGCTTGAACAATAACTATATTGGTTTTAGCGGCAATATTACCTGGATTCTCATTGAGAATTTGTTGATATAAATTACGTGCTTTAATGTAATTGCGACCTTGAGCTAAAGCATTTGCTTGGGCAACTTGACTAGCTACATCGTCAAACTGTCCGTAAAGCGTTACCGCGTTGTTAAATTGCTCGGCGCCGTAATTACTGTAAGCTTGCCATTGAGTATTACTAAAAGTGTTACTGGCTTTTTGGTAATAGGCTAGGTTGAACAATACTTGGCCTTGTTGATCACGAGTAAGCCATAAATCAGCAAATTGTTGTGGCTTTAAGTAGATAAATACGCAAGTACAAAGAATAAAAGCTGATATTAACCATTTTCGCTTAAGGTATAAATTTTGTAACCCTGTTTTTAGCTTTATTGCTGAAAACAAACCTTGCGAGTTATTTGGCGTTAGTGATTGTGAATGATTAGGATACTTTACCATTGTAATGTCCATCCTTTTCTAAACCAGAACAAGAAAATAGCCGCAACCACAAAAACCATCGGGTATCCGGAGTCATGCCAAGGTCTGCTGTTGTCATCGACAATCACAATATTATTTTTGATGTAGTTATTCACACGTTTTACGTCACTGTCATCATTAGTCATCATTTGCAGACGACCATTACTTTCATTACTGAGTGATTTTAGTTGCTCGAGTTGTAGTGGAATAATATTACTGCTTGGCTCATCTGCCAATGTGTGTGTTAACCCGCCAGATTGTTGAGTAGAATGTCTTTCATTCTGCTGTGTGGTGGTTGATGCGGTGGGATCTGAAGTTTTCCCATTCTCTAAACCAATAGCCCAAACAACAAGTTGTGCAGAGTTATTATCAAAAAAGTTTTTAAATGCCTTCACCGTATTATTGCTTGCGCCATCACCAACTAAAAGTACGGTGCCTGGCACGGTAGAGTTAGCTAATAGGTTGTTAGTTAACGGAATAATACTTTCAGGTAATTTACCTGACAAAGGCATTATTTTGTCACTTAACGCATCAAGAAAGTGACGGATCATTTCTCTATCGTTAGTAATTGGCATAACTACATGGGCGCTCCCTGAAAAAGCAATTAATGCGGTTTTACTGTCACCTCGTATTTCTAATAGTTCTATTATTTTCTGTTTGGCGCGTAATAGCCTTGAAGGTTGAACATCACCTTGCTCCATGGTTTTTGATACATCAAGCGCGATAATTAATGGCGAGTTATTTTCACTAAAAGGTGAGGGCTGTTGTTCCCAAGTTGGTCCCATTAATACAATACATAAGGGGATTGAAAGTATGAAAGTCATTTTTTTCGGAGACAACCAATTATTGTTATTCCCGCTCACCGTTAAGTTTTGCAATATGGGCGCAGACATTAAAGGTCGCCATTGTGCTAAGCTGTCATCACATAAGGTAAATGCCCGTAAAATATAAATAACAACGACGAATATAAGCAACCAATAAGGACGCAAAAAATGAAAGTATTGCATGCTGTCAAACCATAAGGAAATATCATCAATCATGATTTACTCCATCTAACTCGCTATTAGTTTTTTTATAATCGATAGTACTTTTAGATAAGCGAGAGCGAATTCGTATATTTACCACGAATAAAGCAAGCAAATAAATACTAACAAAAACAATAATAGGGTAATGATGAATACTCACTCTTGGTCTAAAAGATAACGAATCAAACTCTTGTGGCTCAAGTTTGTTAATTTCAGTGTAAACCTGTAAAAGTTCATCACTGTTTAGCGCTTGAAAACTTTTACCGTGAGTTATTTTTGCAATGTCATTTAATACATCGAGATCTACCTTCTCTTCACCAACCGCACTCGGATCGCCAATAGCTATGGTATAAATTTTTATATCGTGTGCGGCAGCAATTTTAGCAGCTTCAACAGGGGGAACTTTTGAAGCTGTGTCGTTTCCATCAGTTAATACAATCAACACCCGATTTTTAGTATCAGATTGTTCAAACACACTAATAGCTAAACCTATTGCATCACCAAAGGCAGTACTTTGTCCGGCCATTCCAATATCACTTTCATTGAGTAAAGATTGCCAAGCGCTAATATCGTCGGTAAAAGGTGCTTGTAAATAAGGGGCGTCACCAAAAAGTATTAACCCTAATCTGTCATGATCTCTGTGTTTAACAAAGTCATCAAGAACGTGTTTAACAGCCACTAAACGGTTAACGTATTTTGTATTTGTATTGGTATTTTGATTTGATGAATCAGCAGCGGAAGTGCTGGAAACTGTATTTGTTAGGCTATTTGTTGAGACACTTGTTGAGGAATTAATTGAGCTATTCGCAGAGCTGTCAGCAGTGTTATCAGTTAAGTTTTTATTAACAGCTTTGGGTAAAGTAAAGTCTTCAACAGCCATAGAGCCAGATAAATCGACTGCTATCATTAAATCTCTAGCAGATTTCTCTTGGTTTATAGGCTCACCAATCATTTCAGGCTTGGCTATTGCGGTTACAATACAAAGCCAAGCAATAAAAACCATTAAACGTTGTAGGTTATTACGATTAAGTAGTACTGCACCCGTTTGTGGCTTTTCACCCGTAATATCAACAAGATTAGCGAAATAAGGAACTTTTATTGATGGTTTCTTTTCTTTATAAGCAGGAGCGAATAAGGTTACAATTATAGGCAATAGCACCAAGAGAAAAGCCCAAGGGTAAGCAAACTCAATCATGCGTTACTCCTAATTTTTGTTGCGCTTTATTTTGCTCTGAATCTACTTTTTCCTTTCCCTCAGAGGAAGCAATGAAGTTAAGTTGATGAAATTTGATCCACTGTGCTATTTGTTGTTTAAGACGCTTTACACCTATTTGGAGATCATCTTCGGAAAAGTCATTGTTATTAACTTGAACATATTGAGGGCTGATTTTTGGTAGGTAAGCTAATTGACAGAGTAATAACTCACAAGTATATGTTTGTGTTTTATCAGTAAAATTGGTTTTATTACAATTTTTATCTAACCAAGTTACCCATAATTCTCCATGCAAAGCATTTATTGCCGTTTTGCTAGCCTGAACAGTCATTTGTATATTTTCTTTATTTTGTAATACAGAAATATTTTGTAAATAAGCCGTATGGGCAAGTAAGGCTGTTTTTCTTAACAAAGCGGGTAATTGTTTAACATCTTCGTCATTCTCTAAAGAGCATTGTTCAAGCCAAGCAAGTGCTTCTCGTCGGTAAGCATTTATTTTATAAGTTTTCCAAGCGTTATATATTTTCTTGCAAATGAACAACACGAATATGCCTGCAATTATTTTCCAGGCCAGTGTTTGCGGCATAAAACTAATTGTTTCGGGGGCAGGGGTGTCTACTATTTTTTCAAGCAGATAATTACCCCAAGGTTTTGGAAAGTCCATTATAAGCTTCCTGCTTTATAACCAAGTGCTTTACGTAACTGTTGCTCAACGGGTGCTATAGTATCTATTTCAATTAATGGAATGCGATATTTTTTAGCGGCAGTTACATAACTATTAAGTTGGCGAGTAATCTCAGCTTGATACTTTTGTTGCACTTGTTTGTTATCAGATGAAAATTGAATTTGTTGTTTACCATCACTGACAATCATTTGAGACATTTTCGGTAACGTTTGCTCAAGGGGATCAAAGACATGACAGGCAATTATTTCATTGTGTTGTCTTATTTTTTTTATGTGATCAGTACTTTTATCATCAAAGCCATGACCATCACCAATAAGAATGATTAATCCATTATGGCTTGATACTTTATTCAAAGTAGCTAACATTTTATTGTATGAATCAGTATCGTTAATATTTGATGGGATTGAATTATTAATCGACAACTGATGATTTTTCTTCAGCATTTCAGATAATAAATTAATTACGTGTTGTTGTCCGCGTTTAGCTGGAATAACTTTGGTTTCACTATCGTTATAAATAATTGCGCCAATGCGATCTCCGCTGTCACTAATTTGCCAGGCAATTAACGCCGCAAGCTCTGCAGCAATAACCGATTTCATTTTATTTGAGCTACCAAAGAACATACTCATACGTTGATCAATGGCTAAGTAGACATTGCGCTCACGCTCTTCGGTAAAAACTTTTATGTGCGGCTTACCTGTACGCTGAGTAACTTTCCAGTCCATCGAGCGTATGTCATCACCGGGCTGGTAATGACGTAACTCCTCAAAATTTAAACCACGACCACGCAATTTTGATACATTTTTACCACTCAACACACTATTAGCGGGTTGATTAGGACTGAATGAAAAACCTTTCGCTAAATACTTTAAGCGGCGTAGTGTATTTAAATCAGCATAAATACAACTATCAGCTTGGTTAGCAGAAGTCGCGTCAACCGTTTTATCGGCTTTGTGTAAAGAAGACTTGGTGTTCATGCTATACCCCTTAGGCTACAGCCACCTGTTTTAATATTTCATCAATGACATCGTCTGCGGTAACACTATCTGCCAAAGCATCGTAACTGAGCACTAAACGGTGGCGGAGCACGTTATGAACAACCACGCGAACGTCAGTAGGATCAACAAAATCTTTACCACTTAACCAGGCTTGCGCACGGGCACATTTATCAATAGCAATACTCGCTCGAGGGCTTGAGCCAACAGTTAACCACTGTTGTAGTGGTGAGTCTGGGTAACGCTCTGGCTTTCTGGTTGCCATGACAATAGCCACAATGTAATCGATAATTGCTTGGCTTGAATGAATTTTATGAATTTCATCACGTGCTGTAAAAATATACTTTGGGTCTATATTTTCAAGGGCTTGAACATTTTGTTCTTCATCACGAACTAATTTAATAATTTGACTTTCTGCTTCATCATCAGGGTAATCAAGATTAACTTTCATGATGAATCTATCCATTTGTGCTTCGGGTAATGGGTAGGTTCCTTCTTGCTCAATTGGATTTTGGGTTGCAAGTACCATAAAGAGCTCTGGTAATTTGTAGGTTTTACCCGCCACGGTAATTTGTCTCTCTTCCATGGCCTCTAATAATGCGGCTTGTACTTTTGCAGGTGAGCGATTGATTTCATCGGCAAGTAATAAGTTGTTAAAAATAGGACCTTCTTGGAAAGTTAACACAGGCTTACCGTTAACCTCTTGATAAACTTCTGTACCGGTTACATCTGAAGGGAGTAGGTCAGGAGTGAATTGAACACGACCTAAGTCAACAGAAAGTGAGCGCGCTAAAGTTTTAATTGAACGGGTTTTAGCCGTACCAGGTAAACCTTCAAGTAAAATATTACCATTAGTTAAAAGCGCAATAAGTAAAGAATCTACGACATGAGATTGACCAATAACTACTTGCTCAATTTGTGTTTTGAGTAATGATAATTGCGCTAATGCATCAGATTTATTATCAGAATTTGAAGTATTTATCTCACCTGTTGGGTTAGTTATTACAGTTTCAGATTCTATTTGGCTGTTATCACTCATTCGATTCTCCCTGGTGCGAATTTAGGTATTTAATACTATTTCACATAAAGAAGTGATCACTTTCTTATGTGAATTGGTAAAACATATCGTATTACTTTTAAAAAAAGTTGTCTATTTCTGCGTTTATATTTATTAATAGTAATGCTCTGTTAGTAATTATTGCTAAAACAGTTACTTAGAGCCGTTACTTAGAACTATTACTGAGCATATCTCTAAGTCCTTGGATTACATTCGCTGGCACCATTGGCTGTAATTGCGATAAACACTGGCTTGCTAATGAGCTTTGTTGACGAACTTGCATTTCACATAATGCATACAAATGTTGTGGATTATTACTTAATTGAAAAGCTTTATACAGCGCCTTATAAGCATCATTTGGTCGGGTTTGTTCAAGGCTTAACCCGTAAACATAGAAATAATGACTATTTTGCGGATCAAGTATTGTAGCTTTTGCTAACGCATTGGCGGCATTTTGATAATTTTTAGCACGAATATAAGCTAAACCTAAAGCGTAAACTAATGCAGCATCATCAGGGTTGGCTACTTGGCCTAGTAATAAAGTATCAATGCTTTGTTTATTATCACCCATTTGATGATAAAGCTGACTTAAATTAAGGTAAGTTTGGGCAAAGCTTGGTTCAATGGCGATCCCTTTATTAAAGGCTTTTATTGCTTCCTCAGTGTTACCTTGAGAAGCCAAGACAATACCGATATTTGAGTGGGCAAAGCTACGATCATTATTGTACTCTTGGCTAGCTATATACTCATTAAGTGCAGGGATTAACTGGCTTTGTTGATCACTAGATAACTGTTCCCACAAGGTCACAAGTGAATAGGCAGCATTGGTTCTAACAGTGAGCACTTTATCGTTTAATAGGGGAGATAATATGCGCCATCTTTCGGCACTGGCCATACTTTGTGCACCTTCAATTGCGCCTAAGCGTATGTATTCGTCAGGATCTTTGGCAGCTCTTGCGATAGCAATAATAGTATTAGTGTTTGAAGTGTTTGCCATTTTAGTTAATGCAGAGGCGCGAATAATGCTTGAATATGCTTTATTTTGTGCAATACGTGATAATTGTTCGGTAACTCCTAGCAATTGAGGTTCAGTTAATGTCATGGTTGATGCGGTAAAAATAGGAACAAACGCTTTTTCTTCTTCAATGTGTGAATTAGGGTACCAAGTATTAACCTTATTAGCGCTCCACTCACTATTTTTGTCTTCGTGGCAAGTTAAACAAGTATCAGGTGTGCCTAATTTTTTAGCTAAATTTGGGGTGGGAATATGAAAGCCGTGATCACGTCGAGCATCTATTTCCATATAAGTTGTTTCTGGCATATGACAATTTACACATTGTGCACCGCTAGAATCTGATTGGTGTTTGTGATGTTTTTCTGTCGCATAATTATTGGCTTGATGGCACTGTAAACATAGTGTTTCAACAGGCAATTTCAGCTCCGTAGTATGTGGATTATGACAATCGCTACAGACAACACCGTTTTTATACATTTTTGATTGCAAGAATGAACCGTAAACAAAGTTTTCATTATAAACCTGTCCATCGGCATGATAGTTATCACTAGAGATTAAATCTAATAAATAACGTTCCCCAAAGGCATTTCCTTGTACATGATCGTTATTACTAATTTGAGTGCGCCTACTATGGCATTGTGCGCAAACCAATACTTGTTGGCTACTATTGTCGACAGATTCAGGTATTAAGGTTTTTTTGTTTGTTGCTATTTTCCAATTTGATACTGATTTGGACAAATTACGGGCAAAGCCTTTGTTTGCAGCAGTGTTTTGATTGCCGACTGTAGTTTCAGACCAAGTAATATGATCGCTAGCAGGCCCATGACAACTTTCACAAGCCACGTTGATTTCACTGAAAGTGGTATTATAAGTATTGGTTTTTAAATCAAATTTTTTCTCAACATTGGTGGAATGACAATCAGCGCACATGTAATTCCAATTCTGGCCAGTGTTAGTCCAGAAAAACTCTTGATGTTTTTCTGTCATGTCAGGATAAAGGTTAAACCAACGTTGACCTCCATTTACTTTACTGCGTGAGTCCCAAGCAAAAGGAATGAGTTGCACCCGACCATCGGCAAATTCAACCATATATTGTTGCAATGGTGTGTAGCCAAAGGTGTATTTAATTTGGTAATCATGAAACTTACCGTCTTCACCTTGAATATTGACCCAGAACTCATCGCCTTTTTTAAAAAAAGTACTTGGTTTACTGATATTTTTATCATCGGATTTTAATGAGACATTATTAAAGTCACCTAAAACACTCGCTTTATCAGCGTGCTTCATTGACATATCGTGATGTGAACCTTGCCAATCTTTATAGGCTTGCTCATGGCAATTAACACAGGTTTTTGAGCCCGTAAATTCCGCTGCGATAGTTGGCTGTAAAAGCAAAAGAGTAAAGGGCAGAAATAAGGTAATAATTCGCTTTATACTTTTTTTAGTTAATAGGTTAAACCGTTGGGGTATTAATGAAGAAAAAGCGACGGTTTTTGATACTTGAGTCATTTTAATGCCGTGTTAGATGAAGGTACTAATTTAATGGTATATTTTTATATAATTTTTACATAAAGGTACATTTTTGATGTACCAATATTACAGATTTATCAGCATAAATCTATGCTTAATATGACTATGGTTTACTCACTTAGTTATTGTTTTTAGTGTGAAAATAGAATCAATAAAATATAATCAAAAAAAAGCCCAACAGTTGTTGGGCTTTGATACTAACTACAGTTAACTAACTTGTAAAACAGCTAGTTATTAATTACTTATCTGTTAGGACGTAAACTCTGTAATTGTTTTAATGCTTCAGCATTTCTGATGCTCTTATACCCAATATCGCTAGCACTTAAGCTACTACCTGTTTGGAATGGATATTGATCAATTGTGCTCATAAACTTAGCTACTTGCTGTTGAATAGGAACAAATAACCACATGTTATCTGCATACCAACGAAGATACATTTGTGAATCTACATAAGCAGTTTCAAACGGATCAGCGTGTAAGTTAGTAATTACAGGCCAAGCTGGTGTTTGACGATAAGCAGTACTAATACCACCTTCTTGGATAGCAAAAGCAATTTTCCATTGGTTCCAACGAACAGCATTTAAATCACCATCGGCACTGAAATATAGTTTACTTTCACGTGGAGAATTTTCAGCTTTACCTTCAAAGAAAGGTTTGAAGTTATGGCCGTCGGCATGAATTCTCCATTTAGTGCCATTTGCGGTATAACCTTTTTTAAGTTTTTCAACTACATTTGGTTCACCAGCAGCAGCAACAAGAGTTGGCATCCAATCTTCATGAGACATTAAGTTGTTGAATTTAGATCCCGGTTTGATAGTACCTGGCCATCTAACCAGCTGAGGTACACGCATACCACCTTCGTTGGTTGTACCTTTTTCACCTTTAAATGGTGATGTTCCACCATCAGGCCATGAGAATTTTTCTGCACCATTGTCTGTTGAGTAGATTACGATAGTGTTGTCGGCAATTTTTAAATCGTCCAACTTATCAAGTAAAAGTCCTACTTGATCGTCATGCTCAAGCATACCATCAGCAGTTAGACCAACACCTGATTTACCGCGATATTTTTCTTGTAAATGCGTCCATACATGCATACGTGTTGAGTTATACCAAATAAAGAATGGTTTTTTAGCTTCATGAGCTTTATCAATAAACTTCAGCGTAGCGCCTAAAAACTCTTGATCCACAGTTTCCATGCGCTTTCTAGTTAAAGACCCTGTATTTTCAATTTTACCGTCGGCAAAAGAGTGAAGTACACCACGCGGACCATACTTCTTGTGGAATTCAGGATCTTTCGGGTAGTAATAAGTTTCAGGCTCTTCTTCAGCATTTAAGTGGTAAAGATTACCAAAAAACTCATCAAAACCATGGTTTGTTGGTAAATGTTTATCTTGATCACCTAAATGGTTTTTACCAAATTGGGCTGTCATGTAACCTTGCTCTTTAAGCAAATCAGCTATGGTAGGTGTCCAATCAGGAATACCGTGATCCGAGCCAGGCATACCAATAGTTAATAAACCAGTACGGAAAGGTTCTTGACCTAGAATAAATGATGCACGACCGGCAGTACAACTTTGTTGTGCGTAATGATGTGTAAATAAACCACCTTCATTCGCGATTCGGTCGATATTAGGTGTCATGTAACCCATCATACCTTGGTTATATGCACTTATATTGTAATAACCAATATCATCACCCCAAATGGTTAAGATGTTGGGTTTAGATTTGTTCGTGGTTGCCGCTGCAGAGGTGGCTATGGCGATTAAACCTACACCTAATGCTAATTTTTTTATGGTACTTTTAATTTGCATTTTTCTTCCTTAAATGATCAGATTAATGAGCTTAATGTATTACAAAAATAGGTATATACGAATAAGACTTAATTAATTTAATTTATAGTTAAGCTAATTACTAGTAAATTTACATTAATTCACATAAATATTATAAATATAAAGACTATATCTATCAAATAGTAACCTAAAAAGTTGATTATTATTTAATTATCAATATTTAATTATTAAATTTTTATTTATGCGTTCAATTCGATATGTAAATAATAGTATATATAATACATTGAGGTATGTTGATCTTTTGAGATTACTTTTACAGCAACTTGTTTGGTTTAGGTTCATTTAAAACGAATTTACTCTTTGTTGCTCGCTTTTTAAGTAGAATGACTATGATTCAAATACTCTCGCTGCGATTAGATTCGTTCTAAATTGAATAAACTTTAATCCAGAAAGATCAACATACTCTTCAGTATTTGTACAATAGTACATTAAAAGGAATTACAGACCAATGACACTGCTATCGCTTCGTGGCTTTAGTTATCTATAAGTTTGTAACTAAATGTAAAGAGTCATGTTTTAACGTAAAGTTATATTAAGTTGATCACTAAAGCGCAGCGTTGCCGGATTCAGTATTTCAATTGATATAACGCATTTTTTATAAATATTGTGTTAAAAATTAGGCTAAAATTGCTTTCTAATTTATTATAGTTATTTGCCTTACAAGAAATCCCATGCGCCGCTCTAGTTACCCAGAACAAGAAGTCAGTACCTTAAACTGGCACGCTTTTAAACTTATTCTTCCTTATTTATTTGAGTATAAAAAACGCATAGCTTTGGCTATGTTATGTTTAATCCTGACTAAAATTGCCAGTGTTTACTTACCTTTTATATTAAAAGATATTGTAGATACTCTTGATGCAAATAATACAGACAAACAAAAATCAGCCCTTGTTATTGTTCCGTTAGCTTTGGTCGGCGCTTATGGTATGGTTCGATTATCTATAGTGCTTTTTGCTGAGATACGAGACACCTTGTTTGGCCGAGTGACTGAACGCGCCATCAGGCGTATTAGCTTAAATGTTTTTCGCCACTTACATGCCCTTGATTTAGATTTTCATTTAAATAGACAAACGGGTGGTTTATCCCGCGATATCGAACGTGGCACGTCGGGCATTAATTTTTTAATGCGTTTTATGGTATTTAACATAGTGCCAACATTGCTTGAAATAGTGATGGTAGTAACTATTTTATTTGTTAAATACGGTATTTGGTTTGCCGCTATAACGCTAGCTTCAATTGTTATCTATATTGCGTATTCTATTTTTGCCACCGAGTTACGCACACGTTTTGTGCGAGAGGCTAATAAAGCTGACTCATCGAGTAACACAAGGGCTATTGACAGCTTGTTAAATTATGAGACTGTTAAATATTTTACCAACGAAGATTTTGAAGCTAAGGCTTACGATCAGCAATTATCAAATTGGGAGCAAGCTAAAATTAAAAACCGTTTATCACTGTTTGCTTTAAATGGTGGTCAAGCGCTGATAATTGCTATTGCGATGACGGCTATGTTGGCACTAGCGGCTGATAAGGTAGCAGCAGGCGTGATGACCTTAGGTGACTTTGTGCTAATTAATGCCTTTATGATGCAGTTATTTATGCCACTGAACTTTCTCGGTTTTGTGTATCGTGAAATAAAAGGTTCACTTGCCAATATTGAAAACTTTTTTGGTTTATTAGCGAAAAAGCCCAAAGTAGAAGATATAGATAATGCCCTTGAGTTAAATCTAGGCGGGCAGGGAGGTGCTGGGTTTGACGCTAAATCTAAGACTAATTCGGCTGCTGATGTAGATAATGTTGATTTTAATACCGCGAGTATTGTATTTCAGGATGTTAGTTTTGCTTATCATGAAAAACGACCGATTATTAAAGGGATTTCGTTTGCTGTTAATGCGGGTGAAAAGGTAGCGGTTGTTGGTCACAGTGGTTCAGGTAAATCAACGTTAGTTAAATTACTATTTCGTTTTTATGATGTAAGTGCTGGCACTATAACTATTAATAACCAAGATATTAGCCAAGTTAGTCAACATTCGTTACGTACCCATATTGGCATTGTGCCGCAAGACACAGTACTTTTTAATGATTCATTATTTAATAACGTACAATATGGTTGTCCAACGGCAAGTAAAGATGCCGTATTAAAAGCAATAGAGCTTGCACACCTATCTGATTTTATTGCAAGCCTACCTGAAGGCTTAGAAACTGTAGTAGGGGAACGTGGTTTAAAACTCTCAGGTGGCGAAAAACAGCGCGTAGCCATTGCTAGAACAATTCTCAAAAATCCGCTAATATTAGTCTTTGACGAGGCAACATCATCTCTTGATAGCCACTCAGAGCAAGCAATTTTAACTGCCATTAATGAAGTAGCGAAAAGCAGAACAAGCTTAGTTATTGCACACCGCCTCTCTACCATAGTTGATAGTGACAATATTATTGTAATGAGCCATGGTGAAATAGTAGAGCAGGGTAATCATCAACAGTTACTGGCGCTTGATGGCCAATATAGTAAAATGTGGCAATTACAACAATCGTCGAAATAGATTTTTTAAGATAAAAATTTATGTTTTAATCTGATCGATTAGCCCGATAATTAATAGCAAGAAAAAGTGAAAGTATGACTGAAAAAAATGAAATGATATTAGGGCAAAACAGCTCTGAAATTAATGCAACTAAAGCGTGGATAAATGACATTATTATTGGCTTAAACTTTTGTCCATTTGCTAAAAAAGAGTTTGTTAATAATACCATTTATTACCATCAATCATCGCTTGAACAAGTTAAACCGGCGCTGCAAGAATTAGTAGAGCAATGTCATTACTTGCAAAATAATGCCGATATTGAAACAACACTAATAATTTATGCCGATGGATTTAGAGGCTTTGACCGTTATCTTGATTTAGTTGATTATGCCAATGACTTACTGATTGAGTCAGGCTTTGAAGGTATATTTCAACTTGCAACCATGCACCCCGAATATTGCTTTGCCGATGATGATTTTGACGCACCGAGTAATTTCACCAACAGATCGCCTTACCCAATGCTACACATTATTAGAGAGGAGAGTATGGCTAAGGTACTTTCAATTTATAAAGAGCCAGAAAAAATACCAGAAAATAATATTATATTAGCAGAGCAAAAGGGCAGTGGTTACTTTCAAACTATATTGACTAAAATTCATCAAGACTTCCCTCAAAAGTAATAATAGTATTATCAGTGTAATAATCATTAATATAATCTTTGATATAGTCACGCAAGTAAGCATAAAGAATAGATTTTAGCATCACGCTTGGGGAATAGGTACTTGCGCTGCAATAATCCGAAAATTACTGTTGGTTTTCTTGGAAAGCAGAAAAACACAAACCACATACAACTTTAAATTGCGAATCATTTTGTTCATTCCAACCTTCATCGGCTTCGTAGACCTTATAGTATTCATTACACCATGCTATAAGGTCACCGAGCTCACGATTGTTAGCTGCTTCACAGTTAGTGTTGATTATATAGCTTCACTAAAAATCAACCTTGCCATCATTCACAAAATTACCCCAAGTAATAATTGTACCGTCTTTCTTAATAGCAGAAAAATTCACGGCAGTTGCATAGATAGAAATTACATCAACTAAATGAGGAGTAATTGCCGGTTCTAAAGTTAAAGGATCAATCTCAACTGAAACATCTCCCCAATACTCCACGGTATTATCCTGTTTTAAAACAGCAATTGCGCTACCAACACCAACTACTTCTTTAACATCTTTTATTGCATCTTTAGGTAAATTTATCCCCCCCCATAGGTACAAATGTCCATCCTTATCAAGAGCGCCAAATGCTTCAGGACTCAAAGAGCTCTGTGAAAAACCATAAATTTTTTCAATATTTGAAAGTGTCCTAGGGTACTCATCATAAGTTGCCCAAGAGAAGCCATCAGAGAAATTTCCTTCCTTTTCACCGTAACTTCCCCACGGAACAATATTTCCAGTTGTTGTAAGTGCAATAGTTTTCGAACCACTGTATTCAACAGCCTTGATAGCCGGTAGGTTTTCTGGTGGGTTGACTCCCCATGTATCTGAATGTTCGATTCCCCAATACTTAGTTGTATCGTCGTTAAATACCGCAATGAAACCTAGATCGGTGCTATATAATTTTTTTACATTAAATGGTCCGTTAGCAGGGTAGTTTTCTAGCCACCTATCGTTATATCCCCAAGTAATCACTTCTCCTGTTGGTAAAATAGCAGAATAAAAAGAGGAATGAGCGATTAACGACGTTATCTCGGGTGCTATGTAGCTTACTTCTTCATAATTAAGTCCACTCCAATATATAATTGAACCATCACTCTTAATTGCAGAAAAAGATCCTCTTGAAGAAACCAAATGGTTAACATCGGTCACAAGCCTCTGATAATAACCATCTTCTGAATTCACCCCCCATGATATAACTGTATTATCTTTCCGTAATGCAGCAAAACTTGAGTATGTTGAAATAATTTCTTTAATATCAAACAACTCAGCCGAAACATGACTAGAATCACCGCCTCGGTCACTATTGCCCCAAGTAACAACAGTACCATCTGCTTTTAATGCAGCAAAGGCTCCTTCTGTTGAATAAATTTCATCCACATCGGTTAACATATACTGGACATCAGAAGAGTCTCCGCCATGCTCGTCATATCCCCAAGTAACAACAGTGCCATCACTTTTAATAGCCGCATGAGCAAAAGAGCTAGTTACTATTTTCTCAGCTACTATAGCTGGGGTGTTAACTTCTGTTTCAACAGTTTCAACTAAGGCCGGTGTATTATCTTCTTGAATATCCTTTTCTGTAGTTGTTTCAGGGGCACTATCACCTCCGCCACAAGCAATAATTAAATTTACTAATATTAATAAACTTATTGTCCTAACATTCATTTTCGCTTCCAAAATTATTATTGATAAATATAAAGCTCGGCATAATGCTAAGCTCCTAAAATGGCTGGCTATAATAGCAAGAAAGAGCACAACTAGCTGTTTATTGTTTAATTACTTGTTAGTGAGTTACCAATTGCTTCCCATAAATATTATAATTAATCCAATGTAATTAACTACAGAAATGTATCTAAACCATACGGGTAATTTTTTTTGAAAAAATAGAAAGTGGTAAAAAAACAAAAACCATACAAGGACCCCCTACAAGAAGAAGTCCAATCCTTTGGCCAAACCAGTACCTGCAGCATCATTTCCGGCACTGTAATCTTCAAAATAAGGCGATAATATTAAACGCCAAGCAATCACCTGTAATAGAAGAATAACGATAGCTTTACTAAAAATTTTTGAATCTTCGGTAGTTTTCATATAACTCACCAACGCCTAAGAAGAGGGCTAAGAATTATTGGCTAAAATGTTAATGAGCAAAAAGCCAACAGTAATTTCCCGTTGAATGCTCTTGTTAAGTTGTTTATTACCAACGAAGACCATATCTTTTTTTGATTTTTACATACAGACTCAAGTCGTCATTGAGGCTATATTGATTCCAACCTTGGCCAATAACACCCACATATACAAAATATAATGAAAAAGACAGGATCACTATACTCCAAAGTGTTTTTTCTATTATTGAACCAGAACTGGACAATAATATGTAAATACAAAGGATACCGAAAAGTGCCCCAACGAAACTTATTATACGCCGCAACACAATCCAAATCACTGCTCCTAATTTCTGAACTTTAGTTGGTTCTTTATTTCGAGTTGGAGATATATACCAACAAAATAATAAAGCTATGGAAATACTTGTGAGCAACCAAAACCATAAAGGCATAATACTCCCTTAAATTTACTTCTCTAGCTCTGCAATGATGTGAACAGTTTCAACATGACATACGTTAGATGTGAGTTCAATATTATATACCGACCAATCTAAGTAACCTTCTTTAGATACATGGATATTATAAATACCGCTTCTTTCTCCAGCTCCTTGAAGGTATTGAGCATTATCACACTCACCAGAACTAAAAGATGTTACCTCTTCAGAGTAATCATTATCTTCAATAATAGCGGTGACATTGCAGGCAATAGGCTCACCTGTTGCTTTATCTATAATTTCAATGGTAAGTCCAGATACGTACTGCTCTGTACAAGCAACATCGCCATTATTGACGGAATCACTTGAATCTTCACAACCACTTAACATAATGGAAGTAATTAAAATAAACTTATAAAAACAATTCTTCATATGAAAATTCCTTGTAAAAATAAAGCATTTGGTTAAGCGGCATAAGACACCTCATCTTTAGTTAGATTTTGGTGTTCGCTTTAACGGGGGAAGATCATTGTTATGTGTATTAGCACTCAAAATAAGTCTGCTGTTCTGAAACTAATATAAATTTAGTAGATTTGAGTTTAATGAATTTATATGGATTTGTAATAGCAGTAGAAGTAGCGCATGTACCGCTAGGAAAGCTATAAACAATTTCCCCTTGTATGTCATTAGAGTCTTCATAAAATGAAAAATTTAAACTATGCCCACCCGATGTTTGCATGCCCATATCAATTAATATAATTGATTCACTTGCAAAATCTATGGCCTCCACTGGCTCGGATGTTCTTTTAAGTAATTCACTTTCATATTCTTCTTGGCTTCTTATTACTATCACACTCTTACTAGTGATATTCGCAAACTCATTATATTCAGCTTCATGAATTACCTCTGACTCCATTTGGAGTTCGGGTGATTCAGCCTTAGCTGAGTTGCACCCTTGTAATTGATAAATTAAAGGTAGAATTATTAATAACCGTTTCATTTCGTGTACTCCTTTACGTACAGTGTTTCGTATATTCGTTGGTATCTAGCCAAGAATCTTTATCTAGCTTTGTAGGATAAATCTAGTAGATCTCTTTCTTGTCGCATAACATGCAAAATATAAACTTTATCGCTATCCACTTTTATAGAAAACACGACAAGAATTAGTTAACTTCACGGTAATTTAAGTTAACTAATTCTAGTGGCCTTTTACCTGATTCAGGAGGATTTTATAACCTTGTTAGTGAGTTAATTACCAATTTATTGCAGCAAAAGTTAAAAACAAACCTATATAATTAAACGTAGACACAAACCTAAACCATGCTGGTAAGTTTTTCTTTAAAAAATAGAATGTTGTACAGAAGATAAAAATCATTGATGGAACAACAAAAAAGAAAACACCAATTCCACGAGCCATGCCCGAGCCTGCAGCGTCTGTACCTGTAATATAATCTTCGAAAAAGTGACTTATGATTAAAGCCCAAGTTATAGCTTGAAATGTAAGAATAACGTATGCTTTTTTTGGGGTTTTTGAACTTTCAGCAATTTCCATATTGACTCAGTAACGCCCTAATAATGGGCAAGTAATAGTTGGTTAAAATAAGCGACGCAAGAACAAAAACCAACTGTTTTTTGTCCTTGTTGAATTGCCTTGTTAGGTTTTGATTACTTATAGTCTTTTAACGACTTACTTTTAATAGCATCAACTAAAAACGTTGGTAAGTTATCTAAAATTTTACCTGATATATAACCATAAATGCATACAGGTGCGACAATAATAAGAAAAATAACACTTGATATAACATCATCTGTAGCCATTGGTATAATCGATAATAATGATAACATTATCATTGTCAAAAGCATCAAAGATAATAGCCCGCCTAGAATTCTTATTATTGAATTAATTTTAATATTTTCTTCCATTTTACGAACACTCCATTTAGAAAAGAAACCTAACGCCTCATTAAGAGGAAATTTATAGTTGGCTAAAATGTTGAGCGCAGTGAAAACAGCCAACTGTAAATTTTCCTGCTTTAATGACTTGTTAGGGTTTTATTAACTCTGCCCATTTATTGTTTAAAAAGCCAGTCTCTTGCCCAACTGACATTATTACGGGACTGAAATCATTAGTTTTAGGCAACTCAAAAACTACGTCATAGACGGTTATATCTTTAGCGCTTGTACCATTAGATTTAGCCCACTCCACAATGGCAGGATCTTTAGTATCAGCGATACTTGCTTTGTCGAGTGCCTTTAAAAATATATAGTGCTCTAATTCAGATTCAATTTTCGTTGGATTGCGTTTAATAGAAAATTCAATAACAAGAAGCTCAGACTTATTGCTGTACAATTGAGAAATATAACTTTCAGCTTTGTTTTTATATTCAGCCTCTGCACCCCATAATTCATCTATTTCATTAGAGTACGAGAATGCTGAAATGAATATTAGGAAAATAAAAGATAGTTTAAATTTCATCCGTGACTCCAGAAAACCCTAACGCCCTGTTAACAGGCAATAAAATAGTTGGTTAAAATAAGCGACGGAGGAGCAAAACCAACTGTTTTTTGTCCTGCTTTAATGACTTGTTATACGTAATTAACTACTTAAACTGCTTATTTGCTATAAATATTGGTATCAGCAATGCAACCAAGATAAAGAAATAGAAAACAAATGCAACATGATCATGTTTCTTTTTCCCTTTGGTAGAGTAGATATTTATACTTTTAGTTTTCCATAAACTTGCTAGTACGTAGCTACTCAATACATTAGCTAATATACCTACCAAAGAATATATGATCCGCTCTTTTATCTTTAAAGTACTCCAAAAAGTATTCAATGTATAAAATGAAAAAAGCACATTGAATAGTCCAAATATAACTAAAACTAAAGTACCGCTTACGGAAAATATATAAGTAAGTTTTCCTGAATATATTGTGCCAGAAAATCCGAAAATCGATATTAATAGGATAGCTAGTATTGGTAATCCGATAAGAGAAATAGGCCAAATTAATAATACATCTTTATTTCTTATAGCATCCATTTATGCAGAGAGCTCCATTTACGTATAACAGCTTATTCAAAGGAATAATTCCTTCTATCTATAAAAGAAAATTATCCATCTGATTTTTTAAATGTTATTGAGAATACGTCACTATTCAATTTATTTCAATCACTTAAAAATTAGCCCTGAACTGGTGGATGTGTAAAAGAAGGAAACTTTCATTCTTTGCTGTAGAAAGAGGGAAATTAATAAAGTTGTATCAATATAGAGTATCAATATTGTAATTATTCGATAAATGTAAACTTTGTCTGTGATTGAATGACCATAGCCATAGCCGATGTAAAAGCTTGGGCAGTCACGTGATTTTACAATGACTAAATACCCCAAGTTCAGGTTAACTAATCAATACTCATATGTTGGACATTAAGAGATAATTGGATCTAGGCCGCACTCTAATCGACCTTTTTCCTTATCTCGTGTCGGATTCGCTCTTTGAGCATACTTTGACAAAAAATTGATAGTTTTTTGCCATATTTTTTTCAGTGTCGATATCACACCTTGTGTGATTGATTCCATTAATTGATAAAACCAACCTTGGGTGTTTTTTGCGACCATAAAGCTTGATAGCTCAATACCTACAAGTTGTTGAACACTCATTCCTATTCGCCGTTTTACTAACAACGTTAATAAGCTTGCCCACACTAAACCTTCCATCATACTTGCTTTTCTGGTGTTAAACTTTTGAAGGTTGCAATATGACTTCCATTCCTTAAACAGTAATTCTATTTGCCACCGGAGACTGTATAGCTTTATGAGCGCTTCAGCACTAAACTTTTCTCGACTTAAGTTTGTTGCCCAATAAGTCGGCTCACTTTTCCCTTTAGGCCAACTAGCAATCAAACGATAATACGTTTGGCCTTCCACATCCATATCAACAATAACGCTACGGCGAATATGCTTTTTAACGTCCTTTTGTTTCTTCTGGGAAAACCGTTTCAAGACTTTTCCTTGGCGATTAAATGCGGCAACAACGACTGGATTGACTGTTGCTTTAGCACGCACAATATAGAAACCACCTGCGATATCTATTGATTCTAGGTACGACAACTTGAAGTACCCTCTATCGGCGAGAAACAAAGTGTCAACTAACGATTTAGCATCGGGTAAAAAATCATATTCAGCTTGGCTATCTGGACTGATTGAAATATCTTCGGGATAGCCTTTAAATAAATCCCAACTCACATGTACCTCTATTGCTGCAGGGCTTATTTTAGTAAAGCGACCTTTAAAGGTTTCTTGTAAACTATCATGTACAGCAAACGAACTTCCATCTTGCATTACTATACGTTTAAAATCTGACAGTGTAGCGTCTGTACCGAGTATTTGTTGCTGCCATTCACTTAACGCTACATCGACTAATGATTTCATTAATTGGCTGAATTCAGGCTTACTCAGTTGATTATGAAACGGTTTATATTGAACATCTGTTTCCGTTAACTTCACAAAATAACGATGTAAATCTGTCACGGTGCTTACCGACTTATCACCTAGTGCCGTTATTAACGACATGACTAATTCAAAGGGTTTTATTATTCGTTTACGGCTACAAAAACGAATTTCTTTACCTATTTCGTTAATATTATAATCGTTAAGTACTTTCGTTATTTTGTTTAACTCAGTATTATGTTTATTCATGCTCTGCTTTTGGGATAGATAGTGGTTTGGCGATTACTATCAGATCAAATTCAGAGCATGTTTTCAATTGTTTTATTCCTTAAGATCCAACCTATGAATATTCCTTAAATTAAATGCTTTATTAATAATTCTGATATTAAAGGAATTTAAGGAAAAAAAAAGCGCTCACCTAAAATTAGAGAGCGCATACAAACAACATAAAAAATTCAGGGAAGAACTTTACTATTAAGTAAGAGTCTTGTTATGACTATTAGTTCAATTTAAATTGAATTAATTGAAAGTTTTTATAAGTGATGTTTAAAAGGTAACCATTAAAATATATTAGTCGATTGTTAAATGTCAGCTAGGTGAGGTAATGCTGCAAAGGCTCCTTTTTTCTGGCAGGTAAAAGCACCACATTTAGCTGCAAATAACACCGCAGCAGAAACGTATTCTTGTTGCTCAATAATTTTATGTATTGACTCTATTTCGCTATGTTCTTCAACTGATTTTGCGAGTGAAAATAGAAAACCTGAAATAAAACTATCACCTGCACCTGTGGTATCGACCGGAGATATTTTAGGTACTTCAAACATTGTTGAAAAACCAGTGCAAGTTACTTGAATAGAACTTGAACCATCAGTGATTACAATAAGCTTCACACCAAGTAGTAATAAATATTGTATGTAAATATCGACATCAACTCCTTTGGTTTTAGCCAAATATTCAGCTTCGTCTCTACTCAATTTAACTATATCGGTTTCTTCTATACATGTTTCAACTCGGTTAGTTAAAAACGATAAATCTTGCCAAAGTTGCTGGCGTAAATTTACATCAAAACTAATTAAGACATTATTTTTTTTAGCACTTCTTATAGCGTAAAGCGTATCAGTATATATTGGCTGACTAGTTAATGTGTTTGAACAAAAATGAAAAACGCCTATATTTTGCCAATTTACTTTATCAACTTGAGATATGCCATATTGCATGTCGGCAGTATTATGTCGGTAAAAGTTGAAGGCTCTCTCCCCACAAGAGTCTAAGCTAACTAATACTAATGCAGTATTAGCATCAGCTATTATTTTAACGTAATCGGTATGAACTCCGTCATTTTCTAGAGCTTGTATGAGCATATTACCAAAATTGTCTTCACTAATACCTCCTGCAAAGTATGCTTCTCCACCTAACTTAGCATAGGCTACTGCGACATTGGCAGGAGCACCTCCAGCTAACGGAATATAACTTGGGTCATTTACTGACGTAGGCAGAAAGTCGACCAACACTTCGCCATAACTGATTAAAGAAATCATAGATTGTCCTTAAAAAAGCCCATCTAAAATGGGCTTGTTATTACCTGTAAAATTGCTGCTTACCGACTAAAAATCGTATTTAAGCGTCATACTTGTTGTTCTACCATTAATTGCTCGAGCTCTAATGATATTATTAGCAGGGATATTACCTTCTTCAGCTTCAGTTAGACCGACTACATTAAATAAGTTGTTTACATTTAAAGCAACGCTGAAGCTATCTGATAAATAGTATTGTGCAAAGGCATTTACTTGGGTGTAACCATCAAACTTAAGCGCGTCTCCGGCATCTTGATCACCACCATCTTGAGCGTAAGCATCAGTTGTACCAATAAAGTTAAAGCCTGCGGTACCTTCTTCGAAGTTATAACTAGCTGTTAGTGAATATATTATGTCGGCTTGTCTTCTAGGTGTATTACCAACCGCATCGGGATTTAATGCATCTTGAGTAATCTCTGCATCTGTCCAAGTCATGTTGCCACTCACAGTAAAATCACCAATGTAGTAAGAACCTTCTAATTCAATACCATGTGATTCATATACACGGTCAAAGAATTTTTGGCTAGTTGCTTCAAAGTTTTGCTCTTGAGTTTCAGCAAAGAAGGCCGTAGCAAATAAAGCGAGTGCATCTTGGCGATACTTGGCTCCTAGTTCATACTGATCAACTTCATCAACAGCATCTTCTGGGGCTACAGAGCCATCATCTGCAATTTTTCCGAATGCTAAACGATCAGCATTAGTTGTACCACCGTGACTAAGATTCGCAAAAATAGCTAAATCATCATTTAGTATATAGTTAGCACCAAGTGAGTAAGATGTGTAACTCCAGTCATAATTGGCGATAGATCTTCCACTATTATTTACTGAAGACACACTTTCTTCAGGCTTTGAAATGATACCGTCTCTGTTCATGTCAATAGTAGACTGAACTGCACCAGCATAGGTTCCTGTTGCTGAGCCACTATCATAACGAACACTGGCATCAATGGTTAAACGATCAAACGTTGAGTTAATAGCAATATAAGGAGCAGAACTTTCATATTGTAAGTCGTAGTTTCTGGTACAACAATTCCCCCAAGCTGGAACACCATATGCAATTAAGCCATTGTCTGAGAAGCTTGTTCCATCAGCAGCGGTTACATCAATTAGTGAAGCGTTATTACCATTAATCTCTGATAAGTAAGTATTCCAAAGCCATGATTGTTCAATGTTTTGTAAAGACTTGTAATAACCAAAAGTAACATTAGTATTATCAAATGATTTTAATATTTTTAAATCGTTAACCATAAAGTCCAAGTTACTCATTTCAACATCAAAGGTATGAATACGCATTAAGTTGTCACCTGTGTATGCTTGTCCTTGTTGTGGTCCTGCAGCATACGTTAGACTTGCACCAGAGCCAGCAATACTATCTGCAAGTACTTGGCTGCTTTGGATGCTTTCAGGGAATGGGGAAGTAAAACTACCTTTGGTACTTGATGTTCTAAATCTGTTCTCCATTGACCAATCATTGCCTAAGTCAAATACCGCTTCTAAACCTACCGCGTTTACTGTTGGGTTCATACCATCACGCATATCTGAACGACGACGGTTGCCTGTGCCATCTGTGGTAAATAATGAAGTGAAATTAGCTGAATGGATAGCATCTGACTGAGAATCAAAGCCTGGCAATGATGAACCGTCTGCATACATAGGCATAGGTAAATAGCCCGTTGTAGCATCTTCTAAATACTTGTAGTAGACCCGAACATAACCTTGATCAAATTCTTTTGTTATATTGGCTTTGATTTGTCCACCATTATCCCCTACATAACCGGTATTTCTTGGACCTTCACCTTGACGATAAAAACCACCAAAATGGAAATACATTGAGTTGTTAATTTCACCACCAAAGTCAAAATCTGTACGGATAGTATCGTAATCTAAACCAATGGTCGTGGCGATACTGCCAGATTCGGACTCACCCGTTTTACTGATCATGTTAATAATGCCGCCAGGTGCATTTGACGCTAAAGTTGATGAAGAGCCACCACGAATTGATTCAATTGATGACACTGTACTGTCAAGTCTGAGAAATATATCAGAGTTACCAAATGCGATGTCTCCAAATTGTAAAATGGGTAAACCATCTTCTTGTAGTTGTAAGAATTTTGCGCCACCAGCTGCAACAGGAAGACCGCGAACAGCAATGTTTGCATTACCTTCACCACCCGATGATTCTGCGCGGATACCAGGAATTGATCTAAAAGCTTCTGATGTACTTCTAGGTGTTGCAATTTCAATTTCGTTTGGTGTCAAACTACTTACCGAAGCTGTTGATGCCATAACAGTAGTACCTTTACCTGACACACCAGTAACAACGATTCGTTCAAAGTCTAAGCCTTTTTCAACAGCATTGTCTTCAGTTTTTCCTGTCTCTGCTGCACTCAAGCTAGAACAAATTGCCATGGTTAATGTGCTTAGTATTAATTTTTTGTAGGTTATGCTTTTCATTTGTATTCCCCGAGTTACTTTATAGTATGTTTTATAATTAATTGTTGTCATATTGTTATTAATCGCAACTTAATCGATTAAGTTTATTATTAGTTATAATCCCATTATTTTGCAAGTACTCATTTAATTAAATAGTGATATCTTTATTAATTAATTGATAATTGGCGATATTTATTTTCTATTTATGAACGTTATGCTGGGTGGGATCTGCAATTAGGTTATAAATGGCAGCTAACGCTAAGATAGCTGCAAAGAACGTTGCTAAGTAAAAACCATAAGATACATGACCAAATAAATCGCTTATAACCCCCATAAGAAGAGGGGCTACTGCAGCAGAAACAGCAGTAAAAAACAGGATTACTCCAGCAACAGCGCCATGTTTTGATGGGTGGAAACAACTAATCCCCTTAGAGTTAAGGGTAGGGTATATCATGGACATAAATAAACCTGAAAGTGGCAATAGTACAACTGCGGCTTCAACACCTATTATCGCAGTACCTAGATAACAAAGAAATACGGCTAACGAGAACCAACACATAACAGTTTGCCATTTAAAATGTTTTAGCATCAGTACTCCTAAAAACCGCCCCCCCGCTCGTAAAACAAAGAAGATTGTAAGTGAGTATGTGGCTAGCCAAACTAGAGAGCCAGTATAATCAGCTAAGAGTGTTGGCATCCAAACATAGATAGCAACTTCTGTGGCAACATATAACGCGATTGCCAATGAAAAGCCCATAGCATAAGGGTCTTTCATTACTTTAAGTGAGCTTTTTAAATTTACTTTTCCTTCGATACTTGGCTTACTTACAGGGTATTTTGTTTTCATTGCAGCTAAGCAAAGTAATGCACACAATACCCCAGCACTTATATATAAGTACTTCCAAGATATACCTGAAACAAGTAAGTAACTTACTATTGCTGGGCCTACAATAGCGCCGATACCAAAAAATCCTTCTACTTTATTCATCGTCGAAGTATGTTCTTTATTTGACGATGAAATGTCACCAATTAACGCTAACGCCCCAGTTTTAAATAAACCAATAGCGATACCAATCAAAGCGAGAAGTGATAAAAAATATATAAAACTACTACCTAAAGAAAATAGAAAACATGCGAGTGAAAATATTAATAAACCAATAACAATCGTTGATTTTCTACCCCACTTATCCGCTAGGTACCCTAAAAGTAAACCGCTAAGAGCAATGAAAATCATAGGTATATAATGAAACGCGCTCGCTTGTGTTAAATTTAATTGATAGGTTTCTATCAGTTGGGGAATGATAACGCCAACTGCATCAGAGGTCATCGCAAATACAAAAAACATCATATATGTGAGAAGTTTTATTCTCCTTACTGACGCATCTTCCGATAATGGAGGACTTAGTGTTAAGTTATTTTTTTCGTTCATTATTTTTCCCCTGTTAATAAAGCTTTTTATGTTAATTGTAGTTAAAAACTGTGTTGATCATTTATTCTTTTGTCTTAGCATCTTAAAGAAAAGTTAAATTATTCTTGATTAATGCTTGATTCTATATAAAGATAGATCTTAATCGATTAAGATGCAACATAAACTTAAAGGGTAAACTAATGAAAAATAATGTTCAGCTAATAACCTATATTGATAGACTTACTGGAGAAGGGACTCAATCATTAACAAATTTGTTAAATGAGCAACTTACAGGTTTGTTTTCAGGTGTTCATTTGTTACCTTTTTATTATCCAATAGATGGTAGTGATGCTGGTTTCGATCCTATAGATCATACCCAAGTTGATAGCAGGCTTGGCGATTGGAACGATATAAAAGAGCTAGGCGAAGAACATGAGTTGATGGCTGATCTCATCGTAAACCATATGTCAGCTCAATCAAAAGAGTTTAAAGATGTATTAAAAAAAGGCTCAAAATCTGTTTATTGGGATTTATTTTTAACTAAAGAAAAGGTATTTCCAAATGGTTTGAGCGATGCAGAACAAGCAAAAATATATCGCCCTAGACCAGGTAGTTGCTTCACTAAATCTTCGTTACCTAACAATGAAAGTGCAAATTTTTGGACTACTTTTACAGATAATCAAATAGATATAGATGTGACATCTGCAATAGGAAAAGAGTATTTAGCCCGTATATTAAAAACATTTTCTGAAAATAATATTAAAATAATTCGTTTAGATGCTGCGGGTTACGCACTTAAAAAAGCGGGTACAAGTTGTTTTATGCTTGATGAAACCTTTGATTTTATTGATCAACTTACGGATGTTGCTAACAAACTGGGTATTGAAACACTTGTAGAGATACATTCTTATTATCAAACTCAAATAGAAATAGCTAAACGCGTTGATCGAGTTTATGATTTTGCTTTACCACCGCTTATTTTACATAGTATTTTTACTCAAAATTTTACAGCATTAGCAAAGTGGTTACACATTTCACCAAGAAATTGTATCACTGTGTTGGATACTCATGATGGCATTGGTATTATTGATGTTGGTCCAATGAATGGTAAAGCTGGTTTATTAGATAATATTGAAATAGATAATCTGGTTGAAAAAATTCACCTTAATAGTACCAACGAAAGTAAACAAGCCACGGGAGCTGCAGCGAGTAATGTAGACTTATACCAAGTTAACTGTACGTATTATGATGCACTTGGGCAAAGTGATTTTGATTATTTGATTGCCAGAGCAATTCAATTTTTCTCTCCTGGTGTACCACAAGTTTATTACGCTGGTTTACTGGCTGAACCGAATGATATGGCATTATTATCTAAAACGAATGTTGGTCGAGATATAAATCGACCTTATTTAGATATTGATCGCATTGAAAAAGCTTTAAATAAGCCTTTTACAAAAGCAATAATTATACTCATTAAATTACGTAATGAAACTGAAGCTTTTAATGGTGAATTTACTGTTAATAGTAATAACTCATTATTGGAAATGAAGTGGCAAAAAAATGAGAATAATGCAACGCTAATTGTCGATTTAGCCGATCGACAAGCACAAATTGAGATTACAGAAAACAACAGCACTCGTATTATAAGTTTAAATATGTTGCTCAATATGAGCTAAAAACACATCAATAAATGTTCAGTTTATAATATAACTACGTATACTGTAGTTATATTATAAACTGCTGAATTTACGGTAATAAAAAAGGTCATCATGACAGTTAATAAAGTTTGGACGCTTAAAAGTATTGCTAAAGAGCTAGGTGTTTCAAATGCTACAGTTTCTAATGCATTTAACAGGCCCGATCAACTCTCTAAAAAGCGTAGAGATGATATACTCGAATCATGTAAAAAAATGGGGTATTCAGGACCTAATAAGGCGGCTCAATCTTTAAGGAATGGTCGCTTTAATATCGTTGCGTTGGTGCTTCCTGATAGCGTTGAATACATGATAACAGATCCTGTGGCGAGTAATTTTGTAAAAGGTGTTTCAGCTGTTTTAGAAAACAGTAAAGTTAATTTATTATTGTTTTCTGGCACCTCAGATAGTATTAATGCAGTGTCTGATTTTGTTGATGGCTTTATTTGTTACGGTAGTCCACGTAATACTGAATTGATTGATCAATTAAGAACGACAACAAAAAAAGTTGTCACCGCAGATTTTGATATTGATCGTAAAGCCTCTATAGGTATTGATAATGAACAAGCTGCTTATGAAATAGCGAAACTTGCGATAAACTCCAAAGACGATGATATTGCTATTCTTGGTTTAAGGCTACTCGATTCAAATTTAACTTGCCGTGTATACGACTTACCCTCTTCAGACTTTACATGTTCAATTTCTCATCAACGATTAAAAGGTTATCGACGAGCTATTAAGGAATTAGATGTTAACCTCAGAGACGATAGGGTTTGGAATATACCTGCAAGTAAACATAATTCTGCCTTAATAGCGGTTAGAGAAGCATTAACATCATCGCCTCGCCCAAATGTTTTACTCTGCATGAGTGATCTTATTGCTTTAACAGCAATAAAAGAAATTAACTCAATGGGTCTTAAGGTACCAGAAGATATAAGAGTTGTTGGTTTTGATGGGATCGATGAAGCGCTACATTCTTCTCCTGTATTAACAACGGTACATCAAAATAGTGAAAAAAAGGGTAATAAAGCAGCAGAACTTTTTATCGATAGAGCGACTGACTCGGTATTAATTCCTTTTCATATAGAGCACGGCGGAAGTTGTTAAAATTATTAATTAAATAGCAAAGTAGTTGTAAATTTTAATAAGTATAAATACTCATGTCTCGTTCTGAAATACGTTGACGGTTTTAATGGAAGGCCAGTAGCTTTTGCTCCTGGTCTTTTTTATGCTCTTGGTTTGGTGTTTTCAGTCTGTAGTGGTCAACTAATTTTGGCCACAGTTATGTATTCAAGTTCGTATTTTTTCTCTGACTCATTTAGTGTTAACCCATCGTTATAGCTGTGTGATCTAACCTCGCTGTAATATCTAATAATATACTTAACAACTGTATTTTCAGCAGACCTTTATTGGTACCCTCTATCTTGAATTGTTTTTTCTGCTACATCTAGTGGTAAAGCAATGACTGTAGCGTTTTGTCTTATTCTTTCAATATGTTCAGGAGTTAAAGGCTCTTTATTTAATTGCCTTGCTCTAGAAAGTAATGCTTCAATACCAGGCGAGTACATTAAATACAGATTTTCAGGGTTAGAACGAGAATAAAGTTCTTAAAAGGCCCTGAATCGCCTACCTTTAAACGGGGAACATCCGCTATAGCTGTATTTGAAAAAGATAATAAACCTAGAATAAAACTAAACATTTTTAATGAATACTGCAAATTCCCCCCCATTTAAATTGACTTGTGAGCCACGCTCTTATGCGAACCACTATAAATCTGTTTTATAGTAAAGCCAGGCTCCAAATGAAAGAAGCATATCAATTGACATAAACACACCAATTGTAATTAAAAACATGATTAATGAATCTGCTATGAAAACAGAAAAAACCGCACTGATGATAAGAGCTAAGAGGAAATGATTTCTAAAGTATGTTTCATCTTTAAATCGACGATGACGATACAATAATAAGTTTAGAAAAGTATTCATACTACACTCACTAGTCAAAAGCTGGCAACGCCTCAACAAGAGGCAAATATCAGTTGGTTAAAATAAGCGACGCAGAAGCAAAAACCAACTGTTATTTGTCCTTTTAAATGACTTATGTATTGTCCTTCTTTAATGCCTTGTTAGTTGTTGATAGTTAAACACATTTAACTTACCAACAACACAAAAATTTAATTGATGGAAGTGAGTATTTAAAAACACCACCGCAACTTAGCCACTGAATGTGAACTTTGAGCCGTTTACGAATTTACTTATTAAATTTACCCACAAAAGTTAGGCGAAAACTGTGTTACCAAAAACGCTAAAAACTTACGAGTAAATTGAAAGTAACCACAAGAAAGGAAGGAAACAAACACCAATCCTTTGATGTGAAATACCGCAAGATTAAACTAAATTTACTCGAACAAGTTGCGGCAACTAACGAGCTTGTAGAATAACTCATTTTTATGTTATTTATTAATAAAAATACTCTAACTGGATTATTTTCTTTTAACAATCAAAAACGTTTACGTTTTTGGCGATTTAATTTTTTACATCGTTAATTCATTGAAATAGCTAATTGGTGCTTAATAATTCAGTGTAATAGCGGTTTATATGATGTGTAGTTGGGCTTTTAACCCTTAATGCAGGTTGTTTCTTAACTTTTCAATATTATGAACAAGGCAATACAGTTGCCATTGGGTGTTTACTTTTTCTTGACCGCGTAAGGTCAATTTATTCATGCCTTTATTGACAGTAATATTGCCAAATACAGGCTCGATAGCACCTAATCGCTTACTGTATTGTCGTCGTCCTATTGGGCTATCTATTTTGACTTTCATTTTGTCAATGTAGCTTAGCCTTTTACCCGAGCCACATTGTTTAAACTGAACTTGCCGTCCTGTTTTTATTGGCGGTTTTCTCATGCATTGCTGTTGCAGTGGGCAACTT
>NZ_PJAI02000018.1 GCF_002843355.2 Colwellia echini
TACATATTTTCTATATAAATGGCTAAATGGCTAAATGACTTATAATTCTGATATTAAAGAAATTTAAGGAAAAAAAAAGCGCTCAACTAAAAATAGAGAGCGCAATAAACAACATAAAACTTATAACATCAGGGAATAATATTACTATTAAGTAAGAGTGTGCTTTTTCTATTTAGTTCACTTTATTTTAATTTTTGTTAGTCATTAGATAAATTAAATGATCTGATGAGGCAATTATATTGTTGTAATGGCTATAACTATCATTAAATTCCTTTATTAATCACTGCCATTAATTAGTGGATTCTGGCATTATAAAAAGCAAATATAACAATCATTATTTCTATGCCTTCATGTAAAACTATATTGTTAACATTGGCAAGCGTATTCTTGCTTACAAGTTGTGCTACGCCTCCACCGAAAAACCCTGAAAATATTTGTGAAATATTCCGCGAACATCATGATTGGTACTTCGACGCTAAAGATGTACGCGAGCGTTGGGGTGTGCCTATTCATGTACCCATGAGTATGATGTATCAAGAAAGTTCATTTCGACATAATGCTGCGCCGCCAATGGACTATCTATTTGGTTTTATCCCCTGGGGACGCGTAAGCACTGCATACGGTTATTCACAAGCTAAAACCATGACCTGGAAAGATTACATTAAAGAAACAGGTAACTCTGGTGCCGACCGTGATGACTTTGCTGATGCAATCGACTTTATGGGTTGGTTTATTTATAAAACTCAAAAAGTGAACGGTGTTTCTAAGTGGGATGCGTACAATCAATATTTAAACTACCACGAAGGTTGGGGTGGGTTTAGAAAAAAAACTTACTTAAAGAAACCTTGGTTAATAAAAGTGGCTAGAAAAGTTGATGATCGTGCTCGCCGATATAGTAGCCAATTAAAAAGTTGTGAAGAAGAATTGAACCATGGTTGGTTATGGCGATTATTCTTTGGTTAGCGATAATACTAGATTCTAGAACTTAGATTCTAGGAACTAGGTAGCTAGGGTTTAAGAAATAGGCTTTAGGATCTAAGTTTTAGAAGCTAGGAGTTTAGATATTAGAAATCTAACTGCTAGGGTTAGGTTAGGTATATTAGGGGGCGGCTTTTGTGCAATGCATTGCTGTTTCCCCCTTTACGCTAGCAAAGTGAAAGTGTAAAAAATCTGCTGATACAGATGCTTTAATAAACGCTATCAATAGTGCGCTGTTTAAGCGTTCCAGATCATCACTAGAGACATTTTTTATCCTACCAAGTTTACTGATTAATAAAAAAACACTCGCATAAATCTTGCCAAGATGCTCTTTTTACGACAAAAATGCGGCCAAGCTAGCTAGGATAATAGCTCCAGAAATAGCTAGTTAATTTATCAAATTCAGATGAAAAAAAGTCAGTTTATTTAGTAAATAAATGTTGAAATAGCAAAATGCTGCTGCTGATAGGGGTAGCAATTGTTATCCACAGAAATTGTGGAAAGTTGATAAGGTTATTGGTAAACCTCTATCTGTGGATAACTTTGTGATTAACTATTAAGGAAAATAAATTAGTCTTCTTCTACTTTTTCGCCAATGAAATGTTCAGGCATAACGCGTACCGATTTTATCATATTGCCGGCCACATCAATTATTTCGACAGGGTAACCAGAGATACGTAAACTAATATTACTTTCTGGTATCTCTTCTAAATATTCAATAATTAAGCCGTTCAGGGTTTTAGGGCCATCTGTTGGCAATTCCCATGACATTTCTTTATTAATATCTCTAATATTCGCACTACCATCAACCAAGTAACTGCCATCTGACTGCAAGGTAACAGTATCACTTGTTGTCGGTGCCATAGTTGTTGTGAAATCGCCAACAATCTCCTCAAGAATATCTTCTAAGGTCACTAAACCTTGAATATCACCATATTCATCAACAACAAGACCTAGACGCTCTTTTGCATGCTGAAATTTAATTAATTGAATATTAAGCGGCGTACCTTCGGGAATAAAATATAATTCACGTACTGAACGCAATAGGGTTTCTTTAGTGAATTCTTTCTTAGACAATAGTCTTAACGCATCACGTACATGAATATAACCAACTACATCATCAATAGTGTCGCGGTATAGTAGTACACGTGTGTGATTGGCTTGGGTAAGTTGCTTTTGAATCTTCTTCCAATCATTATTGATATCAATACCCACTAGTTCACTACGTGGGATCATAATATCTTCAACTGACACTTTTTCTAAGTCTAAGATACTAACTAACATATCTTGATCGCGAGGTTGCAATAATGCGCCTGATTCATTCACTACAGTTCTTAACTCTTCACTACTTAGACTATGTTGCTCTCGTTGATCAGCATTAATACCTAATAGCATTAAAAAGCCGTTGGTGATCCAGTTGACAATAACAACCAATGGGAAAAGTATTTTAAGCAATATAATTAATAATATTGAACTAGGAAAGGCTATTTTTTCAGGATATAAAGCCGCCAATGTTTTTGGCGTTACTTCCGCAAAAATAAGAATAATTAAGGTTAAAGCTACAGTGGCGATTAAAATCCCCATATCACCGAATAAACGTAAACCTATAACGGTAGCAATAGCAGAGGCGGCTATGTTAACTAGGTTGTTACCAATAAGAATTAAACCGATAAGACGATCTGGGCGGGCAAGCAGCTTACTTACCCGTTTAGCACCTTTGTGCTTTTCTTTTTCTAAGTGGCGTAAGCGATATCTATTTAAAGACATCATGCCTGTTTCTGAGCCTGAAAAATAAGCAGACATAAGTATTAAGATGCCAAGAATAGTAAAAAGCATCTGGGTGGATATACTGTCCAAAAAGGATATTTCCTATATTAGTTACCATTTAAACACTATTAAAATGACAACAAAAACTAAAATTTAATTAACCGTGTTGCATTATACATACAGGGTTATAAACATAATAAGGTTAAAAAAAAATTTTTAAAGTACTGTCTTTATAAAATGAACTCTTTAACCAAACGACTACCAAAGTAAGCTAGGGTTAGTAAACCGCTTGCAGTTAACATCAGTACTAAAACTCGATGACCGCGCCAGCCTTTTACAAAATGCCCCCAAAGGATAACACTATAAATTGATAAGGCGAGTAGGGATAATAAAGTTTTATGAGCATTAGCTTTTGCTAGAAAGCCATCTAAAAAAGCAAAACCAATAACTTCACTAATAAATAATATTACGGTACCCAGCGTTAAAATTTTAAATAATTGTGTTTCAACTTGCATTAGCGGAGGTAAATGCGCAACTGCAGCCAAATTTTTACTCTTCAGCTTTACGTTGATATAAGTCACTTGAAAAGCAAATAAAGTGGCGATAATTAAAATTGAATAAGCAACTAAAGCAAGACTTATGTGGCTAAGCAAAACAAATTTACTGTTTACTAAGGGGATTGAATCTATTGGAGGTAGGAAGATAATAACTAATTGCCATAATCCGGTAAAACCGTAAATAACAGGTAATAACAGGTTCACTTTAAATTTCAACGCTACTAGGGTTACGACAATAGTAATGGTTAAACTCACTAGCGAAACAACATGAGGTAAATTAAAGTTTAGCGTTTGCTGTGAAAATAATAAAGCCGCATGAACTAAAATTGCAGCACAAGCCAAACCTAAAACGAGTTTATTATTAGGACCTTCGGGGTGAAATAAGCGTGTAACAACGGCTAACGTTGCAAGCAAATATAATAAAAAATCTAAACTTGATCCTATAACCAAAAAATCCACTAACAACCCCTAACGCAACAGAAAAAGAACAGTAAAAAATTGATTCTATCAGATAAAATCTTTAGTGCTATGTGAATAGCGCAAAGTATTGACTTAAATTAAAAGTATTGACTTAAATTAAAAGTATTGACTTAAATTAACAATACTTTTATTAACTTATATATTAACTTATATATTAACTTATATATTAACTTTCGATATTAACTTAAACCCTCAGGCTAATTAATCAGTTTTCCATCAAGTACATTAATAGAGAACTAAAGTCGCTACTTTATCAATAAGCGTCTTAATGGTTTGATCGATAAAAAGACAATAAGCCCTGCACAGCCTAGCCCAAACCATTGTGGTAACATTTCATGACTATGCGCCATTTGCTCGGTAATATTAATGTCATAAAACTCAAGTCCAAAATCAAGCAATAAAGCAAAGCCGATAGCGCTTACTGAAACGCCGAGTAAATAACGAATTAATACTGCGCTGCCCATTTCATTACGAATAACCCCTAAAGTTGAAATGTTAGTTGCAGGGCCTGCCATCATAAATACTAACGCTGTACCAGGTGATAACCCGGCCATAATGAAACCTGCGGCAATAGGCGTTGAAGCTGTAGCACAAATATACATAGGAATTGAGATAACAATCATCAATAACATAGCAGGTAAACCACTACCGTAACTTAATAAAAACTCTTCAGGTAAAAAGGTACGGATTAATGAAGCAAAAACGAGGCCTATTAATAACCAGACAATAATATCGTCTATAAGTTTGGTTGATGCGTAATAAACACCTTGCTTTGTTTTACTGATAAAATCTTGTTTATCTTTAGCGGCAGATTTTTTTTCACTGGGGCAACACGATGAACTTGTCTTTTCTGATCCTGAGTGCGTATGAGTATCGCTTGTTGCTTTAGCAACTTCATTATTGCTACTACAGCAAGACTCTTTTATCAGTGGCTTTTCATCAGAGAGAACTTTTTTAGTACCACAGCACGATTCTTTAACCGTAGGCTCTTCAGCAGGAACAGTTTTCTTACTGCCACAACAAGAAGCTGCTTCAGTGAGCTTATGTGCATGAGGCGATTTTACATCTTGCTCTTTTATTGTCGCTACTAATAAACCAGTGATAATAGCTGACATAATTGCGGCAATAGGGCGGTAAATAGCAAAAATAGGGCCTAATAAAGCATAAGATACTGATACAGAGTCGATACCTGTTTCTGGAGTAGCTACTAAAAATGATGAAGTAGCAGAGGCTGAAGCACCGCTTCGTCTTAACTCTGCGGCAACAGGAATTACACCACATGAACATAATGGTAGTGGTGCACCAATTAGCGCGGCTTTAACTATGGCTGATTTACCACTACCTAAATGTTTAGTGAGCATTTTACTTGGTACCCAAGCTTTCATTAAGCCGGCGATAAGTAGGCCTAATAATAACCAAGGGCTTGCTTCTGCGCTAAGATCTAAAAAATTTATAGCTAAAGCGGATAACTGTTCCATTTATAATTTACCTATAGTTAAAACTGTATTTATCAATATGTTTACTAGAACTTTTACGTGAACAGATACGAAGTAATTATTCTTGAAGAATAAAAGCATACTCTTACTTTTACTTATTTCGTACTCAGGTTACTTAGTATCTGCATCATTAAAATCAACCTTACTATAGCATGGCAATCTTTTTCATCGCACGATTAGTTAACCTAGAAAGCCAATTTTCTAACGACTAAATTGTATGTAAGAGTATCTGCTGTCGCATCTTCTATATATTTGCGTATAATAGCAGCATTAAATTTTCCAATATTAGCTGTTAGAGTATTTCATGTTTGACAATCTTTCCGAACGCTTAAGTAAAACGCTTAAAAATATTAGTGGCCGTGGCCGTTTAACCGAAGACAATATCAAAGATACTTTACGTGAAGTACGCATGGCATTGCTTGAAGCTGACGTAGCTTTACCGGTAATTCGAGAATTTGTAGCCAAAGTTAAAGAGCAAGCCGTTGGCACCGACGTTTCTAAAAGCCTTACTCCTGGGCAAGTTTTTGTAAAAATAGTACAAAAAGAACTTGAATCAGCGATGGGTGAAATCAACGAAGGTCTTGATTTAAGAGCCGCACCACCTGCTGTTGTATTAATGGCGGGTTTACAAGGTGCAGGTAAAACTACCTCCGTTGCTAAGCTAGCTAAATTTTTAACTGAGCGTGAGAAGAAAAAAGTATTGGTGGTGAGTGCCGATGTTTATCGTCCAGCGGCTATTAAACAACTTGAAACCTTAGCAAATGAAATTAATGTCGGCTTTTTTCCAAGTGACATAAAACAAAAACCTATTGATATTGCTAATGCGGCAATTGATCACGCTAAGAAAAATCATTATGACGTATTAATTGTTGATACCGCGGGTCGCTTACATATTGATGCAGATATGATGAGTGAGATTCAACAACTTCATGCGGCAATCAACCCGATAGAAACATTATTTACTGTTGATGCAATGACGGGTCAAGATGCGGCAAATACCGCTAAAGCCTTTAATGATGCATTACCACTTACCGGTGTAATATTAACTAAAACTGATGGTGATGCTCGCGGTGGTGCGGCGTTATCAATTCGTCATATTACTGGCAAACCTATTAAATTTATGGGTGTTGGTGAGAAAATAGAAGCACTTGAGCCGTTCCACCCAGACCGTATAGCCTCACGTATCTTAGGTATGGGTGATGTACTATCACTTGTTGAAGAAATAGAACAAAAAGTTGATAAACAACAAGCTGAAAAACTTGCCAAGAAAATGCAAAGCGGTAAAGGTTTTAGCTTAGAAGATTTCCGTGATCAACTCGTGCAAATGAAAAGCATGGGCGGCATGATGGGCATGATGGACAAATTACCAGGTATGGGTAATATGGCTGATAAAGTTAAAGACGGCATGGGCGATAAAGTTACTGTACAAATGGAAGCCATCATTAATTCGATGACACCAGGTGAGCGTGAACGTCCTGATATTATTAAAGGCTCTCGTAAACGCCGTATTGCGCTAGGCTCAGGTACGCAAATTCAAGACGTAAACAAGTTACTTAAACAGTTTACGCAAATGCAAAAAATGATGAAAAAAATGTCAGCTAAAGGCGGCATGAAAAAAATGATGCGTGGCATGCAAGGTATGATGCCACCAGGTATGGGCGGCGGTGGCGGTATGTTCGGTCGTTAATCTCCGTTGACATAATATCTTATTTTAAAGGCTGCACTTGCAGCCTTTTTGAACAACAGACTAAAATATTGTTAACGACTGCAAGTAATCTACTATTCATTAGACTCACGTTAACTAGGCTCTAAATAAAGCCAACACAAACATAAAGTTTAATTATTTTGTTATTGTTTTGTTACACCTTTAAATTTTTCTATCAAGTAATTTAACAGAGCTCAGTAACTATTTTTTTGATGCAAACAAACGCATCTATTTTGTTTATTTACTCTCTGCACTGTTATTAACCTTACCTGTATTTATAGCACAGAGTTCTGGGTATTCTTTCTCAGCCTTTCTACGCTTTTTGTTTCCTAAAGGCACTTATAACCACCAATCAGCCAAATTTGATTACGCCTTGTTAGTGATTAATAAGTTAATTAAATCAGCACTTTTTCCATTAATTGTTATTTCAATGGCTCCAATTGCCATAGCAATATCGTCGGGTATTGAATCTATTTTTGGTTACTTAAAACCTTTAGTTTTACCGCATGGCGTTATCATCGCCATTTTCACTTTAGTTTTATTTGTGTTTGACGATCTTACTCGCTTTCTTTTACATTATTTATTACACAAGTTACCGGCGCTGTGGGAGTTTCACAAAGTACATCATTCAGCATTAGTACTAACACCATTCACTATTTACCGAAGTCATCCGGTTGAAAGTCTATTGTATGCTTTTAGAATGGTATTAACTCAAGGGGTAGTGGTCGGCGTTTGTTATTATTTTTTTGGCCCTACATTAAAAATGTATGATATTTTGGGAGCTAACGCCTTTGTTTTTGCTTTTAATGTATTAGGATCCAATATACGCCATAGTCATATCTGGTTGAGTTGGGGTAATAAAATAGAAAACTATTTTATTAGTCCTGCACAACATCAAATTCATCATAGCGATCAAGCAAAACACTTCGACAAAAACTTTGGTTCGGCACTCGCTATTTGGGATAGATTATTTGCTTGTCATATCAAAGCGTCAACGATAAAAGTAAAACAAGGCGAAAAGATAACTTACGGCATCAGTGTTAATCACCAAGGGCATAACAGTTTAGCTCAACTTTATTTTGAACCGTTCAAAAAAGCTTATCAAAGTATATTCAGCAAACCAAAAGAATAGCGGTGTTGATCAGGCTTAGCCGTTATTAATCTTAACTTCGGTTATTATGTTCAGCACTTTTTCATAGCCTAGCTATACTTATACCAGTTGAAATAATAAATTAATCATCTTCAAAGATATAAATAATCAATTTCTGCGTTGCGCTCAATCCCAATAGCCAACTATTACTCAATTATGCGCTTTGAACTTGACTATTTATCCTTATCGAATTTTGGGCAATTTTTTTAATTCCGTTGCTATTAAAAAACAGTCGATGGCTAATTGTGCTTTAATGAGACTGGTTTATTGATATTAGTTTTATAAGATTGGTATAAGCGATTGATTGTGTTTTAAGTATTAAAATGTAGTGTGGAGTATTGAATAATGGCGAACAACAAAGTTAATGGTGCTAAATCAACAGAGCAATCAGAGCATGAAGGTTTTTTGAAACGTTTTCCTCTATTTATAGAAAGCTTTTGTATCGTCCTTGTTAGCGCGACCATCATATACGCAATCGGCTTTGTAGATATAGAAACTAGTGTTTCCGATCTATTTACCAATCAGCTAAATTGGTCTTTGCCTAAAACCATGGTTATTGTCAGTATTACAATGATAGCTGTTGTGCTGTTGTTGATTCGTTTTATTATGTCATTACGCAATAACATCAAGCAGCAAGTCATTAAAGCAGAGCAAATAAAAGCGTTTGCTTTTTATGATCAGCTTACCAATTTACCCAACCAAGCATTGGCTCATGATCGCCTTGATCGAGCCATCACTCAAGCAGAACTAAAACACAGTCCTATTGCCATATTATACATTAGTATTAATGACATTAAGGCGGTAAACAATCAACAAGGACACCGAGGCGGCGATACACTACTAAAAGAAGTAGCAAAACGCCTAACTAAAGAACTTAGCCCAGAAGACACGCTAGCGAGAATAACCGGTGGGGAGTTTATTATTATTGTTGAATCGTTAACGACTCAAGATAATATAAATAAAACCACTAAAAGCTTACTCACTAAACTCGTGAAACCTTATAAAATAGCGCAACAACAAGTTCGTATTACCAGTAATATTGGTGTTGCAATATACCCGAATGATGGTCGACACAGTAAAGAGTTGATAAACAATGCTGATAAAGCAATGCGTATTGCGCAACAAGACAAAAACAAGTTGGAGTTTTTCTCAAAAGAGATTCAAGAGCAAGTAAACACCAAGAAGAAAATAGCAGAGCAATTACGTGGAGCTTTAAATCGCAATGAACTTGAACTGCATTATCAACCCATTGTTAATAGTCGCAATCATGAAATTATAGGTGTTGAAGCTTTATTGCGTTGGAATCATGAAAAACTAGGAGAATTATCGCCAGAAGTTTTTATTCCAATTGCTGAAGAAATAGGCATTATTAATCAGCTTGGGGATTGGGTTCTCACCCAGGCTTGTAAGCAAAACAAAGCTTGGCAAGAGCAAGGCTTAGCAAAAATTGTTATGTCTATTAATCTTTCGGTAATGCAATTAGCTCTGGATGATTATGCACAAACCGTGGCAACGTCACTTGATGCAACTCATCTTGAATCGCAATATTTAGAATTAGAAATTACCGAAGAAACCTTGATGAAAGATGTTAAACAATCGATGAACCAAGTGAGGTTATTAAGTGCATTAGATGTAAGTGTAGCTATTGATGACTTTGGCACAGGCTATTCCTCAATGAAATACTTGCCTAAATTTGGTGTGAAAAAAATAAAAATAGATCGCATGTTTACTAAAGGGCTCCCCGCAAATGAAATAGATAGTAAAACTATTAGAGCTATAGCTGCGCTTGCCAAGCAACTCGACTTACTTGTTACCGCTGAAGGGGTTGAGACCTCTGAACAATGTAAGTTTATTGAAAATTGTAATATAAATGCAATGCAAGGTTATTATTTTAGTAAAGCGATAACGGCGACAGAATTTACCGCATTATTGGAAATGCCAACATGGCTTGAAAGTAAAACAGCCTCTTAGCAAATTAGAATGCTAACAATCTCTAATAAATAACTAAACATAAACAAAATATAAACTGAGCACAGCCCACTGTTTAGCGACTTTACCATTAAAGAACGCTAAACTTACCTGCTAATTTTGCCAATAATCCCCCTCCGTACCTAAATCAAAATAGCTCATTGATTATAAATAAAGCTTGTAAAAATCTGTCAAAAGCGTAGAATACGCGAGCTTTTCTGTCGCTTGAAGACGGAAAGTGTCTGGAAAATCCGTTTAACACTTAACATAATAGAGGACGATATGGTTACCATTCGTTTAGCTCGTGGCGGCGCTAAAAAGCGTCCATTCTATCAGGTTGTTGTTGCAGATAGCCGTAACTCTCGCGATGGTCGTTTCATCGAGAAAGTTGGTTTCTTCAACCCAACAGCACAAGGTCAAGCTGAGAAATTACGCTTAGATCTAGACCGTATTACCCACTGGGTAGGTCAAGGTGCTGGTGTATCTGATCGTGTGGCTAAGTTAATTAAAGACGCATCTGCGGCTTAATAGCTTAGTAGGTAGTAGGAGAATTTTGTGAGTCAAGAAGAACAAATCATCTTAGGTAAAGTAGGCGCTGTTTACGGAATCAAAGGTTGGTTAAAAATTCATTCATTCACTGATGAAACTGATGCCATACTTGACTATTTCCCTTGGTCATTAAAATTAGGGAATAATACACAAACAGTTGAAATAACTGATTGGCGCAAGCATAACAAAGTTCTTATTGTGAAAGTGGCAGGTATTGATGACCGTGATGATGCGCAAGCATTTGTTGGTTCAGATATATTAACCAATGTCACATCGTTGCCAAAATTGTCGCAAGACGATTATTACTGGCGCGATTTAATAGGAATGTCTGTTGTAACGAATACAGGTTACGACCTGGGAGTCGTTGCAGACATGATGGAAACTGGCGCTAACGACGTACTGGTTGTTAAAGCTAACTTAAATGATGGGTTTGGTAAAAAAGAACGATTAATTCCGTATCTTTTTGAACAAGTTGTTGAGTCCGTTAGTATTGAAAATAAACAAATTTGTGTTGACTGGGATCCAGGTTTTTAACTTGTGACTAGCACTGCCTCTATTAAAGAGACTAACAAAATGTGGATTGGGGTAATAAGCCTTTTTCCCGAAATGTTTAATGCTATCACGGAGTATGGGGTAACAGGTCGAGCGATTCGTAATGGGTTAATTGAGTTTCATTCATGGAACCCAAGAGACTTTACCCATGATAAGCATCGTACCGTTGATGATCGTCCTTATGGCGGTGGTCCGGGCATGTTAATGATGGTGCAACCATTGCGTGATGCTATACATGCCGCTAAAGAAGCTGCGCGTAAAGCTGCGTTAGATACTGGTGATCTTGATAGTAATGTCAAGGTTATATACTTGTCTCCGCAAGGAAGAAAGCTTGATCAACAAGGCGTAAGTGAATTAGCACAACATAACCGACTGATATTTATAGCAGGACGTTATGAAGGCATTGATGAGCGATTAATCGCGTCAGACATTGACGAAGAATGGTCGGTTGGCGATTACATTTTAAGTGGTGGTGAACTCCCCGCAATGAATGTAATAGATGCTGTAGCACGCTTAGTGCCAGGCGTATTAGGACACACTGAATCAGCAGAGCAGGACTCCTTCTCTAATGGTTTATTAGACTGTCCTCATTACACTCGGCCAGAAGTAATGACTACTCCCTCGGGAGAAGAAATGTCAGTACCAAAAGTATTGCTTAGTGGTAATCATGAACACATACGCTTATGGCGACAAGAGCAATCTTTGCTTAGAACGTGGACTAGAAGACCAGAACTATTAAATAACCTAGCTCTGACAGCTGAGCAGGAAAAATTACTTGTCTCAATTAAAAAGCAAGTTAAATAACCACTTAGACTGTGCATACTAGGAAGAAGGTATTATGAGTAAAATTATTGAAATGCTCGAACAAGAGCAAATGAAAAAAGACCTACCAGCATACGCTCCGGGCGACACTGTTGTAGTTCAAGTAAAAGTTACTGAAGGTGATAAATCACGTCTTCAAGCGTTTGAAGGTGTTGTTATCGCTATTAAAAACCGCGGCTTACATTCAGCTTTCACTGTTCGTAAAATTTCGAACGGCGTAGGCGTTGAACGTGTATTCCAGACACATAGCCCAATTGTTGACTCAATTGAAGTTAAACGTCGTGGTGATGTTCGTCAATCTAAACTTTACTACTTGCGCGAGCTATCTGGCCGTAAAGCACGTATTAAAGAGAAATTGGCTAAAAGATAGTAATATCTTTTACAGAAATTTCTGTGTAGAAAGATTGAAAAAAGGCCTGAGCAAGCAATTGTTCAGGCCTTTTTGTTATTCAAAATAATACCAATTCGATTAATACCAATTTGGTATAAGCTGCAATAATATTAGGCTTATAGCGAAACAATGAAAATAAAAGCTTCGTTAAATCAAAGGTTTTTGTTAATGCTGTGTAACTTCAGGGATGATAGAAATGGGCTTTTAGTGTCAGTTTTTTTTACACTTATGTTGTGTGTAAATTGGAATAAAGTCCTATTTAGTTGAAATAAGAGTAATTACTCTTATTGGATCGATTATTGCATTTATTCTAGTGTATGGATAAAAAAGTCACCAGTCACTTTGGTTTACAAAAAGTTAACAAGGTAGTGGTGCAGAGATTCTATAGAAGAATTAATTTTTCTCAGTTGTAATTAATAGGAAATAAATATGAAGTTTAAGTTTTTAAAAGCCGCATTTACGGGATTAATTCTTATCAGCAGTGGTATGGTTAATGCAGGCATAGTGAATCAATGGGATGTTGATTTTACTGCTTTAAATGAAGCAGATGCATTTCATGTTTTTGATCTTAAGCCGACTACGTCTATCGATGTTGTCGGAGGCACTCTTACTCTAAATCATAATTCATGGTATTACTTTAACCTGAGAGATGTGACCGGAGATTACTCACTTGATTTTAATAATACAATTTTATCGTTTGACTTTATGACAACAGGAACACCTGATATTGGAGGTGTTCAAACATCAAGAAGTCAAGGTCCAGATAGAGGGAATATTTTTAACCTTATTGGTACTCAACAAGATTGGGGGCTTACAACTTATAGTTACGATGATATAAATGAGTGGGTTCACTTTGAAATTAACTTAGGTCAATATCTTGATGGTGTTTTTTCAAGACTGATGTTTATTAATGACTGTGATGGTTGTGTAAGTACTAATACTGCTAGTTTTAAAAATATGACTATTACTCAAGTTCCTGAGCCAACAACAGTTGCAATTTTTGCATTCGCTGTATTAGGTTTAGCTTCACGTAAACTTAACAAAAATGCTTAGTAGTTATATCAGCTAATTACAGTAATAACTTGCAAGTGTGTATCATTAGTTGTTTCTGATTGTTTCAAATAAAAACCCGTTATTTATAACGGGTTTTTTTATGGCTAAATGTTATATGTTATTAATATCGAAGTGGATGTTGAACAAGAACAGAGCCGTATATATTAATTATCGTTTCAGTTTTGCACAAATCAAACAGAGCGACAATATACTAATAAATAGTAGCGCTATAGCAGGTGATTGTAGTGAAAAATCAACAGTTGAATGTAACAGCATATGCACTATAGCTGCGGCACAACCAAACGACACTCCTTGGTATAAAGGAGTTTTGCGTTTAACCATTGTCTTAAGTGAAATAAACAAACAGTAAAGCACCATAGCACCTAATAACAAAGTAATTGGTAAGCCAAGCTCGACTGAAAATTGAATATAATCATTATGAGCATGATCATAAAAACCCGAATAAGGGCCTGTTTGATATTGTGGGAAGCTAGAATAAAAACTACCACCGCCGCTACCAAAAACAGGGTAGTCTAATATCATAGGAATAGCATCACGCACTACTTCATCCCTTGTTTCAGAAGCTAAGCTTGTTTCTAATAAACGTTCTTTTACTTTTTCAACGCCAAAAATAGTGCCAACTAAAATTAAATCAAGGATAAAAAAACTCAATATTAATAAACGTAAATTCTTAGGTTTACGGTTATAGAAGAAAAAAGAAAAAAGACTAATTGCGGCTAAAGCAAAGAAAAAAGCAGAATTACCCATTCGCGAACGGGTTAAAATTAAAGCAATGATCATAATGATCAAGCTTAATCGCATTAATATTTTACTACTTAATAATACTTGAAATATATCACGTACTTTATGACGAACTTGTACACTTGAACCATTTACTGAAAGTTGGCTAATCAATACACCAATACCAATGGCTAAGCAAAGTGCTAAATAATTAGCTAATTGATTTTTATAAATAAAACTACCAACAGCAGCGGTCGAGTATGGGATATCAAATATAAGTGATGGCATATCTAGGTTTAAGTTAAGCCAACTTGCGTACAATGCTTGTAATAATCCTGATAGCATAATAGATAGAGAAAATTTATAAACCAAATCCCTAGTATTCACGTAGTAAAATACTAACCAGGCAAAGAGAGTTAAAGCGAGCGTCTTTAACAGCATAATATGGGTAAGTGAAGGATCAAAAGATAACGTTGAAAATGGTCGCTCTAAAATAGATCCTATACCGGGGGTAATTTGTAGCACTAGCCATGCTGCTGTTATGCCTAAAGGGATAATGACAGGAATAGCGTCGGAGTTAGGAAAAATATTTTGTCTCTTGCTTAAGCTAGCCATTAAATGCCCAAAAAAGAGTAAAAAAACAAAAAATTCAATGGATGAGCTTGCCCAAATTCTATTCGCACCTAAAGGTATAGGAGCGTAAATAATAAGGCTACACAGACAATAAAAGAAGAATTTATTCAACGAGCATACAACTAAGGTTTGTTATTAATAGCGAGAATAATACATAAAAAGCAAGCAGAAAACTAAAAAAGATCCCGAAGGACCTTTTTATATTTATTCAACTAGCAATGATAACTTATTGGTTTGGAGAAATTCCGCCACCACCACCACCTGCTCCAGTACCAGAGGCTGAACGATTACTTGAAGCAGTAAAATTGTTATTAGTACCAACAGAGCTGCCTGATGCTGTCGCATCAGATGCAATGGTAGCATCAACGCCACTAGCAATAGCTATTCCGATTACTGTATCACTATCAATACCAGCACTTGATGCAATAGCTAATATATTAGGGATTAGGGGAGAGTCAGCACCCACTGCAGTTATCGCAGCGGCAATCAAATCGCCTGCAGAATCACTATCTGGACCAACTGCAGCAATAGCTGCCGCTAGAAGTGACTCTGTCATTTCAGGATTATTTGTTGCAGCTGTAATGAATACTTCTTGTATATCACTACCATTGTTAGCTGCAGTATCAATAATATTTTGAGCAGCAGGGTCTATTTCTGCGGCATGTATAGGTAGTATTGCAAGGCTTAATGACAATAATAACGCAGTGGTTAAAGTATTTTTATTCATCAAATTTTCCATTGTAGGCAAAAGGTTTTTTATATTCTTGTTCATGACGTTTTTGTTCATGTTAACGCACTCCCTAGTGTACATGCTCTAATAATAATTATATTACCGTAATTGGTGAATAAACGCACCCTATATCTGTATCTTTTTTCATCAAAGGTAATGTTTTTTGAATGTAATTACCCTGTAGGCCATCACAATCAAGTTCAGATAACAGCTGCATGGTTTTTATACTTTCAACATGACTCGTTAATATTTTTATACCAACACCATGGCCTATTTGTGTTACTGCTTGAATAAAGTGTTTATTTTCATGGTGATTATCAAGTTCATGAATATAAGCCCCATCAATTTTTAAGTAATCTACATCTAAACCTTTAAGGTATTTAAATGAAGTAAAACTTGCTCCGAAGCGATCAATGCACACTTCAATATCTAAGGTTTTGATCAGTTGAATAAAACGAATACTAGAGGTAATGTCAGCTAGTATTGCCTCTTCATTAATCTCAAACACTAACTTAGGTAAACTCTTTTTATTCTTTTCAATAAAACTAACTAACCATTGTCCAAAATCAACACTGTGTAATGATTGATGTGTTAAATTAATAGCAATTGTACTGTTTAATGAAAAATTAGATAACGTAGCTAATTTATTGAGTACAAGCTTGTCTAATTCTTGAGATTTATTGGTACGTTCAGCCATAGAGTAAAGTTGGTTGTTAGCCACCACTTCATCATTATTTAAAAACTGACTAAACAATTCGTAATATAAAACATTGGCATTAATTGATGAGTTTTCATGTTTAATTAAATCAGTAGCCGCAGAGTCGGTAAAAATTATCTCAGATCTACTTGATATAACAGGTTGAAAGGTAAATTCAATATGATTAGTTGCAACTAGCTCATCAATGGTTTTCGACCATTCGCGCAACCCACGAGGTGTTTTAAGCGTTTCATCGTTATATACATCCCCATTAGAGGTGGCCGAAATCTCTTGTGTTAGCAAGGTATCTAATGAAGAGAGCAATCCACTAAGCGCTATACCATTGCTAAATGTTGTTGCGACTAGTTTACCAAAGCCATCTTCATAATAATTTGAATTTAAAGCAGAAAAGTTATTATTAATTTGTTTACAAAGAGCGGCAACATCTTCGCCAACGTTATTAAGAGTAAAAAAGAAAGTACCGCCACTTACTCTATATACTTTAGCACCAGCATAAGATTTTAGTTTTTCGGTTAGCAGTACAGCTGCTTGGCAAACATACTCGTCACCAGCTTTATAACCTAATTTAGTATTTATATTTTGTAGTGAATGTAATTGCACTAATCCTAATGTCGCAGAATCGTTAGTTTGCATATCATTCACTAGTATTTGAAATTGACTCTCAAATGCACGGCGATTACCTAATTGTGTTAAATCATCAATAAATAACTCGTTAGTTAATTTATTGGCCTGCTTAGTAACTAAGTCAAAAGAAGATTGAGTATTACTTACCATGGTATTCATGGCATTAATCACCGCTTTAAGCTCACGAGTCATCGGCAGTTTTTTAATAAAAGTAAAGTCTTTCTTACTTACTGCTATTGCTTGTGCTTCTACTTGAGATAATGGGTTTAACACCGCACGTAAAATAAAGTGGGCAATTAAAAATGCAAATAGCGCAACCAGTAATGATGAATAAAAGTTACTTACCGCGTGTTGCCATAATTTTTCATAAGAAGCACCAACATGGCTTTGAAAACTAAGTACACCAGCAATATTCCAACCATTGTTTACTTCGCTACTCATTATTGGCGGATTTAACTCAAAAAAGTTGATGAACCAAGTGGGGACGCCTGAAACGGCTTTATTATTTTCATGAGATATAATGACTTTACCGTCAACATCAGTAAGGGTTACTTGTTGATAATAACCTGAATCGAAAATGGCAAGGATCATAGTTTCAACAATAATAGGATCTTCTCCATCCATATAAGGTGAAATAGATAAACCTACACTGGTTGCGGTATCTTGAGCGTGACTAGCCATTTGCTCATCTAAATAAGCTCGAGTTGTATCAACACTAACCCAAGTTGAACCAATAAAAGTAATTAGCGTTATGGCAATTAATAAACCATAAAGCTGTGTTCTTAAACTTACGCCAGTTTTAAGTGCTACAGTCATATGTACTCTTCCTATAAATTAATTTACATGCCTATGCACTTAGCTTAAGCATGTCATCCCCGAGTTGTCTTGTCGGGGATCCAGTTTGCTTTTAAGCGTCATCCCCGAATTGTCTTGTCGGGAATCCAGTTTGCTTTAAAGCGTCATCCCCTAATTGTCTTGTCGAGATTCCAATTGCCTTTGAAACGTCATCCCCGAGTTGTCTTGTCGGGGATCCAGTTGTTTTTAAAGCGTCACCCTCCGAAATGTCTTGTCGAGATTCCAGTTTGCTTTGAAACGTCATCCCCGAAATGTCTTGTCGGGGATCCAGTTGCCTTTAAAGCGTCATCCCCGAAATGTCTTGTCGGGGAGCCAGTTGCTTTAAAGTGTCATCCCCGAGTTGTCTTGTCGTGATTCCCGTTTGCTTTAAAACGTCATCCCCGAAATGTCTTGTCGGGGATCCAGTTGTTTTTAAAGCGTCATCCCCGAGTTGTCTTGTCGGAGATGCAGTCGTTTCTAAAGCGTCATCCCCGAAATGTCTTGTCGGGGATCCAGTTGCCTTTAAAGCGTCATCCCCGAGTTGTCTTGTCGTGATTCCCGTTTGATTTAAAGCGTCATCCCCGAATTGTCTTGTCGGGGATCCTGTTTGCTTTTAAGCGTCATCCCCGAAATGTCTTGTCGGGGATCCAGTTGCCTTTAAAGCGTCATCCCCGAAATGTCTTGTCGGGGAGCCAGTTGCTTTAAAGTGTCATCCCCGAGTTGTCTTGTCGTGATTCCCGTTTGCTTTAAAGCGTCATCCTCGAGTTGTCTTGTCGGGGATCCAGTTGCCTTTAAAACGTCATCCCCGAAATGTCTTGTCGGGGATCCAGTTGTTTTAAAGCGTCCCCCCCGAATTGTCTTGTCAAGATTCCAGTTTGCTTTAAAGCGTCCCCCCGAAATGTCTTGTCGGGGATCCAGTTGTTTTTAAAGCGTCATCCCCGAAATGTCTTGTCGGGGATCCAGTTGTTTTTAAAGCGTCATCCCCGAATTGTCTTGTCGGGGATCCAGTTGTTTCCATGTCATGACTAGATATTTCGAACGATGATGTTTCCAATATTTACCTATTTTAACTGCATATGCATATTAGTTTGTATATTTTTAAGTTTATTCAGCTCACCAATAATCAATTAAAAGTGTGCATTTCGCCTTGTTCAATGCGCTGAACTAAATTGTTCCAAGCAGAAACCCCTTTACTATTTTTTACTTTAGTACCTAAGCCTTTAGCTTTAGCCAACCACAGCCCTTGAGCGTTAAAACTATATATAGGTTTTAAATCTGGTCTTTTGCTGGCCGGTAATACCTTAGCGTTGTAATTGTCTAAAACAAAAGGAGATTGTTTAGGAGATTCAAAATAGATCAAAACCATATGAGGTTGATTTAAGGTTAACTGGCGAACATACATTAAGCGCAGCTTATTCGGATCTATCCCTAAAGAAATTAAACTGAAATATTTAGCAATAGCGAAGTCTTCACAATCGCCTTTGCCACGCCCAACTGTTTCAACAGGAGAAGCCCAGTAATCTTTCTTTCCCCATAACGACAAGTCATCCTCATAACGGATCATATTATTAAAAAAATAATTAATTTTATTGATTTTTGACCAATCATTGTCAGTTTGATTATCAATTATTACCTCATGCCATTTAACAGCACGTTTTTTTGCCTTTTCACCATAAACACTGGTTAATTTTTGGTAAAAATCAGCAGAAAAAAAATCATCTAACGTGCTAGAAGAAGGATAGGCGATAATAAGGAAAATAAGTCCTAGTAGGGTATAAATGTGTTTCAAAATACTCCTACAAATATTTAATTAGTGAGCGAATGTGTTAATGATAAATCATTAAATAATGTTAATGGGGATAAATCAATAGAAAGTTCGATTGTAAATAAATTTAGGAATATTAAAGCTTCGAACAATAAAAAAATAAACAGTTGTCCGCTATTGCTAGCTAAAATAATAGTTAAATAAACAATTAGTAGAGAGGAATTATATACAAATTGCATTTAAATGTATTTAGAGTATTATATCTAAAAACAGTAATAAAATTACATTTTTATACAGCTATATTTATGCTGCTATATTAAACAGTCAATATACAGCTGTTAAAATAGTTCGCTGCATGTGCGTTATTTATTCACAGGGTAGTTTAAATATCACCATAAAAAACCTTAAGTGAATGTATTTGCAGTGTTTATTGTATTATTTTTTTTGAAGTATATCATTTGAAAGTCATATAACTGTCATCTTTTTGTTTTACTCTTAAAGTAACAGTAGCTAAATAGTATGTAGGTAACTTACTTACATTTTAAATCTATATTATTGATAGTTCATCTGAATAAATTTAAAAAAGCTGTACATTGCAAGTTACATTTTCTAAATGCATTAATAAGGACGTATTGTTATATGTTAAGTAGTGATGGTTTCATTAAGAACAACATTAATAAGTTTGCAACATTTTACCGCTTAGTTGACGTAGCCATTATTCAACTTTCATTGTTTATTTCAATCTCTTTATATAACATTACTTTTAGTAAAGACCTGTTTTTATTGTCGTTAATTGCCATAATTGGTTTCTCTTTTTTTGCTGAAATGTTTGCCTTATATCGCTCTTGGCGTGATGGTTTTTTTAAAGAAATAATCTTCAATGCGACACTTTCTTGGACCGTCGCATTTAGCTTAATACTAATATATATATTCTTCAGTCAAGCTAGCCTTGAGTACTCTCGCGTTGTTATTGCTATTTGGTTTGTATTAACGTGTTTTTTATTGTTTGCTTGGCGCTTGGGTTTCGGCTTGTTTTTGCGAAAAATTCGTCGAAAAGGTTTAAATACTCGCTCTGTTGCAATTATAGGTGTAACTAAAGAAGGGCAAAGGCTGGCTAAGCAAATATTAGAGCACCCTGAAACTGGATTTCGTTTAAAGGCTGTATTTGATGACAGAGAAGAGTCTCGTTTACCTGAAGTTTTTCATGGAGATTTACAAGGTAAGGTTAGCGATGGCGTAGAAAGAGCACGCTTAAATGAGTTTGATGTGGTTTATATTGCCCTACCATTAACAGCTGAAAAACGTATCACTGAAATATTGCATTCACTTGGCAACACAACAGTAAACGTACAACTTGTTCCTAACTTATTTATGTACAGCATGATGAGCGCATCAATGGCACAAATAGGCGATATTCAAACCATCAGTGTTTATTGCAACCCAATGAGAGGCACGTACGCATTAATTAAACGCATTGAAGATGTCGTCTTGTCTAGCATTATTCTTACTATTATTGCTATTCCGCTTATGATTATTGCGGTTGCAGTAAAAGTTACCTCAAAAGGACCTGTTATTTTCAAACAAGACAGATATGGGTTGAATGGTAAGAGTATTAAAGTGTGGAAGTTTCGTTCAATGACAGTTACTGAAAATACAGATGTAGTTACTCAAGCGACCAAAAATGATGCACGTATTACCCCATTAGGCGCTTTTTTACGTCGAACTTCTCTTGATGAATTGCCACAATTTATCAATGTATTACAAGGTCGTATGTCTGTTGTAGGGCCTAGACCACATGCGGTTGCGCACAACGAACAATATCGCAAAGCCGTTGACTATTACATGCTTCGTCACAAAATCAAACCTGGTATTACTGGCTGGGCACAAATTAACGGGTGGCGCGGCGAAACCGATACCATCGAAAAAATGGAAATGCGAATCAAGTATGATCTTGATTATATTCGTCGTTGGTCACTTTGGTTTGATGTGAAAATTGTGTTTTACACCATTTTTAGATCTTTTACTGATAAGAATGCTTATTAAGTAAAACTGCAACTTTAAACACATAAGTAAGAATCCATACAACTTATAAAGTAATACAAGGAAAGATGATGAAAATCACTGTTGTCGGTACAGGTTATGTAGGTCTATCTAACGCTATGTTATTAGCACAGCACAATGAAGTTGTTGCCTTAGATATTGATGAAATAAAAATACAACAATTAAACAATGGGCAATCACCTATTGCTGATGTTGAACTTGAAGCATGTTTAAAAGATAAACAGCTTGCCGGTAACTCTTTAAACTTCACTGCCACGTTAGATAAAGAGTCTGCATATAAAGATACAGACTTTGTTATTGTTGCAACACCTACTGATTATGATCCTGAAACCAACTATTTCAACACAAAGTCTGTTGAAGCGGTAATTAATGATGTTTTAACGTATGCACCTAAAGCAACAATCATCATTAAGTCTACAGTACCTGTTGGTTACACTAAGCAGTTGGCAGAATCATTAAATTGCGACCATTTATTCTTTTCACCTGAATTCTTACGTGAAGGTAAAGCACTTTTTGATAACCTTCACCCATCACGTATTATTGTTGGTGCGCAAACCGAACAAGCGAAAGTCTTTGCCAAATTATTAGCGCAAGGTGCAATTAAAGAAAACATAGAAATACTGCATACAGACTCAACCGAAGCTGAAGCGGTAAAACTTTTCTCTAACACATATCTTGCCATGCGCGTAGCTTACTTTAACGAGCTTGATTCTTATGCTGAAAGCCATGGTTTAAACTCTAAGCACATTATTGAAGGCGTTGGCTTAGACCCTCGCATTGGTAGCCATTATAACAACCCTTCATTTGGTTACGGTGGTTACTGTTTACCTAAAGACACCAAACAATTATTGGCTAACTACCAAAACGTACCAAATAACATGATTCGCGCCATTGTTGATTCTAACACTACGCGTAAAGACTTTATTGCAAATGCAATTGTCCAAAAGAATCCTAAAGTGGTTGGTATATATCGTTTAATCATGAAAACAGGCTCAGACAACTTTAGAGCTTCAGCGATTCAAGGCATCATGAAGCGTATTAAAGCGAAAGGTATTGAAGTGGTGTTATTTGAGCCTGAACTACAAGAAACTGAGTTTTTTAATTCAAAAGTGTTTACAGACTTAAATGAATTTAAAGCAATATCTGATGTGATTGTAGCGAACCGAATGACAGACTGTTTAGACGACGTATTAGCTAAAGTTTATACCCGCGACTTGTTTGGTAATGATTAATTGTATTAACTCAACAAACCTCATAGGAAAAAATATGAAAAAAGTATTAGCAATAGCATCAGGAGGAGGTCATTGGAAGCAATTAATGCTGTTAAAGCCTGCTTATGATTCACAAACTGTTAAATATGTAACAACTATTAAAGGTTTGCCAGAGCAAAACAATATTAATAACTTTGCAATAGTATGTGACTCAAATAAAAATGAAAAACTACGTGCAATTTATTCTTTTATCCAAATGATAGTTATCTTTATCCGTTTCTGGCCAGATGTAGTTATTACTACTGGTGCTGCACCAGGATTGCTAGGTCTTATCTTAGGGAAATTATGTTTTAAAAAAACAATATGGGTAGATAGTGTAGCTAATGCAGAGCAACTTTCTTTGTGTGGAAAAATTAGTAAAAAATTTGCTGATGTTGTGCTTACTCAGTGGGAACAACTCGCAGATGATTCAACTCAATATAAGGGGTCTGTATTTTGAAAAAACCATTAATTTTTGTAACTACAGGCACTCAACTTCCTTTTGACAGATTAATTACTCAAATTAACAATTGGGCATCAAAAGACAAGCAAGTAAATGTCATTGCACAAACAGCAAATTCAAATGGAGATTATCATTCTATTAAAACGGTTGATTTTTTGACGCCGAGTGAATACGACGAATATACATCTGAAGCTACAGTAATTGTTGGTCATGCAGGTATGGGGACTATTATCACTGGTTTTGAAAAAAACAAACCTTTAATACTTATGGCTAGAAAATTTCAATTTGGCGAGCATAGAAATGACCACCAACAATCTACAACCAGTAAGTTTGATGGGGTTAAAGGTGTCTACATAGCAAATGATGAACAGGAGCTACAAGCGTTACTTTCACGTTATGACCAACTAGAACCGGCAAGTGATGAAAGTAGTCCAAATCGGAATAAATTAATTGATTACTTAAGTACTGTTATTGAAAACTGCTAATTTATATTAAAAGGGACATTGATAGCCTTTTCTATAAGGCAAAAGAGTTACTGCTATTAAACGTTATATTACCTTAGCTTAGGTGATTTTTTCATTATCTCAATGAAATCTTTCATCAATAAATATAAATATCGTATCAAATTTTAGGAGTTCTGAGTGTTTTTAAATTCATTTAACCATTTTCGAGCTATAGCTATAATTTTTATTGTGGCAGGGCATAGTATGGGGCTTGTAAATATCCCACTTGAAAGTACATTTGAAAAAACACTAGTAAATATAATTTCTGGAGGGACATTTTTATTTGTTTTTATTTCAGGTTTTTTGTTTTATTACGTCTTTTATAAAAAATTTCAATATCGAAAATTCATAGTAAAAAAAATAAGGAATATATTTATACCTTATATTCTATTAGGTATAGCACCAGTCTTTTTCTATGTGTTTTTAAAAAAAGATATATATGAAGGGTATTTCTTGCCAACAACCGATGGTTTTTTGGCGGAATATTTAGTTCCTGTATTAAAATACTACTGGACAGGAGCATTCTTCAATGCGTATTGGTATATCACTTTTATTATGATTACGTTTATATGCTCCCCTTTGCATATAGCGTTCATTCGTAGTAGTAAATACGTACAGTTGACAATCATTATAATATTAAGTTTTATATCTGTATTTATACAGAGGCCTGTAAATAATTTATTGGTTTTTCAGTCTTTTGTGTTTTTTACTCCTGTTTACCTTATTGGAATATATTGTTCGATCAACAGAGAGAGTATATATAAATTTTTTAAGAATAAAGAAGTATATCTTTTTTTTACTGTAGTTTTTATTGCATATTTGCAAGCACATTCTAGTACTCTAGGGAGTTATCATAAGCCTCCATTTATATACGGTAGTATTGACCTAATGTTCCTACAAAAAATAATTTTTTGTTTGTTTTTTATGGTGTGGTTACACCGTTTTGAGCATATTAATAATAGAGTTGTACATACCGTTGCAGCAACGAGCTTTGCTATATATTTCATACACCCCTATCTTCTTTGGGGAATGAATAAGTTTAATTATGTTTTACAAACCAGTCACCCTTGGTTTGTATATATAGCACTAGTTGGAAGTGTTGTTGTTTGTTGTATATGTGTTGCGCTTGTAATGAAAAAAGTAACACCTAAGTTTAGCCGTTATATTATAGGTTATTAAAAATAATGATTTTAAAGCTCATGTTACTTGAATTTACTCAACGGATAGCTTAGTAAAAGTCCCTTTCAAAATTATTATAGAGGAATTTAATTTGAAATTTAGAAAAGATATAAATGGTCTTAGAGCTATTGCTGTTATAGCTGTAGTCTTATTCCATTTTAATCCAGCATGGATGCCTGGTGGGTTTGCTGGTGTAGATGTCTTTTTTGTTATCTCGGGCTTTTTGATGACAAGTATAATATTTAGAGGGATAGAACAAGAAAACTTTTCAATTTTAAAGTTTTATGTTGCAAGAGCCAATAGAATTATTCCTGCATTAGCATTACTTTGTTTCGTTATGCTTATTTTTGGCTGGTTTTATCTCACATCACTTGATTATGAGTCACTAGGCAAACATGTCACTAGTAGTATATTATTTTTCTCTAATATTGTTTATTGGCAAGAGTCAGGTTATTTTAGTCCTGCATCAAATGAAAAGTGGCTTTTACATACTTGGTCATTATCTGTTGAATGGCAATTTTATATAATATATCCATTATTGCTTGTCATAATGAAAAAATTTATGGCTGTCCGTTTGATGAAAGGTTTAGTCTTAATTTGCGCGATATTAGGGTTTGTTTATTGTGTTATAGCCACCTTTAAATGGCCAAATTCTTCCTATTATTTATTAACAACTAGGGCATGGGAGATGATGATAGGAGGTGTTGCTTGCCTTTATCCTATATCCCTTCGAGAAAACAGAAAAAAACTAGTAGAGTGGACCGGTATGATTTTAGTCGTGCTGTCTTATATTTATATCTCTAAAGAGGATGCTTGGCCTGGTTATTTAGCTTTATTTCCAGTCTTAGGGGCATTTTTAATAATTCAAGCAAATCGAAGTAATAGCATAATTACTAATAACCGTGTGTTTCAATGTCTAGGAGCGTGGTCTTATTCTATTTATCTGTGGCATTGGCCATTTGTTGTCGCTATTTATAGTTTTTCGCTGAGTGAAACATTTGTTTACCTGGGCATCACATTGTCTATAATATTTGGTTACTTGAGTAACAGATATATTGAAAAAGCAAATTTTAGGAAAGACTTTTCAAACATACATCATATTATAAAATGCAAACCTATAATCTTTCTACTTATTGTTAGCTCGTTAGGTGGTTATATTTACTACCAGTCAGGTATTGATACATCAATACGAAGAGGTGCCTCAACCCCTCAAGCTAAGTTTTTAACTACTTATACTATTGCAAGCTCTGAGAAGGGTAGATTTGATTCATATTGGTTGAAATGTAATAGCTACACCTCATTGACTCATAATAACGATTTGAATATAGCCCCTATTTGCCTAACTTCTAAAGGTGAAGGAGGCGTGTTTTTATGGGGCGATTCTCATGCTGAGGCGCTTTCGCTTGGGCTTAGAACATTATTAAAACCAATGGGCATCCCCTTTTATCAGAAAACGTCTGCGGGGTGCAAGCCATCTTTGAATGACTCAAAAATGAAAATGGCTGTATTTAGGAAGTCTTGTATACATTCAAATAAACTAGCCTTAGAAAGCATTTACAAACTAAAACCGCAATTGGTTATTCTTGCTCAAAGTATGGCTCATGATGAAACACAGTGGGTTGAAATAGTTACAAAAATAAAATCAGCTGGAGTAAAATCTGTTTTATTAATAGGACCTCTTCCTCAGTGGCAGCCATCTTTACCAAAAGTAATGATTAAACCTATTCACTGGACTAGTAATGAAAATTTTATTAATGATGCAGGATTAGATGTAACACTCATTGAATTGGATTCAATAATGAAAAATAGATTTGCAGACGCGAAATTAGAATATATTTCATTAATAGATGAGCTATGCAGACTTAATACTGGCAAGTATTATTGCCGAGTCAAAGTTAACAGTGGCAAGCTATTCCAAGTAGATTATGGACACTTATCAGATGAAGGTTCGCTATTTGTCGTGAATGAAATTTTAGCGGATAAAGTAATTGGTTTACTAACAAACACGAACAATTAAAATATTATTATCAATGAAAATATTTTAATGATTACTCTGAAGAGTAAATACAATAAGCATTTTTAGTTTTTAGTTTTGGTGTTTAATATGAATAAAAGATTTGAGGCATTAGATGCTTTTAGGGGATTATGTGCTTTATGTGTAGTGATACTTCACATGCGGTTTGTGGGGACATTTACAGAGCTTAACTTCTTTAGAGGAAGCGGTATTTTCGTTGAGTTCTTTTTTGTATTAAGTGGCTTTGTGCTTGCTCATAGCTATGGTTTCAGAAAAAACCTGAACTTTAAGTCTTATATGAAAGCAAGGTTCTTCAGGATTTATCCTCTACATTTTACGATGTTTATTTTTGTATTTGTCTTTCAACTTGCTAAGTTTTTAATTTATAAATATACATCTATAAACTTTGATGGTGAGCCTTTAGCACATCAGTTTGCTATAGGAGAAATTTTACCTAATTTAATGTTAATTCATGCTTGGACTCCATACACGGAGCTTTATAGCTTTAATGGGCCTTCATGGAGTATTAGTATTGAATTTTATATGTATGCTTTATTGTTCGTTAGCATTGTTGCGTTTAAATCGAATAAGGTAATAAGCTGGTTGGTAATTTCAATGATGGCTTTCTTATTAATGTACTTTGACTCACATATATTAGTAGGGAGTGTACTTAGAGGGCTTTCTGCCTTTTTTGGAGGAGCTGTAATTTATGTTGTTTATTGTAAGATTTCACACCTCAAAGTACCGTATATATTAGGAGGTTTTATTGAGGTATTACTGATTTTATTAATAATACTTATCGTACAGTCGGATCTAGAATACCGCTCTATATTAGCCACCATATTATTTATAGTGACGGTATTGTGTTTTGCCTTTGAATGCGGAGCAGTTTCCAAAATTTTAAAAGTTAATGTATTCCAGTATGCCGGAAAGCTATCTTATTCCATATACCTTACTCATTTTGTGTTGCTTATGTATATTTCCGGTATATTAAAAGTACTATCTAAATTAACAAACACTGAAATGGTATTAAGAATTAATGATTCGTACTTTATGAATTTAGGCAGCGTACCAGTAAATACTTTTTTTGCTATTTTAATCATTCTCATAACAATTTATATCTCAAACATAACTTATAAATACATTGAACTTAAAGGTCAAAAATTAAACAGAAAGTGATTGGGCCCCATTTGTTGTGTATTGACTTACTTAGATCGTTATAAGGTTATACCGAGTGAGTAATTTGTAGGATTCAATAATCTTAAAAAGATAAAGCGTTATTATTACACGGGCACTTATGCAGGTTGATTTATTAGAGATCTTGCTAGATTTTTTATAATAACAGGTTACTCTTTTGCTGTTTTCGCAGTGACTTGCGTACTAACGGCTAAAATAATGAAAGTTATTTTAGCCGAATATAGTCGTTTGATTATTGGCTATTAAATAAATATTAACACCAAAAATGCTGACATTTTAAATCACATTTTTAAATTGTACTAATTAGAAAATATAAAGTAATTGTCTAATTTTGTTAATTTGAACAATAAAAGCTAATGGCTAACAGGCGTATTTATGAACCACTTATTTTTGGCAGAAAAATGAATTACCTAATCGATATAAATTCATGGAAGCGCAGGGCTCTCGTTGCCTATCTATATGCAATAGTTTCGATTATGATATTTGTTTTATTAGGCAGCCGTTCAATTTGGTTGTTATCAGTCATGTTTTTATTACCTTTTTGCTATAACAACATCACATCGCTATGTCTAAGGTTCGGTAAATCTAATATCGTTCTTTTGATTTTAGCCTGGTGTTTTATGTCAAGTTATTGGTCTAATTGGGCTGGTCTTGTAAGACTTGAAACGCTATTTCAATGTTTTATATTCTTTACCGCATTATTGATATCGGAGATATATTCCCCAAATACAATATTTCGAGTATTACGAGATGTTGCTTTATTATGTGTTGTATTAGTGTTTATTTCATTAATATTATCCCCGAGTAGTAACCTCTCTAGTTTTGTTGCCATTTATCATCATAAAAACACGACAGGTCAATTTTTAGGTTTGTGTACAATAATATTGCTATTTTCAAAAGATGTCCTTAGGTTCAAAAAAATATTTATATTATTGTCACTATCTTTATTGCTACTAACAAACTCAACAACTTCAATAATCGCTTTTATATTAGCTATATCCGCAGGATATTTAACTATATCAATAACTGATAGCACACGAGCATGGCTTCATTTTACGTTAAGTCGAGTTGGTTATTGGGCTTTACTGTTTTTATTTATCCAGATCTATATTTTTCATATTGATATCTTAGATTTTATTTATAATAACTTATCCGATGAGGCTATCACTGGGCGAGGCATACTTTGGAAAACAATGCTTTATCATGCAGAAGAAAAAATTGTTATGGGCTTCGGTTATGCATCAGTGTGGTGGCACGACGACTATTCTGAGATCTACTTTACAGACCTAGCACGAACAAATTTAAATTGGGTAGAGAAATTATCTGGCTCAGATGGGGGGTTTGTTGATGTTGTTCTGTCGTTGGGTCTTATTGGTTTATTTATGTTTATTACTTTTCTATATACGATACTCTTGAACTTATTAAAAATGGATGATCGTAATCAACGCTCAATTTTAATTTCACTATTCTGCCTTATAACCACCTTTGGCATAACGGAGAGCATTTTTCTGGTTCCGCAAAACGCATTCTGGTTTTTTCTACTTTTAATATTCTGTATGAGTATCCCTATAAAGAATAAGAATAATTATGTCTGTTAAATACAATTTAAAAAAAGGGGCTTGGTACGCGGTTGAAAACGTAACCATGATAATGTTTGGCTTGCTAAGCGTTATATTAGTGGCCCGAATATTTGGCCCAGAAAGTTTAGGTAAGCTGAGTTTAGTTCAAGCTATTACAGCCATGTTGCTTTTTACAGTTGTTTTAGGTTTAGACCATATTATTGTACGTGATATTGCCCGTACTCCAAAAGACAGCCGCTATATTTCAACAGTGTTTATTCTGCAAGCCTTAGCTTGGAGTGTCCATTCTGTCATAGTTTTTTTTGTGTTGTGGTGGTTGAGTGATAATGGCATCGAAAAAGATGTAATCATTATATTTTTAGCGGTAATAGCGGGTACATATTTTAGCCGAGCTACTGTGCTTAAACTGTATTTTCAAGCGATAAATCAACCAAAAAAAATAGGCACCTCGGCAGTATATTCTAGGTTATTAGGTTTACTTTACTTAGCTTGGGCGCTGTTAAATGATTATAACTATGAATACATAATACTTTTTATTCCAGTGCAAACATTTTTTCATTTTTTAATGTTATTACGTTTTTATTTAAAAGAGCAAACAGAGCCATTCAAGTTAGACTTTGATCTAACGCTAGTAAAGAAGCTACTTACCGAAGCATTACCCCTATTAGCCGCTGCAGCGTTATTTCCTGTTTTTATGCAGGCAGATATCTTGTTAATTGCTAAATTATTAGGTGAGTATGAAGTAGGTATTTATAGCGCCTCAAGCCGTTTAATAACTCAGCTTGTGTTTTTAGGGCATATAATTACTATGACTTTTTATTTGGCTTTATCTAAAAGAATAGATAATAACAGTACTGATGAAGTTATATTCACAAAAGGTCTTATTAAAATATTGTTTATTTTTGGCTTTGTCATGAGTTTAGCAGTGTCAGTTATGGCCGATTTTATTATAGAGTTACTGTATGGTGAAAGCTTTAAAGGAGCTGGAGACGTACTTGCTATTATCGCATGGAAGTGGGTTTTTATATTTCCAGCGGCATTATTTTCTCGGTTATTAATTTTAAAAGGATTAATGCGATACGAACTGATTAAATCGTTAGTGGTAGCTGCTTTTAGTTTAACGGCTAACTATTTACTCATTCCTGTTGTAGGTATTACAGGTGCGGCGGTTATCTCGGTGTTATCTTACTTTATTGCCGACTATTTAATTTATAGCGCTTTTAAACCTACCCGTGACATATTTAAAATAGCAAGTGTGTCAGTATTTGAAGTGTTTTTTAAGCCTCGCCAAACCGTATTAGATATTCGTCACACCTTAGGGAGTAAATAATGAGGATAACGTTATCACTAATAATTCCCATTTATAATGCCAAAGATTTTATTGTTGAAACAATACAATCAGTACTTTATGAAATACCAAATAACGTTGAAGTTATACTTGTTAATGATGGTTCAACAGACAATAGCGTTGAAATTATTAAGCAGAACTTTGCCTCACAATTAACCTCAGAACAGCTTATTTTAATTGAGCAAACCAACGCTGGCGTTAGTGTTGCTCGTAATACCGGCATAGAGCAAAGTAAGGGTGAATACATTTCATTTGTAGATGCAGATGATTTATTATTTAATAATTATTATGAGTCTGTTTTTTCTATAATTAATTCACAATCACCTGATATTATCGATATTGGTTTTAGGCAGTTTTCAGTCAATGCCGATCTAAGTAAAAACCCTGATATGTTTACTTATAATAATTTTGGGCTGTTAAATACTGATGATGTTATTAGTAATATATTCGCTAAATCTGTTTTTTATTCTTGGGCAAGAATAACGAAAAGAACAGTGTTAGGTGATTTACGTTTTCCTGCCGGGGTAAATTTTTGTGAAGATATGATTTTTTTGTATCAGTTATATCAGCAAAGTGAGCGTATTTATCATATAGATAAAGCGTTATATGCCTATCGTGATAATGCCGCTGGCGCTACTCGAAATATGAAGCCTGATTATATAAAGTCTATGTTAATGCTATATAACCAAATACTTAATGATAATCGACCAGAAATTAGCTATTTAAAAATCAATGTGTTTTATGTTATTTACCGCTGTCACTGTGAGTTAAATAAACGAATATCAATACCTTTTGCGGTTTTTATTGATACTAAAAAACTTGCCGTCCGCTCTTGTTTTGATAAAAAAATCCCATTACGCAAGAAAATGATCTTAGCCATACCAAATATACATAGGCATTTAGTCAAGCTAAAAAACTATTGTAAATCGAGAACTTAAAATGAAAATAATATTTAGGATATCAAAGCTTGGCTTTGGCGGCGCTGAGCAAGTTTTTATTTCAGTGGCTCGCGAGTTAAGTAAAACGCACCCTATTACCATTATTTTTGCTGTTGATAGTGAACAAGGCGATAACGTTACTCATGTTAAATCGCTAGGATTTGAAGTGGTTTCTTTAAATGCCTCACGAACTCTTAACTCGATAGTGCCATTAGCAAAACTAATTACTAAAGAAAAGCCAGATGTAGTTATTTCAGCGTATACCGATACTAATGCTGCATGTTTATTATCAAAAGTGATAGCAAGATATAAAGTGCCAGTTATTGTAAGTGAACATGCTGCACTGAATGAACATTGGCAATTTAAATCGAACTCAAAAAAGAAAGTTTTAAGGTTTTATGTCGGTTGGGTTTATAAGCTGGCTGACAAGGTATTGTGTGTATCAAAAGGTCTTGAGCAGCAGGTTAACCTTTTATTGAAACAACCCTCGAAAACGTTAACCATTTATAATCCTGTTCGTTTTAATGGCTCCTTTAATAAAGGACTTAAAAATGAAAATGATGAAAAAAATGAAACGCAAGTAATTAAAAATATTGAAAGTGCTAGGGTTTTGAGACTGGTTGCTGTTGGCAGAGTTGTCCCGCAAAAAGATTACTCAACCTTGATTAAGGCTATATCAATAATTAAACAACAACAGAATGTACATCTTAATATCGTTGGTGGCACCACAGATAAAAAAGAATTTAATAAAGTTAAGTCTTTAGTGGCAGAGTATGGCTTAGAAAAGACTATTGAATTTGTTGGTTATAGTGATGCCGTTGAAACCTATTATAAAAAAGCTGATGTTTTTGTTTTATCTTCCGCTTGGGAAGGGTTTGGTAATGTTATTGTGGAAGCTATGTCATTTGGTCTACCTATAGTATCTACTAATTGCAATTACGGGCCTGCAGAAATTTTAATTGATGGTAAGTATGGTCGTTTGGCTGAAGTAGGAGATAGTGAATCTTTGGCAAAGATCATCATAAAAGAAGCACTTGACCCTTTAGTTACTGGAGAAACCCTAATAAAGAGATCTAAAGACTTTTCAGAGGAAATTATTGCCTCCCAATATTATGAATTAATCAATGAGGTAATTAAACATGACTCTTAAATTTAGTGAGCTTATTAAATCAGATTTATATAGGTACCATGGTAATATTACTATAGGTTTATTTATAAAAAGCTTACTATTTAACAAAGGGTTTAAGTTTTCATTTTGGATGCGACTTGCCAAACATTATGATAGCAATCCTCTGTTACGCTTTTTTCCTAAATTTATGTTTAGTTATTACAAAAGAGTCTTTGTCTCAGATATAAATTATCGAGCAGATATTGGAGAAGCTTTTTGCATACGGCATGTATTTGCGACAACGTTTGGTGAAAATGTCGTCATTGGGCGAAATTTTACAATAGTTCATTCTGTTACGATTGCAGGTAAAAATGGTCATTTCCCTGTTATTGGAGACAATGTTTATTTAGGCGCAGGTTCCTGTGTCTTAGGTGGTATAACTATTGGTAACAATGTAGTCGTGGGTGCTAATGCAGTGGTAACAAAAGATATTCCAGATAACGCTGTTGTGGTTGGTAATCCAAGTAAGATAATTTCGTATAAAGGCTCTAGTAATTCCATAGAAAACAAATATGAAGGAACTGATTTGTGAAACATATAGTTACATTAGGTACTTGTAGTAAGGGCGGGATAGATTCTGTTATACAGGGTTATATAGACAATGGCTTATTTGCAGATAAGAAACATACTCGCATTAAGTCGCACCAGGGGGCTGGGAAAGTAGGTGATTTATTTTTATTTTTAAAGGCAAGCTTGCAACTCATCTGGTTGTCTATAAAGGAAAAAGAACTGATTTTACATTGTCATATGTCATACAAAGGGAGTTTTTGGCGAAAACTAACTTTTGTTTCAATCGCAAAATTATTCAATAATCGCACTATCATACATTTGCACGGTTCTGAATTTAAAGATTATTTTGAATCTAGATCAAAGTTTACTCAAACTCTTTTGCTTTGGTTAATTAAAAATGTAGATGAATTCGTCGTATTATCTGATAGTTGGTTTGATTATCTAAAGTCGATATCTGGTCGAAGTGTTGCTGTTATAAATAATTATGTTGATATAGATAAAGTCCACGCAACTCGACGTAAAGGACATATTTTATTTCTGGGCGCTTTTATAAAGCGTAAAGGCATTTATGATTTAATTCATGCGGTTGCAAAACTTGATATAGATTATCATTTACATTTATGTGGAAGCGGTGAAAATGATAAGGTTCATGAGTTAGTAGATAAGCTAGAGTTAAATGACTCTATAACCTTTCATGGTTGGATAAATACAGAGCAAAAGCAACAGCTTTTAAGCGATTGTGAATTAATGATTTTACCAACATATAATGAAGGTTTACCTATGGTTATTATTGAGGCGATGGCTTGTGAAATTCCAATAATTTCTACACCCGTTGGTGCTATTCCTGAAGTGATTATTGAAGGAGAGACAGGATATTTATTTAATCAAGGGGATGTAGAAGAAATGTACTACAAGTTAACTCGTGTATTGAATAATGATAAAGAAAATGAATATGTTTGTCATAATGCTAAAGCATTTTATGCAGATAACTTTACATCACATGTTGTTTTACCAAAGTGGAATAAACTATATGAGAAAGTATCAACCTCTTAGGGGGCCTATTAGTTTTATAACTATATTGGTATTACTTTTTGCTTGCACCTCATCTGAGCAGAATAAGCCAAATGAAAAAGGATGGTTTGCTTTAGTTAACGATGCTAATTTTCTAGCTGAAGTATCTGCAGCTTTATCAGCTTCAAAACTACAGCCTTTTATGCACTTAGAGGCTCCACTAGATAATGTGGATGTTGGTAACGATAGTGTTACTTTTACTTTAACTCCAGAACAAGAAAAAATATTTGGTGGTATTCGTTCGGAGCTAGCTGTCAACTTTCCTTATGTTGTAGGAGATAAAATAACGTATCGTTTTGATATGTTAATCCCTGATGATTTTTTGGCTGATAAAGGGAAAAACAGATGGTGGCTTTTTGCTCAATGGCATGACCAACCAAATCCTCAATTAGGTGAGACGTGGTCTGGTTTTCCAAAAAACTCTCCTCCTATAGGATTGTTTCTTGAAGAGAAAGATAATCAATTTGGGATGACAATTCATTATTTAGGCAATAAAAAGTTTTGGTTTCCTGTTAATAAAGGAAAATGGAATCGTTACGCTTTTAATATTACTTGGAGTAATGATAGTGATGGCGAGTTAATATTTAGTCTAAATGATGATGCACTAAAAACTTTTAATGGGAAGAATATGCTAAATAATTACCAGCACTATCTTAAAATTGGCATGTATCGTAATCCTAATATCAACTCATTAAATCATGTTGAATTTAAAGAGTTAATTATTGTGAATGAATAATTAACTTATAGTTAAAAAAGGGGTGAAAAAAATTCAATTATCAAGTTAAAGTGTATATGCGATAATGGGAAGGTTCTTTTTTTATCAGTGCTTATCCTTTTATTAATTGAGGAAATTCACTCACTTATGTCTATCTATAAAGTTTCACACTTGTTAAACTTACACTTAAATATAATTAAGTTAACAAATTGAAAATAAAGGGCATTAGCTTAGTTTTCATACCAGTTAATTTGTAATATACAAGTCTTATAGTATTAATTATTTACGACCATATTTGTTAGATTACGCTTATACCCCGTAAGTTTACGGATGTTGATATTTAATAAAGTGGCTCATTTTATATTTTAGAAAATTAGACCAACCTAAACTTTTAAAGCGTCGAGAACTTTCTAAAGCCATATTTCGGTAATAAAAACTAGTTAAAATTAATGTTATTTTAAAAGGGATAGTTATGAAAAATAAAATTATTTTGTGTCTTTTTTCGGGCGCAGTATTTAGTAGCGACGTTACTGCTGTGCAACCTGAAGCTTATACAACAGATTCAGGTATCGCTATTACTCCAATAATTAACACTGGATATAAATATAATAACAATATTTTTAGTCAAAGCAGTAACACAACGGGAAGTGGTATTTATACCTTAGCTCCAGCAGCTAGCTTTCTATTAGATGATGGTATAAATAATTATAAATTTGATTTAGGGGGGGAGTCAGGCACATATGTAGATAGTTCTGATGATGATTATCTTACCGGTTACATAGGATTTAAAACCCATCTTGAGGCAGGATCACGTAATCGTTTTGATGTGGCGCTCAAACTTGATAGTCAAGTCGAACCTCGTGGTACCGGTATTACAGAAGGCTTAGGTGATATTGTTGATGCTCCCATACAATATACTGGACAATTTGGTCAGTTAATATACGGATATGGAAGCCTTGCATCCAGTGCTCGTATAGACTTTTTAGGTAGTTATTACAGTAAAAGATATACTAATTTTACAGAATATACTGAATACCGTAGTTATGATGAGTCTACTTTGGGGTCAACACTTTTCTATACTACCAATGCTAATACAGACGCATTCTTTCGTATTAAAGGAAGTACAATTCGTTACGATAAAAACCAGTTAGTTTCAAGAGATTCCGATGTTTACTTTGTGTTACTTGGGGTGAAATGGGAGGCTACGGCTTTAACTTCAGGTAGTTTTGAAATTGGTCAAGAACAGAAAAAGTTTGTTGATTCCAACCGTGAAGATTTTAAAGGGGTTAGTTGGGAAGGTCATGTTGATTGGAAACCTTTAACATATACTGCTTTATCATTGGTTACATCGAGAGCAGCAAAAGACCCCGATGGGCGTGGAGATTATATAATTGAAAGTATTTATGGTGCAAGCTGGAAGCATGAGTGGAATGAAAAAGTTACCACTAATATGAATTACAGTTTTATTAATGATGATTATTCAGGGTATTTAGATACTGATTACTCAGGTAACGGGCGAGATGATAAAACCAATAATATTTATGTGGATGTTATTTATGAACTTCAACGCTGGGTTGATGTAACCTTATTTGTTGAGTATACAGATAATGACTCTACTGATGAAATTATGATTTATGATACGAGTATCGTAGGTTTAGACTTCACTTTTTCTTTGTAAGAGGTTTTTGTGAATAATCTTTATGTAAAAATTAATTTAGTACTGTTATTAATATTATCATTTACTTCGTTTGCACAAGAATCTTATATATTAGGTCCTGGCGATAAGGTATCTATTCAGGTGTTTGGTCAAGATGACTTAACTATTGAAACCTTGCTGGGTAATAGTGGTAAAATAAATTACCCTTTTTTAGGGGAAATATCTATTGCAGGTTTGACGGTAACACAAGTTGAGCAGTTTATTGAAAATGGGTTGAAGGGGGGGTATTTAGTTAGTCCTAATGTTTATGCTCAAGTAGTTGAATATAGGCCTTTCTATATTCATGGAGAAGTAAAAAAGCCTGGGGGGTACCCATACCAACCAGGTATGGCCATTAATCAAGCAGTAGCTCTTGCTGGGGGATTAACTGAGCGTGCGGATGATAATAAGATTTCATTGTTTAAAGAGGGAGATAAGAGTAAAAAACAAAAAGCTTCACTTGACGATAATGTTAATGCTGGTGATACCATAACTATTGGACAAAGATTTTTTTAAATTTCATCCATTTCATTTTTGTTTATTTATTTTGAGTTCTTACTATGATTAACGCAGATAAAGATTTACCTAATACATCTTCAGGTTTAAGCAATTCATCATTGGATTTAACTAAGTCAACTTCTGAAGAAGTTATTGATTTACGGCATTATTTTTCGGTGATCAATAAAAATAAATGGCGCATTATTTTTTTGGCTTTAGCAGTATCAATATTTGCAGCTATTGTCGCTTTAAATATTACGCCAATTTACAGAGCTACAGCAACATTACTGATTGAAGCTGATCAAGTTAAAGCTGTTTCGTTCGAAGAGATTTATGGTCTTGACTCAAACAGGAAGGAATATTACCTAACTCAATTTGAAGTTTTAAAATCAAGAAAAATAGCTCAAGCTGTTGTAGAAAAATTAGATTTAATAAATCACCCCGACTTCATTGGGAAACCTTCGGCTATTAGAGAGTTTATTAAAGATGTAAAAAGTAATATCCCTTTCTTGCCTCAAAAAAAAGAAGTAGTTTTAGATGGGGAGGAAGAAAGTGATATGGTGCTGCAACTGTTAGTTAAGAGCTTTTTAAGTCGATTGACCATCAGTCCTGTGCGTAAAACGCAATTAGTAAATATTACGTTTGAAAGTAGTGATCCTCAATTGGCTGCTTTAGTTGCTAATACAGTAGGTGAGGTTTATATTGACCAAAATCTTGCAGCAAAAATAGGTATGACAGAGACAGCAGCAGGTTGGTTAACTACAAGGTTATCTGGTTTACGAATGAGACTTGATGAGTCGGAAACTAAACTTCAGGAATACCGCGAACGTGAAAACCTAATTGATGTGTCGAACATGTCCGGGGTGTCGGGTGTTGTAGGGTTAATATCAAATGAGTTAGAGCAAACTTCTAAGCAATTAGTTATTGAAAGGCATGTTAGAAACAAATTATTAAGTATAGTACGCGTAATTAATGAATATGGGCGTGATAACTTAGATATGTTAGGAACGATTACTGAAATAACCTCTCATAATACAATTCAAAATGTCAAAAAAGAATTAGTGATTGTAGGGCGGAAAGTATCAGAGTTAAGTCAAGTATACGGTCCGAAACACCCTAAAATGATTGCGGCTCAGGCTGAATTAATCACAGTTAATGATAATTTGTCTAATCAAGTTCATAAGTTGATTACGGGGGTTGAAAAGCAGCTGACTACTAGTGAGCGTAATATCAATGCACTTGAAGAAGAGCTTGTTCGAATCAAAGCACAATATCAAACTGTAACATCGAAAGAATATGAATATAGGAAACTTTCACGTGAGGTAGAAACCAATAGAAAAATTTATGATACTTTTTTCTCTCGTGCAAAAGAAACAGAGGTAACAAGTGACTTTAATTCTGCTGTTGCTCGTTTTACTGATCGTGCTTTTAGACCTGCTTACCCTACAACGCCTAATAAACCACTTATTGTAATACTCGCTTTTATTGTTACTCTTGGTTTTGGTGTTGTGATCGCTTTTGTGGTTGATGCCTTAAATGACACCTTCAAAGATGCACATGATGTAGAGAATAAATTATCGCAACGTATGTTAGGGTTGTTACCGTTAATACACTTTAAGAAAAAAGTAGGCTTTATGTTGCATTATTTCTTTGATGAAAGTGGTAAAAAATTCGCAGAGTCGGTGCGAACAATGCGAACTAGCTTTGTGCTTACTCAGCTTGATAAGGAATGTAAAACCATAGAGGTAACTTCATCGGTACCGGGAGAGGGGAAAACAACAACAGCGATTAATCTTGCTTTTGCTTTAGCACAGGTTGAACGGACTATTTTAATTGATGCAGATATGCGCAAACCTAGCGTTTGTAAACGCTTTGATATTCCTCCTTATCAGCCAGGTTTAGCTAATTTAATTGCAGGTACTGAAAAATTTAGTGAGTGTATTTTTCATGATGAAGTTTCTGGCCTAACAGTTATGCCTTGTGGGCAACGCCCTCCTAATCCGTTAGAGTTATTATCCTCACCTAAATTTTCAGAGTTATTAGCAGAATTAAAGTTATCCTATGATCGTATTATTATTGATACGCCACCAGTTCAGTCGGTGAGTGATGCCTTGGTTATTGCGCAACAAGCAGATGCAGTTATTTACGTTGTGAAAAGTGATGATACCCGTATTGGTGTAGCACAAGAAGGTATAGGACGTTTAGTCCGAGCTAGTGCTAAAATTGCCGGTGTAGTATTAAATAAGGTAGATACTCGCAAAACCTCACAATCTGACTCTTATCATGGTTATTACAATGAATACTCTTATGGCGATGAACTTACACCAGTAAATGACACGCGGACTTTAAATAAAAACGGATGATAGATATACATTGCCATATTTTGCCCGGTATTGATGATGGCGCAAAAGATATGGATGAAGCGTTAGCGTTAATTAAATTAGCGGCCGATGATGGGGTGTCACGTATTGTGCTTACTCCACATTTGCATCTGGGCCGATTTGAAAATACATTACCTGTTATTGACACTGCTTTTAATATTTTAAAAGCAGAAGTCAAAAAGTTAGGTATTGATATCGCATTAGCTTTTGCTGCAGAAGTAAGGCTTGATTCTGAAATTTTAACTCTGTTAGCAAAAAAACAACTACCTATGTATGGCCAATATAATGGTCAACAATTTATGTTACTTGAGTTTCCACATAGTCATATTCCTGCAGGAAGTGATATGTTGGTTAAATACCTTAAAAAGAATAATATCACTCCGGTTATTGCTCACCCAGAAAGAAATCGGGACTTACTAAAAGCACCTCATAAAATTAAATCTTTTGTACAATTAGGTTGTTGGTTTCAAGTGACCGCAAGTTCAATTACTGGACACTTTGGTGAAGAATGCCAAGCGTTAGCGCTTAATTATATTGAACAAGACTTGATTCAGATTATTGCCAGTGATGCGCATAACCTTAAACGTAGACCGCCAGTGCTAAGCCAAGCAAGAAGCAAAATTACAGCTTTATTTGGTGAAGAAAAAGCGCACCAACTATTTTTTGCAAACCCTTACAATATTACCGCTAGCTTGTTTGAAAGTTAATCATTGAGTTTTTATGCACACATCCGCAACATCATCACACTATATCTTTAATAATAAGTCGATACATTATGTCGTTTTGAGCTTATTACTTTTAGTGACTTTATATGGTTTAACGTATTCCTTTACTCGTGGTGTAGCTAATGCTTGGTACTTTAATGCAGAGTTTTCATTGAATGATTGGGCAGGTGAAAAAAGCATTAGAAACCTTGAAGAATACAAGCATGGTTTAAATTCTATAGAAAAGGCACATTCGTTAGACCCCACTCATCCTCATTACGTCCATATGTTAGGACGAATAAAGCATTGGGGTGTTGATATGGGGTTTGAGGATAAAGAGCAATTACAAGACATTCATCAGTGGTATTTGTTAGCGACAGAGTTGCGATCAATATGGCCAGATCCTTGGGTTGATCTATTACGCTTAAATAACTATTTGTATGGTTATAATGCTGATACTAAATATTACATACAACAAGCGCTTGTTGTAGGGCCTTATATTGATTTAGTAACACAAGGCACTATACAAGTATGGTTATTAAATTGGGATAAATTATCAGGTAAAGAAAGGGCTGCATTATTCAAGCAGTTTGAAATAGCAACTAAGCAATATTTTGTATTAGAGCATGTACTTAAGTCAGCTAAAGCTATTAACAGAGAGAATTTGTTGTGTAGCCAACTTAAATATAATCCCGATTATGAGAATATAAAGTCATCACATTTATATCGAAAATATTGTTTGAAATAGGCTGTTTTTTTAACAAAGCTAAAAAGTTAGTTTGCTAGTTACTCAAATGCACTTTTAAACCAACTCCAAATGCCCAATGAAAAATTAGGAAGTATGTCGATTCCTAGTGCTGATTTCAGGAGATAGAGTATGAGGATACCCATACAGGTTGAAATTAATAAAAATACGCTCACCACAACCCCTTTAGTGACTAACGATAATTCTTTTTCCTTTCTTGATAAATCTCGATGATTTCGACCTGTTAGAAATACATAATAAAATCGCCATTTGTACAAAGGAATTTTAAAAGTACCTCTTAAATCAATTGTATGCTTCCCCCAACTTCGAGAACATAAGATCGTAAATAAATGCGTGAGTTGTTCATCGTTAAAACTCTCTGCAACATGCGGAGGCATTTTTTCTAATAAGCCTTTAATGGTTTGCTCATCGCGAATTTTTTTTGGGGATTGTGACAAAGTTAAACCCTTGTAGATTGTTTGTGTCTTAAAGTATTATACCAACCCAAAAGATTAAGTGATCTTTTAAAATGGCTTAAATATCCAATAACATTATTGCTTTCTATTTCAATGGTTGGTTATTTTTTAATCAAGCGTCTTGTTCTTGAACAATTATCCTCATTAAAAATTGCTCACTTAATTAATCCTGTTGGTATTACATTATGATATTGCACTAATGAATACAGTGTATTCATGTGACATTTCAAACTCTTGCTAAAGTTAAAGTAAAACGCCATGTACTACCATATTTTTTAACAATATTATTAGAAATAACAAAGAAAGCTTGCTTAATAAATTCGCTGCTCAGTGTTACAATCACGATAATATTCCTCGTAATAGAATAAACGGAACTTTACAATGATATTACCCGTAATTATGGCTGGTGGCTCAGGCTCTCGTTTGTGGCCCTTATCTCGTCAACTTTTTCCAAAGCAGTTCTTAACGTTAACAGGTGAACATTCTATGTTACAGACAACCGCTTTGCGTTTGTCTGGTATAGAGCATCAAGCGCCAGTTGTTATTTGTAATGAAGAACATCGTTTTTCAGTAGCTGAACAGTTTCGTGCGAATAACATTAAAAATAGCGGTATTATTTTAGAGCCAGTTGGCCGCAATACTGCACCGGCTATTGCTTTAGCTGCCTTAAATGCAGTTAAAGGTGGTGAAGATCCTTTATTACTTGTATTAGCTGCTGATCATGTCATTAAAGATGAAGCCGCTTTTTGTGCTTCAGTAGAGAAAGCCGCAGCACATGCTGCAAGTGGTAAGCTAGTAACCTTTGGTATTGTACCTACAGCGCCTGAAACCGGCTACGGCTATATTAAACGTGGCGATACGGTAACCGCTAATAACGGGGCTGAATCTGGCTTTGTAGTAAATGAATTTGTTGAAAAGCCTGATTTAGCAACTGCTGAAAAGTATTTAGCCAGTGGCGAGTTTTATTGGAATAGCGGTATGTTTTTGTTTAAAGCATCTAGCTATTTAGCTGAATTAAAATCTCATAGTCCTGACATATATGCAGCATGTGAAAAAGCTATGGCTGAAATCCATCCTGATCAAGATTTTATTCGAGTAGATAAAGAAGCTTTTGAAGCCTGTCCTGACGATTCTGTAGATTACGCGGTAATGGAAAAAACATCTTCAGCTGTTGTTGTTCCTATGGATTGTGGTTGGAGTGATGTTGGTAGTTGGTCTGCACTTTGGGATATTGAAGATAAAGACAGTGATGGCAATGTATTTAAAGGTGATGTGTTAAGTACTAATAGTAAGAATACTTATGTAAATGCTCAAGAAAAGCTAGTTGCTATTGTAGGTCTTGACGATGTGGTAGTAGTGGAAACTAAAGATGCAATTTTAGTGGCTAAAAAGTCGCAAGTGCAAGATGTTAAAACTATTGTTAATCAGCTTAAAGCTGAAGAGCGACCAGAGTTTCAAATTCATCGTGAAGTATATCGCCCTTGGGGTAAATATGACTCTGTAGATAATGGTGAGCGCTTCCAGGTTAAACGTATTACTGTTAAACCAGGGGCAAAATTGTCGGTGCAAATGCATCATCATCGCGCCGAACATTGGATTGTAGTGTCTGGTACTGCTCTGGTTCAAAACGGTGATAAAGAAATATTACTTACAGAAAACCAATCTACATATATTCCTATTGGTGTTGTTCATGCACTTGAAAACCCAGGGAAACTTGATCTTGAATTAATCGAGGTTCAGTCAGGTAGTTACTTAGGCGAAGATGATATTGTACGCTTTGAAGATCGCTACGGTAGAGTTAAATAGAGCATTACTTACTTATAACCTTGTTTGCTAATTTAATTGGCAAGGTTTAATTAGTCGAATCGTAACACCAAAAAATTAAGTAAATGGAAGAGTAAATATGACCGAATTAGCTAGTACGCAATTAACTACCAATGAAGTACTTGCACAGAGCGGCGTTGCTTTTGGCACCAGTGGTGCTAGAGGCTTGGTTGAGCAATTCACCCCTGATGTTTGTGCCGCATTTGCGGTTGCTTTTGTTGAGGCAATTAAAAACGAATTTAGTTTTACTACATTAGCGATTGCTGTGGATAATCGTCCAAGTAGTTACAACATGGCACAAGCTTGTAGTGCAGCCCTTAATAAATTGGGTATTACAACTCTTTATTATGGCGTTATTCCAACACCTGCATTAGCTTATGCCGCTATGCAACGTGAAATCCCTTGTATTATGGTAACGGGAAGTCATATTCCGTTCGACCGTAATGGTTTAAAGTTTTATCGACCTGATGGCGAAATCACTAAACTAGATGAACAAGCTATTTTAAATAGCACTGCTAGTTTTGAATCTTTATCTGTAGCAAATGAACCTGCTATTTTGACTAAGTTAATCACTGATAAAGCCGCAGAAGAAGAGTATTTAAACCGTTATTTATCACTATTTGAACAACCATTTTTAACCGGTAAACATATCGGTATTTATGAGCATTCAAGTGCTGGTCGGGATTTATATCAACCGCTGTTTGAAAAACTTGGTGCAACTGTTACATCACTTGAGCGTAGCGATGTTTTCGTTCCTATTGATACTGAAGCTGTGTCAGATGAAGACAAAGCCAAAGCCAAAGCGTGGTCTGCACAATATAAATTTGATGCAATATTTTCTACCGACGGTGATGGCGACAGACCGTTAATTGCCGATGAAAAAGGTAATTGGTTACGCGGTGATATTTTAGGTTTGTTATGCGCGAAAGCTTTAGGTGTAGACGCCTTAGCGGTGCCTGTAAGTTCAAATACATCAATAGAGTTATCGAATGCTTTTAAACAAGTCGACCGTACTCGTATCGGCTCACCATATGTAATTGCAGAGTTTGCACGTTTAGCTAAAAGTTTTAATTCAGTTGCTGGCTTTGAAGCCAACGGTGGATTTTTACTAGGCTCAGATACAGTTATTAACGGTAAAGAATTAAAAGCATTACCAACTCGTGATGCAGTATTACCAGCCATTATGTTATTGGCAGCAAGTATTGAGGCAGGTAACATTTCTAGCTTAGTTGAAGCTTGTTCATTACGCTTTTCAGCGAGTGATAGAATACAAAACTTCGCAACTGAAAAAAGCCAATCGTATATCGCCGCTTATAGTAAAGCGCCTTATGCATTAATCAAATTGCTAGGTTTTGATGAGATCAGTGTACTTAAAACAGATGTTACCGATGGCTTAAGAATTACCCTATCGAATAACGACATTATTCATTTACGCCCGTCAGGTAATGCCCCTGAGTTACGTTGTTATGCTGAGTCGGATAATGAAGCAACTGCACAAGCATTAGTGGTTAAAGTATTAGCTAAAATCAGCACGCTATAGGTTTTTTGCTTTTTTAGGCACTAATATTAAGCGTTAGTATTAGGAGTTAATAACAGCTATTTTTGTTGTTGATATTTTGCCCCAGTGGTGACTGAACCCAGAAGGATGCTACATCGGGCATCCTTCTGGGCTTTCGGATCTGTTACTCAAGTGTTCCCCTAATTCATGGTGATACTTAAGAAGTACAACACCAAGCTTGAACTCATTACTGTTAATAATTTATTTTAATGTACGGTTAAACAACTCAACTGCCATGCCATAAACTCTTAGTGCAAGTTGCGGATCATACCGCTCACCTTCATCACGCATAAAGGCATGTGAGGCATTAAACTCATGCCATGAAAACACGTTACCTGAAACTAATAAATTGTTGTGCACTAACATACGCCAAGCATCAGGAATATGCGGATCTTGTTTACCCCAAATCATTAATAATTCGGCTTTTATATCTTTGGTGCGAGTTAAAGAATCATTACCTTCATCACTTGGTAAATCACCTGAATGAATGTCAGTTGCGTATAAACAAGCAGCCGCTAGAATATTTGAGTTTAATGCTGCTCTATAAGCAAGATGCCCCCCAATACAAACCCCCATGGTGCCTATGCTATCAGTACAATAGTCTTGTTGCCCAATAAAGCTAACTAAAGCTTGGGTGTCGCTGTCGTGATGCTCTAATGGCTTAGTCCATTTGTCTTGATTGCCTTTATCTTTGCCAGCGTCATCATATCCGAGTACTGTGCCAATAGGGTTTAGCTCATGAAATACTTCAGGCACAAGCACTACAAATCCATGACCTGCCATTATCGCTGCACTTCTTGCTATAGGTGCGGTTTGTTGAAAAATTTCAGAGTAGAAAATAATAGCAGGGTAGTTACCATCAGCTTGAGGACGATAAACGTAAGTACGCATAGTACCTGTTGGGGTTTCTATATCTTGGCTGTGCTGTTGAATTATCATGTTGAGAATAGTCCTTGTGGAATGCTGGTTGAAAATAAAATAAGGAAGTGACTGTTTGCTTTTAATCAGTTTACCCTTAGCCATTAAATAAAAAAAGTATTGTTATAGAGGATAGGTATTAAAGAGGGTTGTAGGTCTTTGATTTTATGTTGTTTATATTTCTATTACTTTCGTTAATAAAGCGTATAATCCGCAGTTAATAACCCATAGCGGTTTAAAAACATACAATTGTTAATAACCGGATTCATAATTTAGTAAAGGAAAAGTAATGAGTAATAAGAAAAAACCAACTGCAACAACAGACTTAGGCAGAGGTGAAATTAAAAATAACTTTTTAGCCGCTTTAGTGACTTCAAAGGTTTACAAAATGCAGGTAGTTAAAGCAAAAAAAGGCAAAGGTTCGTATCAACGTAAAGCAAAAAACAATGCAAAGGCTAGTTTTAAAAATGGAAGAGGAGGAGAGTCTTATTTAATGGTAGCTTAGTGTATATTTACTTAGCTTTTATTAAATAAGGTTTTCCGAGCCATTTGGAAGCACTTAGATGAAAAACCTGTGGATTCCCGCCAAAACAACGCGGGAATGACGGAATTCTTTTGATACTCATTAACAGCACGCTAAATCAAAATTAAAGCAAGAAGTCGAAGTAAAAAGCGAAGCAAGCTAAACCAAGACAAGCCAAGACAATACAAGCCAAGCACCGTCATTCCCGAAGTTGCTTGTCGGGAATCCAGTTTTGAATTGATACCTTACGTCAAAAGCTTTACTTTAAAGCATTCAGCCAATATTTCGGGCTTAAATGAGCTTCGTCATTCGTGAAAAACCTGTGGATTCCCGCCAAAACAACGCGGGAATGACGGGATTCGTTTGATACTCATTGACCAGACCACAAAGCACGCTAAACTAAAAAGCGAAGTAAGCTAAACTAAAAAAGCGAAGCAAGCTAAACTAAGACAAGCCAAGCACCGTCATTTCCGAAGTTGCTTGTCGGGAATCCAGTTTTTAATTGGTACCCTACGCAGTTTTTGAATTGATACCTTACGTCAAAAGCTTTACTTTAAAGCATTCAGCCAATATTTCGGGCTTAAATGAGCTTCGTCATTCGTGAAAAAACTGTGGATTCCCGCCAAATCAACGCGGGAATGACGGGATTGGTTTGATACTCATTGACCAGACCACAAAGCACGCTAAACTAAAAAGCGAAGTAAGCTAAACTAAAAAAGGGAAGTAAGCTAAAGTAAAAAAGCGAAGCAAGCTAAACTAAGACAAGCCAAGCACCGTCATTCCCGAAGTTACTTGTCGGGAATCCAGTTTTGAATTGATATCCTACGCAGTTTTTGAATTGATACCTTACGTCAAAAGCTTTACTTTAAAACATCCAGCCAATCTTTCGGGCTTAAATGAGCTTCGTCATTCGTGAAAAAACTGTGGATTCCCGCCAAAACAACGCGGGAATGACGGAACTTGTTTGAGACTTATTAACCAGATCACAAAGCACGCTAAAGTAAACCGAAAAACATGTGGATTCCCGCCAAAACAACGCGGGAATGACGGAACTCGTTTGATACTCATTAACCATGTCACAAGCACGCTAAAGTAAAAAAGCAAGAAGGCGAAGTAAAAAGCGAATCAAGCTAAACTAAAACAAGCCAAGCTTCGTCATTCCCGAAGTTACTTGTTGGGAATCCAGTTTTGAATTGATATCCTACGCAGTTTTTGAATTGATACCTTACGTCAAAAGCTTTACTTTAAAACATCCAGCCAATCTTTCGGGCTTAAATAATTAGCTAGCTTAGCTTCTGCACTCCCTTCATCAGCTTGGAAGTTATATTCCCATCGCGCTAATGGTGGCATCGACATTAAGATTGATTCGGTTCTGCCGCCTGATTGCAAGCCAAACAAAGTGCCTCGGTCAAACACTAAGTTAAACTCTACATAGCGTCCACGTCGATATAGTTGAAATTGACGTTCTGCTTCACCATATTCAATATCTTTACCGCGTTGCATAATAGGTACGTAGGCATCTATAAAACCTTGGCCAACTGCTTTAACATAGTCAAAGCAGGTGTCAAAATCCCACTGGTTTAAATCATCAAAGAATAAACCACCAACGCCACGGGTTTCATCACGGTGTTTTAAATAAAAGTATTCATCACACCATTTTTTATGATCGTTATACACGTTTTCACCAAACGGTTGGCATAAATCAAATGCGGTTTGATGCCAGTGTTTAATATCATCATCGTTAGGGTAAAAAGGAGTTAAATCAAAACCACCGCCAAACCACCAAACAGGTGCTTCACCTTCTTTTTCTGCAATAAAAAAACGTACGTTAGCGTGTGAGGTTGGAATGTGCGGGTTTTTAGGGTGAATAACTAAAGATACACCACAGGCTTGCCATGTTCTGCCTGCTAACTCTGGACGATGTGCAGTAGCTGAGGGCGGTAACTTATCCCCCGACACAACGGAAAAGTTTACTCCACCTTGCTCTATAATTGTGCCGTTAGTCATAACACGTGTTCTGCCACCACCACCTTCTGCTCGTTTCCAGTTATCTTCAATAAATTCGCCTGAGCCGTCAGCATCAGTTAACGCCGAACAGATCTTATCCTGTAGGCTTTTAAAAAACTCTATAATTGGTGCTATTTCGATAGGTGTTGTTGAGGGGGTAGATGAGTTTACTTGTGAGTTCATATATTACCAATATTTATCAGAGATTAGCCATTAACGTTATGTTGCCATTGTAGGTAATGGCGATCACAGAGGCAAGTCTCTTCTATTTACTTATGTTATTAACTGTAGTTATTACCTTGTTCTATCTTTAATGGAGTTGAACAAGATCAAAATTCATTGTACTTATTTTGTACTTATTTTGTGCTTTATTTTTGGTGGATGCACCGGTTGTGTGCTTTACTTTGCATGCGTTGTTGTTTTTTGGTGCAATAAAGCACTTTTTTAATGCCTTGGTTTTCTAGTTGACTGAAAACTAAAGGGTTATATTTTGGCGTATTTATTGCTTTGCTTAGCGCAATTGTTGAATGAATTATGATGGAAATGATTATGAATAGAGCAGTGGTTTTGTGTTTAACGTTAATAAGTTTACTTATGTCAGGTGGAGCTTGGGCTGACGAGATGCAACTTAATGGGGCGCAACTCAATGGTGCCAATACTGGTTGGATTTTAACTTCTACCGCATTGGTTTTATTAATGACTTTACCAGGCTTAGCACTTTTTTATGGTGGCTTGGTACGTAAAAAGAATGTGCTATCGGTATTAATGCAATGTTTTGCAATCGGCTCTATTTCGTCGGTTTTATGGCTAGTCGTTGGTTATAGTTTAGCTTTTGGTGAAGGTAACGGCTTCATTGGTGACTTTAGCAAAATGATGATGCATGGCATTACTAAAGATGCGTTATCGGGGGATATTCCAGAAAGCTTATTTATGTTGTTTCAAATGACATTTGCGGTAATTACCCCGGCGCTAATTATTGGTGGTTTTGCCGAGCGAATGAAATTTTCTGCTGTTTTATTATTTTGTGCTTTTTGGTTGTTAGCTGTTTATGTGCCTGTTACTCACTGGGTATGGGGCGGTGGTTGGTTAGCACAAATGGGTGTTTATGACTTTGCTGGCGGTATTGTGGTACATATTACCGCAGGTACAGCGGCTTTAGTTGCTGCATTGGTTGTTGGCCCACGTCGAGGATTTCCTAAAACTCCTATGGTGCCACATAACTTAACAATGACAGTTACTGGTGCTGGTATGCTATGGGTAGGTTGGTTTGGTTTTAATGGTGGTAGTGCATTAACCGCTAGTGGTGATGCATCAATGGCGATGCTGGTTACTCATATTTCAGCCGCTGCAGGTACGCTTACTTGGGCTGCTATTGAATGGAAAAAATTTGGTAAAGCCAGTGTGTTAGGTGCGGTTACGGGTATGGTTGCAGGCTTAGGTACTATTACTCCTGCATCTGGTTTTGTTGGTCCTGGTGGCGCATTAGTTATTGGTATTAGTGCGGGCTTTGTTTGTTTTTATGCAACGCTTTATATTAAGCATAAATTGCATATTGATGATTCATTAGATGTTTTTCCTGTGCATGGCGTAGGTGGTATTTTAGGTACTTTATTAGCGGGTGTTTTCTCAGCAACTACGCTTGGTATGTTTAGTGGTTATGGTTTTTCCGAAGGCATTAGCACTATGGGAGAGCAAGTAGGTGTTCAGCTTGTTGGTATATTCTCTACCTTTATTTACACCGCTATTGTTACTTATATTCTACTTAAACTCGTTGGCTTAATGACCAGTGGTTTACGTGTAACAGAAGAGCAAGAAGTTAACGGTTTAGATCAATCTGAACATGAAGAAACTGGTTACAACTTATAATTTATAACTTGTTATGAAAGTGTAACTATATTCTTAGGTTTTCAAAAAGCATTTAACTTTTATAAGCTTAAAAATTTCATCACTTCCTTTTAAATAAAGCGCTTCGGCGCTTTTTTTGTACCCACCACCAAATTCACTGTCATCTATTTGAAATATTACTGACATTAAACGGTAATATTTTTTCACTATTTCTGTCATTTATTCGCATTAGTATGTAGTCAAATTTATTTATATGAACAATTGTTACCCATTAATACTGAGCTTAACAAAAGCAGGTGTTGAGTAAGTAACATTTAATCTTTCATTAATTGCTGCGGAGCAAATTAAATGCAAACTACAAAATTATTTAAACACAGTGTTATAGCAACAGCGTTAACTTTAGGCCTAGCAGCCTGCGGTGGCGACATTAATTTATCATCAGACAACTCAGTTGGTGATACACATGTGACTAATCCTGATACAGGTACGGGCACAGGCACTGGTGGCGATACAACAGCATTACCAGGTAAGGCTAATACAGCGTTAAGTACGCAAGTATCAAATAGTCTTGGTTATGATGTTCAAGTTCAAGTACTTGATGGTCAAATTGAAGAAAGCACAACACTTGTAGCAAGCCTTAGTGGCAAGCCTGTAATGTACGCAGTAAGTGGTGCACTTGAAGTGGGTGGCTCAGTTGCTGCAACGCAAACACGTTCAACATTAAAAGCACGTGATGCAGCAAACGATGTGGTATTAACAATTGAGCCAGGTGCTGTTTTATTTGGTCAATCAGGTAGCGATTACGTTGTTATACACCGTGATGCAAAAATCATGGCTGAAGGTACTAAAGCTAACCCAATTATTATGACATCACTTCAAGATGTTACAGGTGAAGCAACTAGTGCTGGTCAATGGGGTGGTTTAGTTATTTTAGGTAATGCACCATCAAACAAATGTCCTAGCGACGGTAGTGATTGTTCTTTACAAGTTGAAGGTACTACTGAAGGTGCTGTATTTGGCGGTACTGATTGGGAAGATGATTCAGGTATTTTAAAATACGTTGTTGTTAAATATGCAGGTTTTGAAATTGCTCCAGATAACGAATTAAACGGTATTACGTTTGGTGGTGTTGGTTCAGGTACAACAGTTGATTACATTCAAGTACATGCTAATGCTGATGATGGTGTTGAGTTCTTTGGTGGTGCAGTAAATGCTAAGCATTTAGTATTAACAGGCAACAAAGATGACAGTGTTGACTGGGATAACGGCTACAAAGGTATGCTTCAACATGTATACATTGCACACGCTGACAATGCTGGTGAAGCTAACCGCGCAATAGAAGCTGATAATGACGGTAGTAACCCAGGTAAAGAACCACAATCTAGCCCTACTATTTCAAACATGACCATTATTGGTAATAACTTCGATACACCAGATAAAGCGTCTGAAGGTATTTACTTACGTGAAGGTACAGCAGCTAAAATCTTTAATACAGTAATTACTGGTTCAGGTGAAATGGGCGAGTGTTTAGAGCTTGAAGGTGGTGATACTTCTTCGGTTACTGTTGATAACGCCAATAACGGTAAAACAGTTATGCAAAGCGTTATTATGGCATGTACCAACGATGAAAACTTTAAAGATGCAAAAGCGGCAGACGGTAGTGTTTTACTTGATTTAGAAACATGGTTTACGGCTGAACCGTCAAACCAAGTACTTAGCTCTATATTAATCGGCTCTACAGGTATCCCTGATGCTAACTCTCCATTAATTGGCGCTGGTCAAGATGCTTCTGCACAAAATGCATTCTTTGATGTAACTGATTATGTTGGTGCTTTAGATGGCAGTGATGATTGGCGTGATGGTTGGGCATTTGGTTTTGGTGGCGGTGTTGTAACTGCACCAGCTGAAGATGAAACTGAAGGTTGTCCAACAGGTACTGCGGCTATTACTTCTGTTGATGGTGTTAAAACAACCTGTCAATTAAGCGGTACAATTACAAGTGACTTAACGCTTACCGCGGGTAACTTATACGCATTAAATGGTGCGGTATTTATTGGTAATGATAAAGCTGACAGTGCAACATTAACGATTGAACCAGGTACAACTATCTACGGTCGTTCAGGTGAGGATTATTTAGTAATTAGCCGTGACTCAAAAATTGAGGCGGACGGTACTCAAGCGGCGCCAATTACTTTTACTTCTAGTCAAGACCTTACTGGTGCTGAAACAGGCTCTGGTCAGTGGGGTGGTATCGTATTATTAGGTAATGGTGTATCTAATAAGTGTCCTACTGATGACAGTGCATGTGCTCTACAAGTTGAGGGTGTTGAAGAAGGTGCTGTGTTCGGTGGTACAGATGATACAGACAACTCAGGTACATTACGTTATGTAGTTGTTAAACATGCAGGTTATGAAATTGCCCCTGATAACGAACTTAACGGTATTACGTTTGGTGCTGTTGGCTCAGGTACAACAGTTGAATACATTCAAGTACATGAAAACGCTGATGATGGTGTTGAGTTCTTCGGTGGTGCTGTAAATGCTAAATACGTAGTACTTACTGGTAACAAAGATGACAGTGTTGATTGGGATAACGGCTACACAGGTAAAATGCAGTATGTTTTAGTTAAACATGCAGAAAATGACGGTGAAGCTAACCGCGCAATTGAAGCTGATAATGACGGTTCAACGCCTAATAAAGTTAAACAATCAAACCCAACCATTGCTAACATGACTATTATTGGTAACGGTTTTACTGCAACAGATAAAGACTCTGAAGGTGTTTATTTACGCGAAGGTACTAAAGCACAATTACATAACTTTGTTGTAACTGGCGGTACTGGCATGGGTGAATGTTTTGAAATTGAAGGTGGTGCATCTTCAGTAACGGTTGACCAAGCAATTGCTGGCGAAACAGTTATTTCAAACTCAGTATTTGCTTGTGAAGAAAACTTCAAGAGTGCTAAAGATGCTGGCGGTACAGAAATATTAGACACTCAAGATTGGGTACTAAACCAAAACTCTGATAACAGCACAGCAGCAGGAATGAGCGCGGTACTTGACGGTATCTACACTATAGATACTACAACACCGAAAGACTTTGCGGGTGATGCATTCTTTGATAATGCTGACCACATAGGTGCCGTTTCTGAAGATAATGATTGGACTAAAAACTGGACTGTAGGGTTAGAAGACTAACACTTACCGACCAAGCCGCTACTAACAATTACCTAAAAGGTTAAACGTTAGTAGCGGTATTTTTTTATTCTATCTCTCTTCCTTATATCTAATACTCAGTAAAATCTTCGTTAATGAGGTCAACATGAAAACAACGTTGAAACGTTTAAGTCTTGCCATTGCAGCAAGTTTAGCAATCAGCCCAGTTTATGCCGCTACATCGGCAGAAACAGATGCTGCAGATGATGCAGCCATAGAAGAAGTGATTGTTAAGGCAAGTCGCTTAAAAGGTACAGCGAGTGCCGTAATGCAAGAGCGTCGTGATCAAGCTTTTATCGCCGACATTATTGGTGCAGAGCAAATATCACGTACCGGTGACTCTGATGCAGCAGCGGCATTACGACGAGTAACAGGTGTTACTTTGGTTGATGGTAAATATATTTATATTCGTGGTTTAGGTGAGCGCTATTCAAGCACACAATTAAACGGCGCAGCGGTACCAAGCCCAGACCCAACTAGAACGGTTATCCCGCTTGATTTATTTCCATCGTCTATTGTTGAATCATTAGCAGTACAAAAATCTTACTCAGTTAACCTGCCAGCGCATTTTGGTGGTGGTAACATTGATATACGTTTGAAAAGTATTCCAAGTGATTTTGTGTTTACCATGCAAGGTAAGCTTGGTGGCAATACTAACAACTTTGATGGTGGCTTAACCTACGATGGTGGCAGCGATGATTGGTACGGTAAAGATGACGGTACTCGCGCAGCACCTGCACCATTGAAAGAATTGTGGGGAAATTACGAATCACTTAATGATTTGTCACAACAAGATAACCGTGAAATTGCGGCGCAAATGAACCGCAATTATGAACCACAAGAAACAAGCATTAATCCAAACACTGGCTTTAATGTCACTTTGGGTGATAGATACGACTTTGATGACTTTAGTATAGGTTTTTTAAGTGCCGTTTCTTATGATAATAAATGGCTTGTACAAGAAATGTATGAAGGCCAAGACTTTACTTTCCAAGAAGGCAAAGACGGCGAAGACGATAGTTGGACTATGGTACGTGGTTATGATCAAATTGATTCAACAACCAATAATGTACGCTTCTCTGGTATGTTCAATTTTGGTTTAGAAATTTTAAAAGATCACCGTTTAGAATTTAACTCGTTGATTTTACATGATACAAATGACCAAATTCTCGACAAAGTAGGTAACAGTAACAACGTAACTGTTAGTGATGGTTTACGTTTACGCGACAGTGTGGTTATTTACGAAGAACGTGAAATGATTTCTAACCAAGTTCGTGGTACACATAACTTTTCTCAGTTCTGGAACTTAGGTTTTGATTGGTTCTACTCTGATGCACGCTCTAACCGTTATGCGCCAGGTAATATTTCAACACGTTATATTTTAGCTGATGGAGCAAACGGTCAACCAGAAGATGGAATATTTGACCCTATTAACGAAAGCTCATTACGAAATGCTAATACAGCGTCTCGTTATAGCTACCAAAACTTAGATGATAATGTTGAAAACTACGGCTTTAATTTTTCATTACCATTTCACTTTAGCGACGTAGAGTTAGAAATTACCGCGGGTGGTAATTTTACTCAAAAAACACGTGATGCTACAGCAAGACGTATTGATATTAATACTCTTGCTTTTGACGGCCTTGATTTAACTGGCTATCAAATGAATGAGATATTAACTGAAGATGTGATGCTAAATCAGCCGTTATCAGGTAACGATTCTATTGCCCGTGATACTTCAATTGCAGGTGATGATTATTACTCAGGCCAAATGGTTGATGCTTATTACATTGATACCGACTTCTTTATCGCCCAAAAATGGCGTATTGATTTAGGTTTACGTTATGAAACATTTAGCCAAGTTGTTGCCCCATTAGACCCAGCAACAGGTCAGTTTGATTTACCTTCAGCACCAACAGATGAAGATTTATTAGCACTAACTTATAAAGATGACGATGTATTTGGTGCAATAGCTTTAACGTATGTAATGAGCGAAACCATGCAATTTCGTGGTTCATTTGCGCAAACAACTATTCGCCCAGATATTCGCGAAGTAGCGCCAGCAACTTACATTGATCCATTAACGGGTTTCCCAGTTGGTGGTACGCCAAGCGTAACTAACACAGCAATTGATAACTATGACCTTCGTTGGGAATGGTACTTACAAAGCGGTGATAACTTATCGGTTGGTTTATTCTATAAAGACATGCTTAACCCTATTGAAGCGGTTCAATCGCCAGCACAAGATGGTCCACCATTAATCAGAATTGCTAACGCTGAAGACGGTTATTTATATGGTATTGAAGTTGAATTCTTAAAAGACTTTAACTTCTTAGGTAGCTTTGCGGGTATGCATGGTTCAGACTTCTTCTTATCGGGTAACTTCACGGTAAGTGAATCTGAAATCAATATCGATACGCAAAGTGTTGTAGACCAAACAGGCGTGTCTACTACAATCACGAATCCAACAAGAGCGATGACAGGTCACTCACCTTGGGTAGTGAATATGAACTTAGGTTGGGATGCACCAAATGGAAATCACAGTGCGACACTTGCTTACAACGTGTTTGCTGAGCGTATTATCATTGCCGGTATTGATGGCAAAGGTGATGCCTATGAAGAACCATTTAACTCACTAGATTTAGTGTATACCTACTACCCAACATTCTCGTCTAAGCTGAACTTTAAAGTGCAAAACATTTTAGATCAAACTAAACGACTTGAATTTGACGATACTTTAATGCGTAGTGCTACTCGTGGGGTTACCTTTGAAGTATCTTATGAATATGACTTCTAAGTTGAGTTAACTAAAATTAAGTTGATTTAGTTATTAGCTGATATATTAATCGCTAATTATTATTACTGAAAAACTGAAAAACTGAAAAACTGAAAACGCTTACCGTAATGTAAGCGTTTTTTTATGGGCGTTTTTTATGCGCTTTTACTTAACCGTAGGAATTGTCACTATTGCATCAACACCAGTTGCACTTTCATTATTAATAATCTCAATTTTACCCTGATGAAATTGTGCAATTAATTGCGCTATATATAAGCCTAATCCCAAATGAGGCTGTTGTTGCGGGCTCATTTCGTTATGCTTAGTGGTAGAAAATGATTGGTTGTTTTTGCGCACCGACACCATAGAATCAAATAAACGCTCTTGCATCGCTTCAGGTAATAATTCACCAATATTACTTATCGTTAAAATATACAGATCATTTTTACGACTTAACCTTATATCTATGATGGTATTTTCAGCGGCAAACTCAACTGCGTTAGCGAGCAATTTATCAAGCAGTTGGGCGAGTAATTCTGGGCCGCCGTTAACCCAATTTTTTCGTTTAATTGTTTTTGTTGTAGCATCAATAGAACTTGTTGAAAGATTGGGATTTACCGTTTTCTCTACTTCCTTTCGATCAAATGAATCAATTACCAAATCAATAACTAAATCAAATTCTTGTTGTGGTTGGGTTAATTGATAACCTTGCACGCAACCACGCACAACTTCGTCGATAGAGTAGTCAATTCGCTCACTGTTTTGTAAACTTTGCTCTAATCGGGTTGCTTCGCTCATTAAGGTTAAAATAGTTGATAAACGATTAACGCCTTCTTTAGCTCTGTGCATGTATACGTTGTCTTGGCTGGCGGGTAAATCAAGCTCTAATGATTCTAAAGATGATTTTACCACGGCAACAGGGGTTCTTAATTCGTGCGATAAACTCGCCGACATCCCTTGCAAATATTGTGTATATTGTCCTAAGCGTTGCACCATTAAAGCAAAACTTCGTTGTAAATCACCCACTTCATCAGAGGCTTTACTCAGTGGTATCGCTTGAATTATTTTACCTTGTTCATCAATCGCTTGCTCTGTTTGATTACGTAATGCGCGAATACGATTTGAGGTTCGAGAAGCAAACATAAACAAGCCAAAAGTGCCTAATCCCATTACCGCGATAATAATATTAAACCAACTTTGTAAGGCTTGATTTCGTAAAGAGCGTATACCGTTTGTGGTTTCTTCAGCAATTACCGCGCCTTGTACTTCGCCGTCACTGTAAATGGGGTAAGCCGCAGATAAAATAACCGCTTTATTGTCGGAAGTTAACCGCCATGAAGCACCGCTTTCACCAGTTAACGCTTTGGTTAAATGACTACCTTCAAGCTGAGCGACGTCATAAAGTTGATCATTAAAATCTTTAGGTGGTGTAGTTAAGATTTTGTTATATATCGCTAACAATTGTTCTTGCAATGGTCGATACCAGGTATCCGCTAAGGCAGGCTGTGTCATTTTACCCCACAAGCCATCTGAGTTTTTAATATCGCCTGCTTTGGCTAAAACGCGACCGTGTTTGTCTACCACCCAAATACGCGATTCACTGTGATCTAAACCTTTAATAATACGTTCAATTTCAGGAGAGGGTAATAATACTGTGCCTAATTGATCTGCTTGGGCAAAGGCTGAAGTACCTATGGTAATACGTTGCGTTGAGCTTGAATTGTTATCAATATCTGAGATGGCAAAACTTAACTGGCTGCCAAGCATTGATAATGGCAAACGTAATTCAATAGTATAACCTTGTTCGGTTTCACTCCACATTCCTTGAATTCTAGGCTCTGGCGCTAGCGGTTTATTTCCTCCATAAGTCGTTGATGAGTTTTGCGCAGGGTTAAGTGTTGAGGTAAGCCCTGAGCTGATATCAATTTCATATGCGGTTAACCAACCCGGTGCTTTGGTGGCGATTATATACCGACGAAAATCACCTGCTGGAGTGATAAAGGCAATTTGTAATAAATCATTATTATCAATACGTAAACTATTTTTGGGGCGATAGACAATGCTATCGTCAGTTACGTCAAAATAAGCATAAAGGTGACTTTGGTAAATGCCAACCATATGCTTAAAAGAAAGGCTTTCTGGCTGATAAAAATCATCTCCTTCAAGTAAATAATCTTGCTGATAATTTAACGCGCGCTGTTGATTTCGCCAATCATCTAACTGGCCATCAAGTTGGATAGGATCAACAATGGGGTAAGCGTATAAATCTCTACCTTTTTGCACTTGTGGTAAAAAGCTAGCTTGCTTATCAAATAATGTCGGACGTTCATGTAGTGCCGTTGCTACTGCGCGAACTGTGCCCATTAAGGTTTTTTCTTGACCGATACGTAAATATTTTTCCATTTCCCATACGTATTGATAACCTAATAACGGGATGGCAAATAAAAATAACGATAACAAAAATAGTTTGCTACGTAAGCCAAACCTAGGTTTGAAAGTTAAGTTAAGGTTAAAAGGAAAAACAGAGCGAGCAGGATCGCGATTACGTTTCATAATTAATCTGCTTTCCAGCGATAACCCATACCATAAACCGCATCAATACAGTCAAAGTTTTCATCGAGCTGAATAAACTTTTTACGAATACGTTTGATATGTGAGGTAATAGTACTGTCATCAACAAATACTTTAGCGTCTTCCATTAATTGCTGGCGACTCTTTACATGCCCTGGTACTTTTACCAAAGAGTGTACTAACCAAAATTCGGTTACGGTTAGCTCAATTAATTGTTGTTGCCAATGTACTAACATACGCTCAAGGCACAAGGTGACTGAGCCACTAACAATGTTATCTTCTAAACGTGTTGGTTTATGGCTGGCCTCAATGCGTCTAAATAATGCGGCAATGCGGGCGAGCATATGTGGCAAACTAATATCTTTAGTTAAATAATCATCAGCGCCCATGCGCAAACCGCTTACCGTGTCAAAATCGTTGTCACGTGCAGTCAAAAAAATGATTGGCAGAGAGCTAGAAAGTTGCCGTAATGCTTGGCAAAGAATAAAACCGCCATCTATTTCATCCTCTAAGCCAATATCAATTATTGCTAAATCAGGTAGTTTTTCTGTTAGGGCAAGTTGAGCTTCTTTACGGTTGCTATAGGCTTGCACTTTATAGCCTTGCTTTTGCAATAGCTCAGTGTAATTTTTTCTGATGGAGGTATCGTCTTCAACGATAGCTATAGTTCGGCTCATTGAGTGTCCTGTTTACGGCTTCTGTTTCTGCGTTTATTTCTGCGTGTATTTCTGTGAGTGTAACTGCGTGTGTTGCGGCTGAGATTTGCTAGCAACTAACTTAAAATCATTATCTACCATAAAATCTCACATAAAAAGAGCAAAACCGCAATTGCCATTTTTTTGCCACAATTGCTCATCACATTGCCATTTTTCAACCCCTGTTTTGCCATTTCACTGTTGTTTAATAGATTCCGTAAACAAGATTAAGCCAATTTAACGAATCAGTTAGGCAGTCTTGAACTTAAACACTACTTACAAAAGTAACTAAAACACTACACAAAACATTGAAAAGGGTATCACCATGAAAAAACAATTAATCGTATCAAGCATCATTTTAGCATTAGCTACAGCACCTGTTATGGCGTCAACAGCAATTGAAGACACAGACAATACCAGTGAAAGTATTGGTTTTGGCACTGGCGTTATTCTTGGTGGCTTAATTGCGGGTCCACTTGGGGCTGTGGTTGCTGGCACTGTTGGTGTGCTTATCGGTCAATCACACGATAGACAAGAGTTGATTGAACAAGCTGATGTACGCTTGAAGCAAAACAATTTAGCAATGCAAGCCATTAATGATGACAAACAAAATTTAGCGAATTTGTTAATGCAAAGTGAGCAAGAAAAACAACAATTGACTCAAGAATTAGCGTCAACAGCAAATAGTTCAAACAATATGTTAAGCCAAGCTGAGCAATTAGAGCAGCTCAAGTTAAATCTTAGATTTGATGTTGATTCATCAAAAGTTGAATCTTTTTATGAGCCGCAAATCAATCATTTAGCAATGATGATGCAAGAAAATCCTGAGTTGTCAGTTAACTTATCCGGTCATTCAGATTCAAGTGGCAGTGAAGAGAGTAATTTGAAGCTTTCAAAAGCAAGAATTGAGTCAGTTAAATTAATGCTCGTGAAGTTAGGGGTTAATGAAAACGATATTCACACCCAAGCATTTGGTGAAACTCAGTCGTTGCAAGTAAATCGCACTAAAAACAGTGACTTTAATGATCGTCGTGTTGATGTGCAATTATTCGCTCCTGAGCAAGTTGTTGAAGCTGAGCAAGTGAATGAAACAGCACAGTTAACTGAAGTAGAGCAAGTTACTGAAATAGAACAAACTTTTGCCCATACACACCACGACGAAGCCATTGAAAAGATGGAGTAATACCAATAAATCATTTTTATTTGGTATAACGCATTTTTAAACCTCCTCTTGCCGAGTTGTCGTTATCTAGGCTTATCAATATTAACTGATGCTAATTAATATTAGTTAATAAGTGATATCACTATTGATATCCATTTTGATAACTCGGCTATTTTTTATTCTTATTTCTGGAGAACGGCATGAAATTCAGCCCGACTTTTATCAATACCCTTATTATTTCTGGTGTGCTTTTCATTAATGTTGCAGGCGTTTTTATTTCTATGGGAAGTAACGCTTACGAAATAGAAAATAGCGCGAATTTAAATAATGCAGAAGTCAACAGCCCCAATTGGGATGAGGTAAATTTAAATGACGTAAGTAGCGGTACATTGTTGTTTAAGCAAAGTAACAGTAAACAATTTTTACAAGCACCACAGCTTAAAACCCAAGTAGATATAATCATTAATGGCATTGTCGCGAATGTGAAAGTTAAACAAAAATTTACCAACGCGAGTAAGCAGTGGCAGCATGGCGTTTATGCTTTTCCGTTACCTGATGATTCAGCCATCAATCAACTGATTATGCGTGTTGGTGAACGGGTTATTATTGGTGAGATTCAAGAAAAAAAACAAGCAAGAGAAACGTTCAATAAAGCCAAAAAAAATGGCAGGAAAGCCGCTTTAGTTGAGCAACATCGACCTAATTTATTTACTACGCATATTGCTAATATTCCACCGAATGAAACGGTGGAAGTAGAGCTGACTTATTTCCAACAAGTAAACTTTCATAAAGTAGATGATCAAGCAGGGGAGTTTAGTTTACATTTCCCGATGGCGATAACGCCAAGGTACCAACCTAATCGAATGATAAATTCAAGTTCAGCTGAGCCAAGTGAAAACTCGCGTTCAGGGCAAGCATATCACATTGATGATTCTTTCTCTGACCAAGCTTTGCCAGATTTGGCTTATCAAACCAAAGTCGCTAATCAAACGATTGATTTATCGGTTAACCTTTTCTCTGGTGCCGTGTTAGATCAAGTCAACAGTATTAATCATTCGCTCATTTCAACACAAAAATCAACTGGGCATTATGCGCTTAAATTAGTAGAGCAGCCGATGAATAAAGACTTTAAATTAACTTGGCAATATCAACAGCAAGATTTACCGCAAGTATTGAATTTTCAACAAAAGTATCACGATAAACATTATGGCTTATTAATGGTTTTACCCGGAGCTTTGCCAGAGTCGTTAGCGAACAGCAAGAATAAAAACAAGGTCAAAGTACCGCGTGAATTAACTTTTATTTTAGATACTTCAGGTTCTATGGCGGGTAGTTCGTTAGATCAAGCTAAGCAAGCGTTTAAGTATGCACTTAGCAGTTTAACTGAGCATGACAGCTTTCAATTAATCGCTTTTAATTCATATCCTACGCAACTTTTTTCTGCACCTGTAAGCGCAAATAATAAACATAAACAACAGGCTTGGCGTTTTGTTTCAGAATTACAATCTACAGGCGGAACTGAGATTAAATCTGCTTTGAATTTAGCACTTAAACCAAAAGTAAGTACCTATTACAAAACTAAAATTCAAACTCAGACAAATGATACCCAGGGTGAAGAGCTGCAAAATAAATATATTGATGAAAATAAAAAGCTACAGCAAATTGTATTTTTAACTGATGGTGCTGTGGGGAATGAAGCAGAAATCTTTTCAGAGCTAGCTAAGAATATAGGAAATAAACGATTATTTACGGTTGGTTTGGGTAGCGCCCCTAATCGTTATTTTATGAAAAAGGCAGCAGAGATTGGTCGCGGTAGTTATCAATTTATCAGCAACCATAGTGAGCTTGTTAAAGAGATGAATAGTCTTTTTTCTAAACTGAGCCAACCAGTTCTGACCAATTTAATGTTAAATGTTGAGCATGATCACCGCAATGCAAAACAAGGAAGTGTTACGATTAATACAACACCAAATCCTATTCCAGATGTTTATGCAGGTGAACCGCTATTTTTAAGTTATCAAATAACAGGGCAGAAAGCAGATAGTTTACTTAGCGGTATTTACCAAGGAAAAGCATGGTCAGTAATCGTTAAATCTCCACTTGATGAAAACGTTGCTGTCATGCCTAAGCCTGACTTTATTGCTGATGATGATTTGCAACAAGTATCTCTTACAGAGAAAAATATCCCCCCACTCGCAACATTATGGGCGAGGCGTAAAATTGCTGATCATTTTCGTCAATTGATGCTATATAAAGAGCCTGAGGCGAAAGCTAATATTATTGAGTTGGCTCTTGAATATCATTTGATCACACCATTCACTAGCTTGGTTGCGGTAGAAAAAGAAGTATCTCGACCACCCAACCAAACAGCTAAAACTAAACAGTTAACCAATACGCTACCTGCGGGACAAAAACTACCGTCAACCGCATTAAACTGGCAATGGCAGTTTAATGCGGCAATAAGTTTATTAATAATGTCAGCCATATCGTTGTTGCTACTGCCATCGAGAAAGAGAGGATGAAAGTTTGCAGGGTAATATTATTCGGCTTGATCTTTATTGCCTGTTTATTATTGATTAAACCCAGTTATATGTATGCTAAATCTGTGCTTGCGCAAGTGTTACTTGAGCAAGCTTGGCAAAAAGCCTTATTGGGTAAAGATAAAGATAATAAATATTTACCGTGGCAATGGGCGGATAGTTATCCCATCGCTAAACTTACTTATGTAGACAAAAATCTACAAACAGCAACAAATTGGATAATTTTAGCTGGCATGACAGGCCGTACAATGGCATTCGCCCCATCTTGGCTTGAAGATTCGGCAAAGCCTAATCAATATGGCAATACTGTAATTTCAGCTCACAATGACAGTCATTTTTCGGTGTTAGAAGGCATTGAGCTTGACGCAGAATTTTTATTAGAAGACCAGCAAGGGGAAGTACTCACTTACCGTGTGATTACTATAGATATAGTTTCCGAATCGGATACAACACCTTATCTATTTGCAGATGGAACCATGATAACACTGATTACCTGTTATCCATTTGAAGCAACAAACACCGCCAAAACACAGCGACTAATAATACAAGCGGTGAGAGTTGATAGGTAGGTTTTACTAAGAAGTTAATATTCTCACAATGTTCAAAGTGATGTTCGAAACTATGTATAAATTAATGTTCAGATAATTTAACTTACTAAGTAACTATAAGTTATGTTAACTTGTTGGTTCATAAAATGAACATGGAATTTAGTAGGTATAAAATTAAGATTCTACACCTAATATTTACCACGTAAAAAACACTTAAAACTAGTCAAAAGGACATTGAAATTGAGAATAAAAATTAGCGAACTTACCTACCCCAAAGAACGTACTCTGGGTGTTATTACCCTAGTTTTAGGCATCATAGCTTGGTTAGGATTAATTATAGGAACATTCGGAGTTGCGTTGTTTATATTGGCATTCGGCTTCGTATTATATTTATTTATTCAATCGGCATTAATTGCTCATATTAAAGGTAATGGTGTTGAGTTATCAGAAGAGCAATTTCCTGATTTATACGCGCAATTTGTGACGTGCTGCGATCAATTAGAAATAAAATCACGTCCACAAGCCTACATTCTAAATGGCAATGGTGGTTTAAATGCTTTTGCAACAAAGTTTCTTGGTTCAGAATATGTGGTATTAATGACAGATGTTGTGGATGCCATGGAACAACATGATGATGGCGTAAGTTTCTATATTGGTCATGAACTTGGTCATTTACGAATGAAACATTTAAATGGTGGGTTATTTCGCTGGCCAGTACTTTGGTTACCATTACTGGGTGCGGCTTATTCGCGAGCACGCGAAACTACCTGTGATCGTCATGGTTTAGCATGTTGTAAATCTCCAGAAGGCGCTGCTCGTGCACTTGCAGCACTTTCTGCTGGTGTTGAACGTTGGAAAACACTTGATGTCGTGTCTTATGTAAAACAAGCTAATCATTCAACGGGCTTTTGGATGTCGTTCCATGAATTAACCGCAGGCTATCCTTGGTTAACTAAACGTGCAGCACGCGTTATGGATGTTGATGCTAAAATGCCTAAGCGTAATATTTTATCATATTTTCTAGCTGCTTTTGTTCCTTTTGCTGGCCGTTTAGGCGCTGGTTTTGGTGTGTTGATTCTAGTTTATGTTGTTGGTGTTTTAGCCGCTATAGCACTTCCTGCATATCAAGCGTATACAACTAAAGCAATTTTAACGTCGAATATTATTAGCACTCAAGATACCCGCGATGCACTTGCTAGTTATTATGAAAATAATCAAGTAGTTCCTGAGTCGTTAGCTGCGATAAATATTAATTCAGAATTAGGTGATGGTTCACAAATGTCTATTGATGCAGACAATATGGTACTTTCTGTCAAAACAAAAAAAGGTGAACTTATCTTTGTGCCAGCAGAAACGGATGAAGGTAAAATTATTTGGAGTTGTGTTAATGGTGAAGACCTTACTCCAGAACAACTACCGCCTTCATGTGTCAGTATGGAAATGGAATAATAGCTAATCAAACTGATATAAGCTAAGTCTATAGTAGGCCCAATATAAAAGAGTAAAACAGGTTTCGTGTTTTACTCTTTTTTCGTTTTAGCTTGTGATTTACTTAGTGCTTTATTTGATGTATTACTTAATTTTATAAGTACTTAAGAATAGCCAATAAATTTAATAATCATCATCTTAGTTAATAAGGATATATTGTGATTGAAGTTGTAACGAACAAAAATCTTTCTGAAGTATTACCACTGATCCGTGCTTATCAGGAGTTTTATCATGTGGCAGATATTTCAGATGCTAAAAATGAAATATTCTTCTCTCAATTTGGCGAATCTAATCCTGCGGGCTGTCAGTTTCTCTATCGTGATAATGGCGTTGTTGTCGGTTTTGCCACTGTGTACTTTAGCTATGCATCAAGCATTATTTCTAAAGTAGCGATACTTAATGATTTATACACGGTGAAAGATGTGCGCGGTAAAGGAATTGGTAGAAAGTTAGTAGAGCATTGTCATCAGTTTGCATCTATAAAAGGTGCTAGCAGGTTGCAATGGGTAACAGATCCTGAAAATAATGATGCACAAAAGTTATATGATTCAATGGATATTAGTAAGAGTACTTGGCATTTTTATGCGTACAACACTTAATGTGTTGTACGGTGTTTTTACGGGTAAGGATTCATAAGTAGAGAGGGGATCTCTACTTATTTAAATGAACCCCAGATAACGATAGTGCTTATCGCTAGTTGGGATTCAATTTTTTTGCTTTAACTATCGAATTTAACGATTAAAAGCGACCAGTTAAACCAACAGAAACTGCATCATCAGAGTCTAAAGAAATGTAAGCTAATTTCATTGCAATTGCAGGCGTGAAAAAATGTTCTGCGTTGATGCCGAAATTGTAATTATCTTCAGTTGAAAGGCTAAGTCCAACGCTAGATTGTGCTGTCCAGAAATAGTCAGCAGCAGCTGTGAAGTCACTGTCATCATTAAGGTATGAAGCTTCCACATTAATAAATGAGCCATTATCTAATGTGGCAATGTATTTAGTGTTAAGTGCTAAAGAGTCAGAAAACTCTTCATCAGAGCCTGAAACAGATACTAACCAGTTTTGTGCAAAGAAATAACCTAGTTCACCTTTAAAGCCTGTATCGCTACTGCCACCATCTACGTCAACATAATTAACATCTAGGCCAACAAAGATGTTTTTATGGTAATAATCACCACTTAGATTTAATCCGTAAGCATCACCGTCAATGTTTACGTAACCAAGCGTAGCACTGTTGTTTCTACCCATAAAAGCAGCTTCAGACCAAGCGGTATTAGCTGTAGTTACTTTATCAAAGTAGTATGTGCCAGAAAGACCTATTGTGTTGTAATCATCATAGGTAAGGTAGTCAAGGTTAACTTGAGTGTTGTAATCGTTTGCAAGTGCAGCAGTAGATAGTAAAGATAAACCTAAGAATAATGCAGTTTTTTTCATTATATAAATCCTTTATATAGTGTTAATGGTAAATATTGATAAGAAATAAATTGAAATGGTTTAACGCGGATTCAAAGCTAAAGTTTGCTAATCATTTATACCTAAAATCCATTTCGAGCGCATTGTAAATGTTACTTTTTTATAGGTCAAGTGGTAGAGTCTGTTAATGTTATGTTATTTTTATGTTGATTTTGTGGAATTGAAATAATAAGAAACTCTACTAAGTTATTTACGTTCTACTTTTCAACAAGCACAATTAGCTCTTTAAACCTTTTGACTATTTAACCAGCTATCAGCTAAACAAGGTTAAAAAAACAGTTAAAAAAAACACTGTTGTTCACGCATTGAATTTGGTGTCATCCCCGTCCAGCGCTTAAACGCCTTTCTAAAATTACTGACGTCGGTAAAGTACAATGCATCGGCTATTTTTTCATTGCTATCGTGACAAATAATTAATTGAAAAATAGCCTGTTGGCTACGAATATTATCAATAATGCCTTGATAATTTAACGAATGACTCGCTAGTTTTCGTTTTAAAGTGGCACTGCTATACCCAAAATGTTGTGCACAACATTCTTGTGAAACAGCAACATTATTTGCTAAACCTTGGTTGATATAACGAATAAGTTGCAAGGTAAAACTAATGGGGTAGTGTTTGTTATTAAGTTTAGCAACTTGTCTCATTTGTTGTAGAGCAAGGACTTTTAAACTATTGGCACTGTCGTTAAACGGTAAGTAAAGTTGTTTTGACGCGATAGTTAGCATACATATTTGTTGATCAAATTGAATGTTTTCATGATTGTTCATATTTAAATGTACGTGATATTGCTCAATGTGCTGTACCTTTGCATAATCAAGATGAATTTTAAGCTCAGGCAATTCACCGCAGCGGTATTTCATCGCGCCAAGAAGTGCGCTTAACATGAATTCGGTGATAAAAATTTGTTGATTACTTGATAGTTTGCCAACCGCACTTTGAAAAATAAGGTAACTTTTATCGTTAAATGTTTTGATTGTTAGGTTCATTAACGGAAAACAGTCAAGTTGAAAGCATTGGCATAAACGCAACATGTCGGCTAAATGTCGACAATTCATTAACGCTTGACCAAGTAAACCTAAGTGAGATGGGAAGTAACGTCGCCCTAATAAAAAACTAATTTCATTGCCTTTTACTAATTTTGAGCAGTTTTCTATTACGGTAAGTAAGGTATTTGCCGAGCAAGTTACCGGCTTTTTATTAACGTTGACTCGGGTTAAATCATTATAAAATAACTTAGTACCTTTAAGTAGTTTATCTGGGTGAGCACCGCGCTGAGTCGCTAAGTCTATAATACTTAGCAAGAGTTGCTGAGTATTAAGTACTTCATCGTGGCGCTCATAACCTTTCATTAGGCAACCTGTTTACCAAGCGAATTATTACCTAAAGGATAGGGGTTTTGTTTTTTAGTTACTTCCATTTTTAGGTTTAATAATTCAAGAACTTGGTAATTACTTTCAGTACCATTGTACTCTTTGCTACATAAGGTTATTTCCTGATAATTGGCTTTTAGGTCACTACCCACTTTAAAGGCTAAATTCGCTAAGCTATTTTCAATATGCCAAGCAAATGTTTCGGCAGTTTCGTTACTTGTATCGGGTAATAATACAATAAATCGGTCACTGGCATATCTACAGGCTAAATCTTTATCTCTAATGTTCATGGTAATAACTTGACCGATTTCACGTAATAAATTATCACCTTGTTGATACCCGTGTTGTCGATTGAATTGATCAAATTGGCGAATATCTATCATCATTAAAGTAAAAGGCTTATTACTGCTTTTACTGTAAAGCAACTGATGCTTTATTTGCTGCTTCATATATTTAGCACTGTATAAACCGGTAATAAAATCAGTAAGTGTGTGATCTCTATATACACGTTCTGTTCGTCTTAGTTGTGCATTTATTGTCATTTGTTCTTGATACCATTGATATAAAGCAATGCTCATTATTACCATGCCAAATGGGGCGGGTAATGAATCTAAAGTGGTGAGCCAAGCATTATTGTCGGGATATTTGATAAACTCATCCATAAAGTCTAATAGCATTGACATATTCATTAGTAACAGACCTGAAAAAAGCCAATTAGTAACTTTACCTGCTGGTCTACTCATTAAAATAAAGCCAATCCACACTAAGGTAATAATGGTCATTCCGCCTTCACCTAATATGTCAAAGTAATCTATTTCATTGCTTACTTTTAATTCACCCAAGGCAAAGGTACAGCTAATTACTGCCGTTAGGACAAAAAATAAAATAATAACCAAAGGTGAATGATATTTTATAAAAGATCTGTTCATGGTAAATCCTGTAATCTTAATTAGGGTAATTTTGTTAAGGCTAATCTTTAAACAGATATTTCTAAATAACCTGAGTTCGGGATAATGAAAGTGAGTAGAACAATAATATTAGTCACTTAGAAGTTTTCCTCTAATAATTTAAAAAATTAATAGCCGAACATTTCTATTGAGCCTTGCTTTGATTTAGCTTGTTTGCAGCTGGAGTATGATAAAGCTCAAATTTAATACCAAGGTGATATTAGCTCACACAGATGACAGTTTTTTTACTTAAATAAAATAATTACCAACTATTACTTAGAATAAATTAGTGCTGAGTATCAAATTTTTGAATTTTCACCTAAAAATGAGGGGTCAAATTAGCTCACCCTTCATGATTTATTGCTCAACCCTATTGTTAATAGGGGGTTTAAGTCTTAATTTAATGCTTAACGTTTCAATCACTGTAATTGTGTCATCTTACTGTCATCTTTTCTCATTACCTTAGCCGCAATCTTAATTTGTACATAAGTGCTTTAAATGGTTTTAACGATTTAAAACACTGTGCAACAAAACTTAAATAGCCTGAGAGCAATGAATAACATGAAACTTTCTTTAGCGAATCTTTATAATAATAACTTTAAACTTAATAAACTCACCCTTGCCTTAGCTGGCAGCTTAACGCTTTTAACTGCGCCTGCAGTGCTAGCTGATAGTGTAATTGAAGGGCGAGTAACTGATGTTAATAACAAGGTGTATTTTCAAGGCGCAGATGTTGAAATTAAAGAACTTAACTTAAAAACGGTTAGTCAACGTGATGGTTCATTTCGTTTTTCCGACTTACCAGAAGGGGATTACACCTTAGTTATTAAATACATTGGTAGCCCTAATGTAGAACAAAAAATATCGGTAATTGACGGCCAAGTATTCTCGCAAAACTTTATAATTGGTAGTGTTAAAGCCAATGAAAGAGAAATAGACAACGTGATTGTTTATGGCCAAAGAGCGGGTCAAGCTAGTGCGCTTAACAGACAAAAAAATGCCAATAATTTAGTTTCGGTGATCAGTAGTGACGGTATTGGCCAACTGCCAGACCAAAATGCGGCAGAAGCTTTACAACGTATGCCTGGTATATTTATCGAACGAGACCAAGGCGAAGGTCGCTTTGTTGGTATTCGCGGTATTGATCCAAACCTTAACAATGTCACTATCAATGGTTTAAATGTACCGTCACCAGAAGCTGGCGTTAGAAGTGTTGCGTTAGATGTAATTCCGAGTGAGCTTATTTCATCACTTGAAGTTAGTAAAACAGTAACGCCAGATATGGATGCAAGTGCCATTGGTGGTTCTATTGAAGTGAAAAGTTTAACCGCTTTTGATCGAAATGGTCAAAGCTATTCATTTACCGCACAAGGTTCTTATAACGAATTAGTCTCAGAAACCAGCCCTAAGCTGTCGGGAAGCTACACTGATATTTATACCTTAGATGATGGTGTTCAATTAGGTGTTGCTGGCGCAGTTTCATGGTTTAAACGTGAATTTGGTTCACATAACGTAGAATCAGGCAGTGGTTGGAGCAACTTTGAATATAAAGATGCAGCAACGGGCGATGATGTTGAAGTGTTTGGTACCGAAGAAATTGAACAGCGTCTTTACAATATAGAACGCGAACGTATGGGAGCAGCATTAAACTTTGACTTGTACACTTCCGCGACAGATCAATACTACTTACGCACGCTTTATAGCAAATTTTCTGATGATGAGTACCGCTTATTAAATCAATATAAATATGATTCAGGCGCTATCGATTTAGTTTCACGTACCGATACCAGTGCTCAATTTTCTGATGGCGAAGTGGCTCGTGAAACTAAAGACCGTTATGAAGTACAAGAAATTATGTCGGTAATTGTTGGCGGCGAAAACCAACTAAACGACTGGTTAGTTGAATATAGCTTTGGTTATTCAAAAGCCAATGAAAAAGAGCCTGGTAGCGTCGAAGCTGTTTTTGCCGCAGAAGGATTAAATTTTGGTTATGCAACACCGGGCGAAATTCCACAATTAACATTTGAGCCTGCTTCGCAAGATTTAAACAACTTCCCGTTAGACGAAGTAGTGTACGGTGATAATATTGCAGAAGATGAAGAATATACTCTCGCATTAGATTTAACCAAAGATTTTGTTTTACAAAACTACAATGGCTTAGTGAAGTTTGGTGGTAAATACCGTACTCGTGAGAAAATTAACAATGTTAATGAGTCAGTTTTTGATGGCGGATTTATCGACAACGCAGGTGATGATATCACCGGTCAAAATTTTGCAACCGATACTGTTGATTTTAATTTAGGTGATTTTGGTCCTGGTATATCTCGAGATCAATTAAGTAACTACATTGCTAATAATAAAAGTAATTTTGACTTTAATAGCATTGAATCTGAGATTGAAAGTCAAGGTAACTCATACACAAGTACAGAAGACGTATTAGCTTTGTATGCTATGGCGTCAATCGACATTAACAGCTGGAATATTGTTGCTGGTGTACGTTACGAGGATACTCGCTTTAGCACAACGGGTCATAAAGTTGATTTAATCGTAGATGAGTCAGATGACAGCGAAACCGTAAATATTACCCCGTGGCAAGGATCAAAAGATTACGCTAATTTCTTTCCAAGCGTTAACGTTCGTTATAACTTTAGTGACAAACTAGTCAGTCGTTTTGCCTACACGCAAACAATTGCTAGACCAACATTTAGTGATAGCGCTGCTTATCAAATCATTGAAACTGAAGTTACCGAAGAAGATGGCGCAATTGAAACTGAACGTAAAGCCGAAGCAGGTAACCCAGAGCTTGATCCATATGAGTCAAATAACCTTGATTTAAGTCTTGAATATTACCCAGGCACCATAGGTGTATTATCGGCAGGACTATTTTATAAAGACATCGATAATTATATTATCCATGAGGAGGTTCAAGACAATGGCAATTGGGATGGTTTTGATGAAGTTATTCAACCACAAAATGGCGGTAGCGCTTCACTTACCGGTATAGAGTTAGCTTGGAATAAAACTTTTGATTCAGGATTATTACTTGGCGCAAACGGTACTTTTGTTGAAGCCGATGAAAAACTGCCTAACCAAGCTGATACTGTGGGTAACTTGATGATTGGTTACGAAAACAGTGATATTAGCCTGCGTTTAAGCTCAAACTATAAAAGTGAAAATTTCCAATTCACGGATAACGACAGCGACGTTTATCAAGATGCGCACATGCAAATTGATTTTAGCGCCAAGTATTACATTAACAACACCACGCAATTGTATTTTAATGCAGTAAATCTAAATGATGAACCGTATTACCTTTACCACAACGAAATACAATATAACTACCAATATGAAGAATATGGCCGTAGCTTTCAGTTAGGTATTACCATTACGTCTTTATAAGTTTGTAACTTCTCCTGCAAACACTTACTTGGTATTTGCTAAGTAAGTGTTTCAACTCTTACATCTCTAAATAGTTAAGCCTTAACGGAGTCTGAGTTTTTTATTTATGTACGTAATCGTTTTAAGTGAGTTTATTATGAAAAATAAAACATCAAACAATTTATTAGTGAACAAACCCGTTTCACAAAAAAAGTTTCCAATAGCAACATTATCTTTAGCACTAATGAGTGTTGGCTATATCACAAGTTGTAGCAATGTAGACAGTAATGCTGTTAATAATGCCGCTAGCCAAAAAGTAGCGAACTCTGTTGTACAACCAGACAATGGAGCCACCCGGAATATTAATTTTTTAGCTTTTGGTGATGGTGGTTATCACGTTGACTACCCAAAAGAAAAACACATTAAATATCCTAAGAATAAAGAACAGTTTATTGAAGCAGAAAAAGCCGATTGGGTAGAAGATTACCGCCCAATGAGCGAATTTGATCACGCGCCAATTTACGTTTACCCAAATACTGACATTGCTACAGAGCAGGGTGGAGCACAAGCGGTAGGTTTAGCTATGACCGAAGTTTGTCGTGAAAAAGTTTGTGAGTTTGCCCTACAATTAGGTGATAACATTTACCCTGATGGTGCAGGCGCTGATGACGGGAAAGATGATCAAACTCGTATGGATGATTTGATCCTTGCGCCAATTAAACCATTAATAGCTGAAAATCCAGATATTATGGTGTATTCAGCATTAGGTAATCACGACTGGAAAAGTTCTCGTCATGGCGTAGCCTTACAAACAGAATGGATGGCCAAGCAAAAAAACTTTACTCTAGGTGAGCAAGGGTATTATAAATACACTATTGGCGAACCTGGTAACGATGTAGAGTTTTTTGTACTAGATACTAATATGTTACTTTCTGGACAAGTGTTCCACGAAGTACCATTAAATAAAGACGGTAGCGAGGGTGATTTACCCCAAGCTCTTAAAGATGGTAGCGCTGAGTTAGAGCAACCTGAAGCCCATGAATTACCTATTCAAGATGAAGACGAAAAGCAATTAGCATGGTTAGCTGACGGTTTAGAAAAATCGAAGGCTAAATGGAAGATTGTTTATGGACACCATATTTTGTGGTCTATCGGCGGTACTAAATACAGTGAAGGTCATGTGCTTAGAAAGTTATTATTACCGTCATTATGTGAATATGCCGATGCGTATGTAGCTGGTCATGAACATGATTTAGAGTTATTAACAGATGACTGTTCGCTTTACCCTAATAGCTTAGATAAAGCCGATGATAACGCTAATTTATTAGCCAAAAAGCGCGCGCCATTTCCGTTAATTATCAGTGGCGCAGCAGCAAAAATGCGCGGCAAACATACGCCTTTTGCTGAACAACAGGAAAAACGTTATCCGCAATATGAACTACTTTGGTCACAAAGTTTTGTTTGGGGCTTTGCTCACATTGAGTTAGATAATACTAACGATTTACTCAATGTTGAGTTTTACACAACACCACGTGATGGGAGCGGTAAAGCTGAATTAGCAGCAGAGTTTTCGTTTGAGAAACGTACTGATTGACCTCTATTAGTTTAGTTGAATTCAACTAAACTCAGCTCAACTAAAATGAGCTCAGCTAATGTAAAGCAGAGCTCATCATTCAAATAGTGAATACTAACATCAAGCTCATCGTATTAACCTGCGGTGAGCTTTTTTCGTTTAGCTGGTATTTTAAATTTTTATTTATAATGCTTTTTAAAAACAAAAAAGCCCTGTTGATGCATATTACAATTTGCATCAACAGGGCTAATATTTTTAAGTAATACCAATCTAAATTTTCTTTTCTTACCTGACAGCACTCACTTATTATTTCTTATGCCGTAATCCGTAATGCCAAACCTGCTTTAGCTTGTTTTTCTATTTCTTTTAATAATTTCTTTTGTAATTCAGACTCGCCTACATGTGAAATAAACAATTCATCTTCATCATGGTCAACTATTACTGAGGTCGTTAATGTTTGTACGCGTCCTTGGGTGAATATTATTGCCAAACGTAATAATTGTATTAATAAGCCAATACGCTGTTCGCTGATGATCATATTATTTTGATTAGGAGTAATGCGGGCACTGCTATTGCTAGGTTGAAACTCAAACTCATGGTCTAGTTCATCTTCAATAGCATTATTCATCTCATTGGCAAATTCATTTTCAAGTTTATGCGCTAACTTAAGATTGTATACTTTAATGCTATCTAAATTGATTTTACCGCGATGGTTTCGAACCAGTAAGGTTATTATTTCTTTTTCGCTCTCGCTAAAACCAGGCATATCGCTATGTTCAATAATATAAGCACCATGTTTTTGGTGTTTACTTGAATTTATTGCAATGCCTATTTCGTGTAATTGAGCAGCCCAGCACAGTAAGCTAAATTCAGCATGACTTAATTGCGCATTAGTTTTTTTTAGTTGCTGCTTTATTAAAGTAATTTGTTGTAAAACACCTTGGTTAAAGGCTTGATCAACATGATATAACTTTATTAAATTATGAATAGTTCTTTCTCGGGTATCAATGTCGGTACGTGATTGACTTAAACCATATAATACACCTTCACGTAAACCACCTAAACTGAACTTCATTTGTTCAATACCGAGTTGGTTAAAACAACTTGATAATACTGCAACAGCACTAGCAAATATAGGGCGTCTGGCGTCTTCTAATGAACGCAAAGGTATGTTGTTACAGTGTTGCCAGCGAATAAGTTGTTGTACCAAGCGGTTTAAACGTTTGGCGGTTATTTTATTATCGCCATATAGTTCAAGCATTGCTTGGCTAATGACTTTAATTGAGCCAGAAGTGCCAAGTATGGTTTTGCTTTTTATCGCTCTATATCTATCGGCAATACCAGCTAGCTGTTTGTGGGCAAAGTCTTGCGCATTACGCATAGCGGTAGGTGTGATGCTACCATCGAGAAAAAACTTCTGTTGTACGCTAATACAGCCCATAGCCAAGCTGTCGGTAATTGATGTTGCAAAGTTATGACCAATAACCAGTTCGGTACTACCACCACCAATATCTATAATAAAGGTCGCACCGCGTAATGGTTGAGTGTGGGCAACGCCTTTGTAAATTAGTTCTGCTTCTAATTTTCCAGAAATAACTTCAATAGGGTAAGGGAATACTTGATGAGCTTGCTTTTTAAAATCTTCAATATTCGTTGCCGCACGTAGCGTTTGCGTAGCGACTATACGAATAGCGCTATAAGGTAAATCGACAATGGACAAGTTGAAATCTCGTAAACAATTAATCGCTTTATCAATCACATTTTGCTGCAAAACGTTATGTTTATCTAAACCTGCGGCAAGACCAATAGATTGCTTGTCTTGTTGCAGTATTTGCAAACAACCGTCTTGCTCTCGAGCAATGATCAGGTGAAAACTATTAGATCCCAGATCAACCGCGACTAAATGGCGAGGGCTAGTAATCACATTATCTTCCGTGCTTTTGGCAAGGATTTTAGGTTTTTTCTTATATTGTATTTCTGTTTTCTTCTCTTGTTTTGCGTTTAGTTTTACGCATTGCTTCTTAGCTTTTGTAGAATTAGCTTTTAACGTTAATGTATTGGAAGCCGATTCTTTCTTTGCTAATTTTCGCGTGTTGGATTGATCATAGGTAGTGTTATTCATTATGCCCCCACTAGCTCTTTTTTTAACGGGCTGAAATTAAGCGTATCTTCTCGTTGTTGATCTAGCAGATAATGATAAATATCAATTTGTGAGCGAACTGTTGAGGCATGTTTGTTCGTTTTTTGTATTGATTGTTTAACGCCAAAGCTTGCACCTTGATATTGGTTAGTTTGCTCGGTATCTAATAGTCGGGCTTTGGTGTTGTCATTTATTTGAATATTGATAATATCAATAATATTTTGCTTTACTGCAGGATCATAAATAGGACAACCTACTTCAACACGACGATCAATGTTGCGTGTCATCCAGTCGGCGGATGACAAGTAAACTTTTGACTGACCTTTATTTTGAAATATAGCTACTCGTGGGTGCTCTAAATAACGGTCAACCACACTTATTGCGCTAATATTTTCACTTTGATTAGTTACGCCTGTTACTAACGAGCATACGCCACGAACGATTAATTTAATGTTAACGCCAGCATTACTAGCTTGATACAACTTGTTGATCAAACCTTGATCAACTAAGTTATTAACCTTAAGAGTAATACCATTAACTTCTTTGCGTAGTGCTGCTTCAATTTCAGCATCAATTAATACTTCAAGTGAATGCCGAGTATTGATTGGGGATACCATTAAATGTTTAAAAGTAAAAGGTAAGTAAGGGAACTTTATAAATTCAAATACTTGCGCTACTTCATCCGCTATTTCTTTTTGGCAGGTAAACAAACTAAAATCAGTATAAATCTTCGCATTTTTTTCATGGAAGTTTCCTGTGCCAATATGCGCATAACGTACTCTTTTACCTTCTTCTTTACGGGTGATTAAACATATTTTGGCGTGTACCTTCAAGCTTGGAATACCAAAAGTAACATTTGCACCTGCATTAGATAGTACTTCTGCCCATTGCAAGTTAGCTTGTTCGTCAAAACGTGCGCGTAATTCAATATTAACCGATACTTCTTTGCCATTTTTTACGGCTTCACTGAGCGCGGCGATAATGCGTGATTTTTTAGCTACGCGATATAGTGATATTTCTATTTTACTCACTTTTGGATCATACGCCGACTGACGCAGCCATTCAGTAAAGTGTGAAAACTTGTGGTATGGGTAGTAAAGCAAAATATCACGGGCTTTTATTGCGGTAAAAGCATTGTTGTAGCGAGTGAAGTGATGGTGTTCTATTGAAGGCAGTTTTTCGTGTTCTAAATTTTTATCTCCAATAGACGGAAACTCAATGAAATCTTTAAAACTGTGGTAACGACCACCTGAAATTAAGCTGTGGTTAGAGGTAATGCCTAAATAATTTGTTAATCTGTTCAGCATGCTTTTTGGCATTTTTTTATCATAAACCAAACGAACGGGCTCAGCATGCACGCGTTTCTTTAAACTTGATGACATTTGCTCTAACAAACTTTGGCTGAACTCATTACTCAAGTCAAATTCGGCATCGCGAGTTAGTTTCATTGAATAAGCATGGATACTGTCAAATTCAAAAAATCCGTTAAATATGTGATGTAAACTATGGCGAATAATATTATCGAGTAAAATAATGCTGGTACCTTTGTCACCGTTATCATTAGTCGATTCGAGTTCAGGTAAAATGAGAAAACGCGGTACGTTACTACTTGGCACTTCAACTAACGCATATTGCTCTAGGCTATTTTTAGTCATCGATACCATTAAGTAAGTTGCGTCATCATTAATATGATCAGCCAAGTTAACGTTTTCATTTAATATTAAAGGGAAAATATGACGACGTAATTTGTCTTTATAATACTCATCTAACCATATTTTATGGCTGTCTGATAATTGCATTTCATTGATCAGATGAATATTTTGCTCATCAAGTTGCTGTAATAGTAATTGATAAGTTTCATCAAAAGAGGTCTGTAAATCGATAACTTTATTTTGGATGCTGTCAAATAACGCGACTGACTGTGCTTTAAGTCGTGGGTTGTTTGATAAAAGTACTTTACGACGAACGTTAGCAACACGTACCCGATAAAATTCATCCATGTTACTTGAATAGATCCCTAAAAATCTAAATCGCTCTAACAATGGCACTTCTTCGTCTTGTGCTTCTTGTAATACTCGATGATTAAAAGATAGCCAGCTGAGTTCTTTTTCTAGAAGTTGCATTGGGGGGGACTCCGTTAAATAATCCACGCTAATTGTTTAGGTTAGATAAACAAACTGGTGTTAATGCCTTTGACTGCAAGACATAAGTGAAAAATGCTTACTAACGATTTTACCGATAATTTGTTGCAATTTTATTACAGCGCCATGTTCATAAAGTACTCGTTTTATACATCAAATCAAGCAATATTATTCTCGTAGTATCTTGTCGGGAACCCAGTTTGGTTGTTTTGAGCAAGGAAGTATCAAGTAATGGATTCCCACCAAGACAACGTGGGAATGACGGTAATATAGCTCAGGCTAATTATGATTGACTTAACCCACGTCATTCCCGAAGTGGCTTGTCGGGAATCCAGTTTGGTTGTTTTAAGTAAGAAAGCACAATGTAATAGATTCCCACTAAGAATAAAAAAGTAACAAGTAATGGATTCCCAACAAGACAACGTGGGAATGACGGTAATATAGCCCAGACTATTTAAAACTAATTAAGATTAATCTAGCCCTGTTTAATCTGGCTCAACTCACCTCAACTCACCTCAACTCACCTCAATCCGTCCCGAACAACCCACGTCATTCCCGAAGTGGCTTGTCGGGAATCCAGTTTTTGGTGGTTTTAAGTAAGCAAGCAACAAGTAATAGATTCCCATTAAGAATAAAAAAGTAACAAGTAATGGGTTCCCACCAAGACAACGTGGGAATGATGGTAATATAGACCAGACTATTTAAAACTAATTAAGATTAGCCCAACTCTGTTTAATCTGGCTCAACTCACCTCAACTCAATCCGTCCCGAACAACCCACGTCATTCCCGAAGTGGCTTGTCGGGAATCCA
>NZ_PJAI02000019.1 GCF_002843355.2 Colwellia echini
TTGCGGCGATGAAACGTCAAGGCGCGGAAGGTGAATTTCGCTCTAACTTACACCGCGGCGGCTCAGCAACTGTGGTTAAATTATCAAAAGAAGAGCGCGACACGGCAATTATGGCGGCTAAAGCAATGGGCTTAAATATGTGTGGTGTTGATTTACTTCGTTCACAACATGGCCCTATGGTGATGGAAGTTAACTCTTCTCCTGGTTTGGAAGGAATTGAGGCCGCAACGGGTCAAAACGTAGCGGGAATGGTGTTTGAATTTTTGGAAAAAAATGCTAAACCAAATAATACTAAAACTCGTGGTAGAGGTTGATTAAGGAAAGTTATGGATATTTTAAAAATTGGTGAGTTTGAAATTTTACCTGGTGAGCAACGCAAAATAGATTTGCCTGTTGCTAAACTATATACCGATGCCAATGTATCGTTACCTATTCATATTATTCGCGCTAAAAAGCCAGGCCCAACAATTTTTGTTAGTGCCGCAGTGCACGGTGATGAATTAAACGGTATAGAAATTATTCGTCGTTTGATTAATGAGAAAAAATTTAAAATTATTAAAGGTACTTTAATCGCTGTACCTATGGTTAATGTGTATGGTGTGGTAAATCAAAGCCGTTATATGCCTGATCGTCGTGATTTAAACCGTTGTTTTCCAGGCTCGGCAAAAGGATCGCTCGCCGGTAGAGTGGCGCATATATTTCTTAATGAAATTGTTAAGCACTGTGATTACGGCATTGATTTACATACAGGTGCAATTCATCGTTCAAATCTGCCGCAAATAAGGGCCGATATGTCTGATGCAGCCACAAAAGAATTAGCAGAAGTATTTGGCGTGCCAGTAGTATTAAATTCTAACTTAGTTGATGGCTCGCTCAGAGAAGCTGCAGTTAGGAATGAAACCAAAATACTATTGTATGAAGCCGGTGAAGCATTACGTTTTGATGAATTCTCAATTCGAGCAGGCATGAAAGGTATCTTAAATGTTTTACAACACTTAGGCATGAAACGCAAAACCTCTGCCTCAAAGAAAAAAGTTGTTCCATTTATTGCAAACGGTAGTCAGTGGGTTAGAGCGAATGCGAGTGGCATTGTACATAACATTGTTAACTTGGGTGACCAAATCACTAAAGGGCAAGTGCTGGCCGAAATAGGCAGCCCTTATGGCGAGGTTATTGATGCGGTTAAAGCGACTCGATCAGGTATTTTAATCGGTAAACAAAATATCCCGTTAGTGCAAGAGGGGGAAGCTATGTTTCATGTCGCTTATTTTAGTGAAGATGATGAAGAAATTGCCGAGCGTATAGAAACGATTCATGATCAATTATTACCTGATAATGAAGATTAATCGTTTAAGCTAGCAGATTATAATCAAAGCCCTAATAAACTTAGGGTTTTGATTAAAGACTAATCATTCTCTGAATTGAGCCTGTTCCAACTATGAATTTGAATTCTGCTTAACTTATGTTTTAGTTATTTTTAAGTAGTGTTTAGGTAGTGTTTAGCGTCAATTTCCATTTATTATAGTAAAGTCGTTAGCGCTATACCTATACCAAAGCGTGTTTGATTAATATTATAATCAATTAAACTTCCACCATAACCACTACTGAGTTGTGTGTAACCCTTAAGTTTACCCCACAGAGGAAAAGTAGCGCCTATCTCAATAAAACCATTATGTGTAGAGAAATTATTTCTAATTTTTGAATAGTATTCAAAGTTGATACTCTGCTTATAAACCATACCCAATTCAAAATAGCCCATGTAATCAATTATATCGGGATTATCATCACCATCACCATCTATCACCCCGTTTACTGGCGGTGACTTTTCAGATTCTGGGATCCTCCACCATGCGCGGAAAGCCAGGGCAAAATCACGTTTTTCATAAAGGTAGGTTGCATAAGCACGGTTCCAACTTCTTGATAATAATTGCGATTGTCCGTTTGATTGATGTTCTAAACCCAAAACTAATGCTGAATTCCCTCCGAAAGGGTGTAAATTAATTGGTGTAAGGTAGAAGAATTCAGGTTGGTAATTTGTTTCTCTAAAAGGCTTAGAAATCTCTTTCGCATAAATTTGCCACCATGATTGCAACGTAAAACCAAAGAAAATTTGATCGCCTTCTCGAAACAAATCCCCCGTTAATAAGGGAATTTTTACACTGATTTGAAACTGAGCTTCAACATTTTTTAGATCATCTTCCCAAGTAGAAAAATCTTTATAAGCGTTTCGGTTAACAGTGTTAACGACCGTAAAGGGTAAGATATAATTCATTTTATAAGGTGTTAAAACATAAGGATTATCTTCGCTGTGTTTTTCTTTAATAATTCGATTAGATAAAGCGCCTAACTCAATAGGTTGTTCATTGTTTTCATGGAGAATTTCACGGGCGATTTTCTGCTCACACAAGCTCTCTATTTCTGCTAAAGATGTTTTTTTATCAGCACTTTTAATGGTTTTGATGATGCACTTGTCAAACTTATCAGCAGATGGATACTCTGTTTCGACACTGGTTTTACTATCAGCAGCGTTAACTGGTATGTTAACAACAAAGTACAGTAAAAAAGTTAAAAAACTGCTCGAAAATACGTTATTGTTCATACATTCTTTATCATGTGGTTTATTGATAGTTTATATTAACAAGTATAACCTGTTATTGGCTGAGTCAATAAGCATTGATTTGGCTCAGGCATATACCTATAGATTTGTGCTATTTAGTTATGAGCTTGAATATAATTGAGATAATAATTTTTACTTCTTTTTCAGCATTTAGAAACGCTTTTATGAATAAAGAACGGTACACGAGTATATATGATAATGAAATTAAACTGTGATTTAGGCGAAAGCTTTGGCGCGTGGTCCATGGGGCTTGATAATGAGGTGATGCCTTATATTGATCAAGCCAACATTGCTTGTGGCTTTCACGCCGGCGATTCCTTAGTAATGCAAAAAACATTAACTTTGGCAAAACAATGTCAAGTATCTATTGGCGCGCATCCAAGTTATCCCGATTTAGTAGGGTTTGGACGACGGTCTATGGCCTGTACACAGCAAGAAATAATAGCAATGCTCCACTATCAAATTGCAGCACTCGACGGTATGGCACAAGTTCAAGGATTATCGCTTGATTATGTGAAACCTCATGGTGCGCTATACAACGATATGATGAAAAAACCAGAAGTATTTAACTCGATTTTAACGGCTATTTCTCAATATCCTAAGAAACTTGTGTTGATGATCCAAGCAACAGCTGACTTTGATAATTATAAACTACAAGCAACGAAATTAGGCATTACGTTGTATAGCGAAGCATTTGCTGATAGATGTTATGACGATAACGGCAGATTATTAGCTAGAACTGAGCAAGATGCGGTGTTATCTAAAGAAGCTATGCTTGCACAAGTCAAGCAACTGGCAGAGCAGGGCAGTGTTACCACTATTTCAGGTAAGATTCTAACATTAAACGTTGATAGCTTGTGTGTGCATGGTGATAATATTGAAGGCGTACAGGCCATTCGTGAAATAAAAGATTTGCTACGTTAATGGCTATAGATGATCAACCCAAGCGGCCTGTGTATAACAGCCCATTAACTCCAGAGTTTAATTGTGAGATGAATACATCAACTCAAATTAATGAACATATTCGATTGGATATTGCTGGCGAAAATGTATTAATACTTTACTTTACGGAGCTTGATTTTACAGAACATGACTTAACGCTAGGCGCTAACGAGGATAAAAAAGAACCTTCTTCCAATAATATTTTGCAAAGCGGTATTTCCGAAACTGTTAATAGCCAAGTGCAGCAAACTGTAGTTTTACTCCGTCAGCATTTAGCCAATGAAATTATTGATCTTATTCCTTCATATGCTTCCGTTTTGGTAATGTTTGATTTATTGAAAACCGATCATCACCAATTACGATTAAAATTACAACAATTATTAAAATCTTGCACAATAGCACCTGAGCAGCAAGGTAGGCTAATCGAATTACCAGCTTATTATTCTCTTGAATCAGGTATGGATTTACCCCGTATTGCGAAACAAGCGAAATTAAGCGTTGAGCAAGTTATTCATTTACATCAAGCACAAGAGTATCGGGTTTATGCCATAGGCTTTGCACCCGGCTTTGCTTATTTAGGTGAAGTGGATGAGCGTATTGCTATGTCGAGGTTAGCAACACCACGATTAACAGTGCCTAAAGGTGCAATTGCCATTGCAGATAGGCAAACTGCAGTTTACCCCGCACAATCTCCAGGGGGATGGAATATTATAGGCTTATGCCCAACAGATATGTTTAATGCCAAAGCTGAGCCAATAATGCCTGTAGCCGTTGGTGATAGAGTAAAGTTTGTGGCAATAACTAAACAACAGTTTTTAAGCTTGGGCGGAAAATTAGCTGATTAGGCGACGTTAGTCACCAACTATTAAAATGACAATATCAGTGATACTCATGGTAACGACAATAAAGGATAAACAACAATGCTAGGGTTTGTCGTTAAAAATTCGGGTGTACTAAGCATAATTCAAGATGCTGGCCGTTTTGGGGCGTTTAATTTAGGTTTAACCAATGGCGGCCCTGCGGATGCCTTGGCGTTTAATTGGGCTAATAAATTATGCGGTAATGAACTTAACTCATCAGCGATTGAGATTAGTGTCGGTGGTTTACAATTAACAGCGCAAGTTGATTGTGTTATCGCTATAACTGGCGCGCCTATGCCACTAACGCTTAATGGTAAAGCAAAAGAGTTATGGCAAAGCTTTACGGTAAAAGCCGGTGATAATATTCAGCTTGGTTTTGCTTCGGTTGGCGTACGTTGTTATTTAGCCGTTGCAGGAGGATTTACTGTACCCCATATTTTTGGCAGTAGCGCTACGGTTTGTCGAGAATCTATAGGTGGTATTAATGGTGGTAAATTAGTGGTTAATGATCTATTAGTTTGTCAACAAATGTCCACAGTAAGCTGTAAAAATATAAAACTATGGCAGTTGCCTGAGTATGATATTCCAACCTATTCTAACGAAGTGGTATTAAAAACAGTATTAGGTTATCAACATCAGCATTTTAGTGTAGCTGAAAAACAATTATTTTTCAGCAGTGAATATAAGATAGGTAAGTTATGGGATCGCATGGGGTATCGTTTACAAGGACGGCCCATTACTGCAGATATTGACGGTATCTTATCCGAAGGGATCAGCTATGGAGCGATACAAATACCTGCAGATGGTCAACCTATTGTATTATTAAACGATCGGCAGACTATCGGCGGTTATCCTAAAATGGGGACTGTTTTTTCAGCAGATTGCGCTAAGCTTTCGCAGTATCGACAAGGTGATAGCGTTCGTTTTAAGCCAATATCAATAGAAAACGCAAATAATTTATATCATCTAAATGCCGCGCGATTTAATCGTATTAAACTTATTCGTTGTAACTAAGCCGAGTTAAATCAATATGTTTAACTCATCGGCTTAATAAACATTATACTCGCATCTACTCAGCTAGTGGCGACACATAACCGTCAGGCTTTAATGCTAATACATCACAGTTTAATAGGTCGATAACTTGCTCTGCTGTATTACCTATTAAAGCGGCTGAAATACCTGTACGGCCAACTGTACCTAAAACCACTAACTCTGCATCAATCTTTAATGCCGTTTCTTCAATGACAGCTTCCGGTAAACCTTCTTCAACATAAGTATTAGCTAACGGTATATTAAAATTATTAGCATGAACTATCATCGCTTTTTGGTGATGTTCATGCATGGCATGATTGTATTCACTCGCATCGAACTCTGGTATTTCAATGGCAATATTCACAGGAGTACCTGGATAAGAGTTAACTAAGTGTACATTCGCGGTAATTAATTGCGCAATATTTTTTGCCTGCTCGGTAATCCGGTTATTTAACGAAAGGTGCTCTGCTTCATCACTACCAACATTTAAGGCTGCTAATATATTGCCTTGTTTTGGCCATGCATGATCTTTTACTAGTAATACAGGGCAAGGGCATTTTCGTAAAATATGCCAATCAGTTGGAGTAAAAACTACCGACTTAAATTTATCGTGATGATGTGTGCCCTTGATCACAAGATCGTGATTATGGCCAATAACTTGTTTGACAATGGCTTCATAAGGGCGATTATTCCAAACGACTTTACTGTGTATTTTGATATCGACATTTAAGTCGTCAATAAGATCATTCAACCATTGTTGTTTTTCTTTGATAACTAGCTCACGCATACTATCTCTATCGTCGCTAGATAATATTGTTGTCATCTCATAGGAAAAGTCGAAGATACTAAAAAAAGCAGTGATTTTGATGTGCTTTTCAGGCAGCAGAGTTTGTATTTTAGAGACTAGTTCTATTGCTCTTTTTAATGCTTTTTGATCTTCATTTGAAGGGTCAATAACAACGAGAATACTTTGATAAATGTCCATACCTGCCTCTGTAAATTAATGAATAATATTATAGTATTTATAGCAAAGTTGACGAGTTAATGCTTATTAAAATTAGTGTTATTTAAATTTTTGAGGCGTTAATGGGTTGTTAAAAGAGCAATACGAGTGAACACCAGGTTATCAGGCCACTATAAATCGGCAGTCTTACAAAGCATATCAAAATCAACAATTGAAATTAATTTCCCTTCAACCTTTATTAAACCGATTTTGTGGAAACGATTTAATAAACGACTGATAGTTTCCACTGTTAAACCAATGTAATTACCAATATCGCTACGTGTCATGGTTAAACGAAATTCGCTGGCGGATAAGCCACGAGCATGATACCGCTCGCTTAAACTGACGATGAAAGTAGCAACACGTTGCTCGGCATTCTTTCTGTTAAGTAAGGTTAACATTGCCTGATCGGTTTTAATTTCATTACTCATTAACCGTAATACCTGCTTTTTAAGTTTCGGCATAGTATCAGATAGTTCATCTAAGTTGACATAAGGAATTTCACATACCATAGATGTTTCGAGGGCTTGGGCAAAACTCGGGTGAGAGTTATCGGCAATAGCATCAAAACCAAGTAAGTCACCTGCAAGATGAAACCCTGTAATTTGTTCTTCACCTTGCTGATTTATAGTATAGGTTTTAAAGGTGCCTGAGCGGATAGCAAATAAAGCATGCATCACTTCGCCGTCTTGAAATAATTTGTCGCCTTTATGAATAGGGCGTTTGCGATCAATAATTTCATCAAGAGAGTTAAGCTCTTGATTATTTAAGGAAAAGGGTAGGCAGAGTTCGCTTATGCTGCAGTTATGGCAATTAATATGTTGTGTTGCAGAGCAGCTATTGTTTGACATGTTATTGACTCTTTTATTAGTGATTTTTATTATTTCTAACTAACTATTAATGACGTTGATTTGTTTAGTTAACCATATACTCCAGCTCTTCGGATATTATTAAAACACTACTCGAATGGCAACTATAAAGCTATATATTCCATAACTAATAAGCGATATCGCCATGGTTTTTCTAAACAGTAAATTAGCAAGTAAGGCTTTAATACTTTGCATACCAATTGACAAAGCAATTAATGCCGGTAGGGTGCCTAAGCCAAAAGATAACATGATAGCTGCCCCTGTCAATGTGCTGCCGCTAGCTAGTGCCCAAGTTAGGGTAGAATAAACCAAGCCACATGGCAACCAACCCCATAACGCACCTAATCCTAGTGACTTCTTACGACTATCAACAGGAATAACAAATTTTGCCATGGGGGATAAATGTTGCCATAAACCTTTGCCTAAAGCTTCAACTCTATTAAGCCACATTAACCATTGGCCTATGTATAAACCCAATAAAATAAGAAATATAGCGGCAACTAAGCGTAACCCGGCTAGTGGTAAGCCTATATTTTTAGCTGCTATTGAACCAGTAAAACCTACGATGGCGCCAATTAAGGTATAACTAGCAATGCGGCCAATATGATAAAATAAAATGAATTTAAAACGGCTTGATTGCGCCGAACACGCTGTTGATGAACTCATTGGGGGGGCAGCACTTGTCACGGTAACGGGTATGTCACCTTGCGTGCTGATGTTTGCTTGTCCTAATGTCTCACGCTTTGTGGGCTTATTAATTACCGAAGTGAGCATGGTAGTTATGCCACCACACATAGCTAAACAATGACCAGAGCCAAGTAAGCCAATAATAAAAGCGGAAAATAAATCAATACTCATGGTTTAGTTAGGCTTGTTTATATCTGATTGAACTTCTGGCTTAATTTCTTGCATCTGCTTTTCGATGCTAATTTCATCTGTATTGTTTTTACGTTGTTCATCGTCAAACAAAATGCTCATGCCTTGCTTTTCAAGATCATCAAACTGTTCTGTTTTAACGGCCCAGAAAAAGAAGTAAATACCTAACGCGGTGAATATGATGGCGATTGGGATTAATATATAAATGATACTCATTGTTTTTATCTCTTAGCTAATGTTTTAGCTTATTGGCTCTTCGCTTACGCAGCGTTTAAGGTTTAAGTAAGCGTAATGAATTGGTGATCACTAATATGGAGCTAGCAGACATACCAATTACCGCCATATATGGGGTAATATATCCGGCAACGGCTAAGGGTAATACAATAGCATTATAACCAAATGCCCATAAGTAATTTTGAAATATTATGCGTCTTGTTCGGTGCGATACTTTGATTAAGGTATTGATGCTACTTAATTTATTATTGAGCAAAATTACATCTGCGCCACTTTTAGTGATATCTGCGCCACAGCCCATAGCAATCGATACGTGTGCGGCACCAAATACTGGAGAGTCATTAACACCATCCCCAGTCATAGCTACGTTATCGCCTTGTGCTTGCATGTTTTGTATATACTGCATTTTTTCTGTCGCGCTCAAACCTCCTAAAGCAACATTCAACGGTAATATCTGACTAATAGCATCACAAGCATGCTGACTGTCACCTGATAATAAACGCGTTTTATGTTGCTTATTAAGCTCTGATAAGGTGTTAAAGGCATCATCACGAACTTTATCGATAAGGTAAAAAGCAGCAATTATTTGTTTGTTTGCCATTAAAATACAATTAGCACCTTGTAAATCAATTTGCTTGCCTTGCTGACAATTTATTGCACCTAATTTAGCTAACCAAGTACATTTACCAATAGTATAATCGATCTCATTAATAGACCCCGTAACACCTTGACCTGAGTGTACTTTAACTTGTTCGGCTTTGAGGCTGTGATCTCTAAATTCAGTAAAAGGCTTAGCTATTGGGTGCTCTGAATGAGCTTCAAGTGCGGCTGCAATGGCAAGTACTTGTGCTTTACTCGTATTGTCATTATTCGATCCAATGAGTTCAATACGGTCAATAGTAAACTCACCTGTGGTTAAGGTGCCAGTTTTATCAAAAGCAAAACAATTAATACTAGGAATAGTTTCCATAACATGACCACCTTTGATCATTATCCCCGCTTTATTCAAACGAGTTGTAGCGCAGGTTAAACCGGTAGGTGTTGCTAATGAAAGGGCGCAAGGGCAGGTCGCGACTAACACTGAAAGGGTGATCCAAAAAGCTTCTTCAGGTAAATGTTGATGCCAATAAAGTGCAGTACCAATTGAGGTTAATAATATGATGGCAACAAAGTATTGGGCTATTTTATCTGATAATTGAGCTATTTTAGGTTTATGTGTTTGTGACTCTTCACTTAAACGGATAAGTTGGCTTAAAAAAGACTGACCTGAGTTTTTAGTGACTTGTACGGTAATATTACCATCACCATTTATCGTACCAGCAAATATTTTATCATTAACTGTTTTATTAACAGGTGTTTGCTCACCTGATAACATCGCTTCATTTAACTGACTGTTACCGAGCGTAATAATACCATCAGCAGGGACAAGCTCACCAGGTTTGATAATTACAATATCACCTTGCAATAAGCTTTTAGCAGCAACAAGTAATTCTTGTGGGGCAGCATCAGCGCTAGTTGAATTAATATCCGTAGGTATTAATTTACAGGCAGTCATCGGCATCAATTTTAATAAATTAGCTGACACTTGGGCCGCGCGAGAGCGGGCTCTAAATTCTAAAAACTTACCAATGAGCAATAAGAAGGTGAACATTGAAACTGACTCAAAATACACTTCCCCTTGTTGCGTAACAGTAGCCCAAGCACTTGCACTAAACGCGAGAATAATAGCAACTGATACTGGCACATCCATGGATAATCGTTTAGCTTTTACGGCGTTTATCGCGCCAATGTAAAAAGGGAATGCGCCATAAAATATAATTGGAATAGCTAGCATAAAGCTTATCCAACGTAGGTATACTTTATTGTCTTCGGTCATATCGGCGAAAGCGCCAAAATATAAACCAACGGCAATCATCATGATTTGCATCATTAAAATACCGCTAATACCAAGACGTTTAATGAAGGCTTTACTCTGTTTCGTATTGTTTATTTCAATGTCATTCGCTTTAAAAGGTAGGGCTTGATAACCAATGCGCTCAATTTCACGCAAAATATCACTCAGTTTTACTGAGGTATCTTGCCACTTTACCGTGGCACGTTGTGTTGTAGCATTAACGTTGATAGAAACTAAACCTGTTAGCTTATCTAATTGTCTTTCAATTAACCAAGCACAAGCCGCACAACTAATGCCATCAACGGTTAATATCGCTTCTTTAAGGTCATTTTGTAGTTCATTACCTTGAGCATCAACTCCTGTATTTGAACTACTATTAAAAACAAATTCACTCTGTAATACCGCTTCATCAAGTAATTTATTTTTTTGTAATTGCTCAGGAATAAGAGAATGACCTTTATGTGCAGGCTCTGTTCTAACTGAATAATATTGAGATAGACCATTCTCAACAATAGTTTGGGCGATGGCTTGACAGCCAAGACAACACATAGGTTGTTGAATATGATTAATTTCAACGTGGAGGTTGATACCTTTAGGAACTATTTCATTACAGTGAAAACATTGAGTAGTCATGATTTAATACTTTGTAACTTTGAAGTGTAATAGCGAACATTGAAAATTCGCTATGGTTCGCCATAGGGTGATAAATTAGCCAGCTAACTTGACTCACGTATTTAACCAACTTTTAACCTATTCTCTCAATATAAGCTCCGCTTAACAATACGTAATAAATGGAGCTTAGTTGATAGTGTTTAATAGATGGATCTTAGTTGGGTTGAATATGTTAATGCCATTAATTTAAAGGTACTTATTAAAGATATTTATTAAAGATATTTACTGAGCTTTTATTGGATCAGGAATAAAGTCGATAAAATTCTTTTGTGGTAAGCCAACAGTATCCTGAATTTTCCAGTGACCTTCAAAAGAGGTTAAAGTAATTTTCCATTTACCACCAACAGGTTGCTCAAATTGATGTCTAAAATGACCATTGCCATCAGGTGTTAAGGCTAAGTAAAAGTCTTGTTCAGCCAGTGTAGGGTGAGCAAAATTAACATTGAGTAATGGAAATACTTTTTCTATGCCAGTAGGCTTTATGATTAACTCGTTACCATCTAATTGCAGTGCAAAGCGAAGCCCTAGTTTTTGCGCCATTTTTACTTTGCCAACTTCTAAATTAATGGCTTTGCCTTTTTTATAATAATCCCCAACCACTAAAGGATCTGGGTTAGTATTGGCGATGATATAAGTTGAAATGCCTGCGACAACGGCAGTAAAAGGTAAAATAAAAACTAACCAAGCCCAAGGCTCACGATACCAAGAATCTTTCATAAAGGTGCTTTTTTTGACAGTAGAATATGGGGCAAGATTATACCTTTTATAACAGCCATCAGCTAGTTTTGAAGACAAATAAAAAAGCCCTTGATTACCAAAGTAATCAAGGGCTTTATCTTTACAATACCGCTAATCTAAAAAAAGCTAGATATTGATAATTAGTCTTGCGATAAACTGTAAACGTAGGCGCCAATTAGGTGAACTTTTTCTTCACCTAAAATATCTTTCCATGCTGGCATAACACCGGCGCGACCATTACGAATAGTTTCTTCAATAACACGTTTTGAACCGCCGTATAACCATATGTTATCAGTTAAGTTTGGCGCGCCCATAGGCGTACCCATAGCTAAACTACCTTGACCATCTGGACCATGACAACCTGCACATATTGCAAATTTTGCTTTACCTGCTTTTGCCATTTCAGGATCTACCGAGCGACCACTTAGACTAATAACATAAGCAGCAACTTCTTGCACACCTTGCTCGCCGCCTAAAGTTGTTTCCCAAGCCATCATACCAGCAGCCTTACGGCCATTCATTATGGTTTCTTTAATCGCTTCAGGTGTACCGCCATATAACCAGTCTTTATCAGCTAGGTTAGGAAAGCCAGTAGTACCGTGAGCATCAGAGCCGTGACATTGTGCACAGTTTTGAATGAATAAGCGCTGACCAATTTTTAATGCTTCGTCGTCTGTCGCTAAATCTTCAATACTACGCGCCGCGTAAGCAGTGAAAATTGGACCAAACTTAGCATCAGCAGCAGCCATTTCTCGATCGTACTGCACTAGTACACCCGAGTCTTTTTCTAAATACTTTGCTGTTTCGGCATTTGATTGTGCAATACTTAAAATACCTTGGTTAGAGCTTTTCCAGCCTAAAAGACCAGTCCATGCACCTAAACCATACATAGCAATGTAACCAAAAGCCCAAATGATTGTTAGTAAGAAAAAGGTACTCCACCATTTAGGTAAAGGGTTATTTAACTCTTCAATGCCGTCAAAGCTATGACCCATTGACTCACCTTCTTCAACGCCTGCAAAGTTCTTCAAGCACATACGTAGTAGTAAAGTAAGTGCTACTAACAAGCCAAGAGAAAGAACCCAAATCCATATATTCCAGAAGCTAGACATTATTATTCGTCTCCTGTTTGCTATCTTTATCGTGATGGCGTTTAGTATTATCAGCAGCTAAATTATCTTCTTCAAAAATAGAGTTTGCGACTTCATCAAATGAGTCTTTACGCTTTTTTGAATATGACCATACAACAATGATAATAAACAACCCCAATATAAGTAGGGCAAATAGCCCTCTAAGTGTACCGTAATCCATAACTTTTCCTTTAGATACGGCTTACTTCAATGCGTGACCAAGTGATTGCAAATATGCAACCAAGGCACTCATTTCAGTTTTACCTTCAACAGCAGCTTTAGCACCGTCAATTTCAGCTTGAGTATAAAGCGGAATTGGGTTGCCGTTTTCATCTTTATGACTGCGGTTACGAGTTAAAAAGTTAAATGTTTCTAGCTTTTTACCGGTTAACTCACCATCTAAGGTATTAGTACTTAACCACTTAAAAGAAGGCATGTTTGATTCTGGCACAACTGAACGAGGATCAATTAAGTGAGCAATATGCCAATCGTCACTATAACGACCACCAACACGTGCTAAATCAGGACCAGTACGTTTTGAGCCCCATAAAAATGGATGTTCCCATACGCTTTCGCCCGCTACACTATAATGACCGTAACGCTCTGTTTCTGCGCGAAATGGTCGAATCATCTGGCTATGACAGTTACTACAGCCTTCACGAATGTAGATATCACGACCTTCCATTTGTAGTGCAGTGTATGGTTTTAAATTATCAACGGGTGTCGCTAATTCTTTTTGAAAGAACAACGGCGTTATTTCAACTAATCCACCGATACTGATAGCCATAACGGTAAATAGAAAGAATAAGCCAACATTCTTTTCAACTTTTTCATGTGAATTTTTCATTTGGCTCTCCTTAAGCTGCATCTACAGGCTTAAGACTATTGTCTTTAGCACCGATAGTTTTAAACATGTTGTAAGCCATTAATATAAAGCCGGTTACAATCAAAACACCACCTAAAAAGCGGATGAAATAGAATGGGTAAGAAGCAGTTAAACTCTCAACAAAACTATAAGTTAATGTACCGTCGCTGTTTACAGCTCTCCACATTAAACCTTGCATTACACCAGAGATCCACATAGCTACGATGTAAAGTACTACACCTACTGTATGCAACCAGAAATGTACGTTAATAAGGCGAATGCTATACATACGACCTTGATTAAATAACACCGGAATTAAGTGATACATAGCACCGATAGATATCATAGCAACCCAGCCTAAAGCGCCAGAATGTACGTGACCAACAGTCCAGTCAGTGTAATGAGATAAAGCATTTACTGATTTTATTGCCATCATCGGACCTTCGAAGGTAGACATACCGTAGAAAGATAATGAAACAATTAAGAAACGTAATATAGGATCGGTGCGAAGTTTATGCCAAGCACCAGAAAGTGTCATGATACCGTTGATCATTCCCCCCCAAGAAGGCAAAAATAGTACAATAGACATAACCATACCTACTGATTGAGCCCAATCAGGAAGTGCTGTGTAATGTAAATGATGCGGACCAGCCCAAATGTATAAAGAAACTAATGCCCAAAAATGCACGATAGATAAACGGTAAGAGTAAACAGGACGTTCAGCTTGTTTTGGTACGAAGTAATACATCATACCTAAGAAACCAGCAGTTAATAAGAAACCAACGGCGTTATGTCCGTACCACCATTGCATCATGGCATCAATTGCACCAGAGTAGATAGAGTATGATTTCATCCCAGAAACAGGAATTACCATAGAGTTACCAATGTGTAATACCGCTACGGTTGCGATAAAGCCACCAAAGAACCAGTTGGCAACATAAATATGTGACACTTTACGTTTTACTAAAGTACCAAAGAAAACAATAGCGTACGAAACCCATACTACAGCAATAAGAATGTCGATAGGCCATTCAAGTTCTGCGTATTCTTTAGAAGAGGTATAACCTAAAGGTAAAGAAATAATTGCCGAAACTATTACTGCTTGCCAACCCCAAAAGGTGAATGGAACTAGCATGCCACCAAAGAGTCGTGTTTTACAGGTACGTTGTACCACGTAATAAGAGGTGGCAAATAATGCACTTGTACCAAAAGCAAATATTACAGCATTAGTATGAAGTGGACGAAGACGGGAGTAGGTTAACCAAGGTGTTTCAAAGTTTAACGCAGGCCAAATTAATTGTGCCGCGATAAGTACACCTAATGAGGTACCAACGATACCCCAGATTACAGTCATTACAGTAAACTGACGTACAACATCAAAGTTGTAGTTTACTGCTGACGTATTACTTGTGGTCATGTTAAGAATTCCGCAGTGTTATTGTTAATCAGAAAGTATAATTGCTATAAGAACTAAATAGATAAAACTTTTAGTTATAGGACACAAAAGTACTTACTCTATGGGTTTGCTCTGTTGAGCTGTGAGATTATGTCACATGGTGTAAAAAAATGTTTCAAAATCCCTATAATTTTACCCTCTGCCAAGGTTATAAATCAACAACTATGCTCGTTTAAATTTGATGTAGATCAATAAAAGCGAGTTAGCGTACGTAATTATGTTGATATTTAGGCAAAAATAAAAGCTATTAAAAAAGTCAATGGCTTAGCAATAAAAAATACCGATTAATTATTGGAAAGTGAAGTGTTTAATTGCAAAAAATTATAACAGCTATTTATATTAGCCATTTAATATTGGCCTGAGTTATGTGATGAGTTATGTGATGAGTTATGTGATGAGTTATGTGATGAGTTAATGACGGTGATCAAATTCAACTCTTACTAGCTAGTTGAGCATAGCTGGTAGATAATGGTTGTTTTTTCAGTCACTCGGTTTTGTGTTAAATATTTTTTAATATGATTGAGGTATTAACGTGTTAATTTTTAATAATGTGCAGGGTAGGCATAAACGCTTGCCGATTATATTGATATTACTTATCTCTGCTTGTAAGCCTGAAAGTGGGTTGGTTAATATTGACGCTCAACTTCAGCCGCAATGTATTACTAGCCAGAGTCAATGCGAAATTAGTACAACAGCAGGTACCTTCATTGTTCAATTTTCGCAAAGTATGCCTAATAGTAAGTTAACGGACAATATTAAAACTGAATTACCCTTTACTATTGAAGTATCTTCACGAACTCCAGAAGGTAATGTACTTCAATCAATTTCTAAGATTTCAGGTTATCTTGAAGGCAAAGATATGTTTATGGGAAAAGTACCTGTCTTTTTTGAAAAACAAGCAGGTAACAATAATTACGTGGCAACTAGTTTACTGGCAAGTTGTAGTGAAGAGCAGATGGTCTGGCGATTATGGCTAACAGTGAATAGCGCGGGGGCTGAGCAAAGATTTTTTGTAGACTTTATGAGCCAACGTCTATAACTTATTATCTATAACTTATTATCTATAACTTATTAAAAGCTAAGCAATAAAAAAGGTAAGCAAAATAAATATTCGCTTACCTTAGATTCTTTATTATCACTAAGTTATTACAGCTAAGTTATTACCAGTAAAAGTTATAATCAGTTAATTACAGCCAGTGAATCAGTATTATTATTACTTTAATGCTAAATATTATTAGTCACATCAACAGAAAGCTTTAACCGTTGACCGGGTTGTAAATACTTCTTTCTATCAAGGTTATTCCATCGTTCTATATCACTAATTCTTACGTTGAATTTATCAGCGATACGGGCAAAAGAATCGCCACTGCGTACTTTATAAGTAATGTTACGCATAATGGAATTCTCAACATTATTACCCGATTTATTGTAACTTGACGCCGTGGTATCTGTGCTTGCTTGTTGCCAGATCACTAAGGTTTGACCTAGTTTTAAGGTGTCTCTTGGCGCAAAACCATTCCATTTAGCGATACTGTTACCACTAACTTTATATTTACGGCCGATATCCCATAAGTTGTCTCCAGAAACAACTATATGTATTGTTTTTAAGCCGTTTCTAGGTTTGCTTTGTTTTTTAGCAATACGTTGCCCTTGTGAAAATATATAACTGTCGAGCGATTTTGCAGCAACGGGAATAAGTAAATATTTACCCGCGCGAATTTGATTACCTTTAATGTTATTTACTTTTTGGATTAAATCTACGCGAGTATTAAATTTATTAGCAATAAAGCCTAAATTGTCCCCGCTTTTAATTTTATAACGTTCCCAAGCAAGTCGATCGTTAGGACTTAGCTCACTTAACCCCTGTTCAAATTGTTCAACTGTGTGTGAAGGTAATAATAAACGATGAGGCCCTTGAGGAGCGGTTGCCCAGCGGTTGTATCCAGGGTTTAAACGCTGTAATTCAGCTAATGTTAACCCTGACAGAGTCGCCGCTTTGGCTAAATCAAGTTGTGATTCTATATCAACTTCAGTGAGTACCGCTTCATTTTCAATCGGGTAAAGTGAAATGTTAAAGTACTCTGGACGTTTAATTAAATCTACCAAGGCGAGTAATTTAGGAACATAGGCACGGGTTTCTTTAGGTAGGTCAAGTGACCAAAAGTCAGTAGGCTTACCTAAACGTTGGTTTTTTCTAACGGCATTACGAACTCGACCTTCGCCTGAATTATAGGCAGCTAATGCCAACATCCAATCACCATCAAAGAAATTATTTAAATATTTTAGATAAGCAATAGCACCTTGGGTGGAAGCGACAACATCACGTCTACCGTCGTACCACCAGTTTTGTTTCATACCAAAACGCTCACCTGTGCCAGGTACAAATTGCCACATGCCTGAAGCGCGTCCGTGTGAGTAAGCAAAGGGATCGAAAGCACTTTCAACAACGGGGAGCAGGGTCAATTCTAACGGCATATTGTTTTTTTCTAATTCTTCAACAATATAATAAAGAAAAGGCTCAGCACGTTTAGCAACGCGGGTAAGATAGCTTGGATGCTTTAAAAACCAGTTTCGCTGTGAAATAACACGCGGCTGCTCTGGAATATCAAAAATAAATTGTGTTCGTATACGTGGCCAAATATTGTTGTCATCATCATCTGCGCCTTCTTTTAACGTATCATTTAGCGAGAAATCACCATCGGCAACAGGATGTATAACATCAATACTTTCGTCTGCTAACAATGCCTGGTTAATTTCTAAAGGCTCTGCTGTTTCTATTTCAGATTCTTCGATACTGAGCGTTGTTTCTTGCTTATCGTTACTTGCAGGTGAATTTTGACAGCCAATTAATAAAACAACTAACGGCAAAAAGGGTAGAAAAGGGAATAATATATGCTTCATGAACAACCAGTAAATCAGTGATAAATAAAAACGATTTAGGAGAATAGCATGCTTTACGGCTATCAAGCTAACATATTGCTTGGCTTGATAGCTGAAATATTGCTTAAATGTACTAACTTAATAAAACTAAAAGCTATTTTTCCAAGCTCGTATTTGTGTAAAAACCTCAGTGTCGTTATGCAGGTTAAACTCAGTGCCACCGTGGTTATTACTTTGTTGTACATGTTGTAAATAATAGGTTTGCGCAGCATTTTGTACTGGAGATTGGTGACAACGTAAAAAAGGATTTATTTTCTGCTCTAAACCAATAGTACTTGGAATGGTGGATTGATTATTTTGACGTTTTATTGCTACCTGCTTTGCATAAATATTTAAATCCTTGTTGTCAGGGTCTACTGCTAGAGCAAAAGCTAGGTTGGCTTGAGTATATTCATGAGCACAGTAAATTAAGGTATTGCTAGGAAGGCTTACTAATTTTGTTAAAGAATGATGCATTTGTGCGGGGGTACCTTCAAACACACGACCACAACCGCCTGAAAATAAAGTGTCTCCACAAAAAAGCAGACCTTGATTTTTATTTTCGTGTTCAGTTTGAGTAAAGTAAGCAATATGACCATGTGTGTGCCCAGGCACGTCTATTACTCTGAACTTACAATTAAGCCTTGGTAAAGTAACACTATCATTTTCAGCTAAGGTGATATCAAGTTGCTTAATACCATCATTAGTAGGACCGTAAACCTTAAGAGGCCAAGACTTTTGTTTTGCAAACGCTTTTAATTTTTCAATACCACCAATATGATCGCTATGATGATGAGTAATTAAAATAGTGGATAAAATCTTGCTGTTTTTTTGTAGGTGAGCAATACAAACTTCGGCATCACCTGGATCTACTAAAGCAATCTCTTGAGTATTATGATGGGAAATTGCCCAAATGTAATTATCGTTAAAGGCCTTAATAGCAGTGACAATTGGCGCTGTGTGATTCATATAAATTTACCTAGAGTATATACATTATCATTAATTGAGAAGGTCAAAGTGAATTAAACGTATGCTACATTAAAAGATGTAATATATGGTAGCATGAAGTTGTATCATTTAAGCTTAGCATGAACTTAAAAACATTAACTCAAACGGTTAAATTCAACCGCTAACTAATTCACGGATAAAGCGAATAAAATGAAACCAGCATTAGCTTTTCGACAATTACATTATCCTAATTCATGGCAAGATTTACCTAATGGTAGGTTGATAAAAAAAGCCATAGAGTCTGAACTTTCTCCTTGGTGGCCTAAATTTTTTGGTTACCACGTTGCTAAGTTAGGCGCGTTAAGTGCTGAAGTTGAAATAGTTAATAGCACCATTAAACATCAAGTTTGTGTATGTAATCAAAACACTTACAGTAAAAGTCATAGTAATGATATAAACTCAAGCGAAGTAAACTTAACCCGCGTGGTTGGCGATATTGATGATCTACCGTTACAAAAGCACAGTGTTGATGTTTGTTTGCTAAGTCATGCATTAGAGTTTTCTCTTGATCCACATCATGTTGTTCGTGAAGCAAATAGAGTGTTGATCCCAAATGGCTATTTGGTTATCACCGGTTTTAATCCAATAAGCCTGGCTGGTTTGAATAGACTCTTACCCTATAGACGTAAAAAGTCGCCTTGGAATGAACACTTTTTCACGCCGATGCGAGTTAAAGATTGGCTTCATTTAATGGGTTTTGAAGTGTTAGCTGATCAGCGCAGCTTACATTCAAGCTTAACTGGAAAGTTAACAACAGAAAAGTTAGACAATAAATGGCACCATTTTGCGAAAAACTACTTACCGTCATTAGGCTCTGTATATGTAATTGTGGCGAAAAAACGGGTATTACCGTTAACCCCTATTAAACCTCGTTGGCAAATTAGACCTGAGTTTAACCCAGTAAAAGTAACGACGATGAATACCTCAAGAAAATTAACACCAACTAACAAAAAAAGTAGCGCTGACAAGGCCATGTAAATGAAAGCAATATAAACGCTCAGCACCTCATTTATAAAATAAATAAAAGAAACAAAAAGAAATTCAATTATGCAAAGAACCGATTTAGAAAAATATTTAACTGACTTATTAAAACCACAGCAAATAAAAGATTTCACGCCTAACGGTTTACAAGTTCAAGGTAGTGATACCATAACTAAAGTGATCACAGGTGTAACCGCATCTAAAGCGCTGATTGAACGTGCAATAACTGAAAACGCCGATGCTATTTTAGTACATCACGGTTACTTTTGGAAAAATGAGTCTTATGTGATCCGTGGTATGAAACATGATCGCATTAAAGCTTTATTACTTAATGACATTAATTTATTTGCTTATCATTTACCGCTAGATATTCACCCAACACTAGGTAATAACGCGCAACTTGCACAGTTATTTAATATAGAAAATGTACGACCGTTAGAGCTAGGCAATTCTTTAAGTGTGGCGATGCAAGGTGATTTTGCTCAAGCTTATAGTGGCAATGAACTAGCTAATATAATAAATGAAACGCTAGGGCGTGAATGTTTACATATTGCCCCGCCCAGTAATAAACCAATCAAGACAATTGCGTGGTGCTCTGGCGGAGGTCAGGGGTATATTGAATTAGCAGCAGAGCAGGGCATAGATGCGTTTTTAACGGGAGAAGTGTCAGAGCAAACAACACATGTTGCTAATGAAATGAATATCCACTTTTTTGCCGCGGGGCATCATGCAACAGAGCGTTATGGAGTGAAAGCCTTGGGTGAGCATATTGCACAAGAGCTAGGACTTGATGTGCAATTTATTGATATCGACAACCCTGTATAGGTTTTAAATTGAAGGTATGTTAATACTGAAGATCAACATATCTCGAGCTTTATTCATATTAACTCATTAAATAAAACAATTATTTAAACAGGTTTTTAAACCATTGCGCTAATTGACCAAGACTTTCATACCAAGCAATTGTAGTTTGCTGTAACTTGATACTATCAGGAAAATAATAAGCCCAGTTTTTAGTACTGTCTGGGTTTTTCACCCAAAACCCGGTCGGTGCTGCAATGGGGTTAATGCCTTGTTCTTCAAAGTAATTCATTGAACGCGGCATATGATCGGCATTAGTGACTAAAACCACTTTAGTTCCTTGCACCCGCGGCGCAATTAATTCTGCTTCTTCAGCAGTATCCATAGGAAAACTTTCCGTAATTATTTTTTGTGCAGGTACTCCTAATAACATTAGCGATTGCTTAACTGTTTCAGCATTAGATACTGGGTTTGTGCCGCCATAACCCGAAGTAATAATTCTAGACTCTGGGTGAAGTTGATAAATACGTAATGCTTCAACCACACGTTGTAATGAACAAGCTGATAACTGACTGGTTACTGGTAGTTGATCATTGTTATTATGATGACAACCGAGCACCACTATATAATCTACAGGTGCTTGTGTTTTTACATAAGCAGGGTAATCATTTTCTATGCCAAACATTACTTTGTCTGAAAAAGGGGGAAAAGCACTTACAAGTAGAATAACAAAAGCGAAGGATAAACTTTTAAAACTTAAGCTTGGTCTTTTCTTATGCATGAGTAATGCGATAAGTAGCAAAAGCAGTATTATATTAATTGGCATGATCAATACAGTGATGATCTTTTTAAGAAGAAATAAATCCATAAAGTTAAATTCTACTACCTAAATCGTTGAGTTATATTAATTGATTCGATTCACTATACCAATAATTATTGTAAAGTGCTTGTGCAATAATTAAATGGCAAAACAGCATATTTTTAATCATTAAATGCATAAAATTTATTGCAATAATAAAAATAATCGGTTCTAATATGCACGCATTTTTAATTAGGGTTAATACTCTACATGAAAATACACCAGAAGAGGTGCGAAACTTAGGTAAAAAAGCATGAGGAACCACAATTCCGAAGACTGTTTTTTGAGGGAGGTTATCGCCGAGAATATTTAAAGGGTGGCTTTAAATATTCGGTCATTTAGGTTGAATCCTGATGACTGTCACCTGACATATTTGTTAATTTTCGCTGCATAATTGCTATCAAGTATTGCAGCAAAATATAAGTTAACAACAAACATAGGTGGAGAGCTTCTGGCTGAAAAGATTACGTATAGTTTTGCTTTTAGTAATTATCACCAATAATTCCCCTAAAAAGTAAAACTTTCCTCGTTACCTACTCAGTCATGCTCTTCCAATATTATTTTACTTAGCATTGTGTGATTATTAAATAACACACTAATAACAATATGCTTAAGTTTTTATGGGAGAAATTTATGAATTCAGAACAAGCAAATACAGTATCAAACTCAAACCTAGATAACGCGTTGACGGTTGCCAAATTTGGCGGCACAAGTGTTGCCGATTATGACGCTATGCTACGCTGTGCAAGTATTATTAAAAACGATACCAGTAACCGTTTGGTGGTTGTTTCAGCTAGTGCCGGCGTAACTAATTATTTAGTTCGTTTAGGTCAAAAAGATGTACCTGCTACAGAGCAAGCCGAGATAATTGAAAATATTCGCGCTATTCAAGTAAATATTACCCAGCACTTATCATCAACCGTAGAGGCAGAGCTTAATCAAGAAATTGACAGCTTACTTACTGAGCTTAGTGGTTATGCCGAAGCGCAAGCTACTGAACATACAACTAAAACAGCAGATGCTATCCTAGCGTTTGGTGAGCAATTTAGCTCACGTATTTTTGCTCAAGTATTACAATCTGTTGGTGTTGAGGGTGAGTATTTTAACGTTCAGCAAATTATGAAAACTAATAGCTTATTTGGTAAAGCTGTAGTTGAACTGATTGAGTTAGATAGACTTTGTGGGCAAGTATTAGCACCTAAGCTGGTTAATAAAGTTATTGTTACTCAAGGATTTATTGGCCAAGATGCGAATGGTAACACTACGACTTTAGGTCGTGGCGGCTCAGATTACTCAGCAGCTTTACTTGCTGAAGCATTAAAAGCGACTAACTTAGCTATTTGGACTGACGTAGTGGGTATCTTTACGACTGATCCACGTATTACCGATCAAGCCCGTGCCATTAAAGAAATAAGCTTTGGCGAAGCTGCTGAAATGGCGACTTTTGGTGCAAAAATATTACACCCAGCCACCCTTATTCCTGCAATGCGTTGTAATATCCCTGTATTTGTTGGTTCAAGTAAAGAGCCAGAAAAGGGCGGTACACAAATTAAAAAGAAAGTAGACTCTAACCCAACATATCGTTCAATTGCTTTACGTCGCGAACAAACGTTAGTTACAGTTAAAAGCCCTGCAATGTTACATGCCAGTGGTTTTTTAGCAAAAGTATTTAGTATTTTAGCAAAGCATGAGTTGAGTGTTGATTTAATTACTACCAGTGAAATTAGTGTTGCATTAACGTTTGATAACCCAGTAGGTTCAACGCAATCAATTATTACTAATACTGTAGTTGCTGAATTAGAACAGTTATGTGAAGTAACCGTTGAACACGGTTTGTCACTTGTAGCTGTTATAGGTAATGGTTTAAACCGTGCTCATGGTGTTGGACAAAAAGTATTTGATACTTTAGAAGGCATTAATGTCCGTTTAATTTGTCACGGTGCTAGCGCGAATAACTTATGCTTTTTAGTTGATGAAGCTGACGCTAACCCAACAGTTGAGAAGCTTCACAGAAGTTTATTTGCATAATTTACTAGGGCTCAACTAGTAAGTTACAAAGCAATTAAGAATAACTTCATAATTGACAAGCTTTACCCGAGCCTAACTTGAATTAATAAAACCCTGGACGATATTTTATATCGTCCAGGGTTTTATTGTTTTATAGCTTCGAGAAAGTATATTCAGTAGGTAGACTTATACCAAGGCGATTAAATATATGCTCATATATACGGGTTAAAATATGCACCTACTTCGTTATTTATTTAATAATTAGAACAATTAGTTATTAAAATAAATGTCATGTATTTAGCAATTTTTCTTAGATATAAACCAGACCACCTAATTAATAAAAGTGGTATTAACTGTATTATATGGTTAATAGCTTCTCAATATCTGATCTAATATCTTCAGGTTTTGTCGTTGGCGCATAACGCTTTATTACTTCACCTTGACGGTTCACTAAAAATTTAGTGAAATTCCACTTAATTGATTTGGAACCTAAAATACCAGGCGCTTGTTGTTTTAAATAACTAAACAATGGCTCGGCATTGGTACCATTTACATCAACTTTATTAAATAATGGAAATTTAATATTAAAGCGTAGGTCACAGAACTGCTGGATTTCTTCGTTGCTGCCACTTTCTTGCTTTTTAAATTGATTACAAGGAAAGGCTAATACTTCAAACCCTTTGTCGTGAAAAGTATCATGGAGTGTTTGTAATCCCTGATATTGTGGGGTGAACCCACAATTACTGGCGGTATTAACAATCAATAATACTTTATCGCTAAACTTATTTAGCTCAACCGTTTCATTTTTATTATTTTGTACCGAGAATTGATAAATATTACTCATTTTGATCCTTCGCTTTATTTTTTGTTAATTGCTTTACTCGCTAGCTTATCAGTTACTTTTCTCACAGTCCTCGCTAGTTACCTCGAGAGAAGAACGCCTATGCGTTGAGCTTTTTTGAACCTGAGTAGAGCTGAGATAATTTCAGGCTGTTGAAGAGTTATCTTACTTTTGTTCAAAAAAACTTGGTGAAACACTAACCTTGAACATACTCATAAAGCGCTTTAAGCACTGACATTTTAGCTTTATCTTCTTCGTGCTCATGTGCAAGATTTTCAATCTTCATCATAAACTCATCAATAGACAAAATACCTTTACCGCCATACTGTAATTTAGTTTGACAATACTGTTGCCATTTTTCTTGCTCTTCAGTTGATAGTGTTTCTGGATGATTCCTTGCTCTATACCTAAATAATAAAACGTCTAAGCGTGAGTCTTGAAATTGAAAAGGATGATTTGCCAATTGTGCTGGCGTTAAACCACGTAAAATATCCATTTGTGCTTTATCACCATGACTAAAAAAACTGCCTCCATATAAAGCTTGCTCAGCATCAACTTCATCGTTATCAAAATCTGAACTAGCAAACACATCACTAAGTTTATCTCTAAGCTCCGCATGTTTTTTCAATAACGATAAATTCTCTAAACAAATTTCGCGTGGAATATCTAATCGTTTGGCATTTTCAGGCAATAAGGTTTTAGCTGGCGCAATAACAGGACATTTATTAACATGAATTAGTTTAATTGGAATAGGTAGTTCATCAGACGCTAAATCATCAAAGCGAGTATATAAACGTGTTTTAATTTCTTCGCTACTTAATTCAAGTAACGGTGATATATCGCGTGCTAAATCAACACAAATAACCGCATTTTTATTTACTGGATGATAGTTAATAGGCGCAAACCAACTGGTACAACCGTGAGCCGAAGAAATTTTACTTGAGGTGTGAACAATTGGCGTCATTTCAGCTGTATTAATCAAATCTTTTACTTGATTTTTATTTCTTAAATTGAAAATAAAATCATACAGTTTAGGCTGCTTTTCTTTAATCAATTTTGCCATGGCAATAGTGGCGTAAACATCACTCATCGCATCATGAGCTGCTTCATGGCTAATACCATTAGCAGCTGTTAATAACTCAAGACGAAAGCTCACTACTTCTTCACCATCACGATCAACAGTTGGCCAATTAATGCCTTCAGGGCGAAGCGCATAACAAGCGCGTATCATATCAATAATATCCCAGCGACTATTACCATTTTGCCATTCACGCCCATAGGGATCATAAAAATTACGATAAAATAAGTAACGACTTACCTCATCATCAAAACGAATATTATTGTACCCAGCAACACAAGTATTAGGTTGCGAAAATAATGCATGAATACGCGCAGCAAACTCAGCTTCAGATAAACCTTCACGCATCGCTTTTTTCGGCGTAATACCTGTTACTAAACACGCTTCTGGTTGCGGTAAATAATCAATTGGCGGCCGACAATAAAACATTTCAGGCTCGCCAATAATGTTTAAATCAAGATCAGTGCGAATGCCGGCAAATTGAGACGGCTTATCAAACGCAGGGGCAATTCCCCACGTTTCATAATCGTGCCAGAGAATAGTATTTTGTACGGTAGAGTTCATTATTATTCGCTTTTTATTGAGAAGCCTATAACGTTTACGTTAATTTATTACCGAATAGGTAATGTTTTATTATCGCTTTGCTCTGCATGGTAAGCAACCATGAATTGAGAAAAGTATTGATTTTACTTAGTATTAATCATGTAATAAGCTTAGTGAAATACGGTAGATAAGAATATATAAAGTATGAGTAATATTGGTTTTGGTGATCGTGATTTTAACTTTGCAGTATATATAGCCAACAAACCCAGCATGAGGGAATATCAACATTTAACCAAAGTAATGCCACTATGCAGAGGTGAAATAAACGTAATCAATCAATCTTGTGGCAATGGTTGGCGTAAAGTGTTTAATGTTTACGCAAAGTTACTTTATACGTTAGACCCACAAGTTTTTGATTTTTCAATAAAAGCACCAATATGGCAAGACTATAGGGATAACCACTTATTACAAGAAGGTAGTAAAACAGCATTGCTATTTTCATCACCGCAATTAAGTAAGTCAACATCTAAAAATGATATGCTACATATTATCTGTGGTAAAAGTCACGCTAAGGCATTGATAAATAAAGGGAAATTAAAAGTCAACCTAGATTGGCTTGATAATGAGTTTGCAATAGATAGAAAAAATAAAGTAATTGTTTGTCCTTATTTTGACTATAGACAATTGAGTAACATAAAAATTGAAAGTTTAGCTAGGCTATTACTTACTTTAAAATCTACGTTGTAAACACAAATAAACCTTACAATTAATAGCTTAATTTTAAGGTTTATTTAAAGCCTAATGTTACCTTGAGGAGACTTACGCTTTAACTTTGCTAAGAATCTTCGTATAATGCGGCAAATTTATTGTTGAACGATAAATAAATTCATTTAACAAAATCCAGCCGGACGGGTGACAAGTGTCAAAATCAGTAGATAATCCCCATGAATTACCAAATGATGTTAATACACAACTTTTGCAACAACAATTACTTCAGCAACAATTATTACTTCAAAATTCTCAAAATTCATTTAACGAAGATGATGAAATAGATTTAGCTGAGTTATGGCGTGCAATTTGGGCTGGTAAATTTACTATTATTATCATTAGCATGTTGTTTGCTGTAGCCTCAGTGTTTTTTGCATTATCCCAACCAAATATTTATAAAGCATCAGCAATTTTAGCGCCAGCTTCAGATGATTCTGGTGCCGGCGGTTTAGGCGCTTTAGCAGGTCAGTTTGGTGGTTTAGCCAGCATGGCAGGAATTAGTCTTGGCGGTGGAGGAGGGGTTGATAAAACAGCCCTGGCTTTAGAAATTTTAAAATCCCGATCCTTTATAGAATCTTTTATAGCTAAACATGATTTATTAGTACCATTAATGGCTTCAAAAAAGTGGGATATGGAAAGTGACACATTAGTTTTAAATGATGAAATTTTTAACAAAGAAACAGGACTTTGGGTACGGGAAGTTAAAGCACCTAAAAAACCAGAGCCTTCATCATGGGAAGCTTTTCAAGAATTTACTGATTTAGTCACTATCTCACAAGACAAAGCTACATCAATGGTGACACTTGAACTTGAGTTTTTTTCACCTGTCATAGCACAACAATGGTTAACTTGGTTAATTCAAGATATTAATGAGTTTATGCGTGAGCAAGATAATATAGAGGCACAAGCGTCAATAGATTATTTAACGGAGCAGTTAGCGAATATTAAATTAGCGACTATGGAAACAGTGTTTTATCAATTGATTGAAGAGCAAACTAAAAACATGATGTTAACCATGGTCAAGAAAGAGTATGTTCTTAAAACTATCGATCCACCGCAGGTTCCAGACACAAAAGACAAGCCTAAGCGCGCGTTAATTGTAGTATTAGGAACTATGCTGGGCGGTATACTTTCTATATTAATTGTATTGGTACGTTACTTTACTAAAAAGTAAAAAACCAACTCAATTGTAAGCATACTTTTAAGCTGTAGAAACTTAAGTTTTAGTAAAATAGAAAGCTTAAAGTAATTGTTAATGGTCTACTCTAGAATGGTTTTCTCTAACTAATATTGTTACAAAATCATGACACTAAAAATAAATTTTTACTGCAATAGTGCAAAGACTCAAGTATAATTAGCGCAAATAGTAGGTTTAGATAATCCTAAGTTAATATTTAATTAGCTTAATAACCACATCAAAAGTGTTAGATGCAAACAGTTTCTTTTAGCATACACCACTTAATAAATTATATTGAGTCGCTTAGAATAGCGCATTACGTTACCGGAACTTAACTATGTATATTATTGCTACAGCCGTGACCGCATTTGTATTTGCGTTTATAGCAATTAAATTTTTCAACCCTGTAGCAATAGAAATAGGCTTAGTTGATAAACCATCAGAGCGTAAACAACACGCCGGACATATCCCTCTTATTGGCGGCATTTCAATTTTTCTTGCCGTACTTGCTGCTAGCCTTTTATGGTTACCTGATACCTTAGAACTTAGAATGTACCTTATAGCATCAGCGATGATGGTATTTATTGGTGCACTTGATGATAAATTTGATCTACGTGTACGTATACGTATTGTAGGGCAAATTATCATTGCCAGTTTAATGATTTATGGTGTTGGCGGTTATATTTCAAATCTAGGTGATTTATTCGGTTTAGGTGATGTCACCTTAGGCCCTTTTGGTATTATATTTACTTATATAGGTATTATCGTTGTAATTAATGCTTATAACATGATCGATGGTATTGATGGCTTAATAGGTAGTTTAAGTATCAATACTTTTACCTCTATTGCCATTTTGTTTATTATGAGCGGCCAAACGAATTATATAAGTTACCCCTTGGTACTAGCGACTGCAACACTACCGTATTTAATGTTTAACTTAGGTTTATTTAAAAAGTTATTTAATAAGAATACCCAAAAGATATTCATGGGGGATGCTGGTAGTATGTTTGTTGGCTTAAGTGTTATCTGGTTATTAATTATGGGAACACAAGGTGAACAAGCATCTTTTCGACCTGTAACCGCTTTATGGATTTGTGCTATTCCGTTAATGGATATGTTAGCTATAGTGGTCAGACGTTATAGAAACGGTAAATCCCCTTTTAAACCCGATAGAGATCACTTGCATCACATATTACAACGTGTCGGATTAACTTCACAGAAAGCATTGTTAGTTATTTCGTTTGCTTCTGTTTTAATGTCAATCTTTGGTGTTGTAGGTGAATACTTTAATATTGCTGATACTGTTATGTTAATAGCATTTATTTTTATGTTTATATGTTATGTAAGTACAATAAAACATCTCATAAAGAATGAAAGCACCTAGTTTTTATACTTATGTTAGGGGCTATTCGTAATCTTGAATGATATTTTAGTTGCAAGTTAAAATTCTATATCCTTTATTTATCTTAGCCAAGTAGAAAATATTAATTTACCTGAAGGTGTATTTAAAATTTTCTATAGTGTAGGTGACTTTAAGTTAGCAATTGGATTTGTTGTATGGAAATGAAATATCACAATACTTTATATGCTAAGTAGAAATAACATCCCGCTTTAACCTGGGAAGTAGGCTTTAGAGCTAGATAATTAGCTAGAACAATTTGGACGGATTTAGATATTTTAATACTGCGCGGTTCAATCAGCCAAGATTATGTCGAGTTGTAAGTTTCAACGTCATTAATTTACCATCGACATAAATCATGAAGCAAAGAACTTGGTGAACGGTGATATGGGTATTTCAAAAGTTTCTTTAGTTGAGCTAACTATGTCTGACAGAGTTTTAGGCTAAAGACTAATCTTTACAACAGTAAGATAATTAGGATAGATGTTATAAAGGAATAGTTCGAGCATTACTTTGAATGGTAGCTGTTTATTTTAGAGGTTAAAGTACAGACCCAATGACTTCATTTTTTACATGTGTTTATAAGTATAGCCTTATTTGTCTTTTCAAACTCAATAATTTGTAAGGCTTTGTATTATGTCAAAAAGTTTGAATAAAACTATTTTGATCGCAACTTTAAATGGTTTGTCACTAGTTTCGACTCTCATGGTTCAACTCTTATTCGTCAAAGAGGTCGAATCTGATTCTTTTAGTGATAATATTTTTCTAATGAGCTCTTTAGGGATGTTTGTTATTTCAATTTTTTCATCAACGCTCGGGGTGTATTTAATTGAAAATTTCTCTAAGATTAAAGATGAAGAATTGAATGTACATGTATTTCAAATATATAAAAAGTTATGGGCATACCTTTTATTTGCAGTAATTTTAATGCTTGCATTTTGTTTGTATTTATCTTTTAAGTCTAATATAAATTTGATGGTTTTAAGTGTGCATGTATTGGTACCTATTTTCATATTTCACAGTTCCATCATTACAGCGATAATGTATTCAAGAGGAAGAATACTTACAGTTGAAGTTGTTAATTTTATTGGTGCAATTATTCCTGTTGTTATTTTAATTTCAAATAGTAACGGCTTAGGGGATGTTCTGCTTTCACTGATACTTATATTGAAAGCATTCATTTGTTTAATATTGTTTCAGATGGTTATTATAAAGAAGAAATATTTTAGTTCGAAGAAATTAAATATTTCGTTTGTAAATAGCCTTGATGGTGAAGCAAGAAAAGTATTGAAAACATCAATGCTGTTTAAGTCTGAGAGCTTTATAGATAAGTTTGTTGTTTCCTTTATGCCTGATGGTATGTTGACTTTGTTCCATCTTCTAACTTCAATTGCAAATGGTGTAATGTCTATATATTCCAAAGTAGTTACTATTCCACTAAGTTATTCAGTAAGTATAAATAAAGCGGATTATAAATTAAAACTTTACTCTGCTTTAAATACTTGGCGAATCATGGTGTATTCTTTGATTGGTATAATTATAATTGTATTTGTACTTGTTTTTAGTTTTAAAATAACGTTTGTTGATAATGATATTATCGGCTATTACTCTATTTTAGTAGATAATATATTTATGGTTTCCGCTTTACTTCTAGCTTATATATTCATGGCTAAAAATCAAATTTATTCTGTGTTGCTATATTCTAGAGGTTTACCTATAAAAGCTATTGAAGTGGGGATGGTTTCATTTTTTATAAATGTCACACAGAAAATTGTGTTGTTTTTATTGTTTTCAATCTCTGGTTTTTATTTGGCTTATGTATTAGGTCAGTTTGTTACTTTGAAATTGTTTGAAAATAAGGTTAAATCAAATGTTTAAGGTTTTATCTTTTACCTCTGGTCGTCATACTCCTAGCTCTTACTATAGAATACGTCAGTATATAGGTTTACTCAGAAATAACGGGGTTATTGTCAATGACTATTATCCTGTTGTTGATAAAAACGCCCCCATACCTATTATAAAACATAAAATAGGTTATAAAATTATATTTCCTATTGCTTTGTTATGGTTTGCTATAAAGTTAATGTTTCGAATTCCAGCCTTACTCAATATAAGTAAGCACGATGTGCTTTGGCTGAATAGAGAGTTATTACCAGGCATACCTTCAATTGAATTTCTATTTAGTAAACCTTATATTTTTGATTTTGATGACGCTATTTGGCTATCGAAGCCGATGGGGAATATTGCCTTTGAAACAATAGTTAAAAATGCAGCTGTAGTTGTTGCAGGTAATGATTATTTAGGTGCAAAGGCTAGAGAATATAATAATAATGTTGAGGTGTTACCAACAGGTGTTGATATTGAAAAAATATACCCATTAAAAAACAATAGAACTATGGAGGGACTCACATTTGGCTGGGTTGGCACAAATGTTAACTTTAAATATTTATACAATATTGAAGCAGAATTATATGATTTTTTTTCTAAAAATAATTGTGTGCTCTTAATAGTTTCAAGTAATAAGCCTAATTTTTTTCATTTAAGAGAAGGTGTCCATTGGAAGTTTAGGTTATGGAAACTTGAAGACGAAAATGAATTCTTGAATTCGTTTGATGTTGGAATAATGCCTTTAGAAAATAATGAATGGGAAGAAGGGAAGTGTTCTTTTAAAATGTTACAATATATGGCCGCCGCTAAGCCTGTCATTGTAAGTCCTGTTGGTATGAACAAGTCAGTGCTTTCGATGGGGAATATTGGTTTCTCAGCAAAAGATGGCGAATGGACTAAGTGTTGCAGCAAATTTTTAGATCCTATTTTAAGGGCTGAAATGGGTCTAGAAGCCCGAGAGGTTATTGAACAAAATTTTTCCACTCAAGCTATATCAATAAAGTATGCAAATATTATCAAAAAGGTTTGTGAAGATTATGCAAGTTAAAATGGTTTTAAATAGATATTATCCTATGATTGGGGGGGCGGAAAGACAAGCTAGGATCTTAAGTTTAGAGTTATTAAAGCAAGGGGTTACACCTAGTATTATTACACAAAAGCATGATTCTAAGTTATTGTCGACAGAATTAATCGATGGGATAAAGGTTACTAGGTATTCATCAGGTGTAATGTTTTATTGTATGTTGTTTATTGCTTTAATTAAGGATCGTAATAATGTAGATGTCATTCATTGTCATAACATTTCAATTACATCTTTTGTTTGTTCTTTAGCTTCTCTATTTATAAGGTGTCCTCTTGTTTTAAAGCTAACTGTAGCAGGGGAATTAACAGAATTACTTGAGCCTACATTAAAAGGGCTTAAACCAAGATTAAAGTCGATATTAATCAAATATACTGTTAAGCGGGCAACAATAATAGCTTTAACACAAGAAGGTATAAAAGAATTAGAAGCACATAAAATAAGTGCCTATACCCATATACCCAATGGTGTATCACTTGAATTAAGAGACCTTGTAGTGCAGAGTAATAAACTACAAAAAATTAAAAGTTATCGTACCTTTGGCTTTTTAGGCCGTTTTTCTGCTCAAAAAGGTATTGAAGTCTTATTGAAAGCTTTTAGTCAGTCCATTACTGAAAATAAACTTATTTTGATGGGGTCGTCTCATCTTCAAGAAAGCACGGTTATAGATGAAGAAATATTAAAGTTTAAAAAATTACTAGGTGATAGATTGGTAGTATTAGAGCCGGAAAATCCACCGTTAAAATTTTACAATATGATTGATTGTTTTGTTTCAACATCTAAGTTTGAAGGGATGCCAAATTGTGTTTTAGAAGCTTTGTCATTAAATATACCTTGTGTGTTAAGCCCTATACCTCCACATAAGGAGATATCTGATAGTTGTAATGCACCTGAAATAAAAATATATAAAACTAATGAAGAATTAATTAGTATATTCGAGCACTCTGACTTAGTGTTATCTGAGAATGAATTACTTCCTGAAAAGTATAATATTGAGAATGTAGCTTATAAATATAAGTTTCTATACGAGCAACTTATAGGTTAATTAAAAGTGGTCACACTTAGTTTCATTCTATGGTTTTCTGTTTTTTCCGGGACTTATACTTTTGGTGGGGTATCAATTTACCCACCTTTATTAATTAGTATATTTGGTTATTTAATAATCGGACTAAAACCTAAAATAAAAAATCGTTTGTTTTCTAGTTTATTTGTTAAAATAACTTTGTTAATGACTTTGTTGTTAATTATCCTTGTCTGTGTTTCAAGTTTAGTTAATAACTCAGAGTCAGTTGTTGTTTTTGTAATGTTTCGCTACATACTTAAATCGATTTTAATTCCTTTAGGGTGCAGTTTTGTCATACTGCATTATATAAATAATTTAGGTCTGAAAAAATTTTATTATAGTATCATTACGATGTTGTTCTTGCAGTTAAGCTTGACTACTATGCAAATTACTATTCCAGAAGTTAGGCACTTTTTATTGTCTATAATTCATCTAGAAGAAAACTGGTTAGCACTTGCTAACATTGGACATTTTCGCGCTACTGGACTTGCAGGTATTTCTATTTATGATACTTCTATAGCTTACTCATTCTTTCTACTTCTACTAATTGGCTTATCTAATTCTTCATCTTTTAAGGATAAAGCTTTATGCAGTTTTGGAATTTTTTCGTGTTTGATGCTATCAGCTATATCAGGGAGAACAGGTCTTATATTCAGCCTAGCGACATTAGTACTGTTATTAGCTATTTCCAAAAACAGAAGAACTTATTCATTTTTGCTTTTTATGTTTATAGGGGGAGGGATATTCATTGCGTTGGTATATTTCGGATTAGATGATTTTTTATTTTATACAAAGTTTATGTTAGAACCATTATTTATGATAATTTTCCCAGATACGGAAAGTGCTTCATTAAATCAATTGCAAGATGAGTATTTATTCATACCTTGGCATTCAAACCTTTATATTGGTGATGGTGTTTGGGCTCAACCTAGCATATCAAGAACGCTTGATTATGAATACAGTACTGACTCAGGATTTATACTAGCATTTTTGTCAGTTGGTATTTTAGGTTTAGTGTACAGCTTCCTTATTCTTCATTTATATTCAGTTACTGTATATTTGCATATAAAGCAATTATCAAATTACTTCTTTGCTTATGTTGCGTATAGTGTTTTTTTTATCCTCCTTGCGTTTTCTATGCTCAAGGGACCCATTTATTTTTCGGAAAGACTATTTCCGGTAGTGCTTATGGTTGTTATTTGTAATGAAATTAGAAGAAAAAAACAAGTTGTCAATCCTTATCGTTTTGTATAATAAAAGTGTTTTTGAAAGTAAGACATTAATGGCTTTACTCAACAATAAAGGACTTAAACAGTATGTGAATAACATATTAATTTGGGATAATAGTAAGGCTCCATTGTCTAGTATAGAACTTGATAAATTGTCTCCTCTTTATGGATCTAATATATCTATTGTTTATAAACACTCAAAGGTTAATTTACCTTTGTCTTCTGTTTATAATGTATTTTTTGATGAATATGAGAGCAAAAGTTCACATCTATGTATTTTGGATGATGATTCGGATATATCCGACGGATTTTTTCATGCTTGGTCGGTTATGTTGAAATCTAATCCCAAAGCAAGTTTGTATTTACCTAATATTTTTCATCATTCTATACTTGTTAGTCCAACGAAAAGGTTTTTTTTAAAAGGATTTTACTTTAAAGACGTTCAGAAAGGCAAATATAAAAATAATAACCTATCGGCAATAAATAGTGGAATGATAATTTCTACAGACTATTTAAGAAGATACTTATTTAGATATAATGAAAAATTAAAAGCATATGGAACCGATGACTTTTTTATGGTTAATTTTCAGAGAAACAAAAAACAAAATTCAAACGTATATGCTTGTATTTTGAATTATTCATTTTCACATGATTTAACATTATCTACGTTGAATAATGATAGTATTGAATTACAAAATAGATATGGTTTACTTTTAGATTCTTGGAAAATTATTTATAATGAAAGAAGGGTTACTGTTTTTGTATATAGCCTCATACATAGCCTGTATATGTCTTCAAGGTATTGTAATTTAAACTATTTTAAAATCTTTAAGGAACGACTGTTTTGCAATGTTTAATTGTACACGTCCCTCGTTTAAGCCTGAGTGGTGGTAACATTATTACAATGGAGCTTTGTAATGAATTTATAACTAAGGGATATAAAGTTATTCTATTTGATGGTTTCCAGTTTCATTTATTTGAGCAAGCAGATTTAAAAAAGAGAAATAAAGGAGTGCTGAATACTTTTTTAAATCTATTAGCCTTTATCGGTTGCTCTTTTGTAAGCCTCTTTAGTATGCAAAAAGTTATAGCGACACACCATTTAACTGCTATGTTTTCATTTGTAAGGCCAACATATTATGCATTTGTTCAGGATTTAGAAGTTGATTTTTACCCTAACAAAATAAAAAGAATAGGAGCTTTTTTTTGGCGTAATTATTTAAAGTCAAATGTTAAAATATATACAAATAGATATTTACAGTTACAAGTAGGTTTAGCAGGTGAAGCTACTTGTAAAGGGGCTATTTTTACCAATGAATTATTACACCCAAGGGTAAATACTAAATTTTCAGATATTGACTTCTTTATGGTTTTACGAGATGGCGACTATAAAGGAAGTGGTATTACATTAAGTGTTTTTCAGGAATTGTATAATAAAGGTTATAAAGTTGTATTGGTTAACTGTTCAAAACAGAAGCTAGATAGGAAAGAATATGAACAGAATATTTATTCATCTATGGCGAGGTCTGATTTCTTAAGTTTGCTAAGTCGAAGTAAGTGTTTTATTTGTTTATCTGTTTGGGAGGGATTAGGGTTGCCTAATATTGAGGCTTACCTAAATGGTGTAGCTGTAATATCAACCCCCATACCATCAGCGAATCTATTAGCATCAGTAAGTCAAACCTCAATTTCTTTACTTGAGAAAGAAGTTAATGTTAGCAATATTGTATATCAAATATTAGAACAATATAATTGTTTGGATAGTACTCTTGAAAGCAGTTCTACTAAGGTTGAAAATATAAAAAAATTAAGAGACGACTGGATACAAAACTATTTTAACATCATTATAAGGAAGTAGAATGTTCCCAAACTGGGTTGTTTCGCATGAGAATAATCTAAACTTTATTAGGTTTATATTATCCTCACTGGTTTTGTTTACACATTGTTTTGCTCTATATTATGGAGGTTCAAAATTTGAACCGTTTCATGAATATGGTTTTACATTAGGCTCTCTAGCCGTAGATGTTTTTTTTATATTGAGTGGTTTTTTAATTGCTAAGAGTGTTTTTTTTAGTAAAGATTTGATTAGTTATTTTTTTGCAAGAGTTCTAAGAATTATTCCTGCATTAATAGTCGTATTAATATTAACTGTGTTTATTTTAGGTCCTATTTTTACAATATTACCCATTGATGCATATTTTTATAATTTTGATACATGGAGCTACTTAGTTAGAAATACACTACTCATTTTTGGTATAAACTTCACTTTACCAGGTGTGTTTGAAAGTGTGCCTTTTCAAAAGTCAGTAAATGGTTCTTTGTGGACGTTACAATATGAAGTTAGGCTATATGCATTATTATTTGTTTTTTTTATAACCTATGAAATGTTTAAAAACTATAACGTTCGTATCAATAAATTAAATTCTTATAGGTTAATGTTTTCTTGCTTTTTTATCATTGCAAACTATTTATATTTGATGTCAGAATTACAACGTATGGAGTATAGTAAAGGCTATTATTTAACATTCTTATTTTCGCTAGGTAGTCTGTTATTTATATGGAGCGGTATAAGTAATGCGAAGTATATTTTTTGTTTTTTTATTCTTTCTGTTATTAGTCTTAATGCTTTGGTTCTAAAAACATTTTTCCCAGTTGTTTTTTTACCTGTTATCTTATTTGGTATTTATTTATTTGGTTACGTTATTAACGTTAAATTGGGGAAGGATTACTTTAAAAATAATGATATATCTTATGGTTTGTATATTTATGCTTTTCCTGTACAGCAGTCATTAATATCTATCTCTAGTGATATAGGGTTTATATTATATATATTATTGTCATTTCTTTTGACGGTAATACTGGCATATGCATCTTGGATTTTTATTGAGAAACCATTCACTTTATACAAGAAACAGGTAGTCTATTTTTTCAAGTTTTTTAGTTTTACAAGATTAAGGGGTAAGTAGTGACTATTTTTATTTCTGTTGTTTCTCATTTACACGGGGAGTTAATTGAGCAACTGGGTTGTTTGGCTAAATTAGCAGAAAGGTTTAAAGTTGTTGTTAAAGTTAATAGTGAAGAAACGTATTTATTATCTTATTTAAAGTTACATAACATCAATGTTATAGATACATCTTATGGTTTAGGGTTTGGGCATAATAACAATATCATTTATAATTATTGTGAAGATAAGTTAGGGATGAATTCTAATGACTATTTTATAGTATTTAATCCTGATGTGTATGTTGAGAGCGAAGCTTTAGCTGAGCTTGTTAATAAAATGTTCGAAAATAATTGTCAATTAGCCGGAGCAAATCTTTTTAAAAACAAAGAACTTACAATCCCTGATAATTCTATAAGGCATTTTCCAACTTTTTTACAGTTTTTTAAATCTTTTTTAGGTTTAGGGAATAGCACCATTATTGATAAATCTAAAGTTTTAAAACCAATAGAAGTTGATTGGGCTTCAGGGTCTTTTTTAGCTTTTAAAGCATCTCACTATCGTTTATTAGGCGGCTTTGATCAAGGTTATTTTATGTACTGTGAAGATATAGATATCTGTTTTCGAAGTAATAAAATTGGAATCCCACTTACCTTTTATCCGGATATAAAAATGCTTCACCTTGCTAAGCATGCTAACAGAGCCTTATTCTCTAAGCACTTTTATTGGCATTTATGTAGCGTAGGACGTTTTTTATTAACTAAGGTTGGAGTCACAAAGCCTAAGTCTATAATAGGCTTGGCTTAGTTTATCTTTTATTTTATTGGTTTGTTATAGGTTTAAAAATGTATGCATAAAGGAATTATTTTAGCTGGCGGAAGCGGTACTCGCCTTTACCCCCTAACAAAAGTTGTTAGTAAACAACTTATGCCTGTTTATGATAAACCTATGGTTTATTATCCGCTTGCAACATTAATGCAGGCTGGAATTCAAGAAATATTGATTATTGCGACACCTGAAGAAGTTCATCGTTTTGATGATTTATTAGGAGATGGTAGTAATTTTGGTATCTCTATTTCATATAAAGTACAACCAAGCCCAGACGGTTTAGCTCAAGCATTTATCTTAGCCGAAGAGTTTCTTGATGGTTCAGCTGCAGCTTTAGTGCTTGGCGATAATATGTTTTATGGACATGATTTAACCAAATCATTACAAAACGCAAATGCACAAACATCTGGCGGAACTGTATTCGGTTATCATGTGTCAAACCCTCGTTCTTATGGTGTTGTAGAATTTGATGATGCGGGTGTTGCTATTTCTATTGAAGAAAAACCTCAGGTACCTAAATCGAATTATGCAGTTCCAGGTTTGTATTTCTTTGATGGAAATGTTGTTGAGTTTGCTAAAGCAGTTAAACCTTCAGCACGCGGTGAGTTAGAGATAACAGATGTTATTGAGCAATACTTAAAAGCTGGGAACCTCAAAGTAGAAATTATGGGACGAGGCACTGCATGGCTTGATACTGGAACTCATGATGACTTATTAGCGGCCGCTAACTTTATTTCGACTATTGAAAAGCGACAAGGTTTAAAAGTAAACTGCCCTGAAGAAGTCGCATTCAGAAATGGTTGGTTAAGTGCTGATAAACTCAGAGAAATTGCTGAACCACTACGTAAAAGCGGTTACGGTGAATACTTACTTAATCTTCTTGATGAGCGAATTTTTTAATGAAAGTTATTGAAACATCAATCCCTGATGTAAAAATTATAGAGCCCCAAGTATTTGGCGATGAGCGTGGTTTTTTCTTAGAAACTTTTCGGGATGATTGGTTTATAAAAAATATAGCTGATGTGACTTTTATTCAAGATAACCATAGTAAATCAAGCCACGGGATTTTGCGTGGTTTGCATTATCAGTTGAAAAATACTCAAGGTAAATTAGTTCGTGTTACCTCAGGTGAAGTTTATGATGTTGCTGTTGATATGCGAAAAAATTCTCCTACTTATGGGCAACATGTTGGCGTGCTTTTATCAGGCGAAAATAAACGTCAATTATGGGTGCCAGAAGGTTTTGCTCATGGTTTTTATGTGATGAGTGAGTCTGTGGAGTTTGTATATAAATGTACCGATTATTATAATCCTGAACATGAAGTATCACTGTTATGGAATGATCCAACATTAAATATTCAATGGCCTTTAATTGAAGATAAAAGTCCATCCTTATCTGCAAAAGATCAAATAGGGTTATTGTTTGAAGATGCGCCTACTTTTTAATGTGTATCTTTTATTACGCACCTTTTAATACGTCCATTGAAAATTAAGATGAAAAGATATGAAAATAGTAGTAATCGGTAAGTCAGGTCAACTGGCTTGGGAGTTAAACCAACTTTCATCATCCTACCATGAGGTTTTTTGCTTAGGGCGTAATGATATTGACCTGAATGACTTAACTTCAATACAGAACATATTAAAACAATATCAAGCAAACGGCGTTATTAATGCCTCAGCATATACTGCCGTCGATAAAGCAGAATCAGATGTTGATAATGCTTTTGCGCTTAATGCATCGGCTGTAGGACAATTAGCAAAAGCTTGTAAAGCCCTTTCATTACCATTAGTACATATTTCTACAGATTTTGTATTTCATGGCGATAAAGGCTCTCCTTATTTACCTAATGATGAAATAAATCCCTTAGGTATTTATGGTAAAAGTAAGGCTGAAGGTGAGCAATTAATCAAAGATATTTACCCTGAAAAAAGTAGCATAATTAGAACCTCTTGGGTGTATTCAACGCATGGTAATAATTTTGTAAAAACCATGCTTAATTTGATGAGTACTAAACCAGAACTCGGTATTATTAGTGATCAAATAGGTACACCTACTTATGCAAAAGGTTTAGCAGAAGCTTGCCTGTTAATATTAAAGAATAACATAACAGGTATTCATCATTATACCGATACAGGTGTTGCTAGTTGGTATGACTTTGCTATTGCAATTCAAAGTATTGGTTTTGAACTTGGCTTATTAGATAAAATAATCCCTATAAAACCAATATCAACATCTGAGTATCCAACGCCAGCTGAACGACCCCATTATAGTGTTTTAGATAAAAAATCACTATCAGATGCTTTACCTACGTTGACTTTAAAGCATTGGCAAACACAATTACGCGATATGATGACTGCGCTTTTAATAAAACAAAAAGCTGAGCAGCATTAATATCTTATAGAATTAATCGAATTTATGAATAGAGTTAACCTATGAAAAAATTATTAGTTACCGGTGGTGCAGGATTTATTGGCGCTAACTTTGTACATTATTGGATGAATAAATACCAAGCCGATAAAGTTGTAGTACTTGATGCGCTGACATATGCAGGTAATATCGCAAATTTAGACTGTGTAAAAGATGAAGCTAACTTCACTTTTATCCGAGGTGATATTTGTGACCAACCGTTAATTGAAAAAATATTACAAGAACATGATATTGATACACTAATTCATTTTGCTGCAGAATCTCATGTAGATCGTTCTATTACAGGACCTGATGCTTTTATAGAAACGAATATCATCGGTACTTATAGTTTACTAAAAGCAGCCAAAAAAGTTTGGCTAGATGGTGCCTTTAATGGCGGAAAAGTAGTTGAAGGGCACCGTTTTCACCATGTATCTACAGATGAAGTTTATGGCACATTATCACCTACCGAGCCTCCTTTTAAAGAAGATACCGCTTACGCGCCGAACTCGCCATATTCAGCAAGTAAAGCCGCTAGTGATCACTTGGTTCGCGCTTATCATCATACTTATGGTTTGAATGTTACTACGAGTAATTGTTCAAATAATTATGGACCATTTCATTTTCCAGAAAAATTAATCCCACTTGTTATTACTAATATTTTGCACGATAAAGCATTGCCTATTTATGGTGATGGTCAACAAATTCGTGATTGGTTATACGTAGAAGATCATGCTTATGGTATTGATTTGGTATTACAAAACGGTCGTATTGGTGAAAATTATAATATTGGCGGCAATAATGAATGGGCGAATATCGATATTGTAAAAACAATTTCAAAATTGGTCGAGCAAGAGTTTGAAAAAGATAGTGAATTAGCGAAGCGGTTTCCTACAGCAAAAGCTGCAATTTCAAAAAATACCGAATTGTTAATTACTTATGTTAAAGACAGACCAGGTCATGATCGTCGATATGCTATTGATGCATCAAAGACTAACCATGAGCTAGGTTATGTGCCTAAAGAAAGTTTTGACACGGGAATAGGTAAAACTGTTCAATGGTATTTAAATAATGAAGTATGGTGGAAAAGTGTTATGGATGGAAGTTATCAAACATGGATCGCTTCTCAATATGAATAATTTGTGAAACATTAATTGCTAATGGTAATAGTACCTATAAACCCTATATAATTTATATCGGTTTTATAAAGCAATAAATTTCACTTATTACTTACATTCAAGCAATGACATTTATAGCAATACTCATTAGAATAAAAACTCAGTAATTATTAAGGACGAATATGAACAACAGAATAACCAAAGCAGTAATCCCTGTAGCGGGTCTTGGTACACGTATGTTGCCTGCGACAAAAGCAATTCCTAAAGAAATGCTTCCTATCGTTGATAAACCAATGATTCAATACATTGTTAATGAGTGTGTTGCAGCGGGTATTAAAGAAATTGTTCTTGTTACCCATTCTTCAAAAAATGCTATTGAAAACCATTTTGATAAATCTTTCGAGCTTGAAACAACACTAGAAAAACGTGTTAAACGTCAATTACTTGCAGAAATACAAGCGATTAGCCCTAAAGACGTGACCATTCTACATGTTCGTCAAGGTGAAGCGAAAGGCTTAGGCCATGCAGTGTTAAAAGCACAGCCAATTATTGGTAATGAACCTTTTGTTGTGGTATTACCTGATGTTATTTTAGATGATGTTTCAGCAAACTTAAAAACTGAAAACTTATCAGCTATGATCGCTCGTTATAATGAAGTAGGTGGCTACAGCCAAATTATGGTTGAGCCAGTGCCTATGGAGCAAGTGAGTAGCTACGGTGTTGTTGACTGCGGTGGTGTAAAAATACTACCAGGTGAGTCAAAACCTATGACAGCAGTTGTTGAAAAGCCAGCTAAGGAAGATGCGCCTTCTAACCTTGCTGTTGTTGGTCGTTATGTATTATCAGAGAAAATTTGGGATTTATTAAGATTGACACCTCCTGGTGCTGGTGATGAAATTCAGTTAACAGATGCTATTGCTATGTTAATGGAGAAAGAGACGGTAGAAGCATTCCATATGACAGGCAGATCACATGATTGTGGCTCGAAACTTGGTTATATGAAAGCGAATGTTGAATACGGTTTACGTCACCCTGAATTAGCCGCTGACTTTAAAGCTTTCTTAGAAGATATGGTGAAAGTGCCTAAGCCAGTTCCAGCTAAAGCGTCTAAATAAGTGATTAGTTATTAAAATTAGCTAGTTAAACTACTTAGATAGATCCTGATAATTGTAGAAGTAATTCTCAACTATCAGGATTTTTTGTTTTAGCTTATTCCCATACTTTTCGTGCTAATGTATAGGTGCTAGTGCATATTAGCTGTATATTAGTGCGAATAAACTCCCGCCTATGGGAGTGGGTTGAATATTTTTATTTCATCCACGTTTTGCTTCTCAATAAACTCATGAAAACACTCTGCTAGTTGAGTTGTCTCCACTAATACCTTTTCCCAATATTTAATACGGACGCTAGGCTCCATGTCGATAAAGTCAGTTCTATCAGGAATTTTATGATAGGGCAGTGACTGAATAAATTTTTGTGACGGCGCTAACAGCACTGTATTATCGTAGTTACTTAAGAGTACTTTACGGCTTGAGCTTTTATCAAACCAACCTGCTTTGGGTTGTGAAGTAAAGTGTGGGTACAAGGTTAAGTTATGTTTTGCTAGGTTAGGATTGTTTGATGATCTTTTACTATCAGGGCGATGTAAATCAGAAAAATGTTCTTCTCTGTGCAGCTTTTTAGCAAGCGCTTCTTTATTTTTCTGCTCTAGGGAAAAGTCAAAATGGTAATCAATAACCCCGCCATCTCGGTAAATACCTTTTTCAGCGCCAGCTATATCTTTAACGCCAGACATGACAAGCGGGATTGAGCCTGAAGCAAGTACTGTACTTTTTATGTTAGCTGCGGTTAAGTTTTGATATACGGTGTTAATATTATAAGGGTCGTTAATCGCTAAGTTACTGTATTTATTTTTAAATACATAACGTTGGTATTGCTTATTTAATAAGCCTCTATTGCATTTATTTAATAACATACTGTTAAGCAAGCCTGCTATTTGAAAAAGTTTATTATCAGATGTGGTAAATCCATTGCATTTAGCAACGAGAAAGTGGGCTTTGAATATTTTGTTATTAATGACTTCATCCACACCATTTTCTGCAAATAACTGATCTACGAGAGTAATAGTTTTATTGGTTACTTCTTGTGGTTTAGCCTTTTTTGAATAAACAGTATTGGCGTATTGATGCGCTAAAATCTCAATCGCTTTCACGGGATTTTTTTGTGTTAAACATGCCGCGCGAAATGCACCAGAGCTTGAGCCTACTAAGTTTAATTCCGTATCTCTGCCTTTGAAAAAATCACCAAAGAGGTATTTATCTAAACCAAATAACATAAACCATTTTGGGCCGCCACTGGCACCGAGAAAATTGGTAAATAATTCTTGTTTAAAACCTTCTTCTTGTATTGTTTTTAAAGCCTTTTCACCAGCGTATATTTCTAGCATTTCTGCAAAATCTCATGATTAAATTATTATATAAAGTGTGGGTAATTAGTAAGGCGATAACTGTCTTGAAAAACGCCGATAGCTACTTATTATTTATCTTTTAGGCGCTAAGTTAATTGATAATCTGACGCGCCGTGAGCATTAAATAAGGTTTGATAAAGTCTAGTTGCATAATCATCGGTCATACCTGCAATGTAGTCAGCAATTACGCGATGAGGGTTTAATTGCTTATCCACTGCATATTGCCATCGATTGGCACTGTTGCTAGGTAATAAACGAAGTGGATCTGATGATAATGCTTCAAACAGCTCCATCACAATTTGTTGTCCTCGATACTCTAAACGCTGCAAGCTTGTAAGTTTAATTACATAAAAGTAAACAAAGTCTTTAAATACCTTTAGAGCTTGCTCGGTTACGTAAGATAAGCGAGCGTTATAACGTAATAATTGCTCAGTAAAATTAACATCGTCTTGTTCGTTTAAGTCAGTTAATTCAATTGAGGTAATAAGGTAGTTTACTAAACCGCCAATAGCATCTTTTTGTAAGTGATGATGATCACTAAACAGTTTATCTGTTAAGCTCGCGCTGTATTCTTGTAGCCAAACGTCATCAATCTCAAGCAGTTTTTGAATAACTTCTCTTTCAAAGTCAGTTCGGTTAACGACTTTAGTGACTATTGCATCTTCAAGATCATGAATGCCGTAAGCGATATCATCAGCCAATTCCATAATGGAACAATCAAGCGATTTAAAGCGTGTTTTATGATGTGCTTTCTTTATGTTTTTATCACTATGTTTAGCCGTTTCTTGTGTATTAAAACTTTGAAACAAACTACGGTCATCACTAGATAATGGTTTTAATATCCAATCAATAATGTCTTGATCATCTTTATATAACCCTTTTGCCGGATGCCAATCACTGGCTTTAAGCTGTCTGAAATTACAATTTGATGTAGGTTGACTATTTTTGCTTAACGTCTCTATGAATTGCGGGTATTTCATTAAACCCAGTAAAGTACGGCGACTTAAATTCATACCAAAGTGTTCACTGAAGGTTTCTAAACGCCCGACAATACGCAGTGTTTGCCCATTGCCTTCAAAGCCGCCGTGATCACGCATCATATAATTGAGCGCTATTTCGCCGCCGTGACCAAAAGGCGGATGGCCTATATCATGTGCTAAGCAAATAGTTTCTATTAAGCTATCAGTACTTGGGAAAAGTTCTGCGCATAACTCGGGGGATTTACAACGTAATTGTGCGGTAATGCCTGAGCCGATTTGTGCGGCTTCTAACGAATGGGTTAAACGAGTGCGGTAGAAGTCACTTTGACCGCTACCCATTACTTGAGTTTTTGATTGTAGGCGACGAAATGAAGCTGAGTGTAATATTCTTGCACGATCACGTTGAAAAGGGTCGCGATGATCTTGCAATCTATTAGGTACTTTTTTTAATCTTCTTGATAACCAAACGTCACTCATGTTTATTTGTCCCTTAACTTAAACTATTAATTTACATTATTAATAGTGATTTTAATAATGTAAATTAATAGTGATTTTAATAAGGTACACCAGATAGTTAGGCGTTGGCAATAAATATGGCGCGTTTAGGGGCAGGGTAGCCTTCAATGGTTTTAGTGTTATCTTCTGGGTCAAGAAAATCTTGTAGAGACTCAGTATCAATCCACTGTGTTTTTCGTTGCTCATCTAAAGCGGTAATATCAGTATTAACCACGCGCACATTGGTAAAACCACAACGTTCTAACCAAGCACACATTGCTTTTTCACTAGGTAAAAACCAGACATTACGCATTTTTGCATAACGCTCACCAGGAACAAGCACAGTGTTTTCATCGCCATCAACAATTAAAGTTTCTAAGACTAATTCACCACCTTTAACCAGTTGTGCTTTTAATTGATAAAGAAAGTCAATCGGCGAACGGCGATGATACAAAACGCCCATAGCAAATACGGTATCAAAAGCTTTTAACTCAGGTAATTGCTCTACACCTAAAGGTAATAAATGTACTTGATCATCATTAATAAAGTGTTTTATGGCATTAAACTGCATTAAAAATAATTGAGTAGGGTCAATGCCCACCACAAATTTTGCATCACAGCCACGCATACGCCATAAGTGATAACCGCTGCCACAACCTATATCTAGTACATATCGACCTGATAAATCGCTAATGTGTTCAGCTAATCTGTCCCACTTAAAATCACTGCGCCATTCGGTATCAATGTGTAAACCGTGAATATGGTACGGACCTTTTCGCCAAGGTTTAAACTTCTTCATTAAATTTTCAAGACGTTTAAATTCACCTTGATTTAAATCGCCAAGCTCACCCACTTCAACTTTGTCAGTTAAATTAGTTTTTGCCTCACCAGCTACACTTGGTAAAGCATCGAGTGTTTTTTGCCAATGCTTGTATTCACCATGTAAATTATTGTCATGCCAATCGGTTAATTGTGCTGGTAAAGTATTTAACCAATGGCTTAAGCGGTTAGTGGCAATTTTTTGATAAAACAAGTTGAACTGATTCATAAAGAGTTTCTTTTAAGGTTTTTTTAAATGTGACTTTTAGGCTGCTTTTTTAATCGTAACTAGTTTAAGCATGACTAGTCTAATCGTGACTCGTTTGTAGGAAATTATTTTATGGCAACAAATGAAGTGAAGTTAAAACATTGAAACCACTGCGAACTATGATTAAACCCTGCGATGGCTAAGCGCTCTTTATGTACTTCAACAGAGTCGGTTAGCATTACTTTTTCAAGTGCGGTGCGTTTTTGCGCAACTTCTAATTCACTATAACCATTGTCACGTTTAAAGTTGTGGTGTAGATCAATAAGTACTTCATCAATACGTTGATCATTGCTCGATATTTTCTCTGATAATACCAATAAGCCGCCGGGTTTTAAGCCTTTTGCTATTTTGGTTAATAACGCTTGGCGCTCTGATTTGTCAATAAACTGTAAAGTAAAGTTAAGGACAACCATCGACGCGTTTTCAATAGCTATATCTTGAATATTACCTTCAATAATTTCAACAGGGGTTTTGCCTTTAAAAGCTTCAACGTGCATTTTACAGCGTTTTACCATATCAATAGAATTATCTACGCCAATAATTTTACAACCTGTTGCTGTTATGCCTTTTCGCATAGCGAGGGTTGCCGCGCCAAGTGAACAGCCTAAATCATAAATATTACTGTTGTCTTGAGCGAATTGTTTGCTAAGTCTGCCAATGGTTTCAATAATGGTATTGTAACCAGGTACAGACCGCGAAATCATGTCAGGGAAAACTTCAACAACTTGTGCATCAAAGGTAAAGTTTTTAACTTGAGAATGTGCTTGCGAGTATATTAAATCAGTATCAGACATGAGCTTTTAACTATTCACTATTTATAAAATTTAAAAAGTTATTTATTTTAACCGATCTTATTAGCAAGGTATATCTAGTGAGTTTGTTTTTATTCTTGGTTGATAAGGTTTTATACCCGTTACCATTCAATATGCATATTTCAGAGCGCTTGAGGAATTTCAATTCAAGGCTCTGTGATAAAGGAATGGTTATATTTATCCATCTGGCTGTTCTAGGGTGACATTAATAACTATTGCTTTATAATATCCGCAAAATTATCGTAATAAGTGCAATTTAAGCGTTTATTAACAAAAATATAATGAATGGTATAGGACAAAATACATGCGCAGTCTTTATTGTGGTGAGGTGAATGAATCTCACATCGGACAAGAAATAACTTTATGTGGTTGGGTTAACAAACGTCGTGATTTAGGCGCAGTGATCTTTTTAGATATTCGTGACCGTGAAGGTCTTGTGCAAGTAGTTTATGATCCTGATTTACCAGAAGTAATTAAAAAAGCGAATACTTTACGTAATGAGTTTTGTGTACAAATTAAAGGTAAAGTACGTGCTCGTCCTGAAGGACAAGTAAATAAAGACATGAAAACTGGTGGTATTGAGATTCTAGGATTAGATCTAACTATCTTAAATAAATCAGCACCTTCACCACTTGACCCGAACCAAGTTAACTCAGAAGAGCAGCGTTTAAAATATCGTTACTTAGATTTACGTCGCAGCGAAATGACAGAACGTTTACGTTTCCGCGCTAAAGTTACCTCAAAAGTACGTAGCTCATTAGAAAGCTTAGGATTTTTAGATATTGAAACGCCAATTCTTACCGCAGCAACCCCAGAAGGTGCACGTGATTATTTAGTGCCAAGTCGTACCCATAAGGGGCAATTTTTTGCTTTGCCACAATCACCACAATTATTTAAGCAATTATTGATGATGTCGGGCATGGAGCGTTACTATCAAATAGTTAAATGTTTCCGTGATGAAGATTTACGCGCTGACAGACAACCAGAATTTACGCAAATAGATATTGAAACTTCATTTATGAGTAGTGATCAGGTAATGCAAGTTACTGAAAAAATGATCCGTGAATTGTTCCAAGAAATGCTCAATGTTGATTTAGGCGAATTCCCTCGTATGCCTTATTCTGAAGCCATGTCTCGTTTTGGTAGCGATAAGCCTGATTTACGTAACCCATTAGAAATCGTTGATATTGCAGACATTGTAAAAGATGTTGAATTTAAAGTGTTATCAACACCTGCAAACGACGAGAAAGGTCGTGTTGCGATTATTTGTGTACCACAAGGTGCTGCTAAATTCTCACGTAAAGGACTAGACGAATTAACTAAATTTGTTGGCATTTACGGCGCTAAAGGCATGCCTTGGTTAAAAGTAAATGATGCTGATGCAGGTCTTGAAGGCTTACAATCACCTATTTTAAAATTCTTAACTGCTGAGCAAGCACAAGCTATTTTAGATCGTGCTAATGCGAAAACAGGCGATATTATCTTCTTCGGTGCAGATAACTATACAGTTGTTAGCGAGTCGCTTGGTGCACTTCGTCTTAAATTAGGTGAAGATTTAGAGCTACTTGAAGGTGAATGGAAACCTCTATGGGTTGTTGACTTCCCTATGTTTGAAGAAGCTGATGGTCAATTACATGCGATTCATCATCCGTTTACTGCACCTACAAATTTAACTGCGGAACAACTAGAAGCTAATCCTGTTGGTGCATTGTCTGATGCATACGATATGGTATTAAATGGTTGTGAATTAGGCGGTGGTTCAGTACGTATTCATAACCAAGACATGCAAGCTGCAGTGTTTAGAATTTTAGGCATTAGTGATGAAGAAGCTCAAGAGAAATTCGGTTTCCTTCTTGAAGCATTACAATATGGTGCGCCACCACATGCAGGTTTAGCATTTGGTTTAGACCGTTTAGTGATGTTGATGACAGGAACTAGTTCAATTCGTGACGTAATGGCTTTCCCTAAAACAGCAACAGCAGCTTGTCCATTAACGAATGCGCCGGGTAACGCCAATCCAGAGCAGTTAAAAGAATTAGGTATTTCAGTTATACCGCAAGTAAAAAAAGATGAGGCGTCACTTTAATTCGCTAATATTCCCTTATTTATAGCGGAATTTTTAGTTAAATAAATTGTCATAATTAGTTATTAATGCAGCTATTACTTATGTTTTAGCTGCATTTTTTATGCTCTAATAAAAGTTATACAACGCTTTAATCATAAAGAATAAATAAAAGGCAAGTCATTGGCAATAATATTAGGGATAGATCCCGGATCACGCTTTACAGGTTATGGCGTTATCAAAAAAGAAAATAACAAATTCACTTACCTTGGAAGCGGTTGTATTAAAGCGCTCAGCCAAGGGGAAGATTTAGCTTCTCGTCTACAAACTATTTTTGCTGGCGTTTCGGAGTTAATTATTCAATTTAAACCCGATATGTTTGCCATTGAACAAGTTTTTATGGGGGTAAATCCTGGAGGTGCGTTAAAGCTTGGTCAAGCACGCGGAGCTGCTATTGTTGCAGCAACCAATACAGGTTTAGCCATTAGTGAATATTCAGCAAGACAAATTAAACAAGCAGTAGTTGGCACGGGTGCTGCCGATAAAAGCCAAGTGCAACACATGGTAAAAACTATGCTCAAGTTACCTGGTACGCCACAAGCCGACGCCGCCGATGCTTTAGCTGTAGCACTCTGTCATGCACATAGTCATACCAGTATTGCCATATTAGCGGGGCAAGCAACTAAAACTGTAAGGGGGCGACTGCGATAATTAACGGGTATAAACCCGTAACCGTTGAAATGCTGAAATACGCATAGAGTGAGCGTGAATAAATTTATATCTACAAAGTACTATTATACTCAAGCTTGCTTTACTGTATAAATATATAGTGTTATTCTCTTGGTTAAATTATTTAGACTTTGGTACTTAATGTGATTGGTCGTTTACGTGGCACACTTGTCGAAAAAATCTCCCCTGAAATATTAATAGAATGCGCGGGTGTCGGTTACGAAGTAACTATGCCGATGACGAGCATTTATGCATTACCTGAACTTGAGCAACAAGCGATTATTTATACCCACTTTGTGGTGCGTGAAGATGCCCAGTTGCTGTATGGATTTGCGAATAAAATCGAGCGAAGATTATTTAGATTATTGATTAAAGTAAATGGCGTGGGACCTAAACTTGCTTTAGCTATTTTATCTAATATGTCAGCTGATCAATTTGTTAGCTGCGTTAGACATGATGACATTAGTGCTATTGTTAAAATTCCAGGGGTTGGTAAAAAAACTGCTGAGCGTTTATTAATTGAAATGCGTGACCGTTTAAAAGACTGGCAAGCACAACAAATTCATATAGTAAGTGATGGCGGTGTTATGCCGGAGCAACTTTCTACTGAGCTCAATCAAGAGTCAACTTTCATTAATGATAATAAAGGTGATGCTATCAATGCTTTGTTATCGCTTGGTTATAAACAAGTTCAAGCTGATAAAGCAGTTAAAGCCGTATATAATCGCGAAATGTCGAGTGAAGATATTATTCGTGATGCGTTAAAATCAATGCTTTAAAGCGCTTGTCTGTACCTTGACTGTAAATTACAGAGTAAAAAACGCAATAAAAAATCGATGAAAAAAGAGTCAATGAAAAATACTCAATGAAAGGAATAACCCATGATAGAAGCTGATCGACTGATTGAGCCTATTGCCAGTATTGAAGATGAAAATGTCGATCGCGCCATTCGTCCTAAAATGTTACAAGACTATACCGGTCAAGAGCATGTTAAAGCGCAGATGGAAATATTCATTCCTGCCGCAAAAAATCGTGGCGAGCCATTAGATCACTTACTTATTTTTGGGCCTCCAGGTTTAGGTAAAACAACTTTAGCTAACATTGTTGCCAACGAAATGGGCGTAAACATTCGTACTACTTCGGGCCCAGTACTGGAAAAAGCAGGCGATTTAGCGGCACTGTTAACCAATTTAGAAGAAAACGATATACTTTTTATTGATGAAATTCACCGTTTAAGCCCAATGGTAGAAGAAATTCTTTATCCCGCGATGGAAGATTATCAATTAGATATAATGATTGGCGAAGGTCCTGCAGCGCGTTCTATCAAACTTGATTTACCACCATTTACTTTAATTGGCGCAACTACGCGTGCTGGCGCTTTAACATCACCGTTACGTGATCGTTTTGGTATTGTGCAACGTTTAGAGTTTTATAACGTGCAAGAGCTGTCTTCTATTGTTACTCGTTCAGCACATTTTTTGAATTTAACCATTGATGCCGAAGGTGCTTTTGAAGTGGCTCGCCGAGCACGTGGTACGCCGCGTATTGCAAATCGGTTATTACGCCGAGTACGAGATTATGCAGACATTAAATCTCAAGGTATTGTTAATAAAACAACGGCCGCTGCTGCGCTTGATATGTTAGAAGTAGATAATGAAGGTTTTGATATCATGGATAGAAAACTACTGCATGCCATTATCGATAAATTTATGGGCGGCCCAGTAGGCTTAGATAATGTTGCCGCGGCTATTGGCGAAGAGCGAGAAACTATTGAAGATGTGTTAGAGCCATTTTTAATTCAACAAGGCTTTTTACAACGTACGCCACGTGGAAGAATTGTTACGGATAGAGCTTATCAACATTTTGGTATTAGTAAGCCAGAAGGTTCATAAAATTGCTAGACAGCTTATAAGTAGCTAAAAGTATCAGTGATAAAATGTATCATTAATAAAAAATGCCAGATAATCACTGGCATTTTTTATTTTAGCTACTTAATGAATAAGTTATTTATGCGGACGTTTCTGCCAAGCTTTAATCGTTTGATAACGCCATAACATCTGGATTGTAAAATACCCTAAAACAGAGAAAAGTAGCGCAAGTACACCGCAGCCCAATAAAAATGCAGGGCCGATGGTTGATAAACTGTCGATCACCCATTGCCAGCTTGCTTCAAATTGAAAGCTTCGCTCTCGCACACCTAATATCAAAGTGCCTACTAAATAACAGCCATAAAAAATAAAAGGCATAGTAAACGGATTTGTAAGCCATACTAAAGCAACAGATAAAGGTAAGTTAGCATGTAAAATAATTGCCGCAGCAGCAGCTAAAATCATTTGAAAAGGTACTGGCATGAATGCAAAGAATAAACCGACAGCAAAGGCTTTAGCAACCGAGTGACGATTTAAGTGCCAAAGGTTTGGGTTGTGTAATAGGCTGCCAAAAACCTTAAGACATTTATTGTCTTTGATTGCTTGTTGGTCTGGCATAAAGCGTTTGATGAGTTTTTTCGCCATTTTCTTCAACAGATCCTTTGACTATATTTTAAAATTTAACAAATTAAGCTATTTTCACTGAGCTTTTCACTGAGCTTTTCACTGAGCTTTTCACTAAGCTTTTCACGGAACTATTAACTGAGATTTTAACTGAGTTATGCTTATAAGTTATTTTAAAGAATATAGATGTTAGTTTTATTACTATAATAAGTTAGTCCACATGTTACTTATCACGTTTAAGAAATAATTAAATTAAAAATACAGGTTTTAGTATTCATTACTCATTATGCTGTAAACCTTATAGTTATTTCGAAAGTACTATTAAACTTGTACCAAAGTAACCAAGTTATAAATAACTGAACATTGGATAAACATTGTTACACAACAAAGCTATTTTACTCGTTTTCAGCGTTACTTTTTCTATCAATAGACCGCTATTGAGTACATCAAAGTGCTTTGATAACGAATAAACTCCCATTATTGTGTGAAAACTAAATTTATATTTTAATTTTCATTTACTTATAAAATTCATTATCCAGAGTTCAGGTTAAATACTGATTTAATACAATTATTTAATAGTAAAAAATAAAAGGATTTATATCACTATGGATTGGTGGTTACTGACATTTTTTCTTGGTGCTATATTGTCCCTGTTTTTACCGGAAGTGCCAACAAGTTTTCAGCTATTTTTGGTTTTTTGTCTCGCAATCGCCTTTTTTAGCCATAAAAGCTTACGTAATAGTTCAGGATTATGGTTTGGGGCAATATGTGTTTTAGTTCAAGCACATTTTTATCAAGGGCAATTACCTGACACTTTCTTCACGCTCATGCAAAATAAACAAACCTTGTTTATTGAAGGTAAAGTCGAAAGTATCCAACCAGGCTCTACTTTACCTAAGATTAAAAATACAGAACGACTGGGCACTGATAAAGTTGATAATACTATTCGTTTTAACTTTCTGGTGAGCCATATAAACCAGCAAGTGTTAGACTCGCCTGTTTTAGTTAGACTAAGTTGGAAAGGCGCAAATATAGCTATCGCGCAAGGCAATCAACTTTCTCTTCAGGCTAAGTTAAAACCCGCGCATGGCTTAAAAAATTTAGGTTCGTTTAACTATTTAACATGGTTAAAAGCACATAATATAGTCGCGACAGGTTATATCGTTAGCCCCAAAAAAAACCAACAAGCCAAGCTTATTAATCACCGTATATCAAACAAAATAACTTATAGACAACAATTATTAGATCAATACCAAAACTTAGCTCCAGTACATCAATTAACCCCTATTTTATTGGCTTTAGCTTTCGGTGAGCGTAGTTCATTATCTCCAGAACTTTGGCAAACCTTACAAATAACGGGAACAAGCCATCTTATTGCTATTTCTGGCTTACATGTAGGCTTACTCGCAGGTAGTACCTTTTTTGTTGTGATGATACTTGTTCGTTATCTACCTATAACTGCATCTAAATGGCAACACATTAATGTACGCTATTTAGCAATTATCTTAAGTATTATCTCTGCGACTATTTATGCCTACTTAGCTGGTTTTTCATTACCTACACAACGAGCGCTGGTGATGTTAAATCTATATTGGTTTAGTCGTTTAATGGGGATAAATTTTTCAGTAAAACGGTTATTGCTAATCACAGTGTTTATTTTATTAGTGTTGAGTCCGTTTAGTTTATTAACCGCTAGTTTTTGGTTATCGTTTTATGCCGTTGCCATCATTTTTGTTACCTTGTGGCGATTTAAGTTTTGGTTAAATCGCGGTAGTACTTTTTGGCAATTTATTAAAGGCTTATTAATTATTCAACTGGCACTGACATTCATGTTAATGCCAATTACCTCAATATTTTTTCAACAAGTATCTTTAGTGTCACTCGCCGCTAATATTATTGCCGTGCCTTGGATGAGTGTTATAAGTATTCCCGCTACGCTGCTTTCGGTATTAATTATGCCTTTTAGCGAATTATTGTCTCAATGGTTTATGATGTTGTCATTACAGTCACTATCATGGTTGTGGCATTATCTTCAATTACTTAGTCAGCAAAGCTATGCAGTGGTTACACTGTCATTAGGGCAGCAATTGATCTTATCTTTGCTCGGCATAGTGGTCTTTATCTTCTGTTATTTCTCACCAAACTCTTTGAGTTATTTCACCAACTTTGGTCGTATAAAAAGTTTTGTAATTAATGTTAAAACATCGAGTGCTCAATTATTTAAAGGTATTAGTCAACAGAAAAAAATACGTTACCTTAAGGCTACTTCATGCGTTTCCGTGTTAATTATAATGGCTTGCTTACTATTTACTTATGATTGGCTTAAATCAAAAAATGTTGTTGCACAAAAGGTAATATACACACCTTGGCAGGCAGTTTATTTTGATGTGGGGCAGGGATTGTCAGTATTAATAAAACGTAATGGTAGGGCTATTTTATATGACACTGGCGCAGCATACCCTAGCGGATTTAATATGAGTGATTCAGTAATTTTGCCGTACTTACAGTATTTAAGCGTTGATAAACTAGATAAAGTTATTTTAAGTCACAGCGATAATGATCATGCTGGCGGTATTAACCAATTAATAGCAAATATTACTATTGATGAAATACGGAGCAATGATATCGCTATTATTGGTGTGAGTGATAAAAATAGAGAAATTAAAACTTCACCTCAGCAAAAGCCTTGTAATCTAGATCATAGTTTTATTTGGCAAGGTCTTAACTTTGATATTCTTTGGCCTTTATCTGTCAATATTAGCGATAATGAAAATAGGAGAGTAAAACAAAAAAATGATGATTCTTGTGTGATATTAATTTCTGATGAAAAAGGGCGTAACTTATTTTTAACAGGAGATATTTCGGCTAAAGTTGAACTGCAACTGTTAACTTTATACCCAAAGTTAACGGCAGATATTTTGCAAGTTCCACATCATGGCTCTAAAACATCATCTAGCCAAGCATTTTTAACGCAATTATCACCACAGTTAGGCTTGGTCAGCGCTGGATTTTTAAATCGTTGGAACATGCCTGTTGCACAAGTAAAACAAAGTTACCAAAGCTTAAATATTCCACTATTAAATAGCGCAGAGCTAGGGCAAGTAATCATTACTTTTAACGAGGATGAATATAAAGCTCGAAGTTATAGTCAAGATTTACGTCCTTTTTGGTTTAGTAATTAGTATTTAATGGTAACTTAGTCGGTCGATATCCACCTTGAGGCTTGATTTCGTGTCGTTTTTGATTGCGCTAACTATAGTTTTTGTTGGTTGTGCCTGTGTTTCACGGTAAAATAAAATTTCGTTTAAATGAGTTTAATAAAGTAATACCTGCTCCGTTAAGTTTATGAGCTTGTTGTGGTTAATTTTACAAGCAGAAATTAACAGTAAATTTAATGGATTTAACATAGGTGTATTGCACGTAAGTGATTATAAGTCACTCACGGCTCATTTCTTATTTTGTTAATTATATGACTAGAGTAATCATTACTAATGGCTCCTTCTTCCAATAACGCCTTACCTACCACCTCTGAATCACTACAAGCGAGTACATGGCAAAACTTCAAACGCCTTGTGGGTTATGCTAAACCTTATAAGCTTGGATTTGTTGCAGCTATTATAGGTATGATCAGTTATGCCGCCATTGATGTTTATTTTTTATCGAAGTTACAACCACTTGTCGATGAAGGTTTAGCTGGAAAAAATGCTGAATTTATGAAGTGGGCGCCTATTTTTATTGTTGTTGCTTTTATTATTCGTGGTATAGCTAACTTCATCGCTAACTATTGTTTAGCTTGGGTAGGTAATAACGTTGTAGCAGACTTAAAACAACAATTGTTTGAACACATTATGTCTATGCCTGTGGCGTTTCACGATCAACAATCAACGGGATCACTTATTTCTAAAGTGACCTTTGATACCGAGCAAGTATTAAATTCAGTCAGTAAATCAATTTTAACTTTGATTCAGCAAAGCGCTTTTGTTATTGGATTATTAGGTTTGATGTTTTACATGAGCTGGCAATTATCAGTAATCTTTTTGTTAATTACTCCAGTTATTGCAGCTATTGTGACTGTAGTATCAAAACGCTTTAGAAAAGTAAGTAAAAATATTCAGGGTGCAATGGGCGATGTTACTACGGCAGCAGAGCAAACTTTTAATGGCCACAAAGTCGTATTAACCTTTGGCGGACAAGAGCGAGAGTTTTCTCGTTTTGCTTTGATCAACAAGCGTAATCGTCAGCAGAGAATGAAAATGAACGCAACCCGTTCAGCCAGTGTGCCTATTATTCAAGTTATTGCCTCCTTCGCACTTGCCTTTGTATTTTATGCTATTACTTCTGAATCGTTAAAAGAAAGTATCTCCCCGGGTACCTTTGTCAGTGTTATTACTTACATGACTATGCTGTTACGACCATTAAAAATGCTTACTAACGTTAATAGCGAATTTCAACAAGGCATGTCAGCTTGTGTCAGTATTTTTTCAGTGCTTGATCAAGAAAAAGAAAAAGATACCGGAACTAAAGAATTAGTGCGTGCATCAGGATCATTGGTTTTTAATCATGTTGATTTTGCTTATGAGGTGGTTAACGGTGATGTTGAGTCTTCTAAAACTAATGTTAATGGTCAAAATGCTGCTGAGCAAAAATCAGCAGTGAAACTTGCATTAAATGATGTCACATTTGAACTGTCGCCTGGTGAAACTCTTGCACTAGTTGGTCGCTCAGGAAGTGGTAAATCTACTGCTAGCTCGTTGTTATTACGTTTTTATGATGTGACTAAAGGTGAAATATTAATAGACGGTACTAACATAGAAGAATTTAAAGTAGAAGATTTACGAAGACAGTTTTCTTATGTTTCACAGCAAGTTGTACTATTTCATGATACTTTGGCAAATAATATTGCTTATGGTAAACCTGACGCTACCGAAGCTGAAATAATTGCCGCAGCAAAAAGTGCTCATGTGATGGAATTTGCAGAGCAAATGGAAGATGGGCTTAATACCAATATTGGGGAGAATGGTGCTTTGCTTTCTGGCGGACAACGACAACGTGTTGCTATCGCCCGTGCATTGTTATGTGATGCTCCATTTCTAATTTTAGATGAAGCGACCAGCGCGTTAGATACTGAGTCTGAACGCCATATTCAAGACGCTTTACAAGCATTACAGGTTAATCGTACTTCTATTGTTATTGCTCATCGTTTATCAACGATTGAAAACGCAGATAAAATTATAGTAATGGATCAAGGTAAAATTGTTGAGCAGGGCAATCATCAAAGCTTACTTGCTAAACAAGGCGCTTACGCACAGTTACACAGCTTTCAATTTGAATAAGGCGTTATTTTATGCGCTTAATTGAAAAAGTATGGTTTCATAGTCATCCAGCGAAATGGATTTTAGTACCATTACTATTACCTTTGTCGCTTTTGTTCTTGTTTATTAGCAGTAGTAGGCGTATTGCTTTCAAATTTGGGTTATTACCGTCATTTAAACTATCAAAGCCTGTTATTGTGGTGGGTAATATTGGTGTTGGCGGTAATGGTAAAACTCCGGTCGTACTCTACCTTGTTGAACTTACGCGTTCATTAGGTTTTACTCCAGGTGTTATTTCTCGAGGCTATGGCGGTCAAGCGCCGTATTATCCCTACCTTGTTAATGAGCACTCAACACCAAGCCAAGCTGGTGATGAGCCGGTACTTATTTATCAGCGTTGTCAGGTACCTGTGGCGGTTGGTAGTGGTCGCATTGCCAGTGCGCGGTTACTCATTTCTCAAGGTTGCGATATTATTATTAGTGATGACGGCCTTCAACATTATCGATTACAACGAGATATAGAGCTTATCATTGTTGATGGTAAACGGTTATTTGGAAATGGTTTACTGTTACCTGCTGGACCTTTAAGAGAAGGACAATGGCGATTATCAAATAGTGATTTAGTTATTTATAATGGGGTACAACCCACAACTAAGCATATATTAACAACGGATAACGTAACACCAAGCTTATTATTGAATCTACAAGCAACGCACATTTGTAATTTAAAAAGTAGAGAGCGTATTGCTTTAACTGACTTTGTTACTGCTCATGATAAGGTAAATGCTATTGCAGGCATTGGTGCGCCGCAACGTTTTTTTGATACACTGACCGCGCATAAGTTACAGCTTTTAAACCAGCAGAGTTTTGTTGACCACCATAAATTTAGCTTGTCTGATTTCAGTCAATTTGGGGATGACATAGCATTACTAATGACCGAGAAAGATGCTGTAAAGTGCCAAGGGTTTTGTAAAGACAATTGGTGGTACTTACCCGTAGATGCACAGTTTAATGATAAAGATACTCAGCTGTTCACCGATAAAATTAAAAAATTAACCGAAGAGAATTAATATGGCTTTTGATACAAAATTAATGGAAATACTTGCCTGTCCAGTGTGTAAAGGTAAGTTGGATTACGATAAAGAAGCGAAAGAGTTGATTTGTCATTTTGACCGACTTGCTTATCGTATAGAGAAAGATATCCCAGTATTACTAGAAGGCGAAGCACGCCAACTTAACTCGTCTAAAGATGCAGAGTAAGGTCGTTATTATGTCTAATACATCAACGTCTATTGCTACTTCAGAGAAAACTGATTTTGTTGTGGTTATTCCTGCTCGCTATCAATCGTCTCGACTTCCAGGTAAGGTTTTGGCTGATATAAAAGGTAAGCCTATGATCCAATGGGTTGTTGAGAAAGCGCAATTAAGCGGTGCTCGCCAAGTTATTGTGGCAACAGATAATGACGAAGTAGAAGCAGTAGTTAAAGGTTTTGGTACAGAGGTGTGTAAAACGCGAGCTGATCACCAATCAGGTACTGAGCGTCTTGCTGAAGTTATGGAGCAATACCAATTTAGTGATGATGAAATCATTGTTAATGTGCAAGGCGATGAACCCTTTATTCCGCCGTCTAATATAGCCCAAGTGGCAAATAACTTAGCCAATCAGCAACAAAATCGTGATGTAGCACGTATGTCTACCTTAGCGATTAATATCAATACAGTTGATGAAGCTTTTAATCCTAATGCGGTTAAAGTGATCGTAGATAAAGACGGCTACGCTTTATATTTTTCTCGCGCGACTATCCCTTATGATAGAGCTCGTTTTTTAAATAGTGAATCAAATACCGCTGATAATATTAGTGAAATCGGTGATTATTACTTAAGACACGTTGGCATTTATGCTTATCGTGCCGGCTTTATTAAAGATTACGTTAATTGGCCAACCAGTGAGTTAGAACAAGTTGAAGCGTTAGAGCAACTGAGAGTATTATATCAAGGTGAAAAAATTCATGTGGCAGTGGCTAACAGTCATGTTCCTGTTGAAGGTGTTGACACCCCTGAAGATTTAGCCAAAGCGAGGGCTTACGCTGCAAGTTTATAAGCAATTTTTCTAAGGAATAGCAGGGAACTTAAGAGCGGTTTACATTGGATGGATCCTTTACGGTTACAAATATAACAATAATAAAGGTTCATCATGTCGCAAAATAAGATACCAAGCCTACCTCAACATGATTCAGTTGAGCTAATTAATGACCGACAGTTTCAACTGTCGTTAGCCCGTACAAAATATAATTATATGACCTCTTATCTTGAGGGCGTTCCATTATCTGCTGACGTGCCCGCAGGAGAAGAGTTCTCTTTTAAGTATAAAGAGGCGATCATCAATATATTTGTACAGATGGCTAAAAATTTTAAAGCCAATGTCGTTGAGTTGTTAGAAAAAGAGATGAAAGGCGATCTTGATGATGATGTTTTTACAGCAATAGAGCAAAGTTATCAAACATTAGCAGCAGAAATGAGTGTATTTCATCCATCTCAAGATGTAAAAAACTTAAAATGCTTTATGCAAAGCTTGTCAAAACTGCCCGCAGCATTAAAAGATGCTCAAAATGTCCCACAAGATTTATTGAAAATGATGACAGGCATAGAAGCCGTAATTCAAGAAGTTATGGTTGAAGGTCCTACCGCTTTATTAAAATCTACCTTATATGATCTGTTAAATAATAGTGGTAACCGTGACTATCTTACTGCGAACTCAATAAGCGACTATCGAGAGCTTTATCAAGGATTTGAAACACCACCGTTAACTGTCTCCATTAAAGAAAAACCATGGATGGAGCAAAATAAGGCGCCGTATAAACAAGATTGGTTTTTTGGTTATTTGCAAACCGCAGGTTTTAATACCACAAACTTATTAGCCGTTAGAGAAAATAATAACCAAGCAAAGTCGGCCATATTATTGTCAAAATTACTTGAAAAAATGCCGCTCACTAATGAAATTTTACAGTCTGTGTTGGCAGATAAAACGATTACTTTAGCAACCGCCGTAGCAGAAAAAAGGCTATATGTGTGTGATTACACCATGTTAATAGATAAACAAAGTAATGTATTACATGGTAAACAAAGATACGTGACAGCGCCGATTGCTGTTTTTTATTGGAGCAATACGCATGTTCAGGGGTATCCAGAAACAAAAGGATATATGCGACCTGTAGCAATACAGTTGGACCAACAGTTTGATCCAGTTAAAACGCCAATTTTTACCCCAAATGATTGCAGTAATGCGAATGATAAAAATGGATTTAAGTGGCAAATAGCTAAACAGACAGTGAATATCTGTAGTGCTATTCAACACGAGAATGTAGCACATCTTGGCGCATGTCACTTAATATTAGATACCATTATTATTGCCGCCCATCGAGAACTGGCAGAGCAACACCCGATATTAACTTTGTTAACACCACACTTTCGTTTTACTCTAAATATTAATAATGATGCGTTACATAATTTAATCGTACCAGGAGGAGTTACCGCCTGCGACGTTGGCTTAACACCTGAGTCGTCGTTTGCAATGATCACGCAAGCAAGACAAGCTTGGCGTTGGGATGAACAAAGCCCTGAACAGTTATTTATCGATCGTGGAGTCGATTCTGATAGCTTGTCTCACTTTGAATTTCGTGATGACACCTTGCTTTTATGGGCGGCTATCAAAAAATTTGTGCGAGAATATTTAACGGTTTATTATAAAAATAATGATAGTACTGTTAGTGAAGATACAGAGTTACAAGGTTTTATTAATGCGCTTGTTTCACCTCAATTAGCTAATTTTAAAGGTTTAACTGGGCTGACAGCAACGAATGATTCTAAACAGCCTTATACTATCAATAGTTTTGATTATTTAGTCGAGTTAGTCGCGCATATTATTTATATTGCTGGACCTCAACATGCTGCGGTTAATTATTCACAATACCCTTTAATGTCATTTGCACCAAGTGTTACCGGTTGTATTTATCATCAACCTCCAGGTAAAGACACAGAAGTAAACGAAGAAGATGATTTATTAGCTTGGTGCCCGCCACTAGATATAGCGCTATACACCTTGTCGTTTGAATATTTACTTAGCGGTATGCAATATGATGTGTTTGGAAAATATAATGAAGATCCGCGTATTTCATACTTCAAAGACGATCAGGTCGCTCAGCTTGTCACAGACTTTCAATGCCAATTAGCGGCCATCGAAATTGAAATATGTCAGCGAAATAAAGTACGTGCTATGCCTTACACCTTTCAGCTACCATCAATGATCCCAAATAGTACTAGCATTTAAACAATTTGGTATAAATGTAATGAAGTAATAAATGCCCAAGTATGCACGCTTCACTTGAAGGTTTTGTTTCAAAAAACCTTCAAGTTCAAGGTGCGTGATTGAGCGCAAAGCTGCAATTGATTATTAGCACTAAAATTAACTAAAATTATGCGCTAAATATATGTATTAAATATATGTATTAAATATACGCATCAAATAATTGAAGCATAAGTAAGTTGGTTACGACCATTTTCTTTTGATTTATACAAAGCTAAATCAGCCTGCTTGATTAAGGTGTCTTTACTTACATGTGGTAGTACTTTTATGGTTGCAATCCCAATGCTGATAGTGACATGTTCACTTACGTCAGAAAACAAATGCGGAATTGCTAACTCTCTAACTTTTTCAAAGCATTGCTGAGCAAGGTTTTCAATAGCATGATGATCAGGTGATGCAATAAGAATAACAAACTCTTCCCCCCCATAACGTGCAACAAAATCATTTTTACGTGTCACAACAGAGCTTAAAACCTGTGCTATTGCCTTAATACAGTTGTCACCTTCAAGATGACCATAATTATCGTTATAGGCTTTAAAATTATCTATATCTATCATCATTAAGGATAATGAGCCTCGATCTCGCGAAGATCTAGCCCATTCTTTAGTTAACGTGGCATCAAACTCTCGACGGTTATAAATACCCGTTAACCCATCTTTAATTGCTAATAATTGCAACTCTTCAGTCCGTTGAGCCACTTTATTTTCAAGTGTTTCATAGTGACGAGCATTAATTAATGAAACGGCTGCTTGGGCAGAGATAAGCTCAACGGTATCTTTGTGTTTTTGAGTAAATGCGTGCTCAGTTAGATTATTTTCTAAATACACTATAGCAATTAAGCGACCTTGGCCTGTTATAGGTAAACATAGTACCGATTTAGGTTTGTTGATACGTAAATAACGACTCTGATTAAAACGAGGATCATCATTTGGGTTATCAATAATTAATGTTTTCATGGTTTGTTGGGTGTAACGAATTAATGTGTCGGGTATTAATGGTTTTTCTTCAAAACCTATATTATTAATATTGATATTATGTAATTGGCAATTAATATTGTCAGCGTGGTTGTTAATAGAGCCTACAATTTCTAATGTTAATTGTTCATCGTCATTGATAATAATAGCGCCATATTGTGCCCCTGCGTTCTCCATCAATACATCCATCATTTTTTCGAGTAATGAATGAACATAAATTTCTTTAGATAATAATTGATTTGCTTTGAGTAATGAATATAAATCTAATGAATGACTTTGCTCTGAAATTGCACTTTGAATAGAATGCTTTATGTTAGTGTCAAAAAGAGTATTACCTGTAAGATTAAAGCGTTGTTGCGGCCATTCTAGCTCTAATGCTTGACATTTTGCTGTAGCTCCCCAGCGAGTATATAAATAGTGTGCATCTTTGATGCAATTTGCAGCCACTCTTTTTTGCCCAATGCTAAGCCAATACTTAGCGTAACGTTCGTTAATTAGTGCTTCACATTGAATGAAATTCGCTTCTTCAACAGCGTCAAGGGCTTGTGCGAAAAGCTCTGAAGCGAGTGAGTTATTTTGAGTAGCGCGTGCAATTTCAGCAGCAATTAATAGGTATTTATGAAGGTAGTTTTCGCTACTATAAGTTGCCCAGGTTTTAAATTTATTACAAATATCTTGTGACTTTTCAATATTCGCTTGATTCTCCTCATTACCTTTATCAGTAGATATGTCATCTAGTAATATTAGAGCGAGGTAAAATAAGCTTTCTGTCATAATTGGACTATCAGGTAAAAACATACACACAATATCAATATTTTTAATACACTGTGCTTGCAAGGCTTTATCATTCATTAAATAGGCATAGCGTAATGTTGCAAAGGTATAAAAAGCGGTATCCATTGATGGTGTATTGTATTCATCGTTAAAGTACTTATCGAGATTAAAAGTTGGAGTATTTAACGAATATTGTTTTGAGGTACCTAAAGATATTGTTTTGCCTTGCAGTGCTAATAAGGATTGATAAGCTCCTAATAACACAAAGTTTACCGTAGCAGGTTGTTGTTTTTTATTTAAAAAGGCTAAACCTTGTTCTACATCAGTTTGTAACTCTTCTAAATTAACGCCTTTAATAAATTTATTACACGCTTTAAAAAGTACACAATAGCCAGCAAAAACTAGGTTGGTTCCTTCCTCACCCCAAGAAATTACTTGCTCCTGAAAAGCGTAGGTGTTTTCAATAGGCTCACACCAGTGTTGGTAACTTGAAGCAAAATACTGATAGATAGTTGCTCTATGATATTTACTATCCCATAAATCAGACACACTTTTAGCCAGCTTACTCATTTGATAACAAGCAGTAGGAGTTTGCCCCATCATAGACATTGCAGTAGCATAAGCGGCATAGCCAATAGAGCTTAATTCACATTGGCCATGTTTTAATGTTAATTGCACCATATAACAAGCATTAGTTGCATAACATAATGCACTGCCAGATAAGTAAAAAGCAGGCGCTAAAGCATTATGTACTTCCATACATAATAAAAAGTGCTCGTCTGTCATTTTATTGGCTGTTAATAATTGTTCATCGTTAAATGAATTACGTAATGTTTGCGTTGTAGAAAAAGTTGTTTTGATCGTTAAACCGGCATCGGCTTCGTTTTTTGGGAAATCAATACTTAATGTATCTAAGCCTCCCATCAATACTGCTATTGCGTCGGCAAATTGTCCTCGTGATTGGAACTGGTCTGCTTGAACTAAAATAAGTGTTATTTTGGCTTGTGCAGTTGCTGCGTGATCAATGTTATCTAAATAAATTTTTCGAGCGGTATCAATATTACCTGATAAAAATTCGGTTTCGATTAACGCCTTATAAACAGCTAATGTTAATTGCGGATCATCATGCCACGCATTTATCGATAAATGTTGTTGAGCAATGCGTAAATAACTTGCGGCATCTTTATATGTTGCAGCATCTTTACTTTTTAAACCAGCACGTAGATTTAAGGTAATTATTTGCTTGATATCATTAGTATCTTCAACGATATTAATTGCACCATTAAGGACTCGTAGTAGCGTGAAAAGGTTCGTCTCTAATTCATCTTCGGTAATATTAGCTAGCCAATGCTTACCTATATGCAGTAGTAATTGTTCGCGGCCTTGTTCGGGCGTTAACTGATAAGCGGCTTGTTGAACTTTGTCATGTAAAAAACAATAGCGAGATTTGTTGAGGCTTACTTCATCGTCAATAAATTGATAGCGTTCATCCTGAGGTAAAATAAACCCAGCTTCGAGTAAAGGCCATAACGTTTTTGCAGTCATTTGGGTGTCAAACTTACAGGCCGATGAAAGTTGTCTAAGACTAAAGTTATGACCAAGATGTGCAGCGATAGAAGCAAGTAATTGACTGTCACTATTAAGCTTTTTAAATTTTCCAATCATCAAATCAACAACATTATCTGTCATTGATTGTTTGCTTATATTAGCTATATCCCAATGCCAAATACCATGTTCATGCTCATAAAAAATATTATCATTTTGATAAAGGGATAATAAAAATTGATTAAGAAAAAAAGGATTTCCTTGCGTTTTCTTTAAACATAGCTTCGCTAATTCATCGACATCGTTAAAATCACATTTTAATGTATTAGTTAATAACTTTTGGATATGTACTTTTTTTAGCGGTGATAAATGAATTTGTGTTAAGGCGTTAGTTTGACTTAAAACTGAGATCGCTTTAGTGAGCGGATGAGCTTCATCAACTTCATTGTCTCTATAGGCACCAATAATAAATAAACCATTTTTGTGTTTGTCGTTAACTTGGTTTTGTAATAATTTCAGTGTTGGTAGGTCAATCCACTGTATATCATCCAGAAAAATAACTAAGGGTTGCTCCTTAGAATAGAGCACGCTAACAAAGTCAATAAACACCATGGTTAAACGCATTTCAGCTTCTGCTGGCGGTAATGGCGTTAATGTTGGAGGCTGGCCTATAATTAATGTTAAATCGGGCAGCAACTCAGTAATAAGTGCAGCGTTATTACCTAAAGTTACTTGTAGTTTAGTACGCCATTGCTCTAGTTTTTCATCATTCTCGCTAAGTAAATGTTGAATCAATTGTTGCAATGCTTCAATTAATACTAAGAAAGGTTGCCCTTGATTGTATTGATCGCATTTTCCATGGATAAATAAACCATCAGTCTCAATAATGTTTTTTTGTAATTCATGTACCAAGGCTGATTTTCCAACCCCAGAATAACCACTGATCATCGCTAATTCACTATGACCCACACAGGCATGCTGATATAACTCTAAAATTTTTGCTAACTCTGTTTGACGACCATAAAGGTTATTAGACACGGTGAAATTTAAGGATACATCTGAGGTTGCTAAAGCAAAGCTTGGAATAGCGTTATTATTTTGCTCATTAACAGCAAGTTGTTGTAAACATAGGTCTAAATCTGCTTGCAAGCCATAACTACTTTGATAACGCTTTTCTGGGGACTTAGCCATTAATTTGCTAACGATGGCAGAGATAACCGCAGGTATGTCTTCCTTTATTTTAATGAGAGGTTCAGGAGTTCTAGCAATATGAGAGTGTAATAACGTCATTGGATTTTGCGAAGTAAATGGCAACTGCCCGCTGAAAAGCTCATAAAGGGTTACACCGAGCGAATAAAAGTCGCTACGGTAATCAACATTGAGGTTGGTTCGTCCCGTTTGTTCAGGAGAAATATATTCAAATTTTCCCCAAAGTTTATTATCTAATAAATTTACTTGCTTATGACTGAGCTGAGTTGCCAAAGCAAAATCACATAACTTTAACTGTAGAGTTGTTGGCTCTATTAAAATATTACTTGGATTAAGATCTCGGTGAATTAACTGTAAACGGTGAACTTCTGCTAAAGCTGAGGTTAGCTGACACGCAATAAATACGCGTTGATTGAAAGTAAGTGAGTCTTGGGCAATAAGGTAGCTTAAGGTCGTTGCCGAAAAGTCTTCTAATATTAATATTTGGCTATTTTTATGTTGCTGTAAGCCATGAGCTTTGATGATCCATTTTGAGTCGATAGAACATAGAATCTTGTACTCATTTTTCCAACGAGAATCTAATTCAGGAGAAGGATAATCAGTATTTTGATACTTAATAATATACGTTTCAGCTGAGCTTATTTCATCAGAGGTGACTTGCGAAGTGTTATTATACTTCTCGGTGTTTGGAATAACCCGTGCCACTACAGTATCTTGATAAGAATACATGATGTCTTGTACATCAAATTGGGATAAATTCATTAAAATGAGCAACCTCTAATTTTACTACAATACTACAGGTTTATTCACTACAGGTGGATAATGAAATCAACCCCTAAATAAATTGATACCTGAGTGAATTAATAATAGCGCAACGTTATTCTATTATTGTGACACAGTTTATACTTATTTTAGTTATATGTTCACTTTAAACGATTGTTTCAAAGCTCACAATTATTCATACATAAATAACCTAATTTAATTAATAAAAAGGTAATGGCAGTATGTTATCTGTGCTATATCTATGCTTTATCAATGTATTGATATTCAAAACCTCCGTATTGCTATTCAAACTTTAGTCGCTTCCCCGTATAATTGCTGACAAAAATAAATGTCAGTTACTCACTAAATAAAAAGCGGGTATTAACCAAATATTACTTATTTATCAGTAATCACCTAAATGAGAGCATTATGTATACCTTAAATTTGAATCAAATGACCCAGCAAGAATTTCTTGACAAATATTGGCAAAAAAAACCGGTAGTGCTAAAACAAGGTTTTAAAAACTTTGTAGACCCTATTGCACCTGATGAATTAGCAGGTCTTGCCATGGAAGAAGCAATAGAATCTCGTTTGGTTCATAAGAAAGACGGTAAATGGCAAGCTGATTTTGGCCCATTTGAAAGTTATGAACATTTAGGTAACGAAAACTGGTCGTTGGTTGTGCAAGCGCTTGACAATTTCTCTGAAGAAGCCGCTGAAATTATTGAAGCTTTTCGCTTTTTGCCGCACTGGCGTTTAGATGATTTGATGACTAGTTTTGCTATGCCAGGTGGTAGTGTCGGCCCTCATAAAGATAACTATGATACTTTTATTTGCCAAGGCTCAGGCAAACGTCATTGGCGCGTAGGTGATAACGGCGAGCATGTTGAGTTTGCCGCACACGAAGCGTTATTGCATGTTGAAGCGTTTGAAGCAATTATTGATGTTGTGCTTGAAGAAGGGGATGTTTTATATATTCCGCCAGGCTTTCCACACGAAGGTGTCTCACTTGATATTTCGATGAGCTTTTCAGTTGGTTTTCGTGCAAACTCTGCTGTGAGTGTATTTAGCGCCTTTGCCGATCATTTAATTGACACTGAGCAAGGTACACAACTATTAACCGATCCTAATCGTAAGGTAGTAACTAACAGCGGCGAAGTTAGTAATGATGATTACGCTAGTTTAAAGTCGCAAGTGCAAAGTTTATTAGACAACGATACTAGTTTTAAACAGTTTACAGGTCAATTTTTAACAGCAGCAAAACACGAGTTAGATATTATGTTGCCGGATGAACCGTTTGAGCTAACAGAGGTGAGTAATCTACTAAACAGCCATGCTATTAAACGCTTAGGTGGTTTACGCGCGTTTTATTTTGAAGATACAGTTGAGCAAGGTTTGTGTTACATCAACGGCAGTGAACTGGCTTTTTCAGTTGAGATAGCTAATGGCGTTAAATTACTTTGCGATAAGGTAATGTTATTACCTGATGATTTAAGTGAGTGGAGTCATAATGCTGCGTTTGTAGAATTAGTGACTGAATTACTTAATCAAGGGTATTGGTACTTAGCTGAAGCTGAGTAGTAAATGGAGGTTAATGTAACGTAAGCAATGTCTTGTGAATATTCAATAAATAAGCATCGCTAATGCATTAATCCAATTATCTATTAATACATTCAAAAAAGCCGCGAAAAAACATGAGGTTTTTTTCGCGGCTTTTTTATTGGTGAACTATATAGCTAAAGGGCTATTTCAATGCTGTTTATGAGCGTATATATTGGTTAATATCCACTTCATCGATTAATTCTTCTTTCATGTATTTATTCGCATAGGTTAAATAGGTACCTGAGGTTAAAAATAGTTCGAATAAATCTATGTCAATATGTTGGTCTAGGGCGAATTTATGCAAAATATTAACCGACATACTTAATGATTTTCCTTTCTTATAAGGTCTATCTGCAGCCGTTAACGCTTCAAAAATATCAGCAATTACCAACACGCGCTCAGGAATAGATAAGTCATCAGCCGTTAACTTTCTAGGATAACCTGTACCAATTAGTGTTTCATGATGCGTTGACGCATAACGAGGCACATTAGCGAGCTCAGGCGGGAAGGGCAGTTGGTCTAACATTTTGATAGTACCAATAATATGCTCATTTATAATGTATCTATCTTCAGTGGTAAGCGTACCTCGAGAAATCGACAAATTATATAGTTCACCTAAATTTGCATGATGTTCAGGAACCGATACTTTAATAGCAAATTTTTCATCAAACGCTAATTGCTGTGTTCGTTTAAAAATATGTTCCGTTTTATCAGATAGTAACTGCTCAGTTACTGGTAGATGCTGTGAATCACCATTTTTGTTCGAATTCTTATCTTTGTCGCTATTAACTGTGTCGCCATTAGCTTTTTCAGCATTAAGTGAAGCTAAATGTAATTCTTCTACTGGTGATAAACCTAATGTGTCGTCAAAGTTACGCTGCCAAGTTTGTTGACCTATAACTTGCAGTCTTTCAACTTTATCTTCAGCCATAAATTCACCACCAACATTAGCGTTGGCAACAAAGGAAAAATCTTGGATTAATTTTTTTTGAGTGGCGATAAGTGCTTGATGTAAGCTTTCTTGCTCTGCAGGATCTTTTATTAATGCTTGATAATAGGTAATTTCAGCATCGCGCCATAACACCTCAAAACGCATTCTAACTTCATGAATACGGTTATAAATGGCTTCAAGTTTACTGCCTTTATCAACTATATGTTCAGGGGTAATTATTTTACCGCAATCGTGTAACCAAGCTGAAATTTTAAACTCTCGATAAGCATCGTCGGATTCAAAGGCAAAATCTTTAAAAGTATTGTCGTCTTTAACAACTTCATCAACTAGCATTAAGCCTAATTCAGGAACCCGATTACAGTGCCCGCCAGTATAAGCGGACTTGTCATCAATGGTTTGAGCGATTAATTTTATAAAAGAATCCATCAACTCTTGTTGTTGTAACTCATGATCTTTAATTGCCACAGACATATCGACCAAAGAGTTAGCCAACCCGTCAATTTCTTTGATATGTGTTTTAACCAACACAACATCATCATAATGTCGGTGCTTAATTTTCTCATTCTCTAAGGCCAGTAACTTAATTGGGCTGACAATTGGTCGAGAAAACAACCAACTAATAGGTAATATTAGTAACAAGCAAAGGGTGGTAATAATAATCGACATTTTTACTTTTTGTAGGCTCGGCGCCATCACAGTATTTTTGTCTACCACAATGGCTAAAAACTCACTGTTGCTAGAATTTACCGGGCTTATTAACACAAAACATTCTTTACCATTGATTGTTATAGGTGCTAATTTATTATAAGTGTCTGATTTTTTTGATAAGGTGAGCAGTTCTTTGTAAGGCACTACGGCTTGATGTTTTACTGTTTTTATGTCACCTTTAGGGACAAGCCATTTCTGATAAAGCGCAACTTTTTGCTCTGTTGTTAGGCTTTTAATGGCTAAATTTATGATTGCTAAAATGTTTTGTTGAGCTGGTTTTACCATAAAATGCAAAGAGCTATTAATTTTAAGAGATTGACTATTAATATTTTTATGGTGTTTTAAACCATTAATGAAAAATTCACCCTCGGTGTAATTAAGTATCGCTTCACTATCTATCCCTGCATAAACTTCATTCTTTTTTACGGCTTGAATAACAGCCCTTGTTGAAGGTAATTCAATAAGGTTAATTTCAGGATATTGTTGTTTTATATTTTTACTTAATGTCGAATTTTGCAAAACTCCTAAAGATTTACCGTTTAGCCCTTTTAAGTCACTAATAACATCAACATTATCTAAAGTAACAATGGCAAAAGGAAGGTCAACAAAAGCAGTAGATAGTAAGCCTCTATATCGATTAGCACTAGAATCAAAAATAGGTTGCAGAATGTCTATATCACCTTTATCAAACCCTTGTAGAAATTCGGTCCAAGTGTAACCATTTTGATAGGAGAAGGTTAATCCTGTCATTTGTGAAATGATATTGAGTAAATCAATACTATACCCCATAGGTTTACCTGATATGGAAAAATCTATAGGCGCCCAATCAGTTTCATTGGATACGTTTAACGGTGGCGTAGCTGCAACTAATGCAACTTGCTCTGCCGTTAAGGTGACTTTGTTGACATGATTTAACTCAGTCATCAAGGTTGCATGTTGATTACTGGCAATTATCTCCCCAGTTTTTTGAAATAAATAGATTTCTTTATCAGTAACGTCTTGTTCATTTCTACCTTGTTTTTCTAGATAATTTTTAACTGATGATAAGGTGAAATCTACCGCAAATACGCCTTTGCCATCAGGTATTTTTGTCGAGTATGCTTGACCGGGCTCATTTAAATAATGGAATAGGTAAGGTTCACTTTTATAAACCGCATTTTTACTAGCGTGTGTGAACCAAGGGCGCGTTGTTGGATCAAAATTAGTTTTTTCAGTTTTGGATGTGCGGACTTCAAAATTACTATTTAAATAGGAGGTGGTACTGGTTTTATTACCTTTAGGGCCTTGAATATTAATATAAACCCATCGATCATTTAACGTAGCATTAAGTTGTGATCGAACGGTAGGTCCAGAGTTTAAGTTGATTATTTGTGATAAATCACCATTGTCTGAGCCAACATAAACCGAATAAAACCCTGGCCCAATATTTAAAATTTTAGTGAGTACTTTAAATGTTTTTTCTTCAAACTGACCATCAAAAACTAAGTCTTCAAATTGAGCGAAAATTTCACTGAGGTTCTTAGCTTTATCATCCGTTGATTCTAAATGATTTATTGTGCCTTTTATTTTCGATAAGAACAGTTGGCGAGCAGACTCAGTGGCGATGGATTTACTAAAATGATATTGCAAACCTATGGCTATTGCCGCAGTAATAAAAGTTGCTAAGATAAAAATGCTGACGACGACAAATCTAATAGAACGCTGTTTCATTGAATAAACTCGTTAATTAATAAGGTTATATATAAATATATAGAGAATACATTAGTGAGAATATCACGCTTTTAATTTTTTACTAATAATGAATAATAAGCAATTGGAGATAACAAGGAATAATAGCCATTATCATAGAAACCTCTTATACCATTTCCATTAAGTAGGAGGTCTATTTTTACAAGTATAAATGATCACATATATAAGGAGATTGGTATCACTTAACACCGATGATTTTGTTTACCAGAGCTGACCTTTATAGATAAAAGCATTGCTTGTTAATTTATGAATAAGGATAATAGACGCCCTAAAAAATTATCAACAATAAAGTTAACTACAAACGATGCGCTTAGATAAATTTATTTGTAAAAGCACTGAACTTACCCGAAATGAAGCTAAAAAAATGCTTAAAAGCGGTGAGGTTCGTGTTAATGGCGAAGTTGCTAAAAATGCGGCTATGCAGGTACATGAAAATAATACTATTACCATAGATGGGCAAGAGCTTACTGCCCGTGGCTCACGGTATTTTATTTTACATAAAGTGGTAGATAGCATTTGTTCAAATGTTGATGAAGTTTATCCATCCGTATTAAATTTTATTGAAGTTGATAAAGCTTTTGATTTACATATTGCAGGCCGGTTAGATGCCGATACCACAGGTTTAGTGTTAATTACTGATGATGGTCGTTGGTCACATAATGTAATTTCGCCTAAAAAACAATGTGAGAAAACTTATCGTGTTTGGCTTCGCAATGAGATAGATGACGAGAAATTACCCGCACTAGTTGAACGTTTTGAACAAGGTTTACAACTTCAAGGTGAAGATTCGCTCACTCGTCCGGCGATATTAACGCGTGTGGCAGAAGCTGATTTAGTTGATGAAGAGTCTTATCGCAGTGAAGTGTTGTTAACTATTACTGAAGGTAAGTATCATCAAGTTAAACGTATGTTCGCTGCCGTAGGAAATAGAGTAGTGGGTTTACATCGTGAACAAATAGGTGGTATCACCTTAGGTGATTTGGCTCCAGGTGAGTGGCGTGAATTAAGTGAAGCAGAAATAGCCTTATTTGCATCCTAAATTAGAAAGTTATAAGGCTATTATTTATATCCTTGTTTTGTGTTATTTTACTATATATTTTATTATAGTTAGCAGGCTTTATTTTTTAGGGTTTAATTCGTTAAATTTAGCCATTTGCTCATCGGTTGCCGGCAATTGGTGTTTCTCTTTCCATTCACTGTAAGGCATGCCGTACACTTGCTCACGTGCGGTATCAATATCAACATCTACGCCTAATTTCTCACCTTCTTGTACTGTCCATTTACTAAAGCAGTTACGGCAAAACCCAGCCAAGTTCATTAGCTCGATATTTTGCACATCTTTACGTGAGTCTAAGTGTGCTAATAAACGACGAAAAACAGCCGCTTGAATTTCTATTTCTTTATCCATTAGATTTGCCTTACGTTTGTTGATTTACTTTACTTTAGTTTTTAGTTGTATAAGATTTTACTAGCCATTATCACCTAGCTTATACCAAATTGATTAAGTTCTTTCCCACTCAGCGAGAATTAAAAGGTTTAAAA
>NZ_PJAI02000002.1 GCF_002843355.2 Colwellia echini
TCCCAATAACCCGTTATTGGCTTCGCTTTCCCGCCTTGTACTACGAATAATTAAAACTATTGTAGATACGTGAATACAAATAGTTGATATTGTTATACTTTAAAATTTCATTATCCCGAACTCAGGTTAACTAGTTTAAGCCTTATTGAACAAAATAGTCGATACTTTTAATGATTAATTTTAGCTATTAATTGTAATAATATGATCTATCTGAAAATTAATGTTTTTAGGGGGAAGCTGTATTTATAGGTCAACGAAATTAATCGTCTAGTTGAGTATCTAGGTATTGTATTTTGTCGGTTACGCCATCCCATTTTTTTGCATCGTCTAAAGGTGGTTTAACTTCTGTGATTCTGGGCCAGTGTTTGGCTAGTTCAGCATTAAGCTCTATAAATTCTTTCTGGTCTTCAGGTACTTCATCTTCTTGGTATATTGCATCAGCAGGGCATTCAACTGGGCATAAATCACAATCAATACAATCATCCGGGCTAATCACTAAAAAATTAGGACCTTCATAAAATGCATCGGCGGGACAAACCGCTACACAGTCAGTGTATTTACATAAGATACAGTTATCAGTTACTACAAATGCCATAGGAGTATTTAAAATCGTTAAAGTGGTTATCAATAATGAGGTAGATCATACCTTTGTTGAGCGCAATTTCAATCTCTTGTTTATAAAATGATAGCGTACAGGTAAAATACCGAAAAATATTACTCTTCTCCTGTTGGATTGCATAAAGAATGATTCGTTTAACCAATATTAAACTTGCGCTTGACCATAAAGATCACGAACTTGAACAAGCTGTTTTATCTAAACTATCTATTAACGCCGATCAATTAGTAAACTTTAGCGTATTTAAGCGTGGTTATGATGCACGTAAAAAAACGAATATTATTTTAATTTATACTTTAGATGTCGAAACCACCCTGAATGAACAACTACTTGTTAATTTTGGTAATGATAATCAAGTAAAAGCAACACCAGATATGGCTTATAAGTTTGTAGCACAAGCGCCAAAAGAACTTAAAAATCGTCCTGTGGTAATTGGCATGGGGCCATGTGGATTATTCGTAGGTTTAGTTCTTGCACAAATGGGCTTTAAACCGATTATATTAGAGCGCGGCCAAGAAGTAAGGCAACGCACTAAAGATACCTTTGGATTTTGGCGTAAAAAAATATTGAATACCGAATCAAACGTACAATTTGGTGAAGGTGGTGCAGGTACATTTTCTGACGGTAAATTATATAGTCAGGTTAAAGACCCAAAACATTATAGCCGTAAAGTATTACATGAATTTGTTGATGCAGGCGCACCAGAAGAAATTTTATATGTTAGCAAACCTCACATTGGTACTTTTAAATTAGTGACCATGGTTGAACAAATGCGCGCTAAAATTTTTGAGTTGGGTGGCGAAATTCGCTTTAATCAACGTGTAGATACCATTCATTTTGTTGATAATGATGGCGCTGAAAAAAACACACAAGGTATCGAAGGCTACCAAAATCAAAAAGTAACTGGTTTAACACTAGCTACCGGCGAACATATTGAAACCAACCATATTGCTTTAGCCATCGGCCATAGTGCCCGTGATACTTTTAGTATGTTGTTCGACTCAAATGTTTATATTAAAGCAAAACCTTTTTCTGTCGGTTTTAGAATAGAGCATGAACAATCAGTTATCGATGAAGCACGTTTTGGTGAGAATGCAGGTAACGAAATATTAGGCGCTGCAGATTATAAACTAGTGCATCATTGTAGTAATGGGCGTTCAGTTTACAGCTTTTGTATGTGCCCAGGTGGCACTGTTGTTGCTGCTGCTTCAGAAGAAGGACGTTTAGTAACTAATGGTATGAGCCAATACTCTCGTCATGAGCGTAATGCTAACAGCGCCATTGTTGTTGGAATTGAGCCGAGTGACTATGTAACTAGCGAGTTTGCTTCAACGCGAGATTACGTACTTGCTGGTATGGAATTTCAACGTAAATTAGAAGAAAAGGCTTATGCGCTTGGAGGCAGTAATTATGATGCACCAGTGCAACTTGTAGGTGACTTTTTAGCTGGGCGTAAAAGTGGCGAACATGGCAGCGTTACACCATCATATAAACCAGGTGTAAGGTATTGTGATTTAAGTGAAACCTTACCTGATTATGCTGTTGCTGCTATTAGAGAGGCACTTCCTGCTTTTGAGAAGAAAATTAAAGGTTTTTCTATGAGCGACGCTACCTTAACGGCGGTAGAAACTCGTACCTCATCACCGATTCAAATTACTCGAGATAAAGAAACATTACAAAGCTTGAACACGCAAGGTTTATACCCAGCAGGTGAGGGCGCAGGATATGCGGGCGGAATTTTATCTGCAGGTATTGACGGTATTAAAGTTGCTGAAGCTATGGCGTTAGCTATGATGGCTGAGCAATAATAGTTGCTGATAATGACTAAGGTTTAGGTAATAGTCGCTAGCAAAAAAGAACTAAAATTTTACCAAAGCCCTTGTTTAAAAAGAGTAAGGCTTTTACAATTGTCGCCGTAAATTTATATTTCAAGAAAGAGAGTTAAGCTCTTTTTTATGTTCAGGATGAACATTAGTAGGTAACCGCAAGAGGCGACAGCCAATACCATTTATTTTAAATTATTAATAAATTCATGCGACGCTTGGTATGCGCCGCCACTGAATAAGGAACAAACATGCCTGTAATTACTCTCCCAGATGGCTCACAACGTAGCTTTGAACAAGCAGTATCTGTAATGGATGTTGCTCTTGATATTGGCCCAGGTTTAGCAAAAGCGACCATTGCTGGCCGTATTAATGGAAATCTTGTTGATGCGTGTGAATTAATCACCCAAGACGCTGACTTACAACTTATCACCAGTAAAGATAGTGAAGGTCTTGAAATTATACGTCACTCTTGTGCACATTTATTAGGGCATGCAATAAAGCAATTATACCCAAATGTTAAAATGGCTATCGGTCCGACTATCGACAATGGTTTCTATTATGACATTGACCTTGAAGAGTCAATTACCGAAGACGATTTAGCTAAGCTTGAAAAGCGTATGACTGAACTAGCGCGTACAGGCTATGAAGTTGTGAAGAAAACTGGTACATGGCAAGACGCTTACGACGCTTTTACGGAGCGCGGCGAAACTTACAAATTACAAATTCTTGATGAAAATATCGAGAAAACAGATACCCCGGCTTTATATCATCACGAAGAATACATTGATATGTGTCGAGGTCCTCATGTACCAAGTATGCGTCATTGTCATCATTTTAAATTAATGAAAGTTGCCGGCGCATACTGGCGTGGTAACTCAGACAACAAAATGTTGCAACGTATTTACGGCACAGCATGGGCTGATAAAAAACAACTGAAAGCTTATATTGTACGTTTAGCTGAAGCTGAAAAGCGTGATCACCGTAAAATTGGTAAAACATTAGATTTATTCCATTGGCAAGAAGAAGCACCAGGTATGGTGTTTTGGCATAACGATGGTTGGACAATTTATACAGAATTAGAAAAATTTATTCGTGAAAAACTTCATGAATATGACTATGACGAAGTAAAAGGTCCATTAATGATGGATCGCGTACTTTGGGAAAAATCAGGCCACTGGGAAAAATACGCAGAAAACATGTTTACGACAACGTCGGAAAAACGTGAGTACGCGATTAAACCAATGAACTGTCCAGGTCATGTGCAAATATTTAACCAAGGCTTAAAGTCGTACCGTGATTTACCGCTGCGTATGGCTGAGTTTGGTTGTTGTCATCGTAATGAACCATCAGGCTCTTTACACGGTTTAATGCGCGTTCGTGGTTTTACTCAAGATGATGCGCATATTTTCTGTATGGAATCACAAGTTCAAGCTGAAGTAAGCAAATGTATTCAAATGGTGTACGATGTTTACGGCTCGTTTGGTTTTGAGGACATAGTCGTTAAATTGTCAACACGTCCTGAAAAACGTATTGGTAGTGATGAAATTTGGGACAAAGCCGAAGCTGGTTTAGCTCAAGCGTTAAAAGATAACGACATCAAGTTTGAATATTTACCTGGAGAAGGTGCATTTTACGGTCCTAAAATTGAATTCACATTAATGGATTGTTTAGGTCGTGGTTGGCAATGTGGTACAGTACAACTTGATTTTGCATTACCAGAGCGTTTAGGCGCAACTTATGTTGGTGAAGACAACGAAAGATATACTCCGGTAATGATTCACAGAGCTATTTTAGGTTCCTTAGAACGTTTTATTGGTATTTTAATTGAAGAATACTCAGGTAAGTTCCCAACATGGTTATCGCCAATTCAAGCGACAATTATGAATATTACCGACAAACAAGCGCCATATTGTGAAAAAGTTGTTAAAAAACTCAAAGAAAATGGCTTTAGAGCAAAAATAGACTTGAGAAATGAGAAGATAGGCTTTAAAATCCGCGAGCACACTTTGAAGCGAGTTCCTTATTTGCTAGTTGTTGGTGACCAAGAGATGGAAGCTGGCGAAATTGCAGTTAGAACTCGAAGTGGTGAAGATTTAGGAAAAATGTCTGTTGATAGCTTTATCGCTAAATTAAGCGAAGAAGTTAAAACAAGAATATAAACTAACTGACATACATTAATTTAATATTATAAGTGATAATTTTATCACTTATAAAGTAGAGTTTTATGTCTGTTTGCGGAGAAAGCGCTGAGTTGACCAACGTCAATAAGCACTTTTGATAAATAAACAGATATAAAGCTCAATTTATAAGTAAATAAAAAAGAGTTCTTTGGAGGAACATGGCTATTAAAGGTGGACAACGAGGCGGGCGTAAAGAGCCAGCTCATCGTTTAAATGAGTTAATTACAGATATACTAAATAACGAAGTTCGATTAATTAAGTTTGACGGAGAGCCTGGTGGCATCGTTACTTTAGATGAAGCAATGGATCAAGCGGATGACGCTGGTGTAGATCTTGTTGAAATTAGCCCTACTGCTAAACCACCGGTTTGTCGTGTGATGGATTACGGCAAGTTTATCTATGAGAAAGCTAAAGAACAAAAAGAACAACGTAAAAATCAGAAACAAATTCAGGTTAAGGAAATTAAATTCCGTCCTGGTACAGATGAAGGCGATTATCAAGTGAAATTACGTAGCTTGAAGCGCTTTTTGGAAGACGGCGACAAGGTCAAGGTTACATTACGTTTCCGTGGCCGTGAAATGGCCCACCAAGAGCTAGGTTTACAACTTTTAACTCGCGTTAAAAACGATTTAGAAGAGTTAACCGTGCTTGAGTTCTTCCCGCGTAGAGCGGAAGGGCGTCAAATGGTGATGGTCTTAGCCCCTAAAAATAGATAATTTTTGGTTTGACAAGTAATAAGTTATTTTCGGATAACTTATTCACCAACTTTATCTTTACGCTGGTAGTAAAGGCTTGCAAGTAAAGTGATTAAGTTAACATTTATGTTTACTGAGTCATTTTCGCCCTCGCTACTTAATATTTGGCATATACCTTCTTTTTAAAGAAAGTATAAATTTGAGAATTATTCACATGCCTAAAATGAAAACCAATAAAGGTGCTGCAAAGCGCTTTAAAAAAACAGCCTCAGGCTACAAGTTCAAACAAGCTGGCCTTCGTCATATCTTGACTAAGCGTCGTACTAAAGTTAAGCGTCATCTTCGTGCTAAGTGCATGATCGCCGCATCTGACATTAAGTCAGTTAAAAAACTTTTACGTCACGGTTAATTAGGAGTATAGAAAATGGCTAGAGTAAAACGTGGTGTACAAGCTCGTGCACGTCACAAAAAGGTTCTAAAGCAAGCTAAAGGTTATTACGGTGCACGTAGTCGTGTTTATCGTGTTGCTTTCCAAGCAGTAACTAAAGCAGGTCAATACGCTTACCGCGATCGTCGTCAACGTAAACGTCAATTCCGTCAACTTTGGATCGCTCGTATTAACGCAGCAGCTCGTCAAAATGGTTTATCTTACAGCAAATTCATCAATGGCTTGAAAATAGCTTCAATTGAAATTGATCGTAAGATCCTAGCTGACATCGCAGTATACGATAAAGCAGCATTTACTTTCTTAGTTGAAAAAGCGCAAGCTTCTTTAGCTGCCTAAGTTAAGAATGTAGTTTAACTAGGCCTTATTAGGTATTGGTTAAACTTGAAAAAAGGACGCTTTATAGCGTCCTTTTTACTTTTATACGTATTACTTATATAGGTATGTTAAATTACGTATAAATAATAATATTTCACCAAAACGACTTACTGCTTAGTACTTAACTGTTTAGTAAAAGTGTACAAGTCGCTTTAGTAAAACACTATTTTAAACATTGAAATATTTGATAATTAATCACGAGAAATAATGATGAACTTAGCTGATAAAGTTTTAGCCGTTAATAATGATCTTCCTATTCGTACTAATGCACCTGTTCATAGCGGTAAAGTGCGCTCTGTATATTGGTTAACTGAAACTGATAGCAAGCGCCTTATTGAAGAAAAGGGCTATGATGTACCTAGCGATACTTCATTAGCCATTATGGTTATTAGTGACCGTATTTCAGCCTTTGACTGTATTTGGTCTGGTGAAAACAATATGCGTGGCGTACCTGGCAAAGGCGCGGCTTTAAATGCTATTTCTAATCACTGGTTTAAATTATTTAAAGATCAAGGCTTAGCTGATAGTCATATTTTAGATATACCGCACCCATTTGTATGGATTGTACAAAAAGCTAAGCCAGTGATGATTGAAGCCATTTGTCGTCAATATATTACGGGTTCAATGTGGCGCGCTTACACCAAGGGTGAGAGAGATTTTTGTGGTATTGAATTACCAGAAGGCTTAGCAAAAGATAGTAAGCTACCTAAGCTATTACAAACACCATCTACTAAAGGAATTTTAAAAGATATTCCAGGTGTTCCTGCAGTTGATGACGTAAATATTACCCGTAAAAATATCGAAGACAATTTTGCGTCATTTAATTTTAAATCAGTTGAAGATATCTCTTTATATGAGAAATTATTAACTGAGGGGTTTGACGTTATTTCAACGGCATTAGCAAAAATAGACCAAGTGTTTGTAGATACTAAGTTTGAATTTGGTTACGTTAAAGATGTAAATGGTGAAGATAAGCTTATTTATATGGACGAGGTAGGTACGCCAGATTCTTCACGTATATGGGACGGTGAAGCTTACCGTGCGGGCAAAGTGGTTGAAAACTCAAAAGAAGGGTTTCGTCAATTACTCCTTAATCACTTCCCAGATCCTGATATTTTATTAAATAAAGATCGTATGGATGAGCGTGAAGCGTTAGCACGTGATAACGAATTACCTTTATCTGTGCTAATGGATGTCTCAAAAACTTACACAGAGATAGCTGAAAAAATAACGGGTCAGAAAATTATTTTATCGGATAACCCAAAAGCTGAAATTATTGCAATTTTACGTGAGCAATATCAATTAATTGATTAAGAATGTAAATTGAGTACGTAGCCACTATTCACGCTAGCAATTGATTACTTAATTGTGTAAAGGTTGAGTTAACATAAGTAGCTTGACGATAAATGACAAATCTTGTGATATATATAAAAGCTTCTGAATTTATTCAGGAGCTTTTTTGTTTTGAAATTCAAATAGTATTTGAGGATAACAGTGAAGGTTATTCGTATTTTCCTTATTTCCTCAAAAACAGTTGGTTCTTGCTTGTACCTCGCATATTATAATCAACAATTTTTAGCCTCTTAGTGAGGCGTTGAGGCTGTAGAATAACTCATTCAGCCAAAGTAACTGATTTTTTTATGCTCCTGTATCGCACTGTAAACCGTTAAAATGATATAGATAATGCATTTGGTACCCCTGATTTAGGGGGAAATTAATAACAAACGAGTAATTCTACAAGCTCATTAAAAGTCGGTAGCATATGTACATCGGTGAAGCATCAAAACAAGCGGGTTTATCTATCAAGGCTATTCGATTCTATGAAGAAAAAGGATTAATCAGGCAGCCTAACAGAAAAGGCCGATATAGAGTATATGATGAAACAGATTTAGAACTTCTCATATTAATTAAAGAGGCAAAGGACTTAGGAATTCCCTTGTCCAAGCTTAAAAGCGTTATTATTTACAGTAATGGTAAGATTGATTGGAAGGAAATAAAAAAATTTTTAAGAGAAATCAGAGAGCAATTAAGTAGTAAAATTGACGATATAAATAAACAAATCAATAATCTTGATAAATGCTATAACCAGATAATTCCCTAAATTAATATTTGACTCTCCCCTTAAGGGGAGACAGTACACTGAATCTCAAATAATTAATATTGGATAATGAGATGAGTAAACGAGTATTAGTTCTAGCAGCAAACCCTAAGAAAAATAGTTTTATAAGTTCTTTAGCTGAGGCGTATGCAAACTCAGCAGAAAAAAAACATGAAGTTCGGCTGTTAAAAATATCAGATATGGAGTTTAACATGGATCTTTCGGGTGGGTATGAAGTGCAAACTTCTATGGAGGATTCGTTAGAGTCATTTCAGGCTTCGCTAGAGTGGTGTGAACACCTAGTTATTCTTACACCCCTTTGGTGGGGGTCGTTACCTGCAAAATTAAAAGGATTAATTGATCGAACATTTTTACCTGGTTTTGCATTTCAATATGAAAAAGGTAAATTGATCCCCAAAAAACTACTAAAAGGTAAAACAGCCCGAATTATAATGACGATGGATACTCCCCCATGGTATTACTCTATAATTCAAGGAGCACCAGCTATCAAGCAGTTAAAGGCAACAACACTCGAATTTGTTGGTTTTCACTCTGTGAAAAGTAAAATGATTGGCCCCATTATAAGCTCTACAAAAAAGTCTAGAACACAATGGATTAATGATGTATCAAAGCTCGGATTTACTGCTAATTAAGCTAAGATTATTTTACTCATTAAAAGGAAGCTCCATGACAATTATAAAGCTTTTAAATCCAGGAGAGATTTGTCTAAAGTTAGTACTTATAGCAAACAAGTATCAAAAGACATAATGAAAGCTTCAGGAACCCTCTCGATGGGAAGATCACATTTTTGGTGTAATTGGGTGGCATAACTCATGAAATTATTCATTAACTTTGCTTTCCTGACTCTTATTTATACTACGAAAATTTAAACTATTGTAGAGGATATAGGTAAGTGATTGATACTATTAAACTACATGCTTTATTATCCTGAAATCAGCTTAAATAGTTAATTAAAGTAACCCAAGTTATTGTTGGGTTACTTTATCAAAAAGGTATGAATTTAATGATTTTGGGAGGTTACTTTATACTTTTCTGAGTTTTTTCACTTTCAGTAAAAATATCCCACTTTACTTCATAATCTTTATAATCTTTAGGCCATTGCAATACAGCAATTAAACGAGTTTTTCTGCCTTGTAAACTTGCGGGAATATGATTTTTCATGTTGTACACTTCATCTTTTAAGCGATTGGCTGCAACATTATTTTTTAACAATATTGATTGTACTGTATTAATTCTTCGCTTCGCTAGTTTTTCATTATAAGCATTAGTTCCTTCAATGCTGGTATCACCAATAAGATACAAACTTGTTTCAGGGTATTTATTTAGGAATGTTGCCATTTCTACCACTCTTTTTTGCTCAATTTTACTTAAGTGATATTTATCAAAGCCAAAATCAATTACTCGATATTTAACTTTTGGTTTACCGGTTAGCTTTTCACAGCCATCATTACTGATAACTGCATCGTCAGGAGTTGTTAAACACAAATCTCGGGCATTTATTACGCCATCTAGATCAGTGTCTTTTAAATCGCGTGTTTGCGCTTGTAGAGGATCTTGTTCGTTATAAAGCTCAGGGTTTGTTATACAAGCAGTTAAACTAGTTAAACAAAGTAGTAACATTGACTGGCGAGTGGTGTTAAAAATATTAGTGAATATTGAATATTTCATTAGTTACTTACCTCTTGCGCTGTTGAACTTGTTGTTTCATCAGTTTGATTATTCTCTTCATCGTCGTTATCTTTTAGCTTCCAAGCATCAGGTGTATCTACCCGTAATTCTTCAATTAATTTTCCTGTAGCGTTAATTAAGCGATATCGGGCTTTCTTTTCATCAAAAGAGGCTTTTAAGTAATTTTTTCGTGCATTAAATAATTCAATTTTTGAGTCGAGTACGTCTAATAGCGAACGACGACCAATAACAAATTGCTGCATATAACCTTTTTCTGTTTGGGTAGCAAAGTCTACATTTTGACGGTAAAAGCCTTTTTGCTCACCAACAAAATGAAAAGCATTCCAAGCGAGGGTAGTGCCTTCTATTACTTGGCGATAGGTATTGTTTCTGATCGCTTTTGCTTCTTCTTTACGCCATGCAGAAGCTTCAGTTCTTGCTGTTGTTCTACCACCGCTATAAATATCGTAACTCATGGTTAGCATAATACGACCATCATCGTCTGGTCCTTCAAAACCACCGATATTGTCGTTATTATTTATATCAAGCTCTAAATCTATTTTCGGCCAAAAACCACTTTTATCACGATCCATTTGTTTTTCTGCCGCTTGAACATCAAAAATTGAGGCTTTAATTTCTGGATGGTTATCTTTAGCACGATCAATAGCTATATCTAACGTTTCAGGTAAATAATTTGAATCGACTTCCGGATTATGCAAATCAATAGGGTATTCACCGACTAGATCAAAATACTGAGCTTTTAAATCAAATTGATTGTTTCTTGCAGCTAATAAACCAGAGTTTGCAGTGGCTAATCTTGATTGAACTTGAGCAACATCAGCGGCACTACTTAATCCTTTTTTGGCTCTATTTTGTATATTATTAAGAATGTCTTCGTGATCTTTAATATTTTGCTCTGATAGCTCAATTACGCCTTGGCTTTGAAATAGGTCGATATAAATTTGTGCTATTTCAAGACTTAAATTTTCAGCGGCAGAAATCAAGGCTTGCTGATCGGCTTTAATTTCATAGTCTAAACGAGCAACTTCATCAACGGTTTCAAAACCAGAAAATAATGATTGGGTAACACGTAAGCCTAACTCGCGACGATTTAATTCTGAGTCATATTCACGGCCATTATTGTATGTGATTTTTTCATAACCTGTAGCGGCATACACTGATACTTGTGGAAGATAGTCACTAAAGGCTGCACGCTTATCTTTATATTTAGCTTCAAATTGAGCATATTTTTGTATCAATTGTGGGTTATTCATCATGGCTTGGGCAATAGATTGCTCAAGCGTCAGTGCTTGCACCGAAGCACTGCAACCTAGCAAAACAGGTATGATTAAATATTTATGCATCTTCATTTCCTTGTTATCTCTCTTTCATGGCGTTAGCTTTTGCTCGTAGCAGCGGCTTTAACCAGTAGTTTAGGACTGTCTTTTGTCCTGTTAGAATATCAACACTTGCTTGCATGCCTGGGATAATAGCACGTTCACCCAAGGTATTACTGTGTGTTTTTATATGAACTTCATAATAAGTTGTGCCGTCTTCAAGTTGTTGAGCATCGGCCCCTATATAAATAACTTCGCCATTTAAGCCGCCGTAAATGACAAAATCATAAGCGGTGAATTTAACCATGGCTTGTAAACCTACATGCAAAAACCCGATGTCTTGTGGGGCAATTTGCGTTTCAATTAACAACTGATCATCTAAAGGAACAATTTCCATAATGGCTTGCCCAGGTTCAATGACTTCACCTACTGAACGGGTGATAATGTTTTTTACCGTGCCTTGCAAAGGAGAATAAATTTGGGTTTTATTGACTCTATCTACCAGTGCTTTGCTGCTTTCTCGCATTTTAGCTTGTATATTAACGACTTCATCCATTTCACTTCTTGCAGTAGCAAGGAATTCGTAACCGATGGCTTTACGCTCTTCAATGGTTTGCTGTTTTGCTGATTGTTGCTGAAGGCTAAGTACTTTGGCACGTTCAAGATCACCTTCTATCATGGCATGATCACGTTGTAGTTTAAAAAGCTCCATTTCGGATACTGCGCCCATAGCAACCACTTCTTCAGTTAAAGTAACTTCCTTTGTAAGCAATTTCAAACGTTTACTCAAGCTTTTTATGTTTTCTTGTTGTTCATTTATCGCTTGTTGGTGCTGAGCAATTGCTTGTTTATTTTGGGCTAATTGTGTTGTTAGTTGGTGAACTCTTGATTGGTAGGAATAGGTAATTTGCTGTTGGGCTAGGGCACTTAAATTACCAAGCGCTATTTCTTGTACGTTAACGATAACGTCATCTTCAGTAAACAAAACCGTTTTTAACTCAGCAGCTAAGCGTATTTGTTTCAAATGCAGTGAAGATTGCTCTTGATCAGATTCACTTAACGCCGCAGAAAAACGTATGTCTTCAAGCAGGATCAATTTTTGTCCTTTGCTAACAAGCTCACCATTTTTAACTAAAAGCTCTTTTAAAATTCCACCGTCTAAATTTTCAATACTTTGCACAGCTTGTGCAGGTACAACGTGACCTATACCAACAACTGATTCTTGTAGTTTAGCAAAACTTGCCCACACAAGCGTGCTAATTAAGGTGATAAAAACAAGTACCACCAATTTTTTAGCTTTGTTAGCGGCATTTTCTTGCTTTACTTGTAAGGATGTCATTCGTTAGCATCCTCGTTTTTAGTTTTAGTTTTAGCTTCTATTTTTGAGGGGATATTTTTATGAGTAATAACTGTATTTTTTCTCGGCATTATATTAACTGAATGGACTTTTCTTTTCGGTTGTGAAAATAACTCTTCGGGCGTTTTTATGGCAATAATCTTGCCTTTTTCCATCACCAAAACTCTATCGCACAAAGATAATACCGCAGGTTTGTGGCTAGCAATAATCATGGTTGTTTGTTCAATGCTTTTTAACGTGGTAATAATCTGTTGCTCGGTAGTGTTATCCATCGCGCTAGTCGGCTCATCTAAATACATAACTGTAGATTTTTTTAATAAAGCTCTAGCTATTAATACCGATTGCCTTTGACCACCAGATAAACAGCGACCAAATTCACCAACTTGGCTTTCTAATCCGGCTTCTAAACGATCGGTAAAATGCGCAATACCACTTTGTTTTATCACTTGTGCAAGGAGGGTAGGATTTAATTGTTCACAGCCTTGTACAATATTTTCAAGTACTGAGCCGTAGAATAAACTGGGGTTTTGCGCAACCCAAGCACTATGCGAGCGAATACTAGCAATTGGCCATTGTTTTACATCAATATCATCAAAGAATATTTGCCCTTGAGTTGGTTGGTATTGGCCACTGATTAACGCTAATAGTGAAGATTTTCCTGAGCCAGCATTACCATATAAACCTATTTTTTCGCCAGATTTTATCGTGAGATTAATATCATTAAGTACTGCTAGTTTTTGCTCTGGATAGTGAAAACTCACTTGATTGACGCGAATATTACCAGTAATAGAAAGTTCATCACCTAATACATTATCATTTAACTCTTGTGGCAGTGCCATGATAGTTTTAACAGACTCCATTGCATCACTGGTTTGCTTATATTTTAATATTAATGAAGATATTTGACTAATAGCGCTGCTTGCACGGCCGCTGATCATCACCATAGCGATTAACGCGCCCATAGAAATATTTCCGGCTTGGATTTGATACACACCTGCAATAATTAATCCTATGGTGGTGACTTGCTGCATGCTCATAACTGTGTGCGTTAAAGAACTGGCAATTGTGCGAGATTCATTTTGCCAGTCGGAGAGTTGACCAACGGTTTGTTCCCAAATGCGCTGACTTTTTCCTTCGGCGTTACATTGTTTTATTTCGACTAACTGATTAATGTATTCAATTAGGTAGGCTTGTTTTTGGGTAGATAATTTAGATGACTCTTCAACGCAGCTATTTAATTTGTTTTTTAAGATTAGACCCGTTAGTAAAATAATTGTCATTGTAGCAATAGGAATTAACACCATTAAGCCACCTAACCAAGTGATTAAGATTAAGAACAATAAAGTAAAAGGTAAGTCGATAGCTGAAACAAGTGTTGCTGAGGTGAGAAACTCTCTGACACTGTCAAATTCTTGCACTTGCTTAGCGTAAGCGCCACTTGATTGCGGTCTATTTTCTAATTTCATGCCTATAACCTTTGAGAATAGGTTACTTGATACTAGAACATCTATTTTTCTTCCCGCAACATCGGCTAATTGAGTTCTAGCTTGCTTTAGAAAAAAATCAAATATTATTGCTAACATTGCACCTATAGATAACGCCCATAGAGTATCGATGGCAGCGTTTGGCACAACTCGGTCATATACATTCATAGTGAAAAGCGGAATGACTAAGGCAAGTAAATTAACCGCAAACGAACCGAGCAATAGGGCGCCATAATAAGGTTTTACCTCATTAAGTATTGGCTTTAACCAATGTTCATCTTTTGCGTTAATAAAGTTACCACGACTTTGCATTAACTTTTTATTAGCAATAAGCCAGCAAGCTTGAATGTCACGCGCAGTTAATTCAGCGGCGCTTAAGGTTAAAGGCAAGTTGTCTTGTGTTAAACCTATAACCGTAAAGCTAACTGATTTATTATTTGTTTGCCTATCTGTAACGAATAATAATGCTCCGTCTTTATCGGCGATTAAAGCAGGTAATATTAATTGTTTAAGGTTGTTTTTTTGCAAACTTGCACTGACATTAATGTTTAATAACCCTTGCTCAATGTGCATAGCAGTCAATTTACCTTCAGGTAAACTGACCAACAATTGCTCTTTAGTCATGGGCAGCGACAAGTGTGTTGCTATAGCTCGACCTAGTTGAATGAAGCTTGGCTGCTCAACTATGATCATGCATCCATACCTTGTGTCTGGTTAGTCATATCATCAATCAGGTTAGCGGAAAAGTTATCGCTGTAAGTACTTTCCTCGAAATTATTGGTCATCATTTGTGATGACGATGATGAAAAATTCATGCTCATAGGTTCAGCCATAGCGCTGTTTACACTAACATTAATTGATTCCACTGCACCATTTGAGGTGTTTCCGTCAAGCTCAGCATAAGGGCTTAATGTTAGATCAAAGTTGTCACCATCACTTGCTCCGACTATTGCTAAACTAGCAACATTGTCAAAATCAACTAGCCAGTCACTACCTTGTTGGCTACCAGCATTTAATGTTAAACCGTCAGGTAAACCCGATACAGTTAAATATCCTTCTTCATTAGAAGCAGGGTTTTGTAATGATAATGCTAAATTTAGCGGAATGTTATTCGGATCAGAAGTTGTAATATCATCAACCGTTTCCCACACGGGTGCATCAACTTCAGGATTTAAGGTCAAGGTAAAGTCAAATATTTCAGGGTCGCCATAGTCTGTTACAGAACTGCCATTAACGGTTGCAGTATCAACTGCAGATACTTCAACTGACATATCAAAGTTACCCCAAGCTAAATTACCTAAGTACATATCAAAGGAGGTTATGTTATTACTATCAACTTCTAACGTTGCATAAAATCCGCCAGAGCCATCACTGACAAAATCTGCGGTTTGATCATCAATACCAATCTTGGCACGTTCTTCAATATTAATTAATGCAGAAGCATCAGATGTTGACAATAAGTTGACTTTAATCTGTATTTTTTCACTGTCTAAAGTATCGGTAGTTTCAGCCCCTAAGTTGACTGTTATAACATCATCTTCATTACCACTGTATTGGCTATTTGGTTCTATATAAACATCAAGTTCATCTGCAATAGGGTTAATACCTACAATAAAGTCAGAGGTTGTTGTTACATAAACACCAGGCTCTTCATCTTTGGTAATCGCTTGTAATGTTAACGGAATATCACCACTAAAATCTTTAGGTGGAATTAGCACTAAGGTTGCTAATTGTGCCTGAGGAACAGTCCAACTATAAGTCGGTTGACCATTAAAGCTGCCGCCGTCTTCACCATTATTCGCTAAGTGAACAGGATCTTCACCTCCTTCTCTATCTGCATCGGTACCTAATATTGCGCCAGCAGGTACACCATTAATGGTAATGTAAATAGTTTCAGAGCCATCCTGGTCGATTAACTCGGCAGATAGAGCAGATAAATCAATAGAGTTATCTTCGTTGCCTTCACTATATTGTGTTGTTAATGTCGCTTCGTCAGTAACGGCTTCTATTGTGATAGCAACTGTTTGTTCGAATTCACTTGAATCAGTTTGATTACCATTAAGCATGGTCGCAGTATCAATCACCGTACCTGAGAATTTAACTTTAAATATCTCTGAACCTGATAAGTGTTCAGTAGGCCTAACGGTTAAACTTGATAGAGTGTTGGATAGCTCTTCTTGAGTGGTGCCAGTAAATTGATAAGTATCAGTGGTGCCATCTACTAAAACAAACAAACCAGTACTGTCAATTAATTCACCTTCATCGAGTAATTGAATGGTTAAATTATTAGTAGAGTCATCAGCATCTATTAATAATACTTCTTGACCACCACTACTAGGTAATAAATCACTATCACTAAAGTTAATGGTTAAATCTAACGATTCAGGTACGTCTTCCTGCATAGTCGTATTATCAGAGAAGGTAAAACCGTCAACAACTGGTGCAATATCAAACTCTAATACTTGTGAGTTATCAATAATGGTGTCACCACTTAAACTATCTGTTGCGATAATTTCAATGGGTACATATAAAACACCGGCAAAGTTACTACCAGCAGAGCTCATGGTTAAATCAGCCAGGGATGCTTCAGTAAAGACATATTCTTTTACCGTAACACCATCCGTAAAGTGGATAATCTGGACATCAGCACCAGAAACACTAACACCTGCAGGTAAGTCAGAAGCTGATATTCTGAACGTAATATTATCATTATCATCACCAGCAATATTACTATTTAGGTGCTCTGATAGTGTAATTAATTCATCTTCAATACCATCTATAGGACTATTTTGTAATAGATTTATTGGACTTGCATTAGAGTCAATGGCAACATCAAACTGTACTTGGAAGGTTGATAGAATTGCTGCAGCATCACTGCCGTCTTCTACACGACCATAGACGCTGATCTCTACAGGTCCATCAGTTACCTCTTTACTAATAATTTCTACACCAGCAAGTATATCAACATTATTTTCCTGTATGACATCAGAGGTTAGGTCAGTATCTATCGGTATACGCCAGTAACCATTACCATCAGGAATTGCCCCATTAGGGTGAGTAACTAACCAATTATCACCTGAAGGTAATAAAATAACGACATAATCAAGAGTCTCGGAGCCGTCAATATCAGCGTCAGTAAAGCCTACCTTGCCTGTTAAATCTATGGCGCTACCATCGGTACTTGTTAGCAGTAAATTGTCTTCTATTTCAAAGCGGGTAGTTAGCTCAACTTTAGGAGTAACATTAATATCTATTGTTGAAGAAATTGTTTCAACAATGCTATCACCAGAAGATGGTGTATCTTCAATGGTGTAATCGATATTTATACTATAAGTGCCAGTTGCATCTTGCGGAGGAAGTAAACCTAATCGACCACTCGTTAATATATCGGATAAACTAATACCTAATTCATCGGCAAGGGTGGTAAGACTTAAGTTACCAGTAAATTCGTAGGCAGAGCCATCTAATGTTAACGTTGTTCCATCAGCTATGCCAGTGATAACCGCTTCAGTAATGACTTCGCTACCATCTTGGTCTTGTGAAAGACTTTGTTTAAAATCTATAGCAATTGCATTATCTTCAATACCAGTAGAGCTTGTTGATAAAGTACTCGCATCTTCATCAATCACAGGCACAATATCAAGGTTTAAGGTAATTTTGTATTCGCCACTAGCGCCATCTGCTTCAGTTGTTATGGCGATAAGGGCTAAAGATATTTGGCCACTAAAGTCTTTTGGTGGTTTAATTGAAAGCTCAGCTAACGCTTCGGTTGTTACGCTGTAAATAGGTAGATCGTTTTCAACCCCCACAACAGGTAAATCAACTTCATTGCCATCAGAGTCAAGTAATGTAGCGCCATCAGGAAGACCTGTTAACGTTAAACTAATCGTTTCAGATAAGTCATCATCAGATGTAACAATATCAAAATTTAGCGGAATGACACTGTCTTCGGTAAGTACATTACTATCACTGTTTGTAACCGTTAATGTATCCTGATCAAAGTCCCAGTTATCGGTATCTGCTAGTTCAGGTGGGTCGATAACACCCGTTAATGTCACTGTAAGTGTTTTAGAATCGCTTTTACTTGGTTCGCCATAAACGCTTATACCATCTGCCTGACTATCTATAGCAATAGCTTGTACACTGACATTAAAAATGCCACTTACAGAGCTGATGTCTTCAAGTGGTATTAACTGAATGTTATTGGCTTCAATATCTTGAGCAGAGGCAGACCAAATATTATTTGTCTCATCAATTAAGTTAACAGAGGCGCCATTAATTGCATTTAAAGACCAGCCATCAGGTAAGGTTAATTCAAAGCTTAAGGTTTCTGAGCCATCCGTATCAGTGAGCTCGCCGGTGATTATTTCACTGACGTCGATCGCGACATCTTCTTGGCTGTTAATATCTTTAACCGTTAATAATGGCGTATCAGCCTCTGGTTGAATATTGATAGTGATCGTTTTAGTTTCTTGCTCCGCTGTATCTGAATTGTCTTCTTCAGTAGCAATAGCGGTAATATCAAAAGTCATAATACCTGCACTATTTAAAGCACTGGTTGCTGATAGAGTGTTTAGTTGATCTTGCGTTAGAATGTCACCATTACTTACTGTAGTCGCGGTACCATCGTTATATGTTAACGTTAGCTTTGCATTTATATTCTCAATTCTGAAAGTAAGGTTTTCAGAGCCGTCGGTATCAATTAAGTCTGCTTTAAGAGTAAGAGCAATCTCGCCGCCATCTTCAATGACTAGCTCTTCTCCATTTGTTTCATAAACATAAACAGAGTTATCGTCGTCCCACTCAGGTAAATCAGCAACAGAATTAATAGTTACTGAAGCACTACTTTCAATGGTACGTTCACCATTGACGTTATCCGTAATGGTAACGCTGACTTCAATGGTAACTTGTTGGTCAGATATAGCATCAGAAGTGTTTTCTGCTGGTGTGAACGCTAATATACCGTTAGGAATAATGACATCAAAGCCTTCATAAGTTGACGCCGTTATTAGGCCGTCCGATAGAATATAGTAGCTACCATCGTCAGGAATAGGATTGCCATTTAAGGTCAATGTTCCGCCATTAAGAGAATCGATACTAATTTTAATCTCTTCAATAGTATCTTCAGTACCGTCATCATCACCAGGGAAGGCGTAAATAGTGATTGGCACTGTTGTATCTTCATTGGTGCTTGCATCATTGATAAGCACGACACCACTACCATCTTGCACTGTTAAGTTTAATGTGCCATTAGCAGTATCACCATCAGCATCAGTTACAACAAAATCAACTTGGTCAATTAAGTTATTGGTCGCGTAATCAAATAGGTTAGTGGTGATAACGGTGCTGCCGTCGGCCTTTATGGTAATGGTACCGTAATTATTATTATCACCACCCGATTCACCATCATTTAAGGTAATAGTAACGCCTGTTGTTGGATCTACCGTGTAGTTCTGACCTCGATAAGTTACTTGGGTAACGGTTGCGCCGTCTGCACCACCGTCCTTTGTAGCTAATAAATCAACAGTCACTTCTCGACCTTCAATAAAAGTAAGATCGGTTGTTGTCGATACCGGAACATCATCTTTTACCGTAATGGTTACTGATTGAGCTTCTGACGTGTCGCCATCAGCATCAGTTGCTTGGATATCAAATGATAATGTTAATGTATTCTCGCCATCACCTGTTGTATGGTCAATGGCTTGTGATTGTTTATAATTAAAAGTGTTATTGGTGTTAAAGCGTATTCTAAATACTTCGCTGTTATCATCTGCAGAGCGTGCTACATACCAGCCACTGTCGGTAGCGGTCTCTGAAAGGTTTACTGCGACACCACCTTGTGTAGTAACCCCTGTTAATGTATAGCCCTCAGCTAAGCCGACACTGACAACTTCATCGCTACCTGAATCAACAATATACGAGCCAACAGTGCTAACGCTATCATCTGTTACAAGTAGACCTTCATCGATAACTTCCGCGGTATCTTCACTGATTAGTTCAGGATTTAAACCATCGTCTATGGTCACTTTCATATTACTGACAACTTCAGTACCATCTTGGTCAACAACCGCAATTGGGATTAACACGGTTAAAGAGTCGGCCTGCGCTCCTGTATGATCAACTGGACCAAGTAATGAGAAGTCAACCGGAGTGCTTTCTGGATGTTGGAAGTCGGTTGGTATTTCAACAGTAAATACCGGAGTTCCATCAGCTAATACACCTTGAAGAACACCGTCACCAATATTAAGCCAGTTAATAGCGGCTCCATTTTGAGTTAAAGCAACACCATTTTCATCTAATACAGGGGCATCATCGACAACATCATAAATTAAGCCCGATAAAGCATCAGTACCTGCAGTGGTGGTAATATTGCCTGAATCGGTATTTGTTGCGCTACTGTTATCAGTATCAACAGGGATTTCGGAAACATTTAATTCAGGAGTCGTTATTTGTTCAGAATCATCATCAATTAAGGTAATCGGCAAAGACTCTGTTGTTGTATCACCATCGTAATCAGTAATGGTTATACTTAATGGTATTTGATCAGAAGTATCTTCATCTAATGTTTTGTATAAGGTAAAGGTATAGCTACCATCTGTGGTATTATTTTCTGCAGCAAAGTTATCGCTTAACTCAGCTTTAAATACAGGGGAGTTAATATCATCGGTATAACCAATTAATGTTTTACCGTCATCACTCAGGCTATATAACACCGGAACATCAGCAACAGTTAAAACAGGTTGTTGCTCAATATTATTGAAAATAACACTAATAATATTATCAGAACCAATCGCGGTAGAAATGTTACCGGTTGCCGTTTTTTCACCACTTTTCAATTCAGCTTCGTCGATTGATATGGCTTCTATTTCGTCAAACTCTGGGTTAGCACCATCGTTGATTGAATAAGAAATATCCCCTGTTGAAATCACCGTACCATCTAAATCTTCGGCAGTTACCGTTAGTGGTAGTGTTAATGTTTCGTTATTAATATGATCAATTGGAGCTAATTGATCAAATGATAACATTGCGAGTAAATCATCGTTATTTTGCTCAGCAGTTAACGTTAGTGTAAATACCGTTGTTTCTCCCGCTAGAGCCGTTATTACATTACCATCTTCAGATGCTTCATAACTTAACGCTTGTCCATTACTCGTTAAATTAACGCTAAGTAGTTTACTGATGGTGTTACTGGTAAATGCTATGCTGTCAGGCAATAACGTATCTGAACCCGCAATAATATCAAAGTTATAGGTGTTGGTACCTCTAGCATCAATATCTGTTTCAACATAGCTCCAGCTTACATCTGACATTACACCTGCTTTACCATCTTCAATGGTAAAAGTTGCTACAGCAGAACCGGTTGAACCATCGAAGTCAATAACGTCATAAGTTAATTCAAAAGATTGTTCGACAGTGTTATCTAAATTATCAATAGCATTAAATGACCAAGCACCTAGTGAATCAACAGTGATTTGACCGTATTCAAAATCAATTGTCACATTACTGCCGGTAGTAATAGCATAATCATTACCCAGTAAGTTGACAGAAGTGACTGTTAATGGACCTTCTGCGGTAAAGTCATTGCCGGTTAAACTACCTATAGCGCTTTCATTTTCGATGACAGAATATTCATCGTCATTGGTTACTGGTGGTGAATCTAATATTTCAATATGAGTTGGTAAAATAACAACTTCAGTTGTTCCGTCTTCATCAGTTTGCACCGCTTGTAGATCAACAGAAGTATTTAATACACTGGTTAAGGTATCAGGGTTGTCAACGGCTTCAAAAATGGTTATCTGTAATTCTGCCGCAAATAGGATTTTAATTTCCATCACTACTGAAGAGTCACTTTCACGAATAACCGTGAGCGATTGTCCATCATCAGCAACAGTGATGTTGACTGTGGAACCAACAGACGTTAATTGCGATAATGCCTCTTGGGAATTACTTAATGTAATTTCAGAATCTGTGGTTAGAGCAGGGTTGTTCAGCGAAATAACATGAGATTTTGTTTGTGAACCCGTTTCAGCGACGATCGACTCAATAAAGACATTTGTTTGTACTATATCGATAATAGGCATATCATCGGTCGCGGTATTACCTGCTAAATCAGTTACAGTTGCAGTGACTTGCCAAGTTTTTTGTGAACTTAAGCCTGATATATCAATACCACTGACTAACCATTGACCAGCACTGGTTACTGAACCTGTAAAGTCTAAACTTGTTGTGCCATCGGTTATAGTAACGGTAACTGCTTGACCTACTTCAGCGTCGGTAGTACCAGAAAACTCAGTAATTTCATTATTACGTAACGCACTAATATCAATACCATTTTCACCAGTGTCTATATCGATTACTACTTGCGTGTCTATGGTTGCTGTATCATTGTTGGAAACTATGTTACCTGCTATATCCTTAACTGTTGCAACAGCGGTTAATAAGCCATCTTCAAAGTTTGATAAGTTAGGTGATATTGACCAAGTTAAATCATTATTTACTGTGGTTGTGAAGGTTTGTGAATTATTTTGACTGTCAGTCAATACAACTGAAACTGTTTGACCTGCTTCAACATTACTTACAGAGCCGGTAATAAGAGTAGGGCTTACTTCATCAAGTATTAGAAGCTCATCGTCACCAGAATCAATGTTAACCTCAATACTGGCAACAGTGTCTTTTTCAGTAGTCGTATTAGTACTTGTAGGGTTTCCTGCCACATCATTGACTGTTGCTGAGTAAGTTAATGTACCATCGTTCAGTGTTGATAAGTCGACATCTATTGTCCATAGACCATTATTTACTGAGGTTGTTTCAATAATCTCTTCTTCACCATCGGTGATAGTAATAGTTACGGTTTGATTATCTTCAATATTTGTTACCGTACCTGATATGGCAACGTTAGTTACTTCATTTGCGTTAATGATGTTATCAACAGTATCGGCAGACGTATCAACTGCTATGGTTATATCTGCTTGTGTATCTTTTATATGAGTAACTTCTGCGTATGCATCGTTACCTACTGAATCGCTAACATTAACACTATAGGTTAACTCGCCATCAGTAAGACTACTAAGATTTGTGTCAATAATCTCCCAAGTAGAGGCATTGACAGTTGTAGTAAAAGAGAGTTGCTTATCGTCACTATCGGTAATAGTTAAAGTAACTTCGCGACCATCTTCAACGTTAGTCACTGTACCTGAGATATCTACTGCGCTTTGCTCTGCGGCATTAATGATATTGTCAGTAGTATCAGCATTGGTATCTACAACAATGCTGATCTCTGCTGTGGTATCTTTTGTACTTGTAGTTTCAGCGGTCGCTAAGTTACCGGCGATATCGTTAACATTTGCGGTATATGTTAGTGTGCCATCTGCTATTGTTGTAATATCTGCAACTTCCACACTCCAGGTATTGTTGCTCACAATTGCTGTAAAGCTTGCTGTTGTTACACCATTGCTTACGATAACACTTACTTGTTGACCATTTTCAATATTGGTTGTTGTCCCAAAGATATGAACCGCTGGCGTTTCATTCGTGTTAATGGTCTCGTCATCAACATCTGCTGAGGTATCAACTTCAATGGTGATTGTTGCTTGTGTGTCTTTCTCGGTTGTTGTTGTTACTGTCGCTGGATTACCTGCATCATCATTAGCCGTTGCTGTATAGGTTAGCTCGCCATCACTTAACGAAGAGAGATCAGCATCGATGATAGTCCATATTCCATTAGCTACACTTGTTGTTAAACTAATATCTTTACTAGTATCACCATCACTAACTACCACAGTGATATTTTGACCATCTTCAATACCAACAACTGTTCCTGAGATAGTTACTTGTGCTGCTTCTATGGTATTAATGATATTGTCTACGGTATCTTGTGAAGTATCTACAGCAATAGTCATTATTGCTTGAGTATCTTTAACAATGATAGTTTCTGTACTTGCATTATTGCCAACAAGATCAGTGGCTGTTGCAGTAAAGGTTAGGTTGCCATCATCTAAGGCTGCTAAGTACTTATCTTCAACAATCCATTGACTATTATTGATGATAGCAAGATAGGTAAGATCTTTACTGGTATTGCCGTCACTTACCACTAGAGTTATTGTTTGGCCATCTTCGATACCAGAGACGGTACCTGAAATAGTCACTTGCTCAACTTCCAAAGCGTTGAGAATATCATCATCAACATTTTGTGATGTATCAACGTTAATGGTTATCTCAGCCAAAGTATCTTTATTGGTTGAGGTTACTGCGGTTGCGGGGTTACCTGCAATATCATTAACCGTCGCTGTATACGTTAAATTACCATCAGCAAGGTTTGATAAATCCGCGTCTTCAATACTCCAAGTATTGTTATCAACGACTGTGGTAAAGGTTTCTGAGCTAGTACCATCATTGACAATGACGGTAATTTGTTGGCCATTTTCAACGTTTGTGGTTGTGCCAAAAATATGAACGGCAGGGGCTTCTGCGGCGTTAATTACAGAATCAGCTTTATCTGCTGTGGTATCGACACTGATGGTGATGGCTGCTAGGGTATCTTTACCTGAGTTAGTGTCAGCCGTCGCTATATTACCCGCAGCATCGTTAACTGTTGCGGTATAGGTTAAATCAGCATCTGGTAACTCTGTTAAATCAGCCGCATCTATGCTCCAACTATTATTGTTAACCGTTGTAGTGAAAGCTTGAGAAACGATACCGTCAGTTACCACAACATTGAGTGTTTGACCGTCTTCAATATTTGTGGTGGTGCCATAAATATGTACCGCAGTGACTTCTGCGGCATTTATTACCTGATCAGCGGTATCTGCAGCAGTGTCGACGTTAATGGTAACATTTGCTTGTGTATCTTTTTCGGTAGTTACTGCTGCACTCGTTGGGTTACCTGCAACATCGTTAACTGTCGCGGTATATGTTAATTCACCGTCGGTGTGTGAGCTTAAATCGGCATTTGTAATTGACCATTCACCATTATTAACCGTTGCTGTGAAACTAAGATCTGCCGTATTAGCATCATTATCACTAACAATAACAGTAACTTGTTGATTATCTTCGATATTAGTAACAGTACCAAATATGGTGACAGTTGGAGCCTCTACTGAGTTGATGACATCATCAGCAGTATCAGCAGAGCTATCTACTTCAATAGTGATTGCTGCTTGGCTATCTTTTTCTATAAGGATTTGAGCAGTAGCAGGATTGCCGGCAATATCTGTGGTCGATACAGTATAAGTTAGTTGACCATCTGCAAGGTTTGATAAATCAGCATCAGTCACTGTCCATTGACCCGAAACTATTGTTGTTGTAAATGATTTCTCAATTGTGCCGTCAGTAACAAGTAGTATAACCTCCTGACCATCTTCTATATTACTGACATTACCCGATATAGTAACGGCTATAGCTTCAGCAGCATTGATGACTGCATCATCAGTATCAGCTGTTGTGTCAACACTAATATCAATAGTCGCTTGAGTGTCTTTGTCTTTAATGACTTGTGCGCTTGATGTATTGCCACCTAAGTCGGTAACTTGGGCACTAAAAGTTAATGGCCCATCGTTTAGGCTTGATAAGTCAGCATCATTAATATTCCATTCGCTAAGACTGTCAGCAGCAACTGTGGTATTAAAAGTTAACTCGGTTGTACCATCTGATACAGTCACAATAATTGGTTGTCCAGCCTCAACATTACGCACTAAACCAGAAATATCTACTTGGCTTGCTTCAGCGGCGTTGATCACTTGATCAAAAGTATCTTCAAAAGTATCAACAAAAATGGTTATACCGTTGCTAGTATCTAGTAGGGCATAGTCATTAGCGATAACAGGGTTGCCAGCTTGGTCTGAGACACTCGCTTGCACCGTAACGCTGCCATCTTGGAAGTCAGAAACATAATCACCGTTACCGTCAATAGTGCCGACATTAGCGCTAGCTTGCCAGGTTAAATCGGCATTTACTGTAGTAGTAACACTGCGTTCTAAACCGGCTTCGTCAATTAAAGTAATCGTGATTTCTTGGCCAGCTTCAATATTGGTTACTGTGCCTGAAACCTCAAGTGGTTGCATTTCTTCTGGGATCAAATAATTATCATCACCAGAGTCTATGACAACGGTAATGGTGGCTTGCGTATCTTTACCTGTTGAGGTTTGTGCAGATGTTAAGTTACCCGCAAGGTCGCTGACACTGGCTTCGTAAGTTAATGTGCCATCAGCTAAACCTGATAAGTCCGCATCAGTTATAGTCCAGCTACCGTTTATTACGGTTGTTTCAAATTTTGCTTGGTTAGTGCCATCGCTAACGATTAAGGTAACTTGTTGATCGTTTTCTACATTAGTGACAGTACCTGAGATGGTAACTTGTGTTGATTCAACGGCGTTGATCACATTATCAATAAAATCTGCAGAGGCATCAACCTCAATAGTAATGGCTGCTTGAGTATCTTTTTCTGTGGTCGTAGTAGCACTTGCAGGGTTACCTGCAACATCGATTACGCTTGCAGTGTAAGTTAATTCACCATCTGTTAAGCTAGTTAAGTTAGCGTTAGTAATTGACCAAATGCCGTTATTTACTGTAGCAGTATAAGTAACATCAGCAGAATTTGCATCAGTATCACTGATGATAATAGTTACTTCTTGGTTATCTTCAATATTGGTTACAGTACCAAAAATAGTAACATTTGCTGCTTCGGCTGCATTAATCACATCGTCTACTGTATCTAATGAACTATTTACTTGGATAGTTACTGCTGCTTGAGTATCTTTTTCTGTGATGGTTTCTGCGCTCGCTGTATTACCAACAAGATCGATAACGTTAACAGAATAAGTCAGTGGGCCATCAGCAAATGTTGATAAATCTGCATCATTAATAGACCAAGCACCAGCTATCACAGTGGTATTGAAGGTTTCTTCATTCGTGCCATCAGTAACGGTTAAGGTGATTGCTTGACCATCTTCTACGTTAGTAACATCACCAAATATACGTACTTGGCTGACTTCGGCTCCATTAAGTATGGCATCATTAACATCCTCTGTAGTATCGACATTAATCGTAATTTCAGCGGTTGCATCTTTAAGTGCTGTTGTTTGTGCATTTGCTGGGTTGCCTGCTAAATCTTGAACCGTGGCAGAGTAGGTGAGTTGACCATCAGCAAGTGATGATAAATCAGCATCAGTTACTTGCCATGCGCCGTTATTTACCACAGCCGTAAAGGTAAGATCTTTGTTCGTATCACCGTCACTAACAACCACAGAAACTGTTTGGCCATTTTCAATATTGATAACGGCACCAGAGATAGTTGTACTTGTCGCTTCTGTTGCGTTAAGGGTATCGTCAGCAATTTCAGCAGCAGTCTCGACATTAATAGTCAGGGCTGCTTGTGTGTCTTTTCCAGTTACCGTTGAAGCTGTAGTAGGGTTGCCGGCAATATCTTTAGCACTGGCGCTATATGTTAATTGACCATCGGTTAAGCCAGATAGGTCGGCATTATTAATAACCCATAAACCGTTAGTGACAGTGGTGGTAAAAGTAAGTTTAGGTGTATTTGCATCGTTATCATTAACAACGACAGTCACTGTTTGGTTATCTTCTATACCTGCAACAGTTCCAGAGATGGTAACTAATGGCGTTTCTACAGCATTGATGGTTTCATCAGCAAAGTCGGCAGAGCTATCGACGTCAATCGTAATAGCTGCTTGAGTATCTTTTGTTGTGGTTGTCTGTGTTGTTGCTGGATTACCTGCGACATCATTAACGCTTGCGGTGAAAGTTAATTCACCATCAACAAAGTTTGATAAATCAGCATTGCTAACCGTCCATTCACCAGAAACAACTGTCGTAGTAAACGTTTTTTCAAGGGTACCGTCAGTGATGATTAAGTTGACCGTTTGACCGTCTTCAATATTACTAACTGTGCCTGCAATCGTCACTTTATTGATTTCAGCAGCATTGAGTAAAGCATCTGCAATATTTGTAGAAGTATCTACTGTGATATCGATACTCGCTTGTGTATCTTTATCTTTAATGACTTCAGCGGTAGAGGTATTGCCACCAAGATCGGTTACTGAAGCTGTAAAAGTTAGCGGGCCATCGTTTAGGCTTGATAGGTCGGCATCTTCTATCTTCCACTCACTGACCACAGCGCCAGAAACTGTGGTGAAAAAGGTTAAATCCGAAGTGTTGTTATCGCCGTCAGATACGGTTATGGTAATAACTTGTCCTACTTCAACATTACGTACTAAACCTGAGATAGTAACTGTGTTAGCTTCCGCCGCGTTGATCACTTGATCGAAGGTATCTTCAAAGGTATTAACAAAAATAGTAATGCCATTAGAAGTATCTAATACGGTATAGTCATTCGCTATTGCGGTATTACCCGCTTGATCTGAGACACTTGCTTGAACGGTAACACTGCCATCTTGGAAATCTGAGACATAGTTACCATCGCCGTCGATATAACCGACATTGGCGCTAGCTTGCCAGGTTAAATCTTCATTTACTGTGGTTTCAACGCTGCGTGCTAAACCCGCTTCATCAATTAAAGTGACGGTAATAACTTGACCCGCTTCAACATTAGTCACTGTACCTGAGACTTCAAGAGGCTGCATTTCAGACGGGATCAAGTAATCATCGTCACCTGAATCGATAACAACAGTAATAGCGGCTTGAGTATCTTTACCGGTTGTAGTTGTTACCGTTGTTGGGTTGCCTGCAATATCAATGACACTGGCGGTGTAAGTTAATTCACCATCTGCTAATTCGGATAAATTAGTATCTGCTAAAGTCCACAAACCGTTGATTATACTTGCGGTAAAACTAAGCTCTTTGTTGTTTTTATCACTAACGATTACTGTGATTTCTTGATCATCTTCAACACCCGTGACAGTACCTGAAATAGTCACTTGTGCAACTTCGGCGGCGTTAAGCACGTTATCACTTTTGTCTTGTGAAGTGTCAACGGTAATGGTTATTTTTGCTTGGGTATCTTTACCTGTGGTAGTTTGTACCGTTGCAGGGTTGCCAGCAAGATCATTCACATTTGCTATATAAGTTAAATCACCATCAGGAAGTTGTGATAAATCAGCAGCTTCGATATTCCAAGTATTGTTATCGACAGTCGTGGTGAAGCTTGCGGTTGCTGAGCCATTACTGACTATAACAGTAATCGTTTGACCGTTTTCGATATTGCTTGTGGTACCAAAAATATTAACGAGAGGGCTCTCAGCGGTATTGATAGTTTCATCAGCAAGATCGGCAGCAGTATCTACTTCAATGGTAACGCTAGCTTGGGTATCTTTTGTGGTAGTCGTTTGTACCGTTGCAGGGTTGCCAGCTATATCATTGACTGTTGCGGTATAAGTTAATTCGCCATCAGCAAGACTTGATAAATCAGCGCCTGTGATCGTCCATTGTCCAGAAACAACTGTGCTATTAAAGCTTTTTTCAATGTTACCGTCAGTAACAACCAGCTTAACTGTTTGTCCGTCTTCGATATTACTCACAGTGCCAGTAATAGTGACTGTGCTAATTTCTGTCGCATTTAATACAGCGTCAGCTACATCAACAGAAGTATCAACACTAATATCGATACTAGCAAGAGTGTCTTTTTCTTTAATAACATCAGCGGTTGAAGTATTACCACCTAAGTCGGTTACTGAGGCTGCAAAAGTTAACGGTCCATCCATCAAGCTTGATAGATCGGCATCATCTATGCTCCACTCCCCAAGTACTTCATCCTCGACCGTGGTAGTGAAGGTTAAATCAGCAGTATTGCTATCGCCGTCGGAAACGGTAACGGTAATAGTTTGTCCAACTTCAACATTGCGAACTAAGCCTGAGATATCAACTTGCCCAGCTTCTGCAGCATTGATCACTTGATCGAAAGTATCTGCAAAGGTATTAACAAAAATCGTAATGCCGTTAGTGGTATCAAGAGAAGCATAATCGTTGGCAATAACGGTATTACCTGCTACATCCGACACACTGGCTTGCACGGTAACATTACCATCTTGAAAATCGGAGATATAATTACCATCAGCATCGATATAACCGACATTGGCGCTAGCTTGCCAGGTTAAATCGGCATTTACTGTCGTGGTAACACTTCTGGCAAGACCCGCTTCATCAATTAAAGTAATGGTAATAACTTGGCCGGCTTCTACATTGGTTACTGTGCCTGAGACTTCCAGAGGCTGCATTTCTGATGGAATTAAGTATTCATCATTACCAGAGTCGATAACCACAGTGATACTTGCTTGGGTATCTTTACCTGTAGTGGTTTCAACACTTGTTGGATTACCAGCAATATCGTTAACACTTGCTGTGTAAGTTAACTCACCATCAGCTAATGTTGATAAGTCTGTATCTGTAAGCGTCCAAATTCCGTTGGCAACCGTTGTGGTAAAGCTAAGCTCTTTATTATCTTTATCATTAACGATTACTATGATTTCTTGATTATCTTCAACACCAGTAACTGTGCCAGAAATAGTCACTTGTGTAACTTCAGCGGCGTTAAGTACGTTGTCACTGGTGTCTTGAGTAGTATCAACGGTAATGGTAATTTCAGCTTGTGTATCTTTAGTTGTCGTCGTTTGTGCTGTAGCGGGGTTGCCAGCAATATCGTTGACATTAGCAGTATAAGTTAGTTCGCCATCGGGTAATTGTGATAAGTCGGCGTCTTTAATGCTCCAGACATTGTTATTTACTGTTGTGGTAAAGCTTGTTGTTGCAGTGCCATTGCTCACTATTAAGGTAATTTCTTGACCGTTTTCAATATTAGTGGTGGTACCAAAAATATCGACAGTAGGGCTTTCAACGGCATTAAGAGTTTCATCGACAACATCTACTGAGGTGTCTACTTCAATACTAATACTAGCCTTGGTATCTTTTGAAATCGTTGTTTGCGCGCTGGTTGGGTTACCTGCGACATCATTAACACTTGCAGTGTAAGTTAAATCACCATCAGCAAAACCGGATAAATCAGCAAAAGTAACTGCCCATTGACCAGCAATAATAGTTGCTTCAAAGTTTTTCTCGATAACTCCATCAGTAACTAAGAGGCTAATCGTTTGACCATTTTCAATGTTGGTAACAGTACCTGAAATGGTTACTTGACTGACTTCGGCTGCATTTAACACAGCATCATTAGTATCTGCTGAGGTATCAACACTAATATCGATACTCGCTTGGGTATCTTTTATTTTAACAACGTCAGCGGTTGACGTGTTACCACTAACATCGGTTACAGATACACTAAAGGTAAGCGGGCCATCATTTAGGCTGGTAAGGTCGGCATCATCGATCTTCCATTCACTTAGCACAGGACCAGAAACTACTGTGGTGAAGGTTAAATCAGCTGTGTTGCTATCACCGTCAGAAACAGTTACCTCAATGGTTTGTCCGTCTTCAACATTACGCACTAAACCTGATATATTAACTTGTCCCGCTTCAGCGGCGTTGATTATTTGATCAAAAGTATCTTCAAAGGTATTTACAAAAATCGTAATGCCGTTGCTAGTATCTAATAAGGTATAGTCGTTTGCTATCGCGGTATTACCCGCTTGGTCAGCCACGCTAGCTTGTACGGTAACACTACCATCTTGGAAATCTGAAACATAATCACCGTTTGTATCGATATAACCAACATTAGCGCTAGCTTGCCAGGTTAAATCGGCATTTACTGTCGTGGTAACACTTCTCTCAAGACCCGCTTCATCAATCAAAGTGACGGTAATAACTTGACCCGCTTCTACATTAGTTACTGTACCTGAAACCTCAAGAGGTTGCATTTCCGTCGGGATCAAATAATCATCATCACCTGAGTCGATAACTACTGTGATACTGGCTTGGGTATCTTTACCTGTGGTGGTTATCGCAGAGGTTGGGTTACCGGCAATATCACTGACACTTGCTGTGTAAGTTAATTCACCATCGGCTAAAGTTGATAAGTCTGTATCAGTAAGCGTCCAAATTCCATTGGCAACCGTTGTGGTAAAGCTAAGCTCTTTATTATCTTTATCATTAACGATTACTGTGATTTCTTGATTATCTTCAACACCAGTAACTGTGCCTGAAATCGTTACTTGTGCAACTTCAGCGGCGTTAAGCACGTTATCACTTTTGTCTTGTGATGCGTCAACGGTAATGGTTATTTCTGCTTGGGTATCTTTACCTGTGCTGGTTTGTGCTGTTGCTGGGTTGCCGGAAACATCATTAACGCTAGCGGTATAAGTTAGCTCACCATCGGGTAATTGTGATATGTCGGCATTTTTTATGCTCCAAGCATTGTTATTAACTGTGGTAGTAAAGCTTTGTATTAATACTCCATTGTTAACAAGAACAGTGATCTCTTGCCCGTTTTCAATATTAGCTGTTGTACCTGAAATAGTTACTTGAGTACTTTCTACAGCATTGATGGTTTCATCAGCTACATCTACAGAGCTATCAACTGCGATAGTAATACTAGCTTTTGTATCTTTACCTGTTACAGTTTGAGCACTTGCTGGGTTGCCGGCAACATCATTAACAGTTGCGCTATAGCTAAGTTGTCCGTCAGCTAAGCTTGAAAGATCTGCTTCAGCAATAGTCCAGGTGCCATTTGTTACGTTCGCAGTAAAAGTTAGATTGGCTGTACTTGTATTACCATCACTGACAATAACAGTGACAACTTGGTTATCTTCAATGCCAGTTGCAACACCTGATATTTTTACTTGAGTGGCTTCTGCGTTATTGATGACTTCATCGTGGGTATCTTGCGAACTATCAACATCAATCGTTAATATTGCTTGAGTATCTTTGCCTGTGATCGTTTGGGCTATTGCTGGATTACCAGCAATATCGTTAACACTTGCCGTATAAGTTAATTCGCCATCAGGTAGTTGTGATAGATCACCACTATCTATGCTCCATTGATTATTAGTAACTGTTGCGACAAAGCTTTGTGTTAATAAACCATTCGTAATTTCAATACTGACTTCTTGGCCATCTTCAATATTTGTTGTTGTACCAAAAATATGTACGCTTGCATCTTCTGCGGCATTAATGACTTCATCATCGGTATCGGCACTGCTATCAACAGTGATGGTAATTTCTGCTTGAGTGTCTTTTACTGTGGTTGTTTGTGCATTTGCTGGGTTACCAGCAATATCGTTAACGGTTGCCGTGTAAGTTAATTCACCATCACTAAGTTCAGATAAATCGGTATCTGCAAGTGTCCATGCACCATTAATAATTGTTGTGGTGAAGGTCAGTTGCTTGTTATCAATATCACTGACTGTGACAGTAACCTCTTGGTTTTCTTCAATGCCACTGACAGTACCTGTAATTGTAACTTGTGTCACTTCTGTATTGTTAATAACGTTATCGTCTGTGTTTTGTGAGGTATCAACGGCGATAGTTATTTCTGCTTGGGTATCTTTGTCTGTAGTGGTTTGAGCACTTGCAGGATTACCCGCAAGATCCGTAACATCAACAAAATAGCTAAGCGAACCGTCATTAAGGCTTGATAAGTCTGCATTTTCTACTTGCCATGTGCTAGCGTTAACTATTGCGGTAAAAGATAAAGTATTAATGCCATCACTAACCTTGAGAGTTACTATTTGGCCATCTTCAATGTTAATTACTGTACCTGATATATCAACCTGACTTTGCTCTGCAGCGTTAATAATATTATCAGCAGTATCGCTGTTGGTATCTACTACAATGGTGATGCTGGCCTGAGTATCTTTAATTGTCGTAGTATCTGCTTCGGCTTTATTACAATTAAGGTCTTCTGCTGTTGCAGTGTATGTTAGTTCACCGTCGGATAATGAACTTAAATCGGCATCATTTATTTGCCAAGTACTTGCGTTTACAACAGTGCTAAAAGTAAGAGTATTTGAACCGTCGGTAACCGTAACGGTTACCGTTTGATTATCTTCCACATCGACGGTAGTACCTGAAATATCAACCGAATAAGTTTCATCGTTATTAATAACATCGTCGTTACCGGTATCAACTGATATGGTAATTTGCGCTAATGTATCTTTAATGAATTGTGTTGAATCTGTAGCGGGGTTTCCTGCGAAATCTGCAGTATTTGCAACGACTATTAATGGGCCATCAACTAAACCGGTAAGATCAGCGTTAAGTACTTGCCATGCACTATCAATAACTACAGTGATAAAGGTAAGACTATTTCCGTCAGTATCAGTAACGGTAACAACAACCGTATTACTATCTTCTACATCATCAACAGTGCCGATAATATCGTATATTTCACCATCAGCAGAGCAACTTTCAATAACTTCAACTGTGATCGCTGCGAAATCATCAGAGCTTTCAGGAGATTGATGTTGATTAGTTGACGTTACGTTTGCGTTTGTTGATGTTGTATCAAAACCAGACTTCGCTATTACTTCGTCACCGGTACGTTGTATTATTTGAAAAGAGTAACTATCGCCTTGTTGCTCTATGTCAATAGGCGCAATGTCAGATTGAGTACTGTCAGTTTCTTGAGTATCTTTCTGGCGTACTTGTTGTAAAACACTATTTGGGACTTCTAGCCAGTCATCATTAACGAAGACAAATACTTTACCATTTTCAATGCTGATATCATCGATAATGACAGTGTACTGTGTCACGCCATCAGGAACCATAAAGTCATCGATAACAGGTTGCCATGTCCCATTAGTTAACACTACCCATGACTGCTCGCCAAAAGTGATAATTAATAATATATTTTGAGTAGGTATGTCCATGTTTAACTTCCTGTGATAACTAACGGTAAATACATCAAATATATTAGCATAAAGAACTTATTTTATAAGTACTTAATTTATAAAAATCACCAAATTTAATGATAAATTTATGCGCTATTAGCAAGAAGATAATCACCGATTAAATAAGAGTATATGAAACGACAACTGTCTTGAAAAATATCGAAACTGTTGAAGTAGGTTTGGGGGAATAATTAACTATTAACTTGAATTTATTGGAAAATGAAGATTAACAATGAGCTATAACACCTTATTTTAGATGATAATATTATGGGCTGTTGACCTTTTGTAGTTAAAATTTATACTGCGTTTTCGCCTGTTAGTGTAGCCAGCTACACGTCACATGCTCTGCCTTGTCTCAATGCCAAACAAGTTTCTGTAAAAGTAATCTCGCAAGATCAACAGACCTTAATCTCATACGCTAATAATTGAGGAATAATTGAAGGATAATTGGTGGTGATCATTAAGCCAAAATAAATTATCGAGGTTAATGATTGAGGTAAAATTTTGCAGTTTCAGCTGAGGCTATTGCATCAGTTATGTTACACACCATACGCTGTTTAGGCATACCTGCAATCATGTATACAGAGCCGACGGTGCGAAAATCAAATTGAGTAAAGTAATCAACTTTTTCAAGTGGGCTGGTAATAAATACTTCTTTTAATGATAATTCATGCGCAATACTGAACAAACCTTGCATAATAAACTTATCAACTTTATTACTTCTGTGTCCCATCACTACTGCTATGCGGCTTATTTCACCTTGCGGTGAAATACGACCGGTTGCTATAGGCTCTTGATTTGTATCGTCACACACTAACATGTGATAAGCCGTACGATCACCTTTATCAAATTCAATCTTCTTCGGAATGCGCCTTTCACAGACAAATACTTTTTCACGAATGTTTTTTAATAATGGGGCGGCTTGTTGCCATTTGACTTGACTGATACTGTAAGACATTTATATAAAGACCCAAGGTTGACGAGAAAAATTATTTTTGATTTATATTGAGATTAGTCAATGAAATCACAGATTGCCAACCAGAAATAAAGATATTTTTGGTATTATTTACTGGAGGGGATACGAGATAATAAAAAGAGGACTTAACGTCCTCTTTTTATTAGGGTCTGTTGATCTGTCAGGGCTAAAATTTATTCAATTTAAAATGCATTTAATCGCGGCGCGAGCTTTGAATCTTAGTTATTCTATTTAAAAAGCGAACAACAAAGAGTAAATTCGTTTTAAATGAACCTAAAGGCCTTGCTACACTTCACATGCTCTGCCTTGTCTAAATACCAAACAAGTTGCTGTAAAAGTAATCTAGAAAGATCAACAAACCATAATTAAAGCATTATCAACATTAAAATTATTTTAATTCATCAATAAACGCAACAGCTCTACCAATATAACTAGCTGGCGTCATTTCACATAATGTTGCTTTAGCAGAATCTGGTAATTCTAATGTCATGATAAATTCACGCATTGAGTCGCCATTTACACGTTTACCACGAGTAAGGTCTTTAAGCTTTTCGTACGGTTTTTCAATGCCGTAACGACGCATTACTGTTTGAATTGGCTCTGCTAATACTTCCCAGTTACTGTCTAATTCAGCTGCCAAATTAGCTTCATTTACTTCTAACTTACTAATACCTTTTAAGGTTGCACCGTAAGCGATCATTGCGTGTGCAAAACCAACACCTAAGTTACGTAAAACAGTAGAGTCAGTTAAGTCACGTTGCCAACGAGAAATTGGTAATTTTTGCGCTAAGTGAGTAAATAATGCGTTAGCAATACCTAAGTTACCTTCTGAATTTTCAAAATCAATTGGGTTAACTTTATGTGGCATGGTAGAAGAGCCAATTTCGCCCGCAATAGTTTTCTGCTTGAAGTGACCCATAGCAATGTAACCCCAAATATCACGATCGAAATCGATTAATATAGTGTTAAAACGTGCCACCGCATCAAATAACTCAGCAATGTAATCATGTGGTTCAATTTGCGTAGTAAAAGGATTAAAAGATAAACCTAATGAAGTAACAAATTCATTAGCGTATTGATGCCAATCTACTTCAGGGTAAGCGCTTAAGTGAGCGTTATAGTTACCAACAGCGCCGTTAATTTTACCTAACATTTCAACGTTAGCAATTTGCTCACGTTGACGTTGTAAGCGTACATATACGTTAGCCATTTCTTTACCTAGCGTACTAGGTGAAGCAGGTTGACCGTGTGTACGACACATCATTGGAATTGTTTTGTACTCAACAGCTAATGCTTTAATTGCAGCTAATATTTTATCCATTTCAGGCAATAAAACTTGTTCACGACAGTCATTTAACATTAAACCGTGAGATAAGTTGTTAATGTCTTCTGAAGTACAAGCAAAGTGAATAAATTCTGTTACTGCATTTAACTCAACATTGTCACTAATTTTCTCTTTTAAGAAATACTCAACCGCTTTAACATCGTGGTTAGTTGTTGCTTCAATATCTTTAATTTTTTGTGCATCAGCTTCGCTAAAATTAGCAACGATTGCGTCTAATACAGCATTAGCTTCTGCTGAAAATGCAGGAACTTCGGCAATAGCATCAGTTGCGGCAAGTTTTTGTAACCAACGTACTTCAACGGTTACACGGTATTTAATTAAGCCAAATTCACTAAAAATAGGTCGTAATGACTTTACTTTACTGCCGTAACGACCATCTACTGGCGATATTGCACTTAATGCTGAAAGTTCCATAGTATTTTCCTAGGTTATATTAATGTGCTCTTACTTTTACAGGCTAATGAAACCTGGTTAGTGAAGAGTTAAATAGTATTAAATATTGAGTAAACAGTTTTTCTAAATTTATTTTAAATTGAGTTAAGTAACTCTTTCGCAGTACTTATTATTTTTTTACGATGAAATAGTATGTTTCTGCGTTTACCGCCAACTTGACGCCATAATACCGCAGCTCTTATCCCAGATAAAAGTAATGCGCGTATTTTATGTTGATTATTGGTTTGCTTCAAAATGGCGGGGTTGCCAGTCACTTGAATGCTAGCACCAAGTGGGCTGATTATATCACTATAAATACTGGCGAAGCTGGCAATTAATGTTTCACTAGTTATTGGGTAGTGGTCTAGTTGTCTGTTACACGCTTCAAGTCGTTCACCTAATAATGATAATTGCTTTGGCTGTTTATTTAAACGACGCTCTAAATTTATCAAATTAATAAGGTAACGGGTGAATTCGGGATCTTTGTCTTTTTTAGCGTTGTTTGATGAGTCGCCTAGGTGTTCAACTAGTAATTCTAGTCCTTGCTTTAAATTAATCATGTCGCTGCCGTAAACAGCTAAGGTGTTCTCAGGAGACATTTGTATTAAGCTATTAAGTAAAACAGCCATGTCCTCTTCATTAATACGATTGTGATGAGACACTTGTTGTACATGATGAGCAACTTGACAAATAGCCGCAAAAGTTAGCGTTTGATCTTTCATTATAATGATTTTATGTCCTTAACGAATTAGCGTATCAATGATGCCACCACCTAAACAAACATCACCTTGATAAAAAACGACTGATTGTCCTGGTGTTACTGAGCTTTGTTGCTCGGCGAAATCAATTTGGTACTCATCGGTTGCTGACTTACTGTCCATGGCACTGTTAACCAGAGTTACAGTACAAGCAACATCTTCTTGGCGATAACGTGTTTTTACTGTGCATTGAATGCTAGTTGTTAACGCTTTTCTGTCAACCCAATGTAATTGATTCGCAATTAAACCTTTAGAGAATAGGCGAGGGTGATTATGCCCTTGACCAACAATAAGCACGTTGCGTAATAAGTCTTTCTCAACCACGTACCACGGCTCTTCACCTGCATCAGCTAAACCGCCAATACGTAAACCTTTTCGTTGGCCTAAAGTATGATACATCAAGCCGTCATGATGACCTATTTCTACGCCTTCAGCTGATTCAATAATGCCTGGCTTTGCTGGTAAATATTGACCTAAGAAGTCTTTGAATTTACGCTCGCCAATAAAACAAATGCCAGTACTGTCTTTTTTGTCGTGGGTAACTAAACCTGCTTCTTCTGCGATAGCACGTACTTCAGGTTTTTCAATATGGCCAACAGGAAAAAGTGTTTGTGATAATTGCGCTTCATTTAATGTATAAAGGAAGTAACTTTGGTCTTTATTGTTATCAAGACCGCGAATCATTTTCCAAGCGCCATCTCCGTTTTCATCAACCCGATAATCACGTTGCACATAATGCCCTGTTGCAATGTAATCTGCGCCTAAATCTTCACAAGCAAATTCTAAAAAAGCTTTAAATTTTATTTCTTTATTACACATAATGTCAGGATTTGGCGTACGTCCTGCCTTGTACTCTGCTAAAAAGTACTCGAAAACATTGTCCCAGTATTCTGTAGCAAAGTTGATGGTGTGTAATTTTATATTAAGTTTATCACAAATAGCTTGAGCATCTTCCAAATCTTGAGCTGCAGCACAATACTCATCGGTATCATCTTCTTCCCAGTTTTTCATAAATAAACCTTCTACTTGGTAACCTTGCTGTTGAAGTAGGTAAGCAGAAACTGAAGAGTCGACCCCACCAGACATTCCAACAATGACTTTGGTTTGCTCAGGTGTTTTGTTATTTGTGGCTGTTAACATGTTTATTTGACCAATAGAGGTTAAAAATTGACGTAAATAAGACCTAAAAAATAAATTAAATAATAGCTGCAGAAGAATATCCGTAGAATAATATATGCAGTATTAGCTGAAATAAGATCTTAAAATAATACGTAAAAGTTTACTAACAAACGCGACAGTATTTGAGGCGCTAAATCAGAGGCGCAAAATTATAACATGAGCCTGTGGAAGGATATAGGTTAAAGATTAGATTTTAATTGTGATAATTCAATTTTATTACCTGCTAGGTAATCTTCAATACACTCTAATACCATAGTGCTGCGTAATTGCGCTTGTTTTTGCTTTATTTGTTCAAAGGTAAACCAATGAGTAGCAATTATATCATCATCTTGAGGTTGCCCTGTTAGAAACTCTTCAAGCTCAATAACAAAACAAAAACGTAAAAAATATAAGGCGAGATCTGGTCGATGATGATAATAAATACCACAAAGATGATTAGGTGAAAGATTAAGCCCTGTTTCTTCAAACACCTCACGTTCTATGGCGCAGATTAAGTTTTCATGTGCTTCTAAATGCCCAGCAGGTTGATTATAAACAAGACGGTTATTGTCCAGTTCTTCAACCAGTAAAAACTTACCTTGGCAATGAATAACCGCCGCTACTGTGGTGTTAGGTTTAAATTGAGAAGCACCATGTTCATTATTTTGGTTATGCTGCGTTATTGAAGTAACTGTTTTGTTAAGACTCAATTTTATATTCCCCATTGTTAATATTATCGATGGTCCAATTACCAATGCGATATCTAATGAGTCGCAAAGTAGGGTAACCAATATTGGCGGTCATACGTCTTACTTGTCTGTTACGACCTTCACTTATAGTAACTTCTAGCCAAGTGGTAGGAATACTTGCACGCTCTCTAATGGGGGGGATGCGATCCCAAACATTAGGTTGAAGCATAATGGCTACTTTAGCCGGCTTTGTCATACCGTCTTTTAATTCTACGCCACGTCGTAATTTTTCTAAATCTGACTCTTGGGGAGCACCTTCAACTTGAACCCAATAAGTTTTCTCGGTTTTTTTTACGGGGTTAGCAATTTGATGCTGTAACTGACCATCATTGGTAAGTAATAACAAGCCTTCACTGTCTCTATCAAGACGACCTGCAGCATAAACTTCGGGGATATTGATAAACTCTTTTAAGGTTCTGCGTTCGCCTTCATCGGTGAATTGAGATAACACGTCAAATGGTTTATTGAAAAGAATCACCTTTCGCTCTTTAGGGGCAGATCTACTTTTGAGAGTTGATTTATTTGATACTGAGCGAGAAAATTTTTTGGTTTGCTTCATTAGTAATTGTTTTTCCTAAAATTAATTAAGCGTAGATAAAGCGTGTTATACGAATTAATTGCCATTAGTTAGTGAACTTAATTATTTATTATTAAGTAGATGAATAGCTAAAAGTTACAAATATAATGGGCTTGCATGGTATTCACTATCATAATAGTGATTATAATAATCAATAATGCAGTTATTAACTCTTAAATTGTCATATTGTGCTAGTATATTTACGCGTAGAATAGAGGCTGATATTTACTTACGTTAAGCCTGCTTATTTTAATATGCTTTAAATTACTATACAATCTTCGCGCAAAAAATAAATTTTATGCTTTGGTGAGTTATTAAATACACTCTCATTTATATTCTCATTGATATAAGGGATTTATATTCACCTTGGCTTTTGGCTAATCAAAGTAGGAAACTCCATGAGCACTGATAACTCTAAAATTATTTATACTATTACCGATGAAGCACCAGCTTTAGCGACGTATTCTTTATTGCCAATTATTCAAGCTTACACAGCATCTTCTGGTATCAACGTAGAAACACGTGATATTTCACTAGCTGCGCGTATTATTGCAAACTTGTCTGATTACTTACCAGCAGAGCAAAAAACAGCCGATTCGTTAGCTGAGTTAGGAGAATTAGCGAAAACTCCAGAAGCAAATATCATTAAATTACCAAACGTTTCTGCATCAATTCCACAGTTACAAGCAGCAATTAAAGAAATTCAAGCGAAAGGTTTTGCATTACCTGAATATCCAGAAGATGCAAAAAATGACGAAGAAAAAGCAATTAAAGCAGCTTACGCTAAAGTATTAGGTTCTGCGGTAAATCCTGTTTTACGTGAAGGTAATTCAGATCGTCGTGCGCCTGGTTCAGTTAAGCAATTTGCTAAAAACAATCCTCACCGCATGGGTGAGTGGAAAAAAGATTCAAAATCACACGTTGCTCACATGAGTGGTGGTGATTTTTACGGTAGCGAGCAATCAGTAACAATTGCAGATGCAACTGACGTAAAAATTGAATTCACAGGTAAAGATGGTTCAGTAGAAGTATTAAAAGCATCTACTCCTTTATTAGCTGGCGAAATTATCGATTCATCTGTAATGAGCTCAAAAGCATTACAAGCGTTTTTAGCTGAGCAAATTGCTGACGCTAAAGCACAAGGCGTTTTATTCTCATTACACATGAAAGCAACCATGATGAAGGTTTCTGACCCAATCATCTTTGGTCAATGTGTATCTGTATTCTACAAAGATGTATTCGCTAAACACGGCGCATTATTTGCTGAGTTAGGCGTTGATGTTAATAACGGTATTGGTGATGTATACGCTAAAATCAAATCATTAGATGAAGCTAAACAAGCTGAAATCAAAGCCGATTTAGATGCTGTTTACGCTGATGCGCCTGCTATGGCAATGGTTGATTCAGACAAAGGTATTACAAACTTACACGTACCAAGTGACGTGATCATTGATGCTTCTATGCCAGCAATGATTCGTGGCGGTGGTAAAATGTGGAATGCTGAAGGTAACGAGCAAGACACTAAAGCAGTAATCCCTGACCGTTGTTATGCAACTTTGTATGACGAAACGATTAAGTTCTGTATCGAAAATGGTGCCTTTGACGTAACAACTATGGGTACTGTTCCTAATGTTGGCTTAATGGCGCAAAAAGCTGAAGAATACGGTTCACACGATAAAACATTCCAAATGTCTGCTGACGGTGTAGTTAAAGTAACTGACACTGCTGGTAATGTCTTAATGGAACAAAACGTTGAAGCTGGCGATATCTTCCGTATGTGTCAAGCAAAAGACTTACCAATTCAAGATTGGGTTAAACTTGCTGTTAACCGTTCACGTTTATCAAATACTCCAGCAATTTTCTGGTTAGATGAAAACCGTGCACATGACGCTGAAATGATCAAAAAAGTTAACGCATACTTGCCACAACACGATACTGACGGTTTAGATATTCAAATCTTATCCCCAGTTGAAGCAACTAAAGTAACATTACAACGTGCTAAAGATGGTTTAGATACTATCTCTGTTACCGGTAACGTTTTACGTGATTATTTAACTGATTTATTCCCAATCTTAGAATTAGGTACTTCAGCTAAAATGCTTTCAATCGTTCCATTAATGAACGGTGGTGGTTTATTCGAAACAGGCGCTGGTGGCTCTGCACCTAAGCATGTTCAACAATTTGATAAAGAAAACTACTTACGTTGGGATTCTTTAGGTGAATTTTTAGCATTAGCAGCTTCTTTAGAGCACTTATCAGTAACAACTGGTAATGCTAAAGCACAAGTACTTGCTGATACGTTAGATGCGGCTACGGCCACTTTCTTAGCTGAAAACAAATCTCCAGCACGTAAAGTTGGTCAAATTGACAACCGTGGTTCTCACTTCTATCTTGGTTTGTACTGGGCACAAGAACTTGCTGCACAAGATACTAACGCAGAATTAAAAGCTGAGTTCACTGATATTGCTGCTTCATTAACTGCACAAGAAGAAAAAATTGTTGCAGAATTAAATGGCGCTCAAGGTGTTGCTAACGATGTTAACGGTTACTACTTAGCAGATACTGCATTAGTATCTAAAGCTATGCGTCCAAGTGAAACATTGAACAAAATCTTAGCTGAACTTGTTTAATCTTGTTTTATAAAGATAATCTTTATAAATAATATAGGTTATCTAATAAAGCCGTTAAGTAAAAAAATAGACTAAAAAGCTAAGTAGAAATACTTAGCTTTTTTTGTTTAAAATTTTTGATTTAATATTTTTGAATAGTAACGGCTATATATTTTATATAGAAAAATAAAAGCTAGGAGAATCAGAGTGGGGGCTATTAATTAATCTTCTGCGCTATACTCCTTACCTTAACTCGATATTAGGCGCGCTAGTGCTAAAAGCTAATGCTATAAATTAAAAAACACAGCGAAGGGGCTGTGTTTTTGGATTTACTCTGTAAGCGCAACGTTTTTATTCTGTTTCGTCTTCGGCTAGTTTAATGCTTGCTGCATGATGTCCTTTAGGACCATCATTAAGCTCGTAGTCGACATCTTGACCAGCTTTTAATGTACGATACCCATCCATTTCTATCGTTGAATAGTGTGCGAAAATATCATCACCACCACTATCAGGACGAATAAAACCAAAACCTTTTGCATTATTAAACCATTTAACTGTACCGTGTGCCATACTTCAACTTCCTTTTATATCCTTTAGTATCAAATTATGTTTTACTTATATTTAATTTATTTGGTTTAACTAACCAATGAACATATACAAGTAAACACATAGACAACAAACTAACATAAGTGACTAAATTATAGCCACCCTTAGAATCCTAGATACATTATAAAATTAGTCAAGTTAAATAATTACTTTTTTAAGTTTTATTAACAAAATGACACACAAAACACATAGAAAGTTACTGCAAAAGTAAAATGAGAGACTAAGATAAAGATATGACCAATTGGAAAGAGTTAATTGACACGCAAGGCATTGTTGAAGAAGATGTTAAAGATCAACTAGAAGAGCCGGCTAAATACCATGTTTTTTTACTTAATGATGACTATACCCCAATGGATTTTGTTGTAGATGTATTGTGTAACTTTTTTAATAAAAGCGAAGAACAAGCAACAGACATTATGTTAACCATTCATTATAAAGGCAAAGGACTTTGTGGCACATATACTGCAGAGATAGCAGAAACAAAAGTAGAGAATGTTGTTCAGTACGCTTTGGATAATCAACACCCATTAAAGTGTGTGATGGAAAAAGCCTAAAGTTATAATTTGGAGTAGCTATGCTAAACAAAGACTTAGAAGTATCATTAAATTTAGCTTTTCGCCAAGCTAAAGAATCTCGTCACGAGTTTATGACGGTAGAGCATTTATTGTTGGCATTATTAGATAACCCTTCAGCAATTGAAGTACTCGGAGCCTGTGGGGCTGATTTGGTAAGTTTGCGTAAAAGTTTACTTGATTTTATAAGCGAAACGACCCCGATTTTCCCAGCAGGTGAAGACGAGCGAGAAACACAACCCACGTTAGGTTTTCAACGCGTATTACAGCGTGCAGTTTTTCATGTTCAATCGTCAGGTAAAAACGAAGTAAGTGGCTCTAATGTATTAGTGGCTATTTTTAGTGAACAAGAATCACAAGCAGCTTATATTTTAAAGAAATCAGACATTAGCCGTTTAGATATTGTTAATTATCTTTCTCATGGTATTGCTAAAGTGGATGAAAATGATGTGTCTCGTCCTTTAGACGGTGAAGCACATGCAGAAGAAGAACCTCGTACCATAGAAAACTTTTCAGTTAACCTTAATGAAGAATCGTTAAAAGGCAATATTGACCCGTTAATTGGTCGTGATGATGAGCTTGAACGTACACTACAGGTATTAAGTCGTCGGAGAAAAAATAATCCATTATTTGTTGGCGAAGCAGGAGTTGGTAAAACAGCTATAGCAGAAGGGCTAGCGAATCTTATTGTCGCTAAAAAAGTGCCTGAATTTTTAGCTAATGCAACTATTTATTCGTTAGATATGGGCGCACTTTTAGCGGGCACTAAATACCGAGGCGATTTTGAAAAACGTTTTAAATCTTTATTGAAAGACTTGGAAGCTGATAAAAATGCAGTGTTATTTATAGATGAGATTCACACTATAATTGGCGCAGGCGCAGCGTCTGGAGGCATGATGGATGCATCTAATCTACTTAAACCGCTTTTATCCGCAGGAAAAATAAGGTGTTTAGGTTCAACAACGTATCAAGAATATCAAAGTATCTTTGAAAAAGATCGTGCTTTAGCTCGTCGTTTTCAAAAAATAGATATTGCAGAGCCAAGTGTTGCTGATACCACGAAAATACTACAAGGCTTGAAAGAAAAATACGAAACTCATCACGGTATTCGTTACACAAGCAAAGCCTTACATGCAGCAGCTGAGCTTTCAGCTAAATATATAAATGAACGTTTTCTTCCGGATAAAGCCATTGATGTTATCGATGAAGCCGGTGCTAAGCAGCAATTAGTGGCCGCCAGTAAACGTAAAAAAGTGATTAATAATACAGATATTGAAAATATTGTTGCAAAAATGGCAAGGATTCCTGAAAAATCAGTATCATCGAATGAAAAAGATAGCCTTAAGAATCTTGACCGTAATTTAAAACTTGTCGTCTTTGGCCAAGATAAAGCAGTAGATGAACTTACTTCAGTCATTCGTCTATCTCGAGCAGGGTTAGGTAATGATGAAAAACCAATAGGCTCTTTCTTATTTGCAGGCCCTACAGGGGTTGGTAAAACAGAGATTACTAAACAATTAGCGAAAATATTGGGAGTAGAGCTACTGCGTTTTGATATGTCAGAGTACATGGAAAAACATGCGGTAAGTCGTCTTATTGGCGCTCCTCCAGGCTATGTTGGTTACGAGCAAGGTGGTTTGTTAACTGATGCCGTTTTAAAGAATCCTCATGCAGTTGTTCTATTAGATGAAATAGAAAAAGCGCATGAAGATGTTTATAACATTTTATTGCAAGTTATGGATCACGGTACTTTAACAGATAATAACGGTCGTAAAGCAGACTTTAGAAATATTATTCTTGTCTTAACAACAAATGCAGGTGTTCAAGAAACGATACGTCAATCTATTGGCTTTAAGCAACAAGATCATAGTTTAGATGCATTAAGTGAAATTAATAAAGTATTCTCGCCTGAATTTAGAAACCGCTTAGATAATATTATTTGGTTCGATCATTTAGACAATATAGTTATCCATCAAGTAGTAGATAAATTTATTGTTGAATTACAAGCTCAGCTTGATGAAAAGGGCGTTTCTTTAGAATTAACTAAACAAGCGAAGCAATGGTTAGCTGAGAATGGTTATGATAAATCTATGGGCGCACGGCCTATGTCTCGCTTAATTCAAGAGCATTTGAAGAAAGCGTTAGCAAATGAGTTATTGTTCGGTGAATTAACGCATGGTGGCATTGCCAAAGTTGATGTGAAGAAAGGTAAATTAGTTATTAATTATGAAAATAAAAAAGAGCTAGTGAGCGAAAAGTAAAATAAGCAATTAATCTTAAATAAAGTAATTAAAGCCTAATATAAATATTAATTATATTAGGCTTTTTTGTGAAAAATTAATCAGGTTTACTATTAAAACTTAGGCTTTCCAATAACCCGAAGCATAGGTTTGTTTGTTGGTATATCCGGGCATCTCTTTTACAAAATCTTTAAGTTGTTTTACCTGGCGAATTTCTCCAGCAATAAATATTGCCGGTTCTCCAGGCAGCCAAGTGCTAGTTTTTAAGGCCTCTAACAGTGCGTTTTTACTCAAGTCAGAATTAATTACCCAGCAAATGTTAATACCTTTAGGTGCGCGGATAACCTGTTTATCTTGCGCTGACGGCACTTGAAAAATAGCAGCACCTTTTGCGTCTTCAGGTAGTTTTTCTATTACAGCGGCAGCAGCTGGCAGCGCGGTAAGGTCAGCAACAAATAAGTGCCAGTCAGCATTATAGTTTGTATGCTTGGTATCTCCAGGCCCAGCAATACCCAAGTAATCGCCAATTTTTGCATTACTTGCCCAATTAGTACCTAAACCTTGATGATCATTCACGGCAAAATCAACGGTGAGTGCTTTACTTACCTTATCAAAAGCGCGAATTGTGTATGAACGCATCCATTTTTTAAAGCCAAAATACATGCCTAATTTAGGTTTTGTTTTTCCTGGTTGTGGAAAAATAGCTTTAAAGTGTGCGCTTTCTTGATCTAACGGAAAGTCCGTTAAATCGTCACCTGTTAAAGTGATACGGCGCATATGTGGACCTAAGTCTTCTATTTGAGCAACTTGTGTCATTCGCATTTTCATAAACATCTCCCTAATATTAGCTTTTCATAAAGGATTCTAATTTTGGTTTAATCACTAATGCCATCAACATCGCTATAATTAAGCCAAACGGTAGTGCGGCAAAAAAGTTATGGCTCCACATAATTGAAAACTCGTTTAAGTCAGTAAAACCAATATGATTAATGGTTGAAGTCGCTGCCATGGCTGTCTCCATAACTACTGCCATCACAACACCTGTTAGTAGCTTTTGCGACAGGGCGCTAGCACCAGATAATACTTTTTCAATTAACTTACTCACTAATCCCATAACAATTATGCCGATAGGTAGTGCAACTAAACCAGCAAAAATAAAGGCAGATGCCCATTGGTTTAGAAAGGTTTCACTACCGTTACGGTTTGCAAAACTCATAATGCCTGTCAGCGAACCACAAATGGTGATCATAATAAGTGCGATAATGGCAATTTTTTGATAAACAGGACGGCTTCCTGAATTTGATTGTTCGGTAAAAGAGTGGGTTACTACTGTCATATATGCTCCTTGTGTATTGCAGTCTTTAACTATAGTTGATAATATCTACTATAATTTAATATGGTTGATTGTGTCAACTAGTTTTTTGGTGGGGATTATTTATGGCAGATATAAGTACAGTAGAAACGCTAAGATCTTTAGCTCATGGTGTTAAAAAACAGTTAGCTATTCAATTAGAAGCAGAAGACCTTGGCCTTGTTCCTATGCAAGTCAGGGTAATGAAGACCATTGATAAATGTTCACCTTGTACCGCGTTAGACGTAGCTAATTTTTTACAGCGAGATAAAGCACAAATAACTCGGTTAGTGAATGGCTTACTAGAGCAGGGGTTAATTGAAAAAGTGCCAAACCCACAAGACAAACGCAGCCAATTTTTATTGTTAAGTAAAGAGGGCGGTAAAATACAACAAAGCTTAGCCAAAATTACTAAGCGAGCAGAGAAGTCTATGATTGCAGGAATAGCCGACGAGGAAATGCAAAGCTTTTTAGTGATTGCTCAAAAAATGCTTAAAAACGTAGAAAATAAATAGTAATTGCTCAGTTTATCAAATATATGAAAGTCACCAATAAAACACAGGAAAACTATAGACGAAAAAAAAACACGATATATATCGTGGTTTTTTAATGTGGCTCCCAACTCTTTGTTTAAGCAAAAGGCTCGAACCAGTGACACATGCTGTTTATTATAGAGAGTACAGTCCATCGCTTTAGTAACTGGATATTCAGGGAGGGAACAAGTAAAGTTATTTTCTATAGACGAAAAAAAACCACGATATATATCGTGGTTTTTAATGTGGCTCCCCAAACTGGGCTCGAACCAGTGACACATGGATTAACAGTCCATCGCTCTACCAACTGAGCTATTGGGGAATAAACTTTTTTAACTTCTGTTTATTATGAAGTTTAATGTGGCTCCCCAAACTGGGCTCGAACCAGTGACACATGGATTAACAGTCCATCGCTCTACCAACTGAGCTATTGGGGAATTATTCGTTTTGTTTATTAATTGGTGTTAATAAACGCATAATTGATACTTGGTTATTAAATGATGATATGCGTTACCATATTATATTTAATTATCAATCACGCTGTAATGTGGCTCCCCAAACTGGGTTCGGAAAACCAATCAGTGACACATGCTATTTATTATAGACAGTACAGTTCATCGCTCTACTACTCTAGCATCTATCGCTATTTAATGTGGCTCCCCAAACTGGGCTCGAACCAGTGACACATGGATTAACAGTCCATCGCTCTACCAACTGAGCTATTGGGGAATCTCGATTAACCTCATCGGCTAACGGGGCGGAATATTAAAGACCTGTGGCTTAAGTGTCAACACAAAAACAATAAAAATTTGAAAAATAAATCTGTTTGTTGAATTTACATTCAAAAAAGATGAATTCACAACAAAAGTAGTGTGTTTTTCATCCATGTAAATTTTGTTTTATGATTAACGGTTGAAAATTAAGCTTATATTTAGTTATCCACTATTCCTGTGGATAAGTATGTGGGTTAAAGTGTTAATCTTTGTACATTTTTCAATTTTATTGGCCTAGCTTTAAGTCAATATAAAAGTAATATATTTTAAAGTCTTTATTTTTCAGTTGCTTATTGTTTTTATCGTTTTTTTAATAAATGAGATTGATTTTTAACCACAGCCAAAAATGACTGTTGTTAACTGTGCGTTGTTTTATTACAAGATGTTTATTTAATTGAAAATTCGAGATTAATCTTTCTAATATTAACCTATTGCATAAAATAATGGGGTCAATAAATATTAAATAACTATCGATAACGCTACTTTCGTAAATATGCTAACAATAAATAGCCAATAACTATTAAATAGGGACTAGGTAAAAGTAGTTTAATCTTTTACAATGTATTGCCGCTTATTATTCACCTCAACGACAATAGAGTCTTTAATTAACCTTTCGATTGTAAATAGACGTTATTATAGAAAATTAACATGACTTTATTAATAAACAGACGCGATTAAAACTGATACTACTCAATGATTCCAAAAATTACCGTGACGAATAGCAATAACAAGCAAGTAAATTTGCTAGAAGATCCAGTAACGAGCACGATAAAACGAATAACCATTCCTATGATTTATGGCATGGTGCTGTTAATGACCTTTAATCTTATTGACACTTTTTTCGTCGGGCTTCTTGGCACACAACCTCTTGCTGCCATCAGTTTCACTTTTCCTGTCACATTTACTGTGCTTAGTTTAATGATAGGTTTGGGTATCGGTACCTCTGCTGTTATCGCAAAGTTACTCGGTAAAAAAGAAACAGCTTTAGCTAAAAATACAGCAACCGCTGCAATGTATTTAGCTGCCATTATCGTCGCGTGTATTTCATTTATTGGTTATTTAATTACCGATCCCTTATTTACTTTACTCGGTGCACAAACTTCATTGCTACCTTTAATCCATGAGTATATGGACATTTGGTATTTAGGTAGCGTTTGTCTAATTGGTCCTATGATTGGTAATGCAATATTACGTGCTTCTGGTGATACTAAAACACCGAGTATTATTATGGGCAGTGCAGGGCTTATTAATGCGGTACTGGATCCTATTTTTATTTTCGGTTTGGGACCTGTTCCAGCGATGGGAATAAAAGGGGCAGCTATTGCAACGTTAGTGTCTTGGCTTTTTGGCTTGCTCTTTGTTTTTTATATTTTAACTAAAAAACTAGATCTTATTCATCGTCGATTAATACCATTAAAAATATTATTCACTTCATGTCGTGATATTTTAAGAATAGGTCTACCTGCTGCGGGTGCTAATATGTTAACGCCAATTGCGGCGGCAATTATGACCGCAATAGTCGCAACTTATGGTGAGTCAGCTGTTGCTGCGTTTGGTGTTGGCTCTAGACTTGAATCTATTGCTTGTTTAATTGTATTAGCGTTATCGATGACTTTACCACCATTTATCAGTCAAAACTTTGGTGCAACACAGCTTAAACGCGTAGAAGAAGCGTATAAAGTATCAATTAAATTTATTTTGGTTTGGCAACTGATTATTTATGCCATTTTAGCTGTAAGTGCAAACTGGATTGCTCACGCATTTGCCAAAGAGGCAGCCGTTGCTGATTTAATTCAACTATTTATTTGGATTTTGCCTCTAGGCTACGGGTTACAAGGGGTTGTTATTTTAACAAACTCCTCACTTAATGCGCTACACAAACCCATGATAGCTTTATGGTTAAGTATTATAAGACTCTTTATTTGTTATGTACCATTAGCTTATATTGGTAGTTTATATTTTGGTTTGATAGGGCTTTTAGTCGGCGCTGTACTAGGGAATATGATGATGGCGATGATTTCATATGCTCAGTTTATCAAACAATTTAAACATATTGAATTTATCACCTTGGAGCAAGCTTAAATGAAAAACATAACACTTTGCTCTGATTATATTCCTAGTGGCGATCAACCTACGGCAATTAAACAGCTGTTAGACGGTATTGAATCAGGTTTAGCGCATCAAACATTGCTTGGGGTTACGGGCTCAGGTAAAACATTTACCATCGCTAATGTCATTGAAAAACTTAATCGTCCAACCATGCTGTTAGCGCCAAATAAAACATTAGCAGCTCAGCTTTATGGTGAGATGAAAGAGTTCTTCCCTAATAATGCGGTTGAATACTTTGTATCTTATTATGATTATTATCAACCCGAAGCATATGTGCCAACCACTGACACTTTTATTGAAAAAGATGCATCAGTAAACGAACATATCGAACAAATGCGTTTATCCGCTACTAAAGCTTTATTAGAGCGCCGTGATGTTATTATTATTGCTTCTGTTTCTGCCATTTATGGTTTAGGCGATCCCGATTCTTATTTGAAAATGATGCTGCACATTAGTGTCGGTGACATCATTAATCAGCGAGACATTTTACGCCGTCTTGCCGAATTACAATATAAACGTAACGATGTCGCCTTTGCTCGTGCTACTTATCGAGTTCGCGGAGATGTTATTGATATTTTTCCTGCTGAATCAGATCGACTTGCTTTACGAGTTGAGTTATTTGATGAAGAAATTGAAAAAATAAGTCAATTCGATCCTTTAACAGGGCAAGTAGAGCAAGCTCTAGCGCGTGTAACAGTTTATCCTAAAACCCATTATGCTACTCCAAGAGAAAAGATTTTATCGGCTGTTGAGAATATTAAAATTGAGCTTAAACATCGCTCACAACAGCTCAAGGATAATAACAAACTAGTTGAAGAACAACGTATTGTACAGCGTACTCAATTTGATATTGAAATGATGACCGAGCTTGGTTATTGCTCAGGCATAGAAAACTATTCTCGTTATTTATCAGGACGGGATCAAGGTGATGCGCCACCAACGTTATTCGACTACTTACCGCCAGATGGTTTATTAATTATTGATGAGTCGCATGTTACCGTTCCGCAAATTGGCGCTATGTATAAAGGCGATAGATCACGAAAAGAAAATTTAGTTGAATATGGCTTCAGGCTGCCATCAGCCTTAGATAACAGGCCAATGAAGTTTGATGAGTTTGAAGCGCTTTCACCGCAAACCATTTATGTATCAGCCACTCCAAGTAAATACGAATTGGAAAAGTCTGCAGGAGATATTGCTGAGCAAGTTGTTAGGCCAACAGGACTACTTGATCCAGAAATTGAAGTACGTCCAGTTGAAACACAAGTAGATGACTTATTATCTGAAATACGTAAACGCTTGCCATTAGATGAACGAGTATTAGCAACCACGTTAACTAAACGTATGGCGGAAGATTTAACTGACTATCTAGATGAACATGGCATTAAAACCCGTTACTTACATTCTGATGTTGATACCGTTGAGCGTATGGAAATTATCAGAGATTTTAGGCTCGGTAAGTTTGACGTACTTGTTGGTATCAATTTACTTCGTGAAGGCTTAGATATGCCTGAAGTGTCATTAGTAGCGATATTAGATGCTGATAAAGAAGGCTTTTTGCGATCCGATCGTTCTTTAATTCAAACTATTGGTCGTGCGGCACGTAATATCAATGGTCGTGCTATTTTGTATGCAGCTAAAATAACTGGTTCTATGCAGCGCGCTATTGATGAAACGCAGCGTCGACGTGCTAAACAGCATCAATTCAATTTAGATAATAATATTACGCCAAAAGGTGTTATCCGTAAGATAACTGATGTTATGGGCGTAGGCAGCTACAGTGATGCTAAATCACTAGATAAAGTGGCTGAAGCTAACACCAATTATCATATAAATCAAAATGCCGAAGAGCCACTGTTAACCACAGCTCAAATAGATTCTAAAATTACTGAACTTGAAAAGGTGATGCAAACTCACGCACAAAATTTAGAGTTTGAACAAGCAGCGGCAGCACGCGATAAAATAGCAAAATTACGCATACAACAATTATCGAGTTAACAAAGCTTATTTTACTTAAAAGATATTAATTCGAGTATTGTTTAAATATTTGAGCAATAGCATCACTGTTGCAATAAGAAAGCTGACTAATATCTTCAATTATTTTATCTTGTATATCGACAGGAAACAGCATGAGCTGCTCTAAGTATAAATGTGCGTAAGTAATATTATTTGTATCGACTAGTTGCTTAAACTCTTGTGCTTGATATTTTCCCGTAGCACTCATGCGATTTTCCAAATATTCATTGAACACGCTATAAGTTTAGGAGAAAGATAAATTATTGATAGAAGGTTTTCATCTTAAAATAAATTTTTAAGGAAGATTTTAATCTATAAAATAATAAGCCATTAATAACTCACCTGAATTCGGGATAAACAAAGTGCTACAACAGCCTTATTCATTCGTATTCTTTCGTTAAGAAAACTCCCAATCATTCGTTATTGGCTTCGCTTTCTCGCTTTGAACTGCGAATAACTAAAACTATTGTAGATGCGTGAGTACAAGATAGTTGATATTGTTATACTTTACAGTTTCATTATCCCGAGCTGAGATTAACTAGTGTGTTAATGGCTAATTAGTTCGGCACAATAGACTAATATTTACTCGTAACTGATAGGATCAGTCACATTATTTTCTGCAAAAGACTCTAGCCTCTCTTGGCAAGCACCACATTTTCCACAGGCTTTTTCGCGGCCGTTATAACAAGTCCAAGTATTACTGTAATCTAATCCCATTGAAATGCCGTCTGCTAATATGGCTGTTTTGTTCACGGTTAAATAAGGGCTGAATATTTCAACACTTTCATAGTTGGCAATTTTACAAACATCATTCATCTTTTCAACAAATTCAGGACGACAATCAGGGTAGATAGCATGATCGCCAGAATGTGCGCCATAGTAAACTTGATCAGCGCCAACAGAAACTGCATAGGCAACCGCTAACGATAATAAAATCATATTACGATTAGGCACAATCGTTGATTTCATATTTTCAGCTTCGTAATGACCTTCAGGAATATCAATATCATCTGTTAATGAAGATCCAGCAAGTAATTGGTTAATAGCCGAAATATCAATTACTTTATGATTGATACTTAATTTAGTACAAACAGATCTCGCACACTCTAACTCTTTTACATGACGTTGACCATAATCAAAAGATAGCGCGTACACCTCTTTGCCATCTTTTAGCGCACGATTTAAAACCGTAAATGAATCCATGCCACCGGAATATATAACAACAACTTTTTCAGCCATTTGAAGCTCTCTTAATTGATCTGGGGTACAATACCTTATTCGTTAAGTAATGAGCCATGTGGACTTCGCATAACAAGATCATAAACTTAATGAAAATAGTATAATAAAAAATCCAGCTATCTTACTTGAAATAGGGGGTAGTTTAAATAGACGTCCCAGTAAATAGTTACTCTGGGTAAGTTACTCGGAATAAATGACTTGAGTGTAGTTATTTGGAATAAGTTATTATACAGAGAATTAATGGCGTACTACATAATTGGCTCAGAACTAAAAACTTAGCATTTAAAAAATAAATTTCGCATAACAACTCGCATAACTAGAACAGAGAAAAATATCCGTATGAATTATAAAATTAATGAGCTTTTTGAAACCATTCAAGGCGAAGGCTCTTTTACTGGACAACCATCAATTTTTATTCGCTTACAAGGATGTCCTGTAGGTTGTTCGTGGTGTGATACTAAGCATACCTGGGATATTTCAGTTGACGATCAAGTAACGCCAGCAAGCATGTTAACTAAAACGGAAGAAACTTCGCATTGGGCTAACTTTAGCCCTAAAGATATCTTAGCATTAGTGAATGAGAAAAAATTCAACGCTAAACATATTGTTATCACCGGTGGTGAGCCATGTATGGTTGATTTAACTCCCTTATGTCAGCTATTTGAGCAACAGGGTTACAGTACGCAAATTGAAACATCAGGCACCTATGAAATAATTACCACAGATAAATGTTGGGTTACGGTTTCACCTAAAATTAATATGCGCGGTGGCTATAAAATTTTAAGTACTGCAATGGCGCGTGCTAATGAAATTAAACATCCAGTAGCAACAGATCAACATATTGATGAATTAAAAGCACTATTAGCTGAGCATAAGGTAAAAGATACTGCTATTTACCTACAGCCTATTAGCCAAAAGAAGCGTGCTACCGATTTAGCCATTGCCACCTGTATTGCTAATAATTGGCGTTTATCTGTACAAGTACATAAATATATTGGGATTGAGTAGAATCGTTATCCTGGTATTAGTACCTAGTATCTATCCTAGAATTTAAATTAGCTCAAACTGACTTTCGGTACTCGCTTTGATACGCGTGTTAATAACTCATAATTAATGGTGTCGCTGTATTTCGCAACGACATCAATACTAATGTTTTTACCCCACAATTCTGCCGTATCACTAATGTTTACTTGTAGTAGATCAGTTACATCAACTGTAATCATATCCATAGAAACACGACCAACGATTGGCGCAATCTCACCATTAATAAAAACAGGGGTTCCTGCTTTAGCATTACGCGGATAACCGTCGGCGTAACCTATTGCGATAGTGGCAATTTTAGTTTCTCGTTTCGCTTGCCAAACATCGCCATAACCCACAGTTTCACCCGTTTTAATGGTATGAATAGCAATTATGTTAGCCGTTAACGTCATCACAGGAACAAGCGGATTACTGATGTCTGTAATACCGATAGGTGAAATACCATAAAGGGCTAGACCTAAGCGGTTATGATCGCCATGACTTTCTGACCAATTTAAAATACCGGCTGAGTTAGCCATGCTAAATTTACAATTATATTTAGCAACTAGTGCTTTTAACTTAGCCAATTGCGCTAATGGTTTATCACTATGAAGTTGTTCGGCAGTAGAAAAATGAGAGCATAACACTAGCTGACTTTGTTGAGATTGAGATAATTGTGAAATCACTCGCTCAACACAGCTTATTTGAAAACCTAAACGGTTCATTCCTGTATCAATTTTAAGCCACATTTGAGAAGGATTGTCAGTAGGTAGATTGACACTTTTTTGATCAAAAGCGTTTGGGCTAAATGCTTTTAACCATTCTATTTGATAATCGCTATGTAACATCAATGAAAAATTATGTTCATCGGCTACAGCAAAGTCAGTCGCTTTAGATGGTCCTTCAAGAATCAAAATTTGGGTATCTATACCGCCACTACGCAGTGCCAAAGCCTCATCAATAAAACCAACGGCAAAAAGGCTGACTTTATCTCGTAAAGCATGGGCGACTTTTATCGCATCATGCCCGTAAGCATCGGCTTTAACGACAGCAATAGTATTGCTATTACTGGCAAGGCTATCAATATATTGGTAATTGCTAACGAGAGCATTTAAGTCGATAACCGCTTGGGTAAGTCTGGAAGTATAACTCATGATGAATGGCTGTTCTTTGACGGCTAAAAAGGAGGATAAAAGTTAATTAGCTATTATGAGCTAATAAAATTAACTAAGAAATACTAAAGCGAGTATTTCAACAATAAAACTATATAAAATTATAAAAAGCTGACTAAATTACCTATTTATTATGTGTCAGCAGTGTAACATGATAAATAACAGTGACTTTAGCTTATATTGTAACAATGAGAGAATATATGGATCGGCAAGCAAATTTAGTAAATGAGTTAAATAATATTACAACCGAAGGGCAAAATCCTAATACCCTTAATATAGATTTACTTGATTCGCTTGGCGTACTTCAAAAAATAAATGCGGAAGATAAAAAAGTAGCGGGCATTATTGAACAATTACTACCTGAAATAGCTCAAGCTGTTGATTTGATTGTTGAAGCATTCTCGCGTGGCGGCAGGCTCATTTATATAGGAGCAGGCACAAGTGGCCGTTTAGGTGTTCTTGACTCGGTAGAGTGCCCGCCAACCTTTAGTGTTGCACCTGAGCAGGTTATTGGTATTTTAGCCGGCGGAGCTAGTGCCATGTACAAAGCCGTTGAAGGGGCGGAAGATAATAAACAATTAGCCATTGATGATTTAACAACAATTGCGTTATCAGAAAAAGATGTGGTTGTCGGTATTGCGGCCAGTGGACGAACACCTTATGTATTATCTGCTATGCAATTTGCCAAAGCGCAAGGGGCAAAGGTTATTGGTATCAGTTGTAGTGTTAATAGTAACTATGCTAAACATGTTGATGTGAATATTTGTGCTGTGGTAGGTGCTGAAGCATTAACCGGCTCAACACGCATGAAGTCAGGCACAGCACAAAAACTTATTCTTAATATGTTAAGTACCGCGAGTATGATCCGCAGTGGTAAAAGTTATAAAAACTTAATGATTGATGTGAATGCCAGTAATGAAAAATTATACGCAAGAGCAGTACGTATAGTTATGCAAGCAACAGAATGTGACTTTACCAAAGCAGAGCAGGCATTAGCACAAGCAAACAATCAAACGAAACTTGCTAGTTTAATGGTGTTAACAGGCTTAGATGCTACAAGTGCTCAGCATGTACTTGTTGAGAACAAAGGTTTTTTACGTAAAGCCGTAGAGCAACAAGGCTAATAATAGAACTTATTTACAAAAGATTATTATACTCAGCCTATTTATAAAGTTTACTAATGAGGTTAACTATATTTATATTATGAAATTACGTATTCTTTCTAACACTCTTTTAACGCTATTTTTATCATGCTTCAGTTTATTTAGTGTGCACACTGTAGCTTCAGCAAAAGAGATTAACGAAGCCACAATGCCAAGTAAAAATATAATTGTGGCAGCTGAGCAGCTTGCTCAATACCTGCCATTATTAGCGGATAAAAAAGTTGGATTAGTCGTTAATCAAACATCAAGAGTTTTTAATCAGCATCTTGTTGATGTGCTTTTAGATAAACATATAGATATTAAAATGATCTTTGCCCCTGAACATGGTTTTCGAGGTGATCGTGATGCAGGTGAAAAGTTTGATTCAAGCATAGATGCTAAAACAAGTTTACCACTGGTTTCACTTTACGGTAAAAATCGTAAACCATCAGTAGCAACAATTAAATCCCTTGATGTTATCGTCTTTGATATTCAAGACGTCGGTGTTAGGTTTTATACCTATATAAGTACTATGCACTATATGATGGAAGCGGCTGCTGATGCGGGAGTTAAATTTATAGTACTTGATAGACCTAATCCTAATGGCGCTTTTGTTGATGGTCCGGTACTTGATATGGCGTTTCAATCATTTGTTGGTATGCACCCAATTCCATTACTACACGGTATGACGGTTGGTGAGCTTGCGAATATGATCAAAGGTGAGGGTTGGCTTAATGTATCGAATGTGCTCGATTTAACCGTAGTTCCCATTAATAATTATCAACGTGATCTTGCTTATTCATTACCTGTAAAGCCGAGTCCTAACTTACCTAACGCACAATCTATAACTTTATATCCATCACTGGGATTCTTTGAAGCAACGCCGGTGAGTATTGGCCGAGGTACTACTTTCCCGTTTCAGGTGATCGGTCATGATAAATTAAATATTGGTCAATTTAGTTTTACCCCAGTTTCAATTGCTGGCGCGGCAAGCAATCCTAAATTAATGGGAAAAGTTCTGCAAGGTGAAGATCTTCGACACATGAATTACGCGGTTAATCGCCAAGGTGTAGATTTAAGTTATATCATTAACTGGCATAAATTATTTGCTGAGCAAAAAGAGATATTTTTTAATAGCCCGAGTTTTATGGATAAACTGGCAGGTACAGATAAATTAAGAAAAGCAATAATTGCAGGGCAAAATGAAGTACAAATAAGGAAAACGTGGCAAGATGATCTCGCCACGTTTAAGCATAAACGCCAACCTTATTTGTTATATAAATAAGAAAATAGAGATAACAAAAATGCAGAGTGTATTTGTTCTTATCTCTATTTTAAGTCTTTATACCTAATTTGATTGGTCTTGTGATTCCAATGCAGGTAATAGATTTAAGTGATTGTGAATAGCGTGGTGAATGAAACTCAATTTTGTTCGCACCGCATCTGTTAATACAAAAGGATAAGCATCGGCTAAACCCATACTTCGGTTAAGCGAGTTTAGGATCACAGATAACCTCATCCATTCTTCTAATATTTCAGTAATTGAAGTTTGTGAAGAAAAGTATTGTCTTCCTTGGGGTAAACATAATTTTTCGGTATCACTCTCTTCTACTTCAACACCTGAAATTGATCCATTAATTTCAAAGTTTTTTGCTGTTTCAAGCGTGTCTATAATATGCATGTAATGCGCCCAGGTTTCTGCCCAGTCTTCATAAGGGTGCATTGTCGCATAACTACTGATAAAGGTTTGCGACCAATTAGCGGGCGAACCGTTTTCATAATGATGTTGCAATGCGGCTTGATAATCAAGCTCGTCATCACCAAAGTATGTTTTGCACAAGGCATGTTTTGTTGGTGAATTGGCAATTAACTGATCAAAGTAATAATGACCTAATTCATGACGAAAATGGCCAAGTAATGTTCGATAATTTTCACCCATCGCCAATTGTGTTTGAGAACGAGCAACATCATCTGCTTCGGCTAGGTTAATTGTAATGTGACCACAATCATGCCCAGTAAATACCACATCTTGATGAGGTAATTGACTAGTGAAATGATCATTAACATCTCTATCAGTTATAAAATCAAAACTTAAGCCATTTTCAGGATCTTGAGTTGTATTACGTAAAGGTACAGGTAACACTTTTAAAGTATACAAAGCACGTCGTTTTGCATTTTCCATTTTTTGCCACAATGGAATGTGCTCTTTTATGTTTAAGTCAGGCACAGTGATGTTAAAGCGACAGGCAAAACATAAAATGTCGTCATCACCTTCAACGGGTACAAAGGTACTTAAATTAACCATACCATTACACACTTGATATTTTGCGTTGTTATCACATTTTTGATAATGAATTTTGGGGTAGGCTGCTTTATAAAATAAGCCGGTACTTTGATCAAGTTCATAAGGTTCAACTTGATCAAAGTCATCATCAATACCAAGGGTTCTGCCGCAAGAAAGACAATGGGAACTTTCAAAAAATAAAATGAGTTTATCTTTGCAATTACATTGAAATGTTTTCATGTGAGTATCGAATTAAAAAAGAAATGATAATGATTTAAATAAAATATGAATTCAAGAAAATTATAGTTTGGTAACTCTAAGTTTCAGGCACTAATTTAAGCACTAGTTGAAGCATTGAAGTGCACTTAAATACGTTTTAATAAATCTGCTTTTTTGAGATTATATTCTTCATCGGTTAAAGCGCCATTATCACGTAACTTAGCTAACTTATCTATTATCTCGAGTGTTTCAGTAACGGAATAAGTTGTCGATGAGCTATTCATTGCTTGAGTATTAACCGCTTGAGAATTAACAGGGGGCATTGAAGCCTCAGTAGCTTGATTAACCGGTGTTGCTGTATTGTCTACTGCCTGTTCATTCATCGGCGAGGTTGGTATATTATCTTCCGGTTGTGACTGCCCAGGTCCTGAAATAAGTGGTAAATTACGCACATCAATATTTCCCCATTGGCTAGTAAAGTTCAGCGTTGAGCTATTACCTTGTTGTTGACTTATACCACCAATATTATGATCTAGCGTATCATAGATAGATAATTGACCATTTAATTCAACAACCAGACGATTTGGGAAAATAGCGTAACGAATATTGTTTTGCGCGCCGCTACTAAATGGGCTACCTAAATTAGCCGGCCACCATTGATTACTACCGGGACTACCAGCCGGAACAACAGGAAAAATTTGGTTATTACTCAAAATATTTGCTAATTCAGAGCATAAATTATCAACCGTGGTTTTAAGGCCGTTATTAAACATGTCGCCTACCATAGTCATACCACCGCGCATCCATTGGCCAGAGCCACCCAATTCAGGGCAACTAAATTGTGCCATTGAACCGCCGCCATTATTAATGGCAACCATCATATGGATCACCGCTTCACGGCTTACCCCGTAACGATTACTAATTCCTGAAACTAAATTTTCACCAATGTCTGTTAAATTTTGCATGATATTTATCCTAATAGTTAGGTTGGACTGCGTTGACTAAGCTTATGTAAAGCATTGGTGATAATTTCTTATCTATATATGTCTTATCAATTAGTTTCACTAGGTTACTAAAAAGTAGAAATTAATGAATAACAACATACCAACAACAATGTTTTTTTATACCTATTTCAGTTGAATGTTGTATCTTCAAAGAGAACTAGGTAATGGCGATATTATACCACTTTAACTCAACTTCTTATTAGCTTTATTATTAACTATTTTTTAAAAGCACTTTGAGGTTACTAACGATTAAATTATTCAAAAAACATAGGTCAATAAGTACTATTTTGGTGCGATGAACGCACCAAATAAAAAGTTAATAGTGGCTAATAGCAGAAGATAGTGTTCTTAATGTAATAGTTTGCACTTAAATGAGCCTATTTAACCTGAGTTCGGGATAATGAAAGTGAGTAGAATAATAATATCAATTACTTAGGATTTTACCTTTACAATAGTTTTAATTATTCGTAGTACAAGGCAGGAAAGCGAAGCCAATAACGGGTTATTGGGAGCTTTCATAACGAAGTAATACGGGTAATTAATGCTGTTGTAGCATTTTGCTTATCCCGAACTCAGGTTATTTAAGATAAATTGAGTGAAAATAAGCGATCTATTGAGAAAATTTAATGGAATACTTCTTGCTAAACTAGAGTATGCTAGTGATTAACATAACGAATGTTATATTTACGCTGCTTTATTTTATTAAAGGGGAATTAATCGATGACCATAACAGTTGGTATTGCACACCATACTCAATATAAATACGATCGCTCTGTGAACATGGGGCCACATATATTCCGCTTGCGCCCAGCGTCTCATAGTCGTACTAAGATTAAAAGTTACTCCTTAAAAATAGTACCCGAAGATCATTACATTAATTGGCAGCAAGACCCTTTTGGCAATTATCAAGCCCGGGTAGTATTTAATAAACCGACTACTGAGTTTAGCTTTACCGTTGATCTAGTTGCAGAGTTAACGGTAATAAACCCATTTGATTTTTTCTTAGAAGAATACGCAGAAGAATTTCCTTTTGTTTATGATTCTGTATCAAAATCTGAACTTGCGCCTTACTTAAAAAAACGTAAAGCCAGTGTAAAATTCTTAGCATTAATAGATTCACTACGACCCACAGAAAAAATTCGTAGCGTTGATTATCTCGTTGCTGTTAACCAAGCAATTTATAATTTAGTTGGCTACGGCATTCGTTTAGAGCCTGGTGTACAAACACCCAATGAGACTGTTACTAAAAAAACAGGCTCATGTCGTGATTCGGCTTGGTTACTAGTGCAACTTTTCCGCCATTTAGGTTTAGCCTCTCGATTTGTTTCGGGTTATTTAGTTCAGTTAACCTCAGATCAAAAATCATTAGATGGACCAAGTGGGCCAGAAGAAGATTTTACTGACCTACACGCATGGACAGAAGTCTATATACCAGGTGCTGGTTGGATAGGACTTGACCCTACTTCTGGCTTATTTGCAGGTGAAGGGCACATACCTTTAGCTTGTACTCCAGAGCCTAGTTCAGCAGCGCCGGTAACAGGTGGTATTGATGACTGTAAGTCAGAGTTTAGTTTTTATAATAAAGTTACCCGCGTGCATGAAGATCCACGTGTTACTAAACCTTATTCAGAGCCGCAATGGGCAGCGATTAATCGTTTGGGTCAGCAAGTTGATGATATATATACTGAAGAGGGTATTCATTTAACCATGGGCGGTGAGCCAACGTTCATCTCTATTGATGATATGGAACACCCACAATGGAACACCGAAGCTGACGGTAAAGAAAAAAGAGTATTAGCACAAAACTTATTTGTGGAAATGAATAAAGTCTTCACCAAAGGTGGATTTACCCATTACGGTCAAGGTAAGTGGTATCCAGGTGAGCCGCTACCTCGTTGGCAGTACGCCTGTTATTGGCGCAAAGATGGTGTGGCATTGTGGAAGGATGTAAATTTACTTGCTGATCCTAATAAAGATTACGGTTTGGATCATAAAGATACCAAAAAATTTGCTGAAAAATTAACCGAAGCATTAGGTCTAGATAAAGCTGCGTTAACAACCGCTTATGAAGATATTTTATATCATTTATGGCAAGAGGGCTCATTGCCTAATGAACCTGGTCCTAAAGACTCTAAATTGTTGCATGCAATGAGTCGTAAAGGCTTTTTAGAGAAAATGGAACAAGGTATAGAGAACCCTGTTGGTTATGTTCTGCCATTACAGTGGAACGAGGGGAAAAATTGCTGGCAGTCTTGTACTTGGGATTTTAAGCGTGGTCATTGTTTCTTATTACCTGGTGAATCTCCATTAGGATATCGTCTGCCGCTAGACAGTCTTGCTTGGACTGACAACATCATTGACCGTGACCCGTTTGATATTCCGGAAGAATTCTCTAAAACCAAAAAACTAAAAAAAGGTTTTATTGGTAAAGAAATGATTAAGACGGCCATGGCGTTAGAAGTAAGAGAAGGCCGTTTATATATTTTTATGCCACCAACGAGTCATTTTGAGCATTACTTAGGTTTATTAACTGAAATTGAATCCGTGGCGAAAGCGCTGAAAATGCCATTGGTGATTGAAGGCTATAGTCCACCAAAAGATAGTCGTGTTGAAAAATATGCAGTTACACCTGATCCAGGTGTGATTGAAGTGAATATTCACCCGTCTACCTCGTGGAAGCAATTAGTTGAAAGAACAACAACGCTTTATGGTTTAGCTAAAGAGGCGCGTTTAGGTACCGATAAGTTTATGGCCGATGGTCGTCATACCGGAACAGGTGGCGGTAATCATGTAACTTTAGGCGGCGAAACACCCGATCAAAGTCCATTTTTACGTCGCCCTGATATCTTACGAAGCTTTATTACTTATTGGCAGCATCATCCAGGATTATCATACTTATTTTCTGGTTTATTTATTGGTCCAACAAGTCAAGCACCGCGAGTTGATGAAGCCCGTGATGAAATATTATATGAACTTGAAATCGCTTTTTCTCACATGCCCGAAGGTGAAGTACCAGAGCCTTGGTTAGTTGATAGATTGCTGCGTAACTTACTGGTTGATTTAACCGGTAATACGCACAGAGCAGAGTTTTGTATTGATAAACTTTATTCACCAGACTCGGCAACAGGCCGTTTAGGTATCGTTGAGTTCAGAGGTTTTGAAATGCCGCCGCACGAACAAATGAGTTTAGTGCAAATGGTATTGTTGCGTACGTTATTGGCATGGTTTTGGAAAAAACCCTACCATAAGCCGTTAGTACGCTGGGGCACAGAATTACATGATAAGTTCTTATTACCTCAATACGTAGAAAATGATTTAGGTGAAATTTGTCGTGACTTACAACAAGCAGGTTTTCCATTTCAATTAAATTGGTTGAATCCATTCTTTGAATTTAGATTCCCAGTATGTGGCACACGTGAACTTGATAATGTAACCCTAGAGTTAAGAACTGCAATAGAGCCATGGCATGTACTTGGTGAAGAAGCGAGTGCTTCAGGTACGGCAAGGTATGTAGACTCATCATTAGAAAGAGTACAAATTAAGGTGATTGGTGCAATTAGCGAGCGCTATATTGTTACCTGTAATGGTCGTCGGGTACCACTTAAGCCTGTTAAGGGGAAAGCAAAAGACGAACAGGTTGCTGGTATTCGTTACCGTGCATGGCAACCACCAACGGCTTTACACCCTACAATTGGCGTACATGCACCCTTAACGTTTGACTTAATTGATACATGGGAAGGGCGCTCATTAGGCGGCTTTGTTTATCATGTAAGTCATGCTGGCGGTCGAAATCCTGAGTCTTTACCGGTTAATGCTTTTGAAGCAGAAGGTCGCAGAGTGGCAAGATTCTGGGAGCATGGACATAGTCCATCACTGCAATCATCGGCTTTACCACCGTGGAGTCCGTCAACTATGACACGTAGTTTTAACCCAGCAGAAACAGTAAGTGAATTTGTTGTTCCAGAAGAAGAGAGTATTAACAACGATTATCCACATACTTTAGATTTACGTCGTCAACCCGCCTTTAAATAGACGTGATAACTAAACATAACTAAACATAACTGAACAATACAGAACATAAGCTGAAATAGCTGATAATAGATGTATAATTCCACTTTAAAATTATTTAAAGTGGAATTAGGGTATGTTGATCATTCAGGGTTAAAATTTATTCAATTTAAAACGGATTTAATCGCGGCGCGAGCTTTGTATCATAGTTATTCTATTAAAAAGTGAGCAACAATGAGTATATTCGTTTTAAATGAACCCTAAAGATCAACCGACCTTATTAGTTATGTCTTATATTAATAACAGTATTTCAAAGCCTGAGTCATCTATTTATTCACCATGGAGCATGCGCAGTTTGTATCATAATTATAACGCGATGTCTGAATTGCCTGAATGGTTATCTCTTTACTTAAATAAGTCTCATACTCATGATGAACTTGTAAATCATAGTGGATTAAAACCAGTCCATTGGGATGCCTTATTTAATCGTTTAGCCAGTTTAACGACAGAAGACGTCAGTAGTCGTTCAGTTGAAATAAGTCAACTAATGCAAAATGGTAATGTTAAGCCTGAAAAAAATCAGCAGTGCTATTTTGATCCCTTACCTTTTATGTTTTCAAAGTCTGATTGGGCATTAATAGAAAAAGGCGTTATTCAACGTACTTTGCTATTAAATGATATACAGCAAGATATATACGGCGAACAAAAATTATTAATTGATGGTTATATTAATGCGCGAAAATTATATGAAGACAGTAATTTTCTTCGCGAAGGCTTTAGTTTACCTAGCGATGAATTAAAATTATTTTTTACTGCTGTTGATCTTTATCGTACGCAGTCGGGCGAATTTAAAGTATTAAAAGACCACTGTCAGTGTCCTTTGGGTTTAGGCTTATTATTAAAAAGCCGTATCATTGCGCGTCGGGTTATGGCCGAGGAATTTGCCGATTGTAGTGTCTTGCAAATTAAAGAATTTTTAACTATTTTTCAAGATGCTATCAATGAATATTCACGTTATATGGACGATCCTCGAGTAGTTATTTTAACCCGAGGCATTGACGATCCTAATTATAACGAGCATGCATTTCTATCTACTTATTTTGGCTACACCCTAGTACAAAGTGCTGATTTAACAGTACGTGAAGGTGAAGTTTGTTTAAAATCTTTACAAGGACTGGGCAAAATTAATGTGATTCTACGTTGGTTGCCCGATCGTAATATTGATTCGTTAGAGCAAACGGACTATTCGTTATATGGCATTCCTGGATTATTACAAGCAGTTCGAGAAGGCAGTGTAAAGGTTTTAAATCCTTTTGGTAGTGGTGTGTTATCGTCTCCTGCAATAAAGCGACAGTTGAATAAATTATCTGAATTGCTATTAAATGAACCTTTATTGCTCAGTGAACCTAATAGTTACGATGTTGAGCAAGCCAGTACACTAGACTGGAACACAATAGAGTTACTGAGTTACCAAGACCCTGATTTTAAGCTTGATGCAGCGACTCAAGCTGAAAAGATAAAAAACTTAATAGATACTCAACCGGATAATTATTATTTTCAAGATAAACCTGAATTAAGTACCGCACCCTTTTGGATTGATGGCAAGTTAGTTGCCAAACCTGTGGTGTTTAGATGTTATGTCTTAACTACTGAACACGGTATTGAAGTATTACCTTCGGCGTTATGTTTTTCAACCAAAGCATCAAATGGGGCTGGTGTACCTGGCTGGATAAAAGATACTTGGATTAATACCGAGAAAAATACTGACTTTAATAACACCACAATACCAACAAGACTGCGTATGGATGTCAGCTTATTAGAAGGAGTCATTTCAAGTAGAACAGCAGAACATCTTTTTTGGTTTGGCCGCTATTTAGAAAGAAGTGAAAGTACGGTGCGTATTTTACGTATCTTTATTGATAAATATACAGAGTCAGCTATATATTCAGATGCCGTTCGTAATAGTGTCGTCACTCGTTTTACTGCTGCGATTAAATCACAACGCATTGTTTATCCTTATCTTGAAAACGGTGTAATCTTAAATGAAGGTATCACAGCCACGCCCAAAGATATGGCTTTTCAATTATTAGCAGATAAGCAATTTCCGGGCAGTATTATTAATACCCTAGAATATTTATGTAATACCTCTAAACAGATACAAGAACTATTATCCCATGATAGCCGCAGAATGATGGATGATATTAATGGGCAAATACAAATTTTAAAAAACCTGACGACTCATATTTCAACGCGAACTATGCAGAGTCTATTAGACCGAATTATTGGCTCAATAATGGCCTTTAATGGTTCAATTACCGATTGTATGCCTAATAGTAATGGTTGGTTTTTGTTAGAAATTGGTCGTCGTATTGAACGTAGTATACAAGTAAGCTCATTAAGCTCCACGTTGTTAACTGAAGAGTATGAAGAAGCTGAAGAGCTTGGTGTACTTGAAGCGGTATTGAGTTGTCAGGTAAGTTTAGTCACCCATAAACGTCGTTATCGAATGCATCAAAGTATTGGAACCGGTCTTGAACTGTTACTACTTGATGCAGAATATCCAAGATCTTTACTCTTTCAATTAGAGCAAATAGATGAATTGTGTCGTCATTTACCTACCAAAAGACGACCAGGGGTAATTTCAGCCCATGAAAAAGCGATATTATTGTCTAAAACGAGTTGTTCTATTACCGAAAAAGATTATTTACAGCAAAGTGTTGATGAAAAAAGACAACATTTAGTTGAGTTTTGTCATAACATTCGTATTAATTTAGATACTTTTTGTGATGTATTATTATTGCAATATTTTTCTCATACCCAGACAGCTCAAAAGCTAAACTGGACTAATATTGAACAAGCGCAACCGTGAAATATAAAATAAAACACTCAACTACTTATCAGTATTCTGATTTTGTAACCTTATGTCAAAATCAGGCAAGACTAACACCGAAAACTAACCGAGGACAGATTTGCCACAGTAGTCGTATTGATATTGTTCCCCCTGCAAATTATCAACAGCAATTTACCGATTACTTTAATAATAAGGTAACTGTTTTTGAAATTTCAACTCAATACAAAACGTTAAATGTTACGGTAACCAGTGAAGTAGAATTATTAGTTACTGCAAAAAAGGATTTAGAAAATCTGGATATGCCATGGCATAAAGTGCGAGATTTATTAGCAACCCCTAATTCCAAAGAGCTATTAAAAACGTCGGAATTTATTTTAGCTTCGCCATTAACGCCGATCGAAGAAGGAATAAAAGATTATGCATTAATTTCCTTCACAGCAGAGGAAAAATTAATTTCTGCTTGTAAAGACTTAATGGCACGGATTTTTCATGACTTCAAGTATGATCCTGGTTTTAGCACAATCAGTACCCCTTTAAGTGTCGTTTTTGCACAAAAAAGGGGCGTATGCCAGGATTTTGCACACTTTGCTCTCGCTTGTTTGCGTAGCATAGGTTTAGCTGGAAGGTATGTGAGTGGCTATATTGAAACTCTGCCACCTGAAGGCGAAGAAAAATTAGAGGGGGCTGATGCAACACATGCTTGGTTTTCAGTATTTTTACCTAGCTTTGGTTGGGTAGACTTTGATCCAACTAACAATGTATTACCTAGTGAGCAGCATATAACCTTAGCGGTTGGACGTGACTTTTCAGACGTCTCCCCTTTAAAAGGGGTGGTGTTTGGTGGTGGTAATTCGCTATTAGATGTCGCAGTGGATATGATTCGGTTAGAGTAACTTTAATCGCGGCATATTACAGATTCATAATGAGTTAATGATTTAATAAGGCGAAAGTGTATGAAAATTGATTGGAAAGCGTACCAAACGAATGGTTTCTTTGATGAATTAATTGATGGTCAAGGGAAGGTCAGATTACACGGTAAACAGTTAGCACATTTTTTCTCTAAGTTGTCGGCAGAAGAATTAAGAAAAGCTAGAGCTGTTGCGGATTTAGCCATTAAAGAAATGGGTATTAGTTTCACTGTTTATAATGAAGGCTCAATGATCGATAGAGCTTGGCCTATGGATATTATTCCGCGCACCATTGGTAAAAAAGAATGGCAAGGTATTGAAGTTGGTTTAAAACAACGTACCGAAGCATTAAACCTTTTTATTGATGACTTATATCATGATCAAAAAATTATCAAAGACGGTGTTTTCCCTAAAGGTCTATTAGAAAAATCAGTTAACTTTCGTGAACAATGCGTAGGTATCAACCCACCAAATAAAATTTGGGCGCATATTTGTGGTTCTGACTTAGTACGCGATGGTAACGGTACAATGTTTGTATTGGAAGATAACCTACGTGTACCGTCAGGCGTGTCATACATGCTTGAAAATCGCTCAGTAATGAAACGCGTATTCCCTGAGCTATTTGAACAGGTTTCTATTTTACCTGTTGATGATTATCCCTCGCAATTATTTGATATGTTAGCCGCTATGTCACCACGCCCAGATGATAAACCTGAGGTGGTGGTATTAACACCGGGTATCTATAATTCAGCTTATTTCGAACATTGTTATCTTGCTCAGGAAATGGGTTGTCAGCTAGTTGAGGGCCGAGATTTAGTGGTTGAGAAAGACGACTGTGTTTACATGCGAACCATCACAGGCTTACAACGTGTTGATGTTATCTATCGCCGTATTGATGATTTATTTCTAGATCCCGAAGCATTTTTACCCGACTCACAACTCGGCGTTCCTGGTTTAATGCGTGCTTGGTCTAAAGGCAATGTAGCATTAGTTAATGCGCCAGGTGCTGGTGTTGCCGATGATAAAGTGGTTTATGCTTATGTACCAGACATGATTAAATATTATTTAGGTGAAGAAGCAAAACTAGCCAATGTACCTACCTTTAAATGTATGGATGAAAAAGAGTGTGATCATGTTATCAAAAACATTGATAAGTTAGTGGTTAAACCCGCCAATGAATCAGGTGGCTATGGTTTATTAATAGGTCCTAAATCAACGAAAAAAGAACAACAACAAACCATTGCCGCGATTAAAAAAGACCCACGTAATTGGGTGGCTCAACCTACATTGAGTTTATCTACTGTACCTACGTTAGATGATATTGAACCAGACGGACGTCATGTTGATTTACGACCGTTTATTTTATCGTCAGGTAAAGACACTAAAGTCACAACTGGTGGTTTAACACGTGTTGCCATGGTTAAAGGATCGCTGGTGGTGAATTCATCACAAGGTGGCGGTAGTAAAGATACTTGGATTGTTGACGAAGAGGCTAAATAATATGTTATCAAGAGTAGGTGAAACTTTATATTGGGTATCTCGTTACATCGAACGTGCAGAAAATGTTGCGCGTTTAATCAATGTTAATAATATGTTGATGATGGACTTACCCAAAGGGGTTAGTACAGGGTGGGAACCATTAGTTGATATTATTGGTGCGCGTAAAAGTTACTTAGAAAACCATAGTGATTTTTCTGAACAAAAGGCATTAAGATATTTACTGGTTGGTAGTGATAACAACTCTTCAATTCTCAACTCTATCATTTCAGCTAGAGAAAGTGCTAGAACGATACGTGATGTAATTCCAAGAGATGTATGGGAAGAAATTAATTCACTGTATTATTTTGTTAAAGATAACTCAAAAGAGGGCTTATCTAAACGTGGACGATTTTCGTTTCTAAAACATATTATTGATTCAGCGCATCAAATATTTGGTGCTTTAGATGCGACAATTAATCATGATCAGGGCTATGTGTTTATACGCTTTGGTTCAATGATTGAACGAGCCGATATGACTTCTCGTATTCTAGATATTCGTTCTGAAAGTTTAGTGATCAGTGATGAAGCTAAACCTTACGAAAATATTCAATGGATCAGTTTATTACGCTCCTTAAGTGCTTATCAAATGTATCGTCAACAAATGGGTGTGAGAGTACAACGCTCTGACGTAATTGAATTTGTAATGCACAGCGAAATATTTCCAAGATCGATAATTTTCTGTTTATACGAATTAAAAGAGTTGATATCACCGCTTATTAAGTCGGCAGAGCTGATTAAACTTATTGATGACGCTATTAAAGAGCTGAAGTATAAAAATGTAAGGGCACTTAAAAACGGTTATTTACATGATTATATTGATACCATTCAAATCCGTTTGGCTGATATTCATAATGCTCTGGCTGAGTCATATTTTTTGAAACCACCGGAAGAAGTTTAAACTATTCAACCTGAGGTTAGGTCGTATTGTCTCGCCCTGAAATACACTGACGTTTTTAATGAAAGGCCAGATAGCTATTGCTCCTGGCCTTTTTTGTGCGCTTCATTTAGTGTTTTTGTTCCTAAAACTTTATTCCCTAAACTTTTTAATCCTAAATTAATACAAAGTGCTCACCGTGATTAAATCTGTCTAAAAATAACAAAAAATATTAAATCATTCGTTGGGAAAATCGACTAACGCTGAAGTTAATAAGGCATGTTACTACCCTTAAATTTTTTGTTCAGGTAAACTAAGCTCACTCCTTCAATGTCTTTATTTCTTAGAGCCTGTAACCATTTTATGCGTATTATCCATACATCAGATTGGCATTTAGGCCAGTATTTTTACGGCAAAAGCCGCGCCAATGAACACCAACAATTTCTCAATTGGTTATTAGAACAAGTTAGTTTACATCATGTTAATGCCATTATTGTTGCGGGCGATATTTTTGATACTTCTACACCACCAAGTTATGCCCGCGAAATGTATTTCGATTTTATTGCTAAGCTACATGCCAGTAACTGCCAATTAATTATTTTGGCGGGTAATCATGACTCAGTAGCTATGTTAGCAGAATCGCAATCTGTGTTAGCAAGCTTATCTACTCGGGTCATCACCCAAGTTATCCCAATCTCTATAGCAGAAGAAGCGTTGGAAACAGTAGATGATGAGCAGAGTCAATCTTCGAACGCTTTACAACAACAAGTATTTTCTATTTTAGATGTACACGGTAAAGCCAGCGCAATCATTTGTGCTATTCCTTTTGTGCGTCCTCGCGATGTGAGCAAAAGCCGAGCAGGACAATCCGCCCAAGATAAACAACAAAGTTTACAACAAGGTATCAGTGATCATTATCAAAATTTATACCAACAGGCCTTAGCGTTATCAGTACGTTTGGCTAAAGAGCAGAACTTACCTGAAGGCGAAATACTGCCGATTATTGCCACTGGGCATTTAACTGCTTTGGGGGTTTCGGTAAGTGATAGTAAAAGTGATTCGGTGCGAGATATTTATATTGGTTCGTTAGAGGCGTTTCCAGCAAGTGCCTTTCCACCTGCAGATTATATTGCACTTGGGCATATTCATCGTGCACAAAAGGTGGCTAAATCTGAGCATATTCGTTACTGCGGATCGCCTATACCGTTAAGTTTTGATGAAGCAAGTCAACAAAAAAGGGTATTAGTTGTTGATTTCTCTTCAGGTAAGCTCGCCAAAGTAGATGAGTTAGCCATTCCATGTTTTCAACCATTGTATATGGTGAAAAGCTCGGTAGATGAACTTGAAGTAAAATTACAAGCGACTTTAACTCAATTTAAAAAATATCAAGAAGATTCGCTACAAACGCTATTGGTTAATAAAGCTTGGTTAGATATTGAAATAGACAATGGTGATCACTTAAGTGACTTGTCACAACGTGTTACTGAACTAACTACGGACATGCCGTTTGAAGTGTTGCTAGTGAGACGTAGTAAAAAAGCCCGTCAACGTAGACAAACACAATTTTCACAGCAAGAAAACAGCACGTTGAGCGAATTGTCGTTGGCGGAAGTGTTTGACTCACGCTTATCATTACTTGACTGGCAAACGGATGAAGAAATTGCGCGTAAAAGTCGTTTAAAAGAATTATTTGCACAATTGTCGATTGAATTGTCATTAAATGTAAAACAAGAGAATCAAGTAAAACAAACAGAAAATAGCAATGCGCACCAGAAACACACACAAAATAATACAGATCAAAAAGAGCAAAAGTCGTTATGAGAATTTTAAGTTTACGTTTTGAGAACATTAATTCTCTTAAAGGCAGCTGGAAAATTGACTTTACTCAAGCACCTTTTGACAACAACGGTTTATTTGCGATCACAGGCCCTACAGGAGCAGGTAAAACCACCATACTCGATGCCATTTGTTTAGCACTCTATCACGAAACACCGCGGTTAACTGTGTCTAAAAGTCAAAATCAGCTAATGACTCGCCATACTAGTCATTGTATGGCAGAAGTTGAATTTGAAGTAAAAGGCCAAGCTTATCGTGCTTTTTGGAGTCAAAAGCGTGCACGAAATAAAGTTGATGGTAATTTATTAGAGCCGGTTGCCGAGCTTGCCAAACTTGATGACAGCGCTAATGCTAGTGAAGGAACCATTGTTTCAGATAAGTTAAGAACAGTACGTAGCGATATTAGTGAGTTGACTGGTCTTAATTTCTCACGTTTTACTAAGTCAATGATGTTATCGCAAGGGGAATTCGCGGCGTTTTTAAATGCTCAGCCTAATGATCGCGCACAATTATTAGAGCAACTTACTGGCACAGAAGTTTATGGTGATATTTCTAAACAAGTTTTTGATAATCATAAAAATGCACAAAATGAATTAAAACTATTACAAGCGAAAAGTCAGGGCGTAACTTTATTAGATGACATTAAAGTAGCTGAGCTTGAAGCGTTATTAAGCCAAAATAGTGAAGCAGAAAATGAATTGAGTAAACAATATAATCAAGCTCAACAAGTTAAAAACTGGAGTGTTAGTTTTCATGCTAATGAAGAAGCGTCTAATAGTGCTCAGCAACAATTAACGGCGGTTATTCAGCAAGAGTTAGCCAACAAAGCAGACTTAGATACTTTAGTGCGTGCTAACGTAGCCGAGCCATTACGCTCGGCTTATGAAAAAATAGAGAATGCTAAAGCTGAGTATCAAAAAACGTTACAACAAGTTAATAGCCAAAAAGAACAGTTGTTCACGATTGAAAAAACGCTGTTGGCTAATGAGCAGAAATTAACCGAGTTAAAAAATAGCCAAGCCATTGCTGAAGCTCAACGTAAAACCATAGAGCAAGTCATCAATGAAAAAATTCAGCCACTTGAGCAGGAAATAACACACAATAATAACGCCTTACAAACGATACAAAATGAGTTAACAGCACAAAATAGTACGCTTGCAAGTAGTAAAACTGTATTAATCGCCATTGAAACAGAGCATCAACAGGTATTCACAACAGTTCAAGCACAGCAAACTGTTTTGACTGACGGAGAGTCATTAGCACACCTACACGAAAAACTACCGGTATGGCAGAATAATTATCAGCAGTTAACAAAGTGGCAGCAAGATATAGAAAATACTATTGCAGAGCAAAAACAAGCTGAATTAGCGTTATCGAGATTAGAAGAGCAGCGCCAAGTACAACAAACCGCGATTAAAGAAAGTGAAGGGCACTTACAAGCGTTAAAGGCACATAAAAGTAAATTAATCAGACAAGCAAAGCAGCTTGTTGAGCAAAGCCAAGGCGCACAAATTATATTGCATGATAGCTCACATAATAATTCACATGATAGTTCGAGTAATAGTTCGGGTAATAGTTCGGGTAATAGCCCAGACGATCACAATGTACAAAATAGTGAATTAACCAGTGAGCATCTCAATCAAGCGATACTTGAACAGCAAAACACACAGGTAGGTTTAAAAGAAGCTGAACAGTTAGCTAAACGTTATCATGTGCTGTTATCTGAACAGCATAAGCTCAGCGAGCAACAGCAACACGATACAGAAGCTTTATCGGCTATTGAACAATCACTTGTCGTTCTTCGACAAGAATACAGTGTGGCCAAGCAACAGAAAAAAGATGTTGAAACCTTATTAACACAACAACAAACGATTATGGCGCTAAGTGATCATCGCGCTAAGTTGCAAGCCCATCAATCATGTCCTTTGTGTGGCTCAACAGAGCACCCAGCGATTGATGCATATCAGAGAATTGATAACAACGAACATGAACAACGATTAGCGTACTTAATACAAACATTAGAAAATGTTGAAAAACAGGGTAACGGGCTTAAACAGCAACAGTCTGATCTTAATGCACAAATAAAAGCACAGTATAATAACCTAGAACGCATTAGTGGCGAGCAAAGTGAGATTGAACAACATTGGGCTGCACTTATGGGTAATAATCTTAATTCTCAGCTTGTAAAAGCGAATAACGGAAAAGCTGTAGACTTGTTAGATTTTGTCATCATAGTGCAAATACAAAATGCGTTAATGCAAGTTTTTGAACAACTGACTGATTTACAATTATTACAAAAATCACTCTATGAAAACCACCAAGCCCAACAGCAAAATGCAGAGCAAATTAACCATAGTGATAAAGCACTAACGGCTCAGTTAAACCAAGCTGAAATAGGGCAACAAAAAGCACAATCTTTAGTTGAAAATATTAGCCGTATCACAAATGATTTAGCACAAAAACAGCATGACTTTTCTGCACTAAATGAACAACTTGTTTCGCAAATTATAGCTGAAAAAATACACCTGCCAATAACGCAAAATAATGATGATTTTACACAAATAAAATCTATCTGTATTGACCCTGAGTGGTTATTGACATTAGCGCAAAAAGTACAACAATATCAATTTACCTTGACTAGCTATCAAGCATCTAAAACACAACTTGAAGAGCTTAAACATCAACTAGCTTTACAAAATCAACAGGTCAATCAACAACAAAAGCAAGTTGACCAAAGTAGCGCTCAGTTAAATAGCTGCAGAAGTGAGATATCACGCCTTGAATCGTCACGCGTTACTTTTTTTGTTGAAGCAGGAGTGATTGATGTTAATCTTCAAGATGTTGTTTTATTGAGGGAAAGTATAAGTGATGAAAGAGATCATGCAGTAGCTGAATTGGCTTTAATTGAAAAGGGATTTAACGATAAATTAGCTGATAAACAAGATCGTAAAGGCCAGTTAACGACTGCTGAAAGTCAATTGTCAGCTTTGTTATTACAAACGGAAAGTGTCAATAAACTTTGGCAGACAGCATTAAGAGCAAGTGAATTTGAAAATGAAAAACAGTTTTTATCAGCGTTGATAAGTGCGGAGAAAAAGCAACAACTAACGCAACTTTTTAATGAACTTGATGACAGTAAAAAGCAAGCGCAAACATTGCTAGCGCAAAGCGAAAAAACAGCTGAGAAATTGCATGTCGAAAAGCTAAGTTTATGCGAGCAAGGAGCCACAGATTTTGAATTAAATTCATTGGAAAGTACGTTAGTTAAGTTAAGCGATTCATTAAAACAATGTCAGCAAAAAATAGGGCAGATATCACAGCAAATAACACAAGATAAAACCAATAAAACAGCGCAACAGTCTTTATTAGCTGACATCAAAAAAGCACAAAATGATTTAGATGATTTAAGCCATTTAAATGCACTTATTGGCTCAGCTGATGGTGCTAAATTTAGAAAATTTGCACAAGGTTTAACATTAGCTAATTTGGTCCATCTTGCTAATTTACAACTAGAACGGTTATTTGGTCGTTATCAATTACAATGTCAACAAACAGATACCTTAGCGTTAGAAGTAGTTGATACTTGGCAGGGAGATACCGCGCGTGATATTAAAACCTTATCAGGCGGAGAAAGCTTTTTAATTAGTTTAGCATTGGCTTTAGCGTTATCTGATTTGGTAAGTAATAAAACCAGTATCGACTCACTCTTTCTTGATGAAGGCTTTGGTACCTTAGATAATAATACCTTAGAAGTTGCTCTCGATGCCTTAGATAACCTAAATGCGAGTGGTAAGATGATTGGTGTGATTAGTCATGTTGATGCTTTAAAAGAGCGTATAGGCGTACAAATAAAAGTTCAAAAGCTCAGTGGCTTAGGTGTAAGTAGTTTAGAGAAGCAGTATCAGTTTACTGAAAATCTTGATGAGCAACCTGCAGAGTCTAGTAACGATATATCAAATGGCTCACAAACTAACAGTAAAATAGAGTAGGGAACACTTTTGGAAATTTGGATTTATTTTACTTTACTGGCTGCTTTCATGCAGGCGGTAAGAACAGCAGGTCAAAAACAGTTATCAGGTAAACTTAACTCTATGGCTAATACCGGTGTTAGGTATCTGTTTGCTTTACCTTTTGCTTGGTGTTACTTGTGGTGGTTACTTGATTACCGACAAGCAGTTATTCCTGAACTTAACAGCCAATTTCTTCGATACGCACTGATTGCTTGCGTGATGCAAATAGTAGGAACCGCCTGTTTGGTTGCAGCCTTTCGCTATCGTAACTTTGCTGTTGCAACCAGTTTAGCAAAAACAGAAGCAATTCAAGTGGCTGTTGTTGGTTCTTTAATCTTTGGTATAAGTTTATCCGGTTTAGGTTGGTTTAGCGTTGTGGTTGGTGTTATTGGTGTATTTTTAGTTTCTAAAGTGAAGTTTAATTTACGCGATATTATTTCTGACTCGCAAAGTTTAGTGGGCGTTGGTTATGGTTTAGGTGCAGGTTTAGGTTTAGCCATAACTACGTTATTGATTCGAGAATCAAGCCTGGCTTTAAATACCGACTTAATGATCAGTGCGGCTGTAACTCTAGTATTTATGATCACTGTACAGTCGTTAATTTCACTCATCTATGTGCTTATTGAGGATAAATCACAATTAAATAAAATGTTTAGCCATTGGCGTTTATGTTTATTTGTTGGCATTACTAGCTTATTAGGCTCTATTGGCTGGTTTACTGGGGCAAGCTATCAAAATGCCGCTTATGTTAAAGCGTTAGGGCAAGTCGAATTTTTCATTACCTTAGCCTTAACCTATCGTGTATTTAAAGAAACCATCACTTTGAAGGAATATATTGGAATGGCATTAATTATTTTGAGTGTGATGATCTTATTATTGTGGGCCTAGTTATTATCATTGCAACTGTTGTATACATGGAATAACTTTGTACTGTAAATCGCTCGTAATGAGACACAATACCGACTATTTTAATTGATTACTGGGCTAAGCAAGGTAGAATGGCGGCATTAAATAACATAGCTATATATTTTGCTTATATGCTTAACCTAATGCGTATAAATAATAAATTAAGCCGTAAATCCAAAGTAATAATGAAGAGAATACTATGAAAATCGCTGAAAAAACTGTTGCCCACTTTCACTACACACTTAAAAATGAATCTGGTGAAGAACTAGAATCATCAAATGGTCATGAGCCATTAGCTTATTTACATGGCGCTAATAATACTTTACCTGGTTTAGAAAAAGCACTTGAAGGTAAAGAAAAAGGAGATAAATTTTCTGCAACGTTACAACCTGAAGAAGCTTACGGTGAATATCAGCAAGGCCTAGAGCAACGTGTACCAGTTAAACATTTACACGGCTTACCTAGCAAAAATGCGACATGGAAAAAAGGTATGACAGCGGTTGTACAAACAGAGCAAGGTCAACGTCAAGTAACCGTAGTAAAAGCGGGTAAATTTATGGTAACTGTTGATATTAACCCGCCATTAGCAGGTAAAGTATTAACCTTTGATATTGAAATTGTTGACGTGCGCGCAGCAACTGAAGAAGAAGTTACTCATGGCCATGTACATAGTGCTGATAGCAGTTGTGGGCATGATCACTAGTCGATAAAATAATATACAACACAACTAAAAATGGCTAAGTAGTTTAACTACTTAGCCATTTTTTATGGTATTAACTTTATATTTTAGCAAATTTAAGTTATTTAATAAGAAAATTTAAGCAGCTTTTCTTGCTTTAAGTATTTCTTCTTTAGCTCGACTAATTATATGGTGCAAGTCTTCGCCATTTGCTTGAGAAGCACCTGCGCTGCAGGTAATTTCAGTACCCTTTGACCAAGTCATTCTTTTGATAGTTTGACTAATTTTATTCGCAAGTTTAGTCGCATCTTTCAGTGGCATATCAGGACAAACCAAAACTAGTTCTTTTAAACTCCAGCGTGCAAGTAGATCTCTATCGCCACAGCAGGTGTTAATAATTTGATTAACAATTTTTTGTAAATTTTTATCTGAAGCCGTAGTAGAGAATTGACGAACATGATCGTCAAAATAATCCAGTTCAATAAAAATAAGGCTCATCTTAGATAATTCAGAAGGAACTATTTGATCAAAATAACTACTTAAACCAATACGACTTAATGCCCCTGTTAAAGGACAGATCATGTTGGCGAACTCATCTTCTTCAACGGTTTGAGCACGCTCTTTCACTATTTTTTGTTTAATCGTTTTTAAGAAGCCAAAAGCTTTAGTAAGTTTTGAAGATATGCCTTGTTTTTCAGCTTCTTTATTGACTGCAGTTTTCATCAAAATGTTCTCTTGAGGTTTAATATCTGTTAAATGGCTACTTTTGTGTAACACGATATTAACATATTTTAGTGGGAATAATAGTTATTAAACATAAAAATTTTAAATATTCAGGATTTATTACTCTTGTGTCACCCTATATTAAGTAGCACTAAAGTACAATTTAACAGAGTATTTAAATTTATAAAGCTATAAATTGCAAAGATTTGTAATTACTTTATTTATCAAGTGGCAGGAAGTAAAATGTCAGTTATGGAGCTTTGGAGTTTATTGAACTTTCGATGTAACTTTTACAGAAACATGTTTGATATTTAAATAAGCCAAGGCAGAGCATGCAAGTGTTGCTGGCTAGATGAATACGGGAAAATGAAATTGAGTTAGTTAATTATATGAATAGTCAGTAATTAGTAGCTTAGTAACAAAAATATAACATCGTTTTAGCTATTGTTCTGCAAGTCGAGAAAACGAGTCAAATAACACGGTATTGGAAGCTTTCATTACGCGACTGATTTAAGAAAGCACAAGATAATTAGGTTTGCAGTATTGTGCTTATCCGAGTTAAGTAAAATAATAAGCGTTAAAGAAAGGGCAGCTAATAGTTTAATTAATGACTGATTTTTAAAAACTCAAAATAAAATAGCTAAGCGATCCCGAGTTGCAGCTAAGAAACAAAATATAACTCACCAAAAAACTCGGGTCGATGGTAGTCAGGGGTTGATACCTCGATATTATTCCACACGGCATACTGTGGTTCTATCCTTCCGCCGCAACGGTAAAAATTAGCAAACCACTTTTCTTTATTAACTTTCTCTTCTGTTAGCTGCTCAATGACAGAAAATGGTATGGCTAGCTCGATAGTCCAACTACTATCAGTATCATTTTCTATTTTTGTTAATGTGTTGATAGTACTAGTAGACTTTATTTTTCGAGCTATTTCGGGGCTAATGAACCGACGGTTATCTCGATTACCGCCATAGGCAAGATGCAATGTTCCGCAACAATTTACTTCTACATTGAGATAACTATTACCGAGTATTCCAGATGGGCTAAAAAAGAACTCAACGCAAGAATCTTGGCAAATTAACATGTGATTTAATTGCGTTTGTTTAGCATAACTGTACTTGTCTTGGGCGTTTATTTGTAAAAATAAAGTATCGTTGTTGGCACAAAGCTTTACTTGAGTTTGTTGTTGCAAACCAGTTTCATACCAAGGGAACTGATTAATGTTTAATGCTTCAATGTTTTGCCAATCAGGCATATTGTAACTGTCATTATGTGTAGTTTGTGTACTTTCATTGGTAAATTTCGCGGCTTTAATTACATACTTTTTCATAATTGACCTTGCGTTATGTTCATGACGGTTATGCACTCTAACGAGGTAAACTGCCATTGGATGTTTAAGTTGTATAAACTCATGCCGTAAACTTTATCGTCAGCTTTACCTTGTTTATAAGCGGGTCTTGGATCCTGTTTTAATACTTGCTCGATAAGTAAGATCAAATCATAGTCAGCGTGTAAATGATTATCGCCTTCATCTTGCTTTGATAAATGAGATAACTTTGCTAAATCTATTTTAGCTTGATGACTAAATTCAACGGAAACATTACTTTTGGGTTGTTCTTGTGCAAAACCGCCTATGGCATCACTGATTGAATCTGAGTAGGGCACATAAGGCTTTATATCAATAATTGGCGTGCCGTTTAATAAATCTAACCCCGAGATATGTAAAGTGATTTGTTTGTGTTCACGGGTGACTTTGTCAAGCTTAACCACTGACATACCAATAGGGTTTGGTCGAAAGGTAGAGCGAGTTGATAATACCCCTGTTTTAACATTACCACCAAGACGAGGCGGACGAACAAGCGGTTTCCAACCTTGCTCTTGTGTTTCATGAAATACAAAAATCAACCATAAGTGACTAAATTGTTCGATATCACGCACGAGATCAGTATTATTAGCTTCACCTAAAAGTATTACTTTGCCTTTAGCGGCGCTCACTAAATTAGGTTGGCGTGGTATAGCAAATTTTTCTTGATAAGGTGACTCAATTGTAGCGATAGGCGTAAAACTAAAGTTATTATTCATTTGATGTAACCACTTTGTAAGCTTTCCCGTAGCAAACTATCTGCGCAACACAGTGTTGCGCATCGATATTAATGCAGCTTGTAAAAATTACCGCATTGGCTTTTTGAGCGTAAGCCGATTGTCTTGCTTGAGTTCGGGCATTGATAGGATCTGGTGGTGCTAAGTGTGCTTTGGTTTGGCAATCATCACCTTCGACTAAACCAACGAGTTCAAAAGGCCCTGGAAATTCTTTTATATTGTTATAAATTTTAACATTACTAGCACTAAAGTATTGATCGGCATTGTCAGGTTTAACATTACTATTAAAGGCATAATTACCGCTACAACTTGAGATAAGCGTAGTAATGACAGATATAGTTACTGCGCAGAGTAACAGTTTATTGTGTTGATGAAAAAATTTAATCACGGTTGATTACCTAATATATTGATTTTATGAAATTGTTTACGTTAAATTTATTTTTTAAAATGAATACATAATCCCAATACTTTTAAATCAAAAGTCATAAAAATACGGATATAAAAAAAGGTATAGTGGATACTATACCTTTTATATCATGTAAAAATCCTACATTTGTATAATATTATGTAGCTATTTTGTGTTGATAATTACTTAACTCGCATACCTGCTATAGCGCCTTCATCAGGATTTAATATCCATAAATCTTTATCGCCAGGTCCTGCCGCCAATACCATGCCTTCTGACATACCAAAGCGCATTTTACGTGGGGCTAAATTTGCTACCATTACCGTATGCTTACCAATTAGGTCTTCAGGTTGGTAAGCTGACTTTATGCCGGCAAATACTTGGCGTGTTTCAGTGCCTGCTTCATCAAGGGATAAAGTAAGTTTTAATAACTTATCTGCTTTTTCAACATGTTCAGCGTTAATGATTTTAGCGATACGTAAATCAATTTTTGCAAAATCTTCAAATTGAATTTCTTCAGAAATAGGATCAGCTGCTAACGGATCAGCTAGAGCTGCAGAGTTATCTACAACTTTCGCAGCTTTTGCGGTTTTTTGTTTCTTTGCAGGCTTTTCTGCAGTTGCTGCGCCACCCATGTTTTCTTTAGAAGCGTCAGTCATCGCATTGACTTTATCCATCTCCACACGTTGCAATAAGGCTTTAAACTTATTAATTTTATGGTCAGTTAATAAGACTTTATGTCCTTCCCACGTTAGGTCGTCATTTAAAAAGATTTCAGTGTTTTCAGCTAGAGCAGGTAATACTGGTTTTAGATAAATCATTAACGTACGGAACATGTTAATGCCTAATGAACAGATATCTTGCACTTCTTGCTGTTTAGTTTCGTCTTTAACTAACTGCCATGGTTCTTTAATAGCAATATATTCATTAACTTTGTCAGCCAATGCCATGATTTCACGCATTGCGCGGCCAAAGTCACGTGCTTCATAATGAGCGGCAATACTGTCACCGGCAGCCATTACTTCATCAGCTAAGGCTTGGTTGTCAATATTAATAGACAACATGCCATCAAAGCGCTTGGTGATAAAACTTGCACAACGTGATGCTATGTTAACTACTTTACCTACTAAATCAGAGTTTACGCGTTGGGCGAAATCTTCAAGATTTAAATCTAAATCATCAATTTTGTGCGTTAATTTTGCAGCGAAGTAATAACGTAAGTATTCAGGATTTAAATGCGTTAAATAGGTACTTGCTTTAACAAAAGTACCTTTTGACTTAGACATTTTTTCGCCATTAACCGTAACAAAACCATGGGCATATACAGCAGTAGGTTTACGGTAATCAGCACCTTCTAACATTGCCGGCCAGAAAAGGCTATGGAAGTTAATAATGTCTTTACCGATAAAGTGATAAAGCTCAGCGTTAGAATCTTTATTCCAAAAACTGTCAAAGTCGATATTATCGTTTCTATCACATAGATTTTTGAAACTGCCCATATAACCAATAGGTGCATCTAACCATACATAGAAAAATTTACCTGGGGCGTTAGGGATTTCAAAACCAAAATATGGTGCATCGCGGCTAATATCCCACTGCTTCAAACCTTGTTCGAACCATTCGCTTAGCTTGTTTGCTACTTCTTCTTGCAGTGTACCGCTGCGGATCCAGTCTGCTAACATGGTTTCAAATGCTGGTAAATCGAAGAAGTAATGTTCAGAGTCTTTTAATACTGGTGTTGCACCAGAAATCGTCGATCTCGGGTTTAGTAACTCTGTTGGAGAATAGGTGGCACCACAGTTATCACAGCTATCACCGTTTTCATCTTCACTTTTACATTTAGGACAAGTTCCTTTAACAAAGCGATCCGCTAAAAACATGCCTTTTTCAGGATCATATAATTGCGAAATAGTACGCGTTTTAATATGTCCTTTAGCATGTAAGCTATTGTAAATCTTTTCAGAATATTCTTTGTTTTCATCACTGTGTGTTGTGTGATAGTTATCAAAGCTGATGTGAAAATCAGCAAATTCTTTGATGCGCTCTTCACGTACACCTTTGATCATTTCTTCAGGTGTAATGCCTAGCTCTTGCGCTTTTAGCATAATTGGTGTGCCGTGAGCGTCATCTGCACAAACAAAATAAGTTTCATGGCCGCGCATTCTTTGAAATCGGACCCAAATATCAGTTTGAATATGCTCTAGCATATGGCCTAAATGAATAGCGCCATTAGCGTATGGCAGGGCACAAGTAACTAAAATTTTACGCCTTTGTGGTGTTGAACTTGATACAGCGTTTGAAGGTGCTTTTGATAAAGTAGTGTCAGTCATGAAAAATAGTTGTATTTTGATGGTAATAAAGGCGGCAATAGTACAGAATTTAGTGAAGATTTTCATTAGTTGAATGCAACTAATTTCGTTATTTTTTTATAAAGGTCTAGCAAGTACTATGTCTAACCAAAAGTTTAGTCAAAAATTGGCTAATATTTTCTCGAAAAAAACGACTGAAAAAGTCGAAAAATCAACCAGAACCATGGATAACTCCTCATCTAATGCCTCCTCTAATTCATTGCCTGAAGCTTTAATTAGTGCATCAGACACTAAGCAGTTTATTAAAGAGTCTTTAAACAATTATATTACCGATAATTTCCCACAAGGGGTGTTAGCGGTTTGTAAAAAACTGAGCATTAGTGAAAAAACTGCCAACCATGAAATCCACATTGAATTAACCATGCAATTTGTTTGTCAAGGTGAGTTAGATCTTGTTGCTAAAACACTAAGTTCAGCTTTAGCGAGTAAGGTGATTATTAAGGTAAATTTAGCAATAAAAGCGGTTCGCCAATTCACTTTAGGTAAAGAGCCTGTAAATCCAGTACAAAACAATACACAAGGTAAAGTTGCCAATATCATTGCTATTGCATCAGGCAAGGGGGGGGTGGGTAAATCAACAACAACAGTTAATTTAGCTTATGCCTTAATGAGTGAAGGGGCTCGAGTTGGGGTTTTAGATGCCGATATTTATGGACCATCTATCCCTTCTATGTTGGGTATAAAAAATGAGAAACCAGGCACTAAAGACGGTAAGTTAATGACACCGTTAAATGCTAAAGGTTTAAGTGCCATGTCAATTGGCTTTTTGGTTGATGAAGCTGATGCAACTGTATGGCGAGGGCCTATGGCGAGCTCTGCTTTTAATCAATTACTCAATGAAACAGACTGGCCAGAGCTTGATTACCTACTAATTGATATGCCGCCAGGTACAGGTGATATTCAATTAACCTTAGCGCAAAAAGTACCTGTAGCTGCTGCGGTTATTGTAACCACGCCACAAGATATTGCCTTAATCGATGCAGTTAAAGGTATTGCAATGTTTGATAAAGTTAAAGTACCAGTATTAGGTATTGTTGAGAATATGAGTTACCACATTTGTGAGAATTGTGGTCACCAAAGTCATATCTTCGGTGAGTCTGGTGGTAAACACATGGCTGAAGATTATGAGACTCATTTGTTAGGACAATTGCCGTTGGATATTTCTATTCGTTTAGATGCAGATTTGGGTGAATCAGAGATAATTGAAAATAGCGCTGGTGAAATAGCTAATCATTACCGTAAAATAGCTAGAAATATTTCTGCGCAATTATTTTTACAATGCGACACTGCAAGTTCGTTAAATGCAGATGTGGTTAGAAAGTAACAGCTATTTAAGTACGCTTAATAAAACTAGAATATAAAGCTTCCAACGGTTTAACGTGAAGTAAACTAACAATAAAGTAAACTAATATAAAGACCCGGCATTATGAGATTAAGTGATAAAGATATAGAACAATACCTTGATGATGAAGCAATCATCATTGTACCAAAACCCGACAGTTCAATGATCTCAGGCGTTAGTGTTGATATTCGTTTAGGTAATGAATTTAGAGTTTTTCAAGACCATACCGCTCCTTATATCGATTTAAGTGCACCTAAAGGGGCTGTACAAGATGCGATGAATTCTATCATGAGTGATGAAATTCATATTGCAGATGGGGAAGCTTTTTTCTTGCATCCTGGTGAATTAGCATTAGCGGTAACTTTTGAATCTGTTACTTTGCCTGACAATATTGTTGGTTGGCTCGATGGCCGTTCGTCATTAGCGCGTTTAGGTTTAATGGTACATGTAACGGCACATCGCATCGATCCAGGTTGGTCTGGTCAAATTGTTTTAGAATTTTATAACAGCGGCAAACTACCGCTTGCATTACGTCCGAAAATGAAAATAGCGGCGTTAAACTTTGAGACCATGTCGTCAAGTGCCGCACGTCCTTATAACACCCGTGAAGATGCTAAATATCGTGGTCAAAAGGGCGCTGTAGCGAGTAGAATTAGTCAAGACGATAACAAGTAAGTTTAATAAGGGCTAAGTTTGTCGACCTGTTATATATATTTATTACTTTAAAATCTTGGATTAAATCAGTACACAAATAATTATATAGCTCAGTAGTTAGTCATGAATAAGTTAGTGCTTAAGTTAGTACTTGTTTGAGCAATAGCGAGCAACTGCTCGCTATTTTCTAGGGTCACTTATCCGCTTAAAAGCTAGCCGGCATGACTTTCATCTAAAGGAATTTGTCTTACACACACTTCTAAAGCATGCAACAACTTCTCATTATCGTGATAATGCTCGAAATTATTATGCGCTAAATCTTGGCAAATAATTTTTACTCTATCAGAGCTGATATTTTTATCTTGGCAAATAACAGTGTCAATTGGCATACAACCAATATTACGTTCAATCCAATCAAGTTTTTCATCGAGTGTTAAGGTAGCAGCTGGACTGTGTTCAGCCACTATATTGTCTATAAATACACAGTGTGCCTTACTTTTGTCTATGGCTTTTGCAATATCCATGATTAAAAGTGGTGGCACCACACTCGTTAAAAAGCTACCAGGTCCTAAAATAATTAAATCGGCGTTATCTAAAGCATCGATACAAGGTTCAACCGCTTTAACTAATGGCGCTAACATAAGGTCAGTTGGCATTATTGGCATTTCATCAACAGACATTTCACCTAAGCGACAAAGCCCTTCAGGATAAAAAGCCATTAAATCTGTTGGTGTTTCTGACATAGGTAACACTTTAGTTTTTACACGTAATATGCTGCGAACTAAGGTGATAGACTCCATAGGGCTTGATTGAATTTTACCTAGTCCGTAAAGAATTAAATTACCTAAGTTGTGGCCGCCAAGTTCATCTTCTCCTTTAAAGCGAAAGTTAAACAATTGACTACCAATAGAGTTTTCATCAACCAGTTCGGTTAAACAATTACGTAAGTCGCCCCATGCAATAGTACTACTTCTTTTTCTTAATCTGCCAGTAGAACCACCATTATCTGTAGTGGTCACTATACCTGTTAATTTATTACCCATGAAGGAGAGGGTGGAGAGTACACGGCCTAAACCGTGTCCGCCGCCAATGGCGACAATGTTAATTTTTTTAAGCTGCATACTGTTTTATTTCATTATGGTATGGCTGAGTATTATAAAGATTAACGTTAATTGGTAAATAAATAAAGTAATACCATAATCGATAAATGAGTAGCCTTGCTGTACTATTATGCTTATTCTGCACTGGTATTTAAGTTAAAGTAACTTAAGTGAAATTATATTGACGAGTTATCAGACACGCAATCATCGACGCGCTATCATTTAAATATAATTGAAAGTGTAAATATTAAGACTTGGTTTGCAATTATACTATATTTACAAAATGTTAGCTTATTTAAGGTGATTATTTATTTGTCGATTATCGATGAATAGGTCTTGAATTAGATAATAAATGACCACCTTGGTTGTTATGCAATCAGTTAAGTCGTTTCTAACTATAAAAATGTCTTTTTTTACAAATAAGTGTTGACAGTTTCTAAGCTGCTGCTTAGAATGCGCCTCGTTTTCAGCAAGTGTTAGGTCCACTCGTTGCGAGCATGTTTAATAGCTATTAGGCCAGTTATTAAATAACCCGAATATTTCGGGGCTATAGCTCAGCTGGGAGAGCGCTTCGCTGGCAGCGAAGAGGTCTGCGGTTCGATCCCGCATAGCTCCACCAAGTTAGGTTTTTCGTTACTTTTACAATTAGTTTTTATAACTAATTTAATAACGAAAAATAGATAGTTTAGTTAGTTTTACAATTTGTATAACTACCTTGTGTCCCTATCGTCTAGAGGCCTAGGACACCGCCCTTTCACGGCGGTAACAGGGGTTCGAATCCCCTTAGGGATGCCACTATTATCTTTACTTTATTATTATCAGTTATGATATTTGTAAGGTAAAGGCAATTAAGTTACTTAGACTTATAAAAAACTAAGTGTTTTAGAAAAATGTTCTGAAATAACAAATGATTGTTATGTCTGTGTCCCTATCGTCTAGAGGCCTAGGACACCGCCCTTTCACGGCGGTAACAGGGGTTCGAATCCCCTTAGGGATGCCAATTCTTATTTTTATAATTTAAGGCTTGGGCATTTAAGCTAGAAGAGTTTACATATAACTCGCCAAAACTAAGTGTTTTAGAAAGATGTTCTGAAATAACAAGCAATTGTTATGTCTGTGTCCCTATCGTCTAGAGGCCTAGGACACCGCCCTTTCACGGCGGTAACAGGGGTTCGAATCCCCTTAGGGATGCCAATTTCCTTTATTAAGTTAATTGAAATAGAGCATAGAAAGTAAAGTTATCTTATAACTTAAATAAGAATTTAGAGTTTTAATTGTAATTTTTAATAAATTGCTTAATTAATACAGCAGAGTGATCTGCTAGATAGTTTGAAATGATTTAACTAATATAGGTTAATTCTATCAGTGTCCCTATCGTCTAGAGGCCTAGGACACCGCCCTTTCACGGCGGTAACAGGGGTTCGAATCCCCTTAGGGATGCCACTTTCTTTTAGTTGAATAACAATAAGAAATGTGAACTATACGAGAAAACCCACGCAATATGTCAATATTGCGTGGGTTTTTTTTTGCCTGAATTTTGATGAATAACAAAAATTAGTTCGACACATCTTCAGTTATTAATTAGCCGATCTATTTTAACAAGTATGAAAGGTCACATATTTAATGAGATTGGTATCATACTTGTGTTCGTCTATTTAATAGGATTGCTATAAAATAAAATTTCTTTTAATTCAACTGAATGCAGTTTATAAAGGGTATTAGTTTAACTTAATATAAAAGGATTTAACTTTGTCTAAAATACTACATTATTGTTTATACTCGTTTGTAGGCTGTTTAAGTTATCGATGCCTAGCTATAATTGTGGTTAGTTTTATTCCACATATCGCAATAGCTGCAACTTTAACTCTAAGCGACAACTTGGTGTTACGTGATATTGATGATAAACCGATAGAAAAAAGTTTTTTTTCACAACAGCAAACATTTGAATTACCTGCGGGTGAGCATGTCATCGTTATTAAATATAAAGATGTATTTGAAGATTTAGAACTTGGTGAAGAGAGATTAGTTAGCTCAGATTATTTTGTCGTGAAGTTTAGTTTTAACTCACAACAGTCACTTGCGTTAACTACCGGTAACATTAAAAATCTTACTGCAGCAGAGCTCTATGTAAAGTCACCTGTTTTAACATTACGCGATGAAAATAACCGTGAATTACCATTAGTTTTAGAAACATTAAATGATTATGAAATGGCAAAAGAGGTGTCTAAACAACTCGCTATTTCGTCTACAACTAGTGTGGCGCCCACCAATGTATCACCAACAACTACTTTAAATAGTACTCAACCTAAAACTATATCTGATAATCCTTCAGTAAATAAAGTCAAGACACAAGTAAGCCCTGAAGTAGATGCGGTGCCCATGCTTAAATATTGGTGGCAAAAAGCAAGCAAACAGCAAAAAGCTAGTTTTATGCAATTTATTAATGATAATAATTAACGATATAATTAACTTCGTAAAAATTAAGAGTAAACAAATCACTTTGAATAAATAACTTTAAGGATCTACCATGAACATTCTCTCAAATTTAGCGGACCGGATATTACTCAAGACAAAAAAACGGGTTAAACCTATGTCTTTACTTTGTCTGCCTTTGTTATGTTTATTACTGCCCGTAGAATTACTTGCAGCAGACGATGACGGTATTGAAGTCTCTGGTCAGGGCAGCATTGAGGTTGTACCGGATCAATTTTCATTAACATTAACCATCACCGAGCGCGGTAGAATACCTAATAAACTAAAGTCTTTAGTTGATAAAAAAAGTACTTCGGTGGTTAATGCCGCATTAAAACTTGGAGTAAAAGACACCAATATTTCATCTGCACGTGTGAATTTGCGTATTGTGGAAGAAGTGCCTGCAATTCAGGTACAAGCCATTGAATTAAACAAAGGTCGGGAGGGGAGTGTTTTTGTTGATGGCCAAAATGTTAATCAGCAACAAAATTCAAATAATCAGCATAAAAACCCACTATTTGAGTTAAGCCGACAAGTAAGTGTTAATTTTACTAAAATTGATCAATACGACGATTTTCTTAGTGACATTATTAAAATAAATGTTAGTCACATATCTTCATTATCTATGAATGTTGAAAAGCGTGATGAATACTACCAACAAGCTTTAGTGCAAGCTATCAGTCATGCACAACATAAAGCGGGGCGTATGGCTAACCAAGCAGGAAAAAAACTTGGCGATTTACAGTTTATTAAAGAGGTATCTAGTAATAGTTACCGCCCAATGTATGCTGAGCCAATGATGAGAAGCTCAAGCTCAGTTGCGCATACTTCTTTAACGGGTAATCAAACTATTTCTGCACGTGTATCAGTTAAATTTAGTCTTGAAGATTAAATATTTAGTAATATCAGGCCTTAGTTTGTTATTTGTGCGAGAAAAGCTTTAATTTTACTGAGTTTTTAGGTATGTTAGCGCTTTTTAAATAAGTGTTTTGACTGATAGTTATGCCGTATAAAATAGAGCAATAAAGCGTCAATCCGTTTTATGAGCCTAAAGGTAAATTTGTTTAAAAGTTTATACAAGGTTTTCGTTTGTTGATCTAGTTAACTATAAGCTAGTTAATGCTAAATAATTTGCTTTGTATAATCTTATTACAAGGTACAGTACTAACACGTATTACAAACAAATTAATGTAAAAAGTAAACTCTAACGATCAGCTGATCTTATAATTTAAGCTTTGATTTAACAAACAAGATTAATCAAAATGGCTATTAATGATTTTATAGCCTAAATAAGCAACATTTATCATTAACTATTCAGCCAATTTAAGCGCTAATCGTCAATGAATCTGTTAGAATTGCACATAGAGTGTTTTATCTAAAATATTATCTAAATAGTGTTTATAGGTAAAATAATGTTTATTGATAAAAAGTGAAGGTTTGATGAAAGAATTTGTGGTCATTCATGACTATTTAGTCACCCAAGAATTAGTGGGTGATTGGGATGGCCAGGAAGAAGAAGTCGCTGAACGTATGAATGAAATTTATCATACAATGTACGATTTAGCAGAAGAAGATATTGAAACAGAAGTTTTAGAGCAATTATTGGCACTTATTTGGGATACCTGGATAGGTAACGAAGACATTGCGGAAATTGAAACAAATGATATTTATGATTGGTGTAAGCATGTGCTTGATAATCCTGAGCAACATCTCCAGTCTGAAGAATAACGAAAGATCAACATTGGCGCTATTTTCTTGCTAGAGTAACTTTCTAGGAGTACTGCTTGCAGACAAATGAAGCTAGCTTAATTAATCAAAAGTGTAAAAAAGTGTAGTTATGGAAACTGAAATTAAACGTACAAGTACAAAAGACATCATTGCTTATTTAACTGAAAAGTTTCCTGAGTGTTTTTCAATTAAAGGCCCGGTTAAACCGCTTAAAATTGGTATATTCCAAGACTTAGCAGAAAAGCTTAGTGATGATGAAACGGTGAGTAAAACACGTTTACGTCAAGCGTTAAGACACTATACAAGCAGCTGGCGTTATTTAAAAGTTATCAAAGCAGGCGCTTCTCGTGTTGATATTGATGGCAAAGATGTTGCTGTAATTGATGAAGAGCAAGCCGCATATGCGAGTAAAACGCTAAAAGAAAGCCAAGAAAAATTTGGTAACAAAAAAGCGACAGACAGCGAAGCTAAAAAACCGTATAAAGGTAAAGCAAACGCTACAGCTGACAGCGCAAAAGCACCGAGTAAATCGGTTGATAAAAAGCGTGATTCAGCAAAGTTTAAAACAGTTAAGTCAGCGCCTAAAAAAGTGGCAAATAAAGAAGTTGCTCCGCTTAAACCGGTTGCTACAGACACTATTAAAGTTGGTAGTAGTGTGAGAGTTCAGTTAGGAAACTCGCCAATGAATGCTACCATCACTGAAATATCAGGAAAAGATATCAGTGTACAGCTTGACTCTGGCATGATTATTAAAACCCAACTAAAAAACATCTACGCGTAGTTGCAAGGTATAAAAAAGTAACTATTCTAGCAATATAAAAAGCCGATATTCGTTAAGAATGTCGGTTATTTTTATTCTTTGTAGTAAAAGTTGTTAAGTATAAACTAGGTCTAAGTTAGGCTATAAATTATAGCCTGCTCTAAATTCTAGTTAGATACAAATATCGTTAGAAGCAAAAAATTATTAGGTCAAATCTAAATCGAATAGGAAGTTAATGCATGCAAAAAATTTGTCGTATCGCTATCGCCGTCTCATTATCATTAGGTTTGTCTATAAGCGTTAACGCGTTTGAAAAAATAAAAACACCAGAAGAGCTTCCTGTACTCATACCTGAATCTCAACATGCTACGGCAACTAAGCGCATTACGGCACGATTTACCCGTGCACATTATAAAAAAGTTGAAATTGACGATGCTTTATCTGCGGAAGTTTTTGACCGATATATCAAACAACTTGATTATGCCCGTAATATCTTTTTAGCTAGCGATATTGAAAGCTTTCAAAAATATCGTCTAGATTTCGATACTGTTCTAATGCGCGGCAAACTAGAAGCTCCCTATGCAATTTATAATGTAAATATGCAAAGACGCTTAGAGCGCTACGAATATGCGATTAGTTTATTAGAAACGAAAGATGGTAAAAACCCATTCGACTTTACGCAAAAAGAAGTCTACTCCTTTGATCGTGAAGACGCTGCTTGGCCTGTTAGTGAAGCTGAGTTAAATGAATTATGGCGTTTAAAAGTCAAGTCTGACGTGTTGAATTTAACTCTTACTAATAAAGAGTGGCCGAAGATCAAAGAAGTTCTAACCAAACGTTATAACTATGCGATTAAGCGGTTAAAACAAAATGAAAGCGAAGATGCTTTTCAATTGGTTATGAATAGCTTTTCTCGTGTTGTAGAGCCACATACGTCTTATTTATCTCCTCGTAATGCTGAACGTTTTCAAGTGGATATGAATTTATCTCTTGAAGGGATTGGCGCTGAATTACGTTCAGAAGAAGACTATACTGTTATTCAACGTGTGATCACGGGTGGTCCTGCAGATAAATCCAAACAACTTAAATCTAAAGATCGAATTGTTGGTGTTGCTCAAGCTGATGATGATTTTGAAGATGTCATTGGTTGGCGTTTAGATGATGTTGTTGAACTGATTAAAGGCCCTAAAGGTACAACCGTACGTTTACAAATATTACCGGAAGATAGTGACGATGCAGCAAATATAAAAATTGTTTCTATTGTTCGCGATATTATTAAATTAGAAGACAGAGCAGCAAAATCAGAAGTTTATTTACAAAACCCAGAAATGGAAAACAGTAAAAAACTTGGCGTTATTACTATTCCTAGTTTTTATAATAATTTGTCTCAAGATGTTAAAAAAGAAATTGTTTTATTAAAAGAGCAAGGTGTTGAAGGTATTATCGTTGATTTACGAGGTAATGGTGGTGGCTCTTTACCTGAATCATCATTATTAACAGGGTTATTTATTGATAAAGGCCCTGTAGTTCAAATTAGAGATGGTGCAAATCGTATTGAAGTACAAGGTGACAGAGACGGAGTCAGTTACTTTGATGGTCCGCTTACCGTCATGGTAGATAGATACAGTGCTTCTGCCTCTGAAATATTCTCTGCAGCGATTCAAGATTATGGTCGTGGTATTATTATTGGTGAACATACTTTTGGTAAAGGTACTGTGCAGCAGCATAGAGGTTTAGGTCGCGTATATGACTTATATGAAAAGCCATTTGGCAGCATTCAATATACCATAGCTAAATTTTATCGTATTAATGGTGGTAGTACTCAACATCGTGGTGTTTTACCGGATATTTCTTTTCCAACAGCAATAGACCCAGAAGACTGGGGTGAAAGTAAAGAAGAAAATGCCTTACCTTGGGATCATATTCAAAGAGCTAACTACACACCATTGAATGATTTAAGTGCTGATATTGCTTATTTAACACCACGCTATTTAGAGCGAATTAAAACTAACCCTGAATTTAATTATTTGTTAGAAGACATCAGTATTTATCAAGCAGAAAAAGATGATAAAACAGTTTCCCTAAATCTTGTTAATCGTCAAACTGAACGAGAAGAAAATAAAGCGAAACGTCTAATTAGAGTCAACGAACAGCTAGTACTTCTCGGTGAAGAGAAGGTTACTGACTTAGATGACTTAACGGATGAGTTAGATGATGTAGACCCATTTTTAGATGAGGCTGCTCGGATTACTTTTGACTATATCGCGTTAGATAAACTGGCTAAAAAATAGTGTTGTAATAGAGCCGCCCATTGAGGCGGCTTTATTATTTATAATAACTCTTCTTTTAGGTATTCGATTATTAATAGCAATCATTCACAACATAATAGCAATCAGTCTAGCACTGAGACGACTATAAGTGTTAACTCCAAAGTCAAACAACCTACCTTGTTAGATGCCGCTATTCCTGTAATTACGCTCATTACATTATTAACCATGGCGGTTAATTATTTTGGTGATAATTCATCTTATGGACCGAATCAAATAGCATTGCTTATAGCAATGGGCGTAGCCGTTGTTATTGGTATCAAAAATGGGTATCACTGGTCTGAACTTGAAAATGCAATCATCCAAGGGATTTCACTTTCGTTAGGGGCTGTGCTTATTTTATTAGCCGTTGGCTCATTAATAGGCGCTTGGTTATTGTCAGGCACAGTTCCAACGATGATTTATTACGGATTAAAAATATTAGACCCTACCTGGTTTTACGTTGCTGCGTGTGTAATGTGTGCTGTTGTTTCAATGAGTATTGGTAGCTCGTGGACCACAGCTGCAACCATTGGAGTGGCTTTAATAGGTATTGCCCAAGGCTTAGAATTATCACCAGCAATTACTGCAGGAAGTATCATTTCAGGAGCTTATTTTGGTGATAAAATATCACCATTATCAGAAACAACTAACTTAGCACCGGCTATTGCAGGTAGCGAGTTATTTTCGCATATCCGTTATATGTTTTGGACAACGGCACCATCAATGGTTACAGCATTAATACTTTTTATGTTTCTAGGCTTCACCGAAACAACTCAAACTGATAATCAAGCGATCAATATACTAAGTCAACAACTTGCCGAGCAATTTGATTTATCACTTTATAATTTAGTGCCGTTACTCGTGTTACTACTATTAGCTATAAAAAAAGTTCCTGCGTTCCCCGCTGTGGCTATAGGCGCTATTATTGGCGGTATATGGGCAGTGATTTTTCAACAAGACCTTATTCTTCGTATAGCACAAAGCGGAACAGATACTTTAAGTGCGAATATTATTATTGTATGGACTGCATTTTTTGATGGGGTAGTGATCGAAACGGGTAACAGTGAGCTTAATGATTTACTTAGTGGCGGCGGTATGTCTAGTATGTTAAATACTGTTTGGCTCATTATGTGTGCATTAAGTTTCGGTGCGGTATTAGAGCATTTAGGTATGTTGAAAAAATTTGTTGATACCATACTTTCATCAGTCAAATCGACAGGAGCTTTAATTGCAACCACAGTCGCAACCTGTATTGGCACCAATATATTAACCGCGGATCAATACATGTCTATTGTTATGCCAGGGCGAATGTATAAAGAAGAATATGCGCGCAGAGGATTAGATCCTTTAGTGTTAAGTCGCACCCTTGAAGACTCAGCTACAATAACTTCGCCACTTATTCCTTGGAATACTTGTGCGGTTTATATGTCAGCGGTTTTATTAGTTAATCCACTTGATTATATCTATTATTGTTTCTTTAATTGGATGACGCCTATTTTGGCAGTTGTTTATGGTTTTATTGGATTCAATATTAAGACAATTGTTGTAACAAAAATACGTAGTACAAATACATCGCAGCTTATTACTGATTAATTTTAACTTTACCCAAGGCTTTATCATGTCATCTACAGAACCACGATTTTTAGCAGATTACCGACCAGCTGACTTTACAATTAATACTGTCAACTTATCTATTGAGCTCGCCGATACTAGCACTAAGGTCATCAATGAGTTGGAGTTAGTTAAACAAGGAGATCATCAACAAGCATTAGTGCTAAATGGTGAACACTTAACCCTAATCTCATTAGTACTTAATGATCAACCGTTACACGCCGAACTCTATCAACTTAATGATACATTATTAACGATTCCTGCGAGTAGCTTACCAGAAGGTGATAGTTTTACGCTTATTATTACCACCGAAATAAATCCTTTAGAAAATACCGCGTTAGAAGGTTTATTTAAATCGGGCGATGCTTTTTGTACACAATGTGAAGCGGAAGGTTTCAGACGCATTAGTTATTACCTTGACCGACCTGATGTGATGGCAACTTTCACTACTAAGGTGACTGCCGATAAAACCTTATATCCATTTTTATTATCTAACGGCAATAAAATTGATAGTGGTGATTTACCGGGTAATCAACATTTTGTTACTTGGTATGATCCGTTTCCAAAACCTTGTTATTTATTTGCCTTAGTTGCGGGTAACTTTGATCTACTTGAAGATAAATTTACGACTATGAGTGGCCGTGAAGTGGCTCTTGAAATTTTTGTTGATAAAGGTAATTTAGCTAAAGCAGAACATGCCATGGTGTCATTACAAAAATCAATGGCGTGGGACGAGCAAACCTTTGGTTTGGAATATGATTTAGATATTTACATGATTGTTGCTGTCGACTTTTTCAATATGGGAGCGATGGAAAACAAAGGTTTAAATGTTTTCAATTCAAAATTTGTATTAGCTGATAGTCAATGCGCAACCGATAGTGATTACTTCAATATTGAAGCGGTTATTGCTCATGAATACTTTCATAACTGGACAGGTAATCGTGTAACTTGTCGTGACTGGTTCCAGTTAAGTTTAAAAGAAGGTTTGACGGTTTTTAGAGATCAGCAATTTAGCGGCGATATGCATTCAAGTGCAGTAACCCGTATTCAAAATGTTCGGGTGTTACGTTCATTGCAGTTTGCTGAAGATGCAGGCCCGATGGCGCATCCTATTCGTCCTGAAAAAGTATTAGAGATGAACAATTTTTACACCCTAACTGTTTATGAAAAGGGCGCAGAAGTTATCCGTATGTTACATACCTTAATCGGTGTTGAAAATTTCCGTAAAGGCATGGATTTTTATTTTGCTCGTTTTGACGGTATGGCTGTAACGTGCGACGATTTTATTAACGCAATGAGCGATGCCAGTGGTAAAGATTTAACTCAATTTAAATTATGGTATAGCCAATATGGCACACCAGTAATAAAAGTTGCACAAGCTTTTGATGCAGCAACGGGAATATATACGCTAACGTTATCACAGCAATCCCCGGTTACTAAGAAACAAGAAAATCCACAAGCACTTCATATTCCTATTAAAATAGAGCTTATCAATAAAGACTTTGATACCAATGCTAGCGTAAATACAAGTAATTTAAATCAAACCAAATTACTTGAGTTAACGCAAGACACACAAACGTGGAGTTTTAGTGGCTTTAGCCAACAACCAACATTAGCAATGCTTGCTGATTTTAGTGCACCGGTTAAATTAGATTTTAGCCAAGATGAAACCGCTTTGTTAACCGTGATGAAAAATGCAGAAAATAGCTTTTGTCGTTGGGATGCAGGTCAAAAATTATTAATGTCATATATTCAACATTTAACCTTTGATGCGGATTATGTGATCTCTCCTGCATTAATTGATGCGATAAATTCGATGTTAATGGGGGGGGAAGACCGAGCCTTTATTGCGGAGCAAATTTCATTACCTAGTTTTGATGAAGCTGCAGGGTTAATGATAGATATTGAACCGTTAGCGCTTTTTGATGCTATTTCCACACTATCTCTTTTTATCGCACAGGGTGCTCAACAACAATTACTAGCAACTTATCAAGCTTGTCAGCAAGTAGGTGAAGAAGATTGTGTCGCCAATAGAGCGTTAAAAAATGTTTGTTTAAGTTATTTAAGTCGTTTACCGGAATATCAATACTTAGTTGCGGAGCAGTATCAACAAGCAGCTAATAATAATGATATAACGCAAGAGAATATGACAGATACATTAGCAGCGCTTACTTGCTCTGCAAAAGTTAACTTGCCCGATTTAAGTGAGCAGTTGCAGCATTTTGAGAATAAATGGCACGATACAACGTTAGTGATGGATAAATGGTTTGCAATAGGTGCGTCAATTGTCAGTGACGATATATTCACTCAGCTAAATGATTTACTTAAACACCCACAATTTACCTTGAAAAACCCTAACCGTGCGAGATCAATTATCAGTGCTTTTGCGATGAATAACCCTAAATACTTTCATTGTAAAACAGGTAAGGGCTATCAATTTTTAGCGCAGCAAATTGCTAAAATGAATGAAATTAACCCACAAGTGGCGTCAAGGTTGGTTACACCACTTATTCAATATAAAAGTTTTGCAACTGCGCATCAACAATTAATGAAGGCTGAATTAATAACGCTACACGCATTGCCTAATTTGTCGAATGACTTAAAAGAAAAACTTGATGCGGCGTTAATTGATTAAACTTACTTAACCTGAAAACTGGATAAGCAATATTACTTAATTAAACTACACAACAACGCTATTTTACTCGTTCTTTACGTAATTGATACTTAGTAACAGTTACGTAAAGAATATATAAAAATGCGTTGATAACGAATAAACTATCATTGTTTTGTGAAAATATTATGAGAAAATTATATCGACCATTTAATTTTGAAACGCTTATCAAGTTAATCATCCAGAGTTAGAACTGAGTCAGGTTATCTAATAAATTAACGGCATTAATGCGCATTGCTACCATGAAGCGTTCTAATGTCTATACTATTACAATAGCAAAACATGAAATATTACTTCTCTATTAAAATCACTGCTAACGAGTTTCTGCCTTATTACCAAGGAAAAATTCAAAATGTAGTGGTAACTACAAATCAAGGCATTAAAGTTCAATTTCCCGCGATGCACCTGAGAAAATACCTTACCTTAAATGGTGTACAGGGTAGTTTTTGCTTAGAAACACAGCAAAATAAATTTTTATCTTTATCAAAACTACGCTAATCCAATCTATCTTTAGATATATAGAGCAAATACTTGAAACAGTGGTCTGACCTTTTTTGTGAATTATCGACTATAGTTAAGTAAACTAATGGGTGATATTTCATTAGCTTATAAAATAAATATTATTACGATAATTAATTGTATTTTTGTGATTTAAACGCTAGTTTTAAACGAGAGGATTAAATAGCTGCTTATTATGATGCAAGTCCTTAAAATATAGAGTTTTAACTCCTATTTTTAGACTTGCTACCTAAGTTAAATGATGTAATTATTGATTCGTTAACTACATAATAAAACTAATATTAAATAAAAAGTTAAATAGAAAGTTGAATAAAAAAGATAATAAATAACATTAACAATTTATAGCAATCACTATGGATTAAATCTTAGTGATTTTATAGCTTCTGAGCATATCAGGAATAGGGGATAGATTCGATGGAACATAAGTCGCAACCTGGTTTTTCCAAAAAACCTTTAGCTGTTGGCATTGCCGCAGCAGTTTCAATGTCATTGTTAACGTCAGCATTTAATACGGCACAAGCTGCAAGGTGGGATGTGTCTGATGTAGAGATCACTTTTGATTCTACCTTTAGTGCGGGTACCAGTTGGCGTACCGAAGATCGCAACTGGAACGATAATGTTGGTAAGTCAAATAATGCCAATAATGGAATCGACTTTAGTAACTATAAAGTTTATGCGCCAAACCCAACCAAAGAAGATATTTGGGCGCAAGGCGCTGGTAGCTATTCAACGAATGGTGATAATGGCAACTTAAGCTACAATGCAGGTGAAAGCTTTTCTACCATGCTCAAAGGTTTACATGAGTTAGACGTACATTATGAAAACGTTGGTATGTTCGTTCGTTTTATGTATTTTTATGATTATGCAATGATGAATGAAGACCGAGCATGGACAAATTCATTAACAAACACTACCTATGATCCTTGTCGTGATAAAGATGCTAAAGAACAAGTTTGTGAAGACTTTCGATTTTTAGATGCTTATATTTACGGTAATTTTGAAATTGGTGATATGCCACTTTCAGTGCGCCTTGGTGATCAAGTTATTAGTTGGGGTGAAAGTACGTTAATACAACATGGTGTTAGTGAAATTAACCCTGTTGATATCGCTCGTTTACGCGCACCTGGAGCTGAAATCAAAGAAGCATTTATTCCTTTTGGTGCTTTATGGGCGTCTTTAGGCGTTACAGATAACTTTAGTGTTGAAATGTTCTATCAATACAGCTGGGAAAAAACTGTATTACCACCACCAGGCAGTTATTTTTCTACTAATGATTTTGCTGGTGATGGTGGACAATATAATAATGTTCAACTCGGTTTTGGCGGAAATCCAGACATGAATTTAGATTATTTAACCGCAAACCTTAATGACATTGGCGACTCAATGCGAACTGCTATCGCTAGTGGTGATCCTGAAGTAATAGCTGCAGCATCTGCAGCAGCAGGGCAAATATATTCAGCCTATGCAGCAAACCTTACGCTAAGAGCTCCAGGTACAAGCGCTGAAAACGAACCCGATGACGGCGGCCAATATGGTTTACGTTTATCTTGGTTTATACCCGAGCTAAATGACACCGAATTAAGTTTATACTATGTTAATTATCATAGTCGACGTCCTATATTCTCAGGTATTACTGCAAACTTTAGTCCTGAATCTATTGGCGGTGATGTAGGTTTGTTAGCAACAACAACCATTACCGAAGATAACTACACCGATTTAAATAGCTTCTCTCGTGTTGAGCTAGATTACCCTGAAGATATACAAATGTATGCTTTAAGTTTTAATACCGGGATTGGTACGACAGCTTTTGCAGGTGAAATTACGTATCGTCAAGATGAGGCTTTTCAAATTGATGATGTAGAGCTTTTATTTGCCGCAGTACCACAACAGCTTGCTAATACGGGTAACCCGGCTTATGAAGCTTTAGATGGTGTATCGCAAATGGTTAAACCTGACGGTTCTACTTATGGCTCAAGTGAATATGCTAAAGGTTATATTCTATCTGATACTATTCAAGCGCAAATGACAATAACACAGCTGTTTGGCCCAACTTTAGGAGCAAGTCAATTAGCAGGTCTTATTGAGGTGGGGGGGATTAATATAAATGATATGCCAAATCCTGACGTGTTACGTTTAAACGGCCCTGGAACGTCTCGTAGTGGTGGTATTGCAGATAGCCCTGGTTTGGAGAACGCTCTACAAGGTGGGGTTGAAACCAATCCATTCCCAACTGAGTTTGCTTGGGGTTATCGCGCTGTAGCAAGGCTTGATTATACTAACGTTATTGCCGGTATTAATATAGCGCCACGAGTTGTATTTGCACATGACGTTTCAGGTATCACACCAGATCCACTCTTTATGTTTATTGAAGAAAGAAAAAGCGTATCATTAGGTGTTAATTTTGAGTACCAAAGTAGCTGGTCAGCAGATTTAACTTTTAATAGTTTCTTCGGTGGTGTTGGTACAACCAATCAAATGAGCGATCGTGACTACGCATCTTTTAGCATCAAATATTCAATCTAATTTTAAGGCATACATCATGAAAAAAAGTATGAATAAAGTCACCGCATTATCAATAGCCATTCCTATGGTTTTATCGGTAGGCTTTTCAACAAATGCGCTAGCTAAAATAACAATAGAGCAAGCAGCAACATTATCAACTGATCTAACCCCTCTTGGTGCCGTACGCGCAGGTAACAAGGATGGTACGATCCCAGCTTGGACAGGCGGTATTACAAAGTTTCCTGCCGGATATAAAGTGGGTGATCATCATGTTGACCCTTATCCTAATGACAAAATTGAATATACTATTACAGCTAAAAATGTTGATCAGTACAAAGATGTATTAACTCAAGGTCAAGTTAAACTGTTTGAGACTTACCCTGAAACTTACAAAATGAATATCTATAAAACGCATCGTAGTGCTTCTTATCCCGACTATGTATACCAAGCGGTTATAGATAATTCGACCAGAGCAACGCTAGATGATGGCGGTAATGGTATAAAACAAGCTGCAGTGGGCATCCCATTTCCAATTCCTGAAAATGGTTTGCAAGCAATTTGGAATCATTCATTACGTTATCGCGGTGAAAGTGTTATTCGTCAGACAGGGCAAGCAGCCCCCACCGCTTCAGGAAGCTTTACCTATGTAGGTTTAGATGAAGCCTTGGTATTACCTTATAATATTAAAGGGGCCTCACCGACGGAACTTGAAGAAAGCAATATTTTATTTAAGTTCAAACAGAATGTAACAGAGCCAGCTCGACTGGCGGGCTCTGCTTTACTCGTTCATGAAACCATGGATCAAATTAAAACGCCACGTCAAGCGTGGATATATAATACTGGTCAGCGCCGTGTTCGTCGTGCACCTAATGTTGCGTATGATGCACCAGGTACAGCCTCAGACGGTTTACGTACAACTGATGATTTTGATATGTACAATGGTGCGCCAGATAGGTACAACTGGACTTTAAAAGGTAAGCAAGAGCTATTAATCCCTTACAATGATTATCGACTACACAGCGATAAATTAAAATATGAAGATATTTTACATGCGGGTCATATTAACCCTGAATTAGTGCGTTATGAAAAACATCGGGTATGGGTGGTTGAAGCTAACCTAAAAGAAGGTATGCGTCATATCTATAAAAAACGTATTTTTTATATTGATGAAGATAGCTGGCAAGTTGCAGTAACCGATATTTATGATAACCGAGATGAACTTTACCGCGTAGGTATCGCTCATACGGTAAATTATTATGAAGTGCCAACACTTTGGTCAACCCTAGATGTATTTCATGATCTACAATCACGTCGTTATATTGCTCTTGGTCTTGATAATGAAGCGGATATGTATGACTTTACCACCAAGCTCGATGAAGGCGATTTTACACCAGCCGCGTTAAGACGAGAAGGGCGTAGATAATTGTTAATACTAAACGGCTGACTTATATGTTGGCCGTTTTTATTTTAACTGAAATGAACAACGGAAATTTTTATATCTAATTAAAGTCCCTTGTTGAAAACGTGGGATTGGTATTACTTAACTATACAGCAAGCTATATACTTAACTTAATGCTTAACTTAAATCTTAATCAAGCAATATTCACCTAATCACTTGAACACCCAAAGAGTAGTTTTATGCGCGTATTCGTTACTTTTATCATTTTTACATCCCTTTTGATCACTTCTACTGGTTTTGCACAAAGTATCGACCAAAGCCCAGAAGAATTACTAAAATCTAAAATTAAGCCAGCGACAAAATCCGCATTAGCAAGTCAATCGCTATTATTAGATATTTCACCTGTTGGGACTGATAAAGTAGTTGCTGTTGGTCATTATGGACATATTTTACTGTCTAATGATGGAGAAAATTGGCAGCAAGCCAATGTACCGGTACAAGCTACATTAACCAGAGTTTATTTTTTAAATGAACAGCTTGGCTGGGCAGTAGGCCATGATGCCACTATATTACACAGTAGTGATGGCGGGCTTAATTGGCAAATACAGCAATATTTACCTTTATTGGAAAAACCGCTGTTAGATGTCTACTTTAAAAATGCGCAACAAGGTATTGCTATTGGAGCTTATGGTCAGTTTTTTCGTACAAATAATGGTGGGGTTACTTGGCAGAGTGAATTTCATCAAGAGTTTTTATTAAGCGAAGATGTTGATTATATCAACGATTTGAAAACAGAAGACGAAGCCGCTTATTTAGATGAAATTGCCTTTATTTTGCCTCATTTTAACGGCATTGTGGTTGAAAATGAACGCTTGTTCTTACTCGGAGAGTCGGGATTATTAGCACAAAGTGATAACTTTGGAATATCCTGGCAAAAATTTGATAAATTTTATAATGGTTCTTTTTTCACGTTAGCACGTACTTCACGTGATAGTTTATTGGTGGCAGGGCTTAGAGGACATGTTTATAGACTCAGTTCCAACGACAATGTTTGGCAAGAGAGTGAAACCGATACAACGGCGTTATTAAACGATATTGTCTTAGCGAATGAACAACGGGTTTTTATATTAGGTAACAATGGTATGTTACTCGTAAGTGTTGATGATGGCCTTACTTTTACACATAAACAACAAAAAGATGGTAAACCGTTGATTGCTGGTATTTGGTTTAAAAATAAATTATTAGCGGTATCTGATGTTGGGATAAAAGTGCTTAACATTACGGCTAAATGAGCTTATGGCGTTTAAACATTTTACGTCATAGCTTTTTAACGTAAAACTGTAAATTAAGCATCGTCCTAAACAAAAACTCATCACAAAAGTATTATAAAAATAACGCTCGGAATAACTACTATGAAAAAAACTCTTACTAGCCAAATTGAAACGGCTCTTTTTCGTCATAAACTTGTGGTGCTAATGTTATTTGTTATCACCAGTGTTTTTTTTACTTACCAAGCAACACAAATTAAGCTCGATGCATCATTTACTAAAAATATTCCTTTGAATCATAGTTATATGAAAACATATTTAAAACATAGGGCAAATTTTGGAGGTGCGAATAATATTTTAATTTCGGTATGTGATACTCATGGCGATATTTTTAATGCCGAATTTTTTAACGCACTAAAAGGCGTTCACGACAAACTTTTCTTTATTCCAGGTGTTGATAGAATTCAAGTTAAATCTTTGTTTTCACCAAGTACTCGTTTTGTCGAAGTTGTGGAAGACGGTTTTGCCGGAGGGCCTGTCATTCCTGCTGATTTTCAACCTTCTGAGGAAGGTTTAGGCGTAGTAAAAAGTAATATAGAAAAAGCTGGTATTGTTGGAAGTATGATCGCCGATGATTATAGTTGCGCCATGGTAAAAACTGCACTATTAGACCTTAATCCGGATACTGGTGAAAAGCTTGATACTCTCGAGTTAGCGCAAACGTTAGAGCAAGATGTTCGGCAGAGTTTTGAAAATGAAAACATCAGTGTTCACATCATTGGTTTTACTAAAATGGTAGGTGATGTAGCCAAGGGCGCTAAAGGTGTTGTGTTATTTTTTGCGTTAGCTATTGGTATTACCGCGATAATGGTTTACATCTTTAGTCACTCTATTCGGTTAACTATTTTACCTATATTTTGTTCGCTTGTTGCTGTTGTTTGGCAAATGGGAATGTTGTCAAGCTTAGGTTTTGGCCTAGATCCAATGTCAATTTTAATACCGTTTCTGGTATTTGCTATTGGGGTTAGTCATGGCGTTCAAATGATTAATTCGGTGGTAAAAAAAGTTAGCTCTGGATTAGATGCTGCAGCAGCTGCGCAAGCAAGTTTTGCTGCTTTACTAATTCCCGGTGGTGTTGCTTTATTATCAGATACGGTTGGTTTTTTAACCTTACTTTCAATTGATATTGGTATTATTAAAGAACTTGCGATCACGGCTTCAATTGGTGTGGCGATGATTATTTTAACCAATCTGGTTTTGTTACCTATACTACTTTCATATACAAAAATAAAAGCTAATGCCAAAGTTGGAGTACTTAGTGAAGATAGCGTCTTCTGGACATTTATAGCAAGCTTTGCAAAACGGGGGCGTGCTCGAGTTATTCTATTCATAACCGCTGTCTTATTTGCGGTAGGTTTTTATCAAGGACAAGGGCTTAAAATTGGTGAGTTGCATGCAGGAGCGCCTGCATTGCATGAGTCTTCACGGTATAACCAAGATACTTTTTTAATCACAGATAGATACGCAATAAGTGTTGATTACATGTCTGTTATTGTTGAAACCACAGCTGATGCTTGTACTTCATTTGATATTATGTCAACGATTGATCGTTTTCAGTGGGAAATGGAGAATGTACCAGGGGTGCAATCAGCGGTAAGTTTGTCTTCAATATCTAAGCTAGTTAATGCTGGGTATAACGAGGGGAATCCTAAATGGCGTATTATACCTCGAAATCAACAAACCCTTGTGCAGTCAATTGCGCAAGTACCTTCATCAAGTGGCTTACTCAATAATGACTGTAGTGTAATGCCTGTTATTTTATTTTTAGAAGATCATAAAGCACAAACTATTAATACTGTTGTTGATGCGGTTAAAGCGGCTGCGGTTGACCTAGGTAGTGAACAAGTTAAATTTACCCTAGCTTCTGGTCCGGTAGGCGTTATGGCGGCAACTAATGAAGCCGTAGAAGCTGCACAATTACCTATGATGATATATGTTTATGGCGCTGTGATTGTGTTATGTTTAATTAGTTTTAGAAGTGTTCGAGCAACGTTAGTGGTTGTTTTACCTTTATATGTTGTATCGACTTTAGCGCAATGGTTAATGACCGCTCTTGATATTGGATTAACTGTTTCAACCCTACCAGTAATAGCATTAGGAGTTGGTATTGGTGTTGACTATGGTATTTACATACTGTCTACCATGAGTTTAAAACTTAATAGTGGAATGAAAATACATGATGCCTATCTTGCAGCATTAAAAGAGCGTGGTAGTGCGGTACTGATTACCGGATTGACATTAGCCATAGGTGTATCTACTTGGTTCTTCTCTGATTTGAAATTTCAAGTTGATATGGGGATTTTGCTCACCTTTATGTTTTTGGTAAACATGCTCGCGGCTATTATTATTTTACCAGCGCTTTCAGCTTTTTTATGGGCAGATGATAAACAGGAAAAAATAGGCTAATTAGCAATAATTATTCATAATCTACTCGGTGAATGATAGAGAATAAATACTAAGCACTTAATTAATACATAATAGTATTGATTAAGTGCTTTTTTGTTATAAATATCCCCAATTAACATTAATAAAATTTGAGGCACAAATAACAACTTACAATATTTTAGGTAAAACTTTAGGGAATACTTTAGAGGATATTAAAGAAGATATTTAGCTAAAACAGGATTATTACCTAATTTTGTTTAAAAAATACGAAGAATTCTTGTAAAAGCCTTAAATCTTTCATAAAACTTATGTATTAGTCTATTCTAATTTACAGGTAACTAAGTAACATACTTACAGATTGTACGGATAACTTGCTTTTACTTTTAATAATTACTTTTTAATAAAATAAACAATGGGCAACGGGTTAATTCAAACTTTCTTTATACAAGGAAAAGGAAACTTTCATGGCTTTAGCAAATGGTTCGTCTTCGGTAATAATTAACAATGTAGCCAAACTTATTCATCAAAAAGTTGCGAGTAACACCGCACCGCTTATTGAGAAGTTTGCCGGACTACTTTATGGCAATATGTCATCTTTTGATTTAGAAAATCGCAACGACAGTGATATGTATGGTGCAGTATTAAGTTTATGGGGAACACTAAATAAACATAAAGAAAACACGCCAATTATTCACGTTTATAATCCTTCGGTGAGTGAGAATGGTTGGAAATCAAGTCATACTATTATTGAAGTAATTGTTCAGGATATGCCTTTTTTAGTTGACTCTATTCGTATAGCGCTAAATCGTTTAGGTTTGTCGCCACATTTAATGCTAAATTCTCCGCTTAAAATTGTACGCGATGACAGTTTAGCGGTAATTGAACTTGCCTCAGTGGAAGATAAAAAAATAAAATCTAGCTCGGAAGAAACAGTATTCTTAATTGAAATTGATCGACAAACTAAACAGGCTGAGTTAGATGCCATCCAAGCTGATTTACTCTCTGTGGTTGAAGATGTTCGACTAACAGTAAACGACTGGGAAGCTATGTTATCTCGATTAAATCAGGTCATAAAAGAGGTGAATAAAGCTAAATTACCAGGGACTAAATCGGCTAAAGAAGACACCCTTAACTTTTTAAACTGGGCATATAATAATAATTTTACCTTAATGGGGTATCGATATTACGATGTTGAACCTGTAAAAGGCGACATATCGTTATCGCCAGATCTTAAGACTAGTTTAGGTTTAATGAAAAACTCTACCGGCTCTAAAGCTCGTTTAATCTCTAGCTTAAATGAAGCAGGACGAAACGTTGCCTTGGGTGAAAACCACCTTATTTTAACTAAAACAAATACAAAATCTCGAGTTCATCGACCTGCTCAACTTGATTATATCGGAGTTAAATGTTTTGATCATAATGGTCATATTATCGGCGAACATCGATTTATAGGCTTGTTTGGTTCAACTTATTACACTAACAGCGTATTAGACTTACCACTTATTAGTTCTAAAGTTGCAGCTGTTTGCGCTACCTCGCCATTTTCAAATGGTACACACCACTATAAAGCACTAATCAATATATTAGAAACGTATCCAAGAGATGAAATATTACAGTCATCGGTAGCAGAATTACTTCACATAGTAATGGGTATTTTGCAACTGCAAGAAAGAGACTATACAGGTTTGTTTGTGCGTAAAGATGTATTTGGCCGCTTTTATTCCTGTATGGTTTATGTACCAAGAGAGCGGTATAACACTAAGTTACGTATAGAAACTCAAAGATTATTGAAAAACGCATTTAATAGCACACAGGAAGTTGAATTTACAACGTTCTTCTCAGAGTCTGTACATGCTAGAACCCATTATATTGTTCGTGTTAACTCAACTAAAGCAGAAATCGATGTGAAAGAAATTGAAAATAACATAAATGAAGCCGCACGTAGCTGGGATGATAAATTAGTAAGTGCACTTGGCGCTAATTACGGTGAAAGTGAAGCGAAAACATTAGGTCGTAAATATGTGAAATTTCCGCAATCTTATAAAGATGATGTATTGCCAGGTTCAGCCATTGTCGATATTGAACAACTAGAAAAACTCGATATTGAAAATGAATTAGGAATGCTTTTTTATCAACCTGTTGAAGAAAAAGTAGATAGTCGAATAGTTAAATTAAAGCTCTTTAATAAAGGAGAACCAATTCATTTAAGTACAGTGTTACCTATATTAGAAAATTTTGGTTTACGAGTTATTGGTGAAAGCCCTTATGCTATTAAAACTAATGACCATGAAACGTATTGGATTCATGATTTTTCTATGTCGCTAACTAGTGAAGGTGATTTTGACATAACTAAAGTAAGGATATTGTTTCAAGATGCTTTTGCTAAAGTATGGCGCGGAGACTTAGAGGATGATGGCTTTAATCGTTTAATTTTGGGCGCTGGAATAGAAGGCCGCGCGGTTTCAATTATACGTGCGTTTGCTAAATATGAGCGACAAATTGCAGGGAGATTTAGTCAAAGTTATATAGAAAATACCTTCTCTCGTTATCCTGAAATAGCTAAATTATTGATTGAACTCTTTCTATTACGATTTGACCCCAAAAGCAAGTTAACAGCCGTAGCGAAAGAAAAAGCAAACACCAAATTATTGGCTGATATTGAAAGCTCTCTAGATACAGTTGTTAATCTTGATGATGATCGTATTATTAGGCGCTTTGTTGAAATAAACAACGCTATTTTAAGAACAAACTATTTTCAAAAAGATGTTCGTAAAAAATATAAACCATATATTTCATTTAAATTTTTTCCACAAAAAATCAGTGAAATGCCACTACCAATCCCGAAATTTGAAATTTTTGTGTATTCCCCGCAAATTGAAGGTGTGCATTTACGCGGCGGTAAAGTCGCTCGCGGTGGTTTACGTTGGTCAGATAGGAGTGAGGATTTTAGAACTGAAGTACTTGGTTTAGTTAAAGCACAGCAAGTTAAAAATACTGTTATTGTTCCTGTAGGCGCTAAGGGGGGCTTTGTTTGTAAGCAATTGCCTAATGGTACGCGTCAAGAGATATTTGAAGCAGGTAAAGAATGCTATCGCACTTTTATTCGTGCTTTATTAGATATCACTGACAATATTGTTGCTGGTGAAATTATACCACCTAAAGATGTTGTGCGCTTAGATGAAGATGATGCTTATTTAGTGGTAGCAGCAGATAAAGGGACGGCTACTTTTTCGGATGTTGCTAATGCAATATCTGACGAATATAACTTCTGGTTAGGCGATGCTTTTGCCTCAGGGGGCAGTGTTGGTTATGATCATAAAGCAATGGGGATTACCGCAAAAGGCGCCTGGGAATCAGTAAAACGTCACTTTAGAGAAATGGATATAAATTGCCAGACCACAGACTTTACCTGTATTGCTATTGGCGATATGGCGGGTGATGTGTTTGGTAACGGCATGTTGTTATCAAAACATATTCGTTTACAAGCGGCATTTAACCATATGCATATATTTATTGACCCGACACCTGAAACGGCAAACTCTTATCTAGAGCGAAAACGCTTATTTAATTTACCTGGTTGTACTTGGGATGATTATAATAAAGCGCTTATATCAGCTGGCGGCGGTATTTTCAGTCGGCATGTAAAGTCGATTAAACTCACCCCTGAAATAAAGAAAATGTTAGGTACGCAAAAACAAACCATGGCACCTTCAGATTTGATGCAAGCATTATTGAGCATGAAAGTTGACTTACTATGGAATGGCGGAATTGGGACTTATGTTAAGGGCTCAAAAGAAACTCACTTAGAGGTAGGTGATAGAGCGAATGATGCTTTACGTATTAATGGTGCTGACTTACAGGCGAAAGTGGTAGGTGAGGGCGGAAATTTAGGATTAACACAGTTAGGACGTATTGAATACGCAGCTAATGGAGGGCGAATTAATACTGATGCAGTTGATAATGCTGGCGGTGTTGATTGCTCAGATAATGAAGTAAATATCAAAATACTACTAAATACCTTAGTACAAAACGGTGATCTAACGGTCAAACAACGTAATAAAGTATTGTATGACATGACCGAGGAGGTTGGCGAGATTGTTATTGAAGATTGCTATCGTCAAACCCATTCTTTATCGATTACTGCCATGCGAGGCGTTAGCCAACTAAAAGAGCAAGTTCGTTTTATACAAGAGCTAGAAAGAGCAGGTAAATTAAATCGCTCATTGGAATTTATTCCTGATGATGAAGAGATAGCGGAGAGACTAGCGCAAGGCAAAGGTTTAACTCGTCCAGAATTATCAGTACTACTTGCCTACAGCAAAATGGTATTAAAAGATGATTTAGTACACGTAGAAATCACCGATAACCCATATCATAATCGTTTATTAATTGAAGCATTTCCTAAGCAACTGCGTGACAAATATCAAAATGAAATGCAACAGCATCCATTACGAGCAGAGCTTATTGCAACACAACTTGCCAATAAAATTGGTAATGATATGGGCTTCAACTTTGTTTATAGAATGCAAGAAGAAACCGGCGCCAGTGTTGCTGAAATAGCAAATTGTTATACTGTAGCGAGTGCGATATTTGAGTTAGAAGAGTTTTGGCATAAAATTGAAGTGTTAGATAATAAAATTTCTACTGCAATTCAAACTGAAATGTTATTTCAATATCGCCGAACAATTAGACGTGTTACGCGTTGGTTCTTGCGTCATCGAAATAAAACTATTTCTCTTGCTGAGTCAATTGAATTATACAAGCCAACTTTTGCTATATTAGCTACTCAATTAGCAGACTTTATGATTACAAAAGAAACTGAAGCATTAGCTCGTGTTGCTACTGACCTAATGAATGAAGGAGTTCCTCAAGAAATTGCTACACGTTTATCACAGTTAAGTACTTTATTTTCTACCATGGATATTGCCGAAGTTACCCGGGAAAATAATTGTACCGTGGAGCAAGCGGCAAGCTTATATTTTAAATTAGGTTCACGCTTAGAGTTACATTGGTTCTTAGACCAAATAACTCGCCAACCAGTAGCAAACCATTGGCAAGCATTGGCTAGGGCATCGTTTAGAGAAGAATTAGATTGGCAACAGCGCTCGTTAACATCGGTTGTTTTACGCTGTCAACGTGATGTAGTGGTTGCGGATTTAGGTCAATTGATTAGTGATTGGATTATAACCAACAAACAACCACTCGATCGTTGGAAACATATTTTAGCTGATTTTAAAATTGGACAGTCACACGACTTTGCTAAGTTCTCAGTAGCATTACGAGAATTAATGTTATTAAGTTTAAACTGCCAACCAGTTGAAGCAAAAAAATAACCGAAAAGGCGGCAATAAATAACTCAGTTATTTTAATCAAAGTAAGTTGGTATTATATTGTAATACTAGTGTTTACTGGTAAAATCCTCGCATAGCGGGGATTTTTTAAATTTACTTCCGCATAAATTCAACTTATACCAAATGAATTAAAAATTTGTTCAAAATTCAATAAGGATAAACATTCAAGTTCAAGCCAAGTGATATTGCAATAGTTACCTATTGAGATTGCTCACAACGCAGAACCTGATTATTTATACCATTTGAAGATGATTGATTTATTATTTAAATTGGTTTCTACCTATTAAAATACCGAGGCATTATGTTTTATCCAGCCATTCGTAAAGTACTTTTTCAATTTGATCCTGAAGCCATCCATGAGCTAACCATTAAAGGCTTAAAAAATACAGGCAAGTCACCACTGAACCTTTTTTATAAGCAACAGGTTCAAAATAAACCGGTAACAGTTATGGGTATTGATTTTCCTAATCCAGTTGGTTTAGCAGCAGGACTTGATAAAAACGGTGAATGTATAAACGCTTTTGCGGCAATGGGCTTTGGATTTGTGGAAATAGGTACTATTACGCCGCGTCCACAACCGGGAAATGACAAACCTCGTATATTTAGGTTACCGAAAGCAAATGCAGTAATTAATCGCATGGGCTTTAATAATAAAGGTGTAGATTACTTAGTTTCACAAGTACAAGCGGCTAACTTTAAAGGTATTTTAGGCATAAATATAGGTAAGAACAAAGACACCCCAGAAGAAAATGCTAAAGATGATTATCTACATTGTATGCGTAAAGTTTATAATTTAGCGACCTATATTACGGTTAATATATCTTCGCCAAATACACCAGGTTTACGTTCATTACAATATGGTGATGCATTAAACGATTTATTGTCGGCGCTAAAAGCAGAGCAAAAAATATTAACCGAACAATATGGAAAATATATTCCGCTTGCCGTTAAAATTGCCCCAGACTTAAATGAAGAGGAAGTTAAGTCTATTGCTAAATCGTTAATTGATAATCAAATTGACGGTGTTATTGCGACCAATACCACACTTTCTCGTGAAGGCGTGGAAGGTCTTGAATTTGCAAATGAGCAAGGTGGTTTAAGCGGCGAACCTGTTAAAGATAAAAGCACACAAGTTATCAAGTTATTAAGTGCCGCACTTGATAAAAAGTTACCAATAATTGGCGTTGGCGGTATAGCATCGAGTGCTGATGCTAATGAGAAAATTTTAGCTGGCGCAAGTTTAGTGCAAGTTTATACTGGTTTTATATACCAAGGGCCACCATTAATTAAAACAATTGTTAACGGCTTATAAGAGAATGACTGTATTTTTTGTTTATAATACGATAAGTTAGGGGGAAGTAGTGATTTGACAGTAGTTGATATTACTGTAATTTGTCCTTAACCTGAAAACCGTGCTAGCGGTATAAATCATAACTATCACAAGAGAGAAATTAAATGAGAGCGATTAAAAAAAGTGTTTTAGCGTTATCTGTTTTAACAAGTTTAGTGGTAGCAACCTCGAGTGTTGCACAACCCGCTAACTCTCAAAAACAAGCAGAATCAGCAACTGAATTACGTCAATCTATATTTAAACTACTAGGTAGTAATATGGGGGCTCTAGGCGCAATGGCTAAAGGAAAAATTCCACTAGATGCTGCAGTTGTTGAAACAAATTCAACACGAATTAATCAACTTTCATTAATGATTGCTGATTATACACGCGTTGATACATCAAAGTTTGATGTTAAAACTGAAGCGTTAGCTAAAATTTGGCAAGAGCCAGAGCATTTTAGCAAAGATATAAACAATTTAACCGTTGCATCATCAGCGCTAATGGTAGCTGCAAAATCTGGTGACGAAGGTGCCATTAAAAAAGCGATTGGCGGCGTAGGTAAAACATGCGGCGGTTGTCATGATGACTTTAAGAAAGATTAAGTGAAGTCGTATTGAAAAATATATTTATTGGCTAGAATAATCTGGCTATAAATTATAGAAGTAAGCATTTGTTAACAACATATAGGGATTTTTATTATGAAAAAATTATTAATTACATCAACATTTTTAGCTGCGTCAACGTTATCAACATCTGTTTTAGCTGTTGCTCCTGGTAGTGCCACATGTGGTTGGGGTAATTTACTTTTTGAAGGACAGTCAGGTACACCAAGTCACGTACTTGCTGCAACAACCAATACTTCAACAGGTAATAATACTTTTGGTATGACATTTGGTACTAACGGTTGTTCAACTGACGGTACACTAACTTACGGCGGTAAAAAAATGATCGACGTAAGTATGATTATGGATGAATTCAGCGAAGATGTAGCGCGAGGTAATGGTGAAGCTATTACAGCTGTAGCCGTTTCTTTGGGTGTATCAGAAGAAGATCGCCCTTTATTTAAATCTACGCTTCATAACAACTTTAATACATTATTCCCATCTGAAAATGCTACAACTGAACAAGTAGTTACTTCAATGTTCACTTTAATGAAAAATGATTCAACTTTAGTTAAATATACTGTTTAGTTTTTATTTTTATTAAAGATAAAGGCTACTTTAACAGTAGCCTTTTTTAATTCTCCACATTTTGTTTAGCCAACCTAGTTCAGTATTTACTCCCCCATAACTTATGAAATCAAACATACCTAATTTATCAATAACATTAATTATTTTAATGTTATTGACACCTGTTAAAGCTTATTCAGAGCAATATGAAACTATTACACAGTTATCTAAATCTGAAGAATGGCGAGGCTTATTACATATTGATGTGGAATCATCAGACAGTGCATTAAAGAGTTATGTTGATGACAGCAAATTTTTCCTATCTGCAGATGGTTCAACAAATCCAAGAAGTGAATTGTTAGCAACCATTAAGGCGTTAAAAAGTAATGGCAAAACCCAATGTAGGTATCCGGCGAGAACATTATTTTTATTTTCTCGAATTGAAAACCTTAAACAAGAAGTTACTCCTTTCGAGTGCAAAGATTACCTGGATTGGCGTTCGACTTTAAATACAACCAGTGTAGTGTTGGTATTCGCCTCGGCACAATTAAACAGCCCATCCTCTATGTATGGGCATACTTTTTTACGTTTTGATCCTGAAAATGTTGAGCAAGGATCTACTTATTTATCTTACGCACTTAATTTTGGTGCAACGGTTACTGAAGGGGATAACGGCTTTTTATATGCCGCCAAAGGTTTAACTGGTGGTTATCCCGGACAATTTGCAGCAAACCCATATTTTGAAAAAATTAAAGAATACAGTCGTCTTGAGAATCGTGATCTATGGGAGTACAAGTTAAATTTAACAGCAGATGAAATAAACATGATGCTGGCGCATATTTGGGAGTTGCAAGGGATAAACTTTGATTATTATTTCTTTGATGAAAACTGTTCATTTCGTTTACTGGAATTACTTGATGTAGCAAGACCAGGCTTAGGCTTGGCAAATCATTTTCCTGTTACTGCAATGCCATTAGATACAGTACGCGTGGTTGAACAAGTTAATTTAGTTTCGAGTGTTTATTATAGAGCGTCTGTGTTAACCGAGTTAAAAGCACAATTAGCGATGTTAACTAACGACGAAAAGAATTTAGCGCTTGCCTTGTCTGAAGATATAAAGGTATTAGATAGTCCTGAGTTTATTAAATTAACGACTAAACAACAGCAATTGATTTTAGATAGCGCCTATCGATATTTACGTTATCAAAATACTTTCAATGGCAGAGCTAAGGACACGACACGCAGAAGCTTTTTATTACTACGCCGCTTAAATGAAAATCCGTCGGAGTTGATTATCCCTATTGATGTCCCTGTAAGGCCTGATCTTGGTCATAAAACGACAATGGTAGGTGCAAGTATAGGTGAAACGCAAGACACTCCTTTTATAGAGTTCCAATACCGAGGAAGTTATCATGATTTATTAGACCCTATGCCAGGTTATTACGAAGGTATGTCACTAAATATGGTTAATGTGATGATTAGGGCATATAAGGGAGGGGATATAGAGTTAGCAAAACTTGAGCTACTTGATATAACCTCGCTGTCTGCTAGAGATCGTTTTTTCTCTCCTTGGTCTTGGCAAGCGAATATCAGCCTAGAGCAACAATGGACTATAGATAAAAATGTACTTGTAACTCAAGGCTCAGGTGGTGGCGGTGTAAGCTATCAGCCTTTAGATAACAGTTACTTATTTTTAATGGTCACAGGAAGGTTAGAGTTTAATCGTAAATTTGATCATTATGCTGCAATAGCACCTGGTCTACATGCAGGATTTTTATATTATTGGCCAAAAACCACATTACTGATTGAAGCTGAGCAATATCAATTTTTATTTGATCAAACTAAACGTAGTCGCGTAAGTTTACAACAAAGCTTACAAATAGGTGTTAATGATAGCATACGTTTTTCTGCTGACTTTTATCATATTGACACACAAGACAATGTAAATAATGCTTTTCAAGAGTTAAAGCTTGAATATCGCCATTACTTTTAAGTGATTGATTCTGGGTATTGAGTGTCTAAATAATACCCGAGTCATAATAAGTAAAACATCACTCTTGAATTTAATAATAGTTGGTATTTAAAATTCAAGAGTGACTCAGTTACCAAGGGCTGAATGAGGTTTAATAAAAATATTCTTCAACAACAGGGGCATTGATAATCACTAACCAATAAACAAAAGCGGCGCATATTATTGCAACTATTACTGCCAGTAGTAATTTTGAATTAGGAATTGCATCTGAATCTTTAATTTCTGGATCGGTTTTATTACCAGTTATCATAGGCAGCACTAAATTTTGTTTTTTAACTAGCCCATAATAAGTGATAGCTGAAATATGTAATACAATCGCACCAATCATAACATTAAAACTGTTGTGGTGAATAAAGCTCATCACTTTCTCTAATTCATTACTGATACTACCGTAGTATGGTCCAGATGAAAAAACATCATCATTGATAAATAAGCCACTGACCGCTTGTAGAGTAATTAACACTATCATCAAAATAACCATTAAAGCCCCTAAAGGGTTATGCCCAACTATCGGTTTATCGTGATCTGAATGTTTAAGATAGGCGATTAACTTTTTCGGTGAGGGTATGAATTGGGAAAACCTGGCATGTTTAGGGCCAATAAATCCCCATAGCACGCGAAATACGAGTAAACCTAAAGCCACGTAGCCTAATTGGATATGTAGACCAATATAGTCATCTTTATTTTCTGCGGTGTACCAAGAGCCTAGAATAGTAAGAGCAAAGCTCCAATGAAATATTCGTAAGGGTAAATCCCAGATAAGATGTTTTTTTGTCATAAGTTAACCTGTTAGAATGAATATAAATTATTGTGAGTTGGTGAACTGAATATTATAGTGTTAGAAATAAAAAGACCAGAGGCTATAACCTCTGGTCTTTAGGTAAATATTCAGGATAGAAGCAATATTTTTTATAACTTTTGTATAGATAATTACTATCTAATTATACCGTTATTGCTAGTGTGAATATTAGCTATAACATGCATAAATTATAAAGTTACTTAAGGTGATCTTCACTCACAACTAACACTTTTAATGTGTTAGATGCGCCAATTATTTCCATCAAATCACCGTGTGTTAACATTATTTTATCGCCAACAGTTAGGTTAATTTTATGCTTCAATTCTTGTACTATTGAATGTGATAACTTCTCAGGGTTTTTATCGATTGAATTAAATGATATCGGATACACACCACGATATATTGCACTAGTATTAAGAGTTTTTTCATGACGTGAAAGGGCAAAAATAGGTAAACCTGAAGTAATACGTGACATAAGTTTACAGGTTTCGCCTGATTCGGTTAACGCCACAATTGCTTTAACGCCCTGTAAATGATTGGCAGCATACATAGCTGATAAAGCGATAGTTTCGGATACACCATCAAAGGTTCTGTCAAGTCTATGGCTTGATTTGTTTACCGAACGATGTTGTTCAGCACCTTTACATACATTAGCCATCGCTTTTACCGTTTCAACAGGGTATTTACCTGCAGCAGTTTCAGCAGATAACATTACCGCATCAGTACCATCTAATACCGCATTTGAAACATCCATTACTTCAGCACGGGTTGGCATTGGTTGCTCAATCATGGTTTCCATCATTTGAGTAGCTGTGATAACAACGCGGTTAAGCTTACGAGAGCGCTCAATTATGTGCTTTTGTTTACCTACTAACGCAGCATCACCAATTTCTACACCTAAATCACCACGAGCAACCATAACAACATCGGAGGCTAATATCAGAGCATCAAGGATTTCGTCATCATTTACTGCTTCAGCGCGTTCAATTTTAGAAACCAAACTTGCATTACAACCTGCTTCCTGAGCAAGTTTACGTGCTTCATGCATATCATCAGCATTACGAGGAAATGATACAGCAAGAAAATCAACATCAATTTTCGCCGCCAATTTAATGTCTTCTTTATCTTTTAAGGTAAGAGCGGGAGCTGTTAATCCACCACCTTGACGGTTAATGCCTTTATTGTTTGATAATGGCCCACCAACGGTTACTTCAGTAAAAACAGAAGTGTCTGAGGTTGATAACACCTTCAATTGAACACGGCCATCATCGAGTAATAAAATATCACCAGGGCCAACATCTTGTACTAATTTTTTGTAATCGATTCCAACTTTTTCTTGACAACCTTCGCCTTTTTCTAAGGTTGCATCTAATTCAAACTTGTCGCCAATGGCTAATTTTATTGGGCCATTTTTAAATGTTGAAACACGGATTTTAGGGCCTTGTAAATCGCCTAAAATACCAACATAAATGCCAAGCTCTTTCGCCATTGCTCTAACATCGTTAGCTCTATCAATATGATCTTGTGGATTGCCGTGTGAAAAATTGAGTCTAACTACGTTTACACCTGCAGCTAATACGTTTTTTAGAATTTCTTTATCGTCAGTTGCTGGGCCTAAGGTCGCAACTATTTTAGTTCTTCTAGACATTTGAATCCTCTTACATTTTTAAATAAAGTTTATGAATGATGGATGAAATAATATTTCAAACAAGGGCTTTCACTACCAGTCTTTTCTATCAAAGCGTGAGCTTATTAAACTATCTTTCACTTTTTTCAGGTTATCTCTAAATTTACTACCTCGGCGTAAAGTAAAGCCTGTTGCTAATACATCAATTAAAGCTAACTGTGCAATGCGTGATGACATTGGCATATATAAGTCAGTATCTTCACTCACATCTACCGACAATATTATACTACATTCTTTAGCAAGTGGTGTACCAGTGGTGGTGATGCCTATTACTGTGGCATCGTTTTCTCTGGCTAAACTAGCTACTTCTACTAAGGACTTAGTACGACCAGTATGAGATATAACGACAACAACATCACCTTGTCGACTATTTATAGCACTCATGCGTTGCATTAATATGTCATCAAAGTACACCACAGGTACATTAAAACGAAAAAATTTATTCTGTGCATCATGTGCAACAATTGCTGAAGCACCTAGGCCAAAAAATGAAATTTTGTTGGCTTGCGTTAATACATCTACAGAGCGATTAATGTCATTCGAGTTTAAACTTTTACGAGCTAATTCAAGGTTAGCCATGGTCGATTCAAATATTTTAGCGGTATATTCTTCTGCCGTATCATTTTCATCAACGTGACGATTAACATAAGGTGTACCGTTAGCTAAACTTTGCGCTAAATGTAATTTAAAATCAGGATAACCTTTTGTGTCTAAGCGGCGACAAAAACGGTTAACTGTTGGCTCACTGATATTAGCCTGCTTAGCTAAGGCTGCAATACTAGAGTGGATGACTGTATTGGGTGAAGCTAAAATAACTTCAGCTACTTTACGTTCTGATTTACTTAGCATGTCTAGTTCGTTAGTGATCTTTTCTAATATATTCATTATGGGTTGATCCTAGATCTTAATTTTTATAAAGCTATATTTATAATTATTCGTAAATAAAATTTAATGTAGTCCGACAATATAAAGATGGACTATTTAATACATACTGTAATTTATTTTCTTGTTAAGTAACAGGAAAATGAAATTTTATTTCATTTTTGGTGTTTGTTCAATTACATTTAATTTGAGATAATGGTCTGGTTAGTTTGTTATGTTTTTGTTTATCAGTGACTTAGTGTTTTGTTGTGCGTGTTTGATTCTTCGGTGAAAAATTGGGAAGTGCACAAAGATAGAAAATAAATTGTAGTAAAATTACAAAAAGTTCTTTACTGTCGGCTAAACAAGCGCTAAGTTAATGCATTATGTAATTTAGTTATATTCGATATTCTTTATTTTTATTATCTATATTGGGTTATGGTAATATTGTCGATACTTATTACTGTAATGGTATGAGTAATGATATGGAAGTAGAATGGTAATAATATAAAAGTAGAATACTAAATAGAATACTAAGAATAGAGTAAAAAGCACAGTAATAACATTCAAAATTTAAATAAGAAAGAAGAGAAAATTCTATGAGTAATTTAGATTGTCAATCAGCGAGTGAAATCGTTATTTTTGGAGCCTTAGGTGATTTATCTCGTCGTAAATTACTACCCGCATTATATCAATTAGAGGTTTGTGGTTTAATCAATGAAAATAGCCGTATAGTTGGCGCCGCAAGACCAGAGCATACCTTAGAAGAATTTAAAACAATAGTGCTAGAAAATTTAAACACTTTTGTAAAAGAACAACTAAATGATGAAGTGGTAACACGCTTTATGAACCGTTTGGTATATCAAGAATTAGATTTTAAAGATAGCAGTTCTTTTACTAAGCTAGCTGACACTTTAGCTACGGGTAATGACACACGTATTTATTATTTTTCAACGGCTCCTTCTATTTTTGGCGATATATGTAAAGGTTTACATCATGCAGATTTGATACAGGATCAAGATCGTGTAGTGATGGAGAAGCCAATCGGTCATTCATTAGAGTCCTCTATAGACATCAATAATCAAGTCTCTGATTATTTTAAAGAAAACCAAACATATCGTATCGATCATTATTTGGGTAAAGAGACAGTACTTAATTTATTAGTATTACGTTTTGCTAACTCATTGTTTTCTAATAACTGGGATCGTGACAGTATTGATCATGTACAAATTACCGTTGCAGAAAGTGTTGGTATTGAAGGCCGCTGGGGATTTTATGATGGAGCAGGTCAAATGCGCGATATGGTTCAAAACCATATGCTACAAGTTTTATCGCTGTTAGCAATGGAGCCACCTGCTGATTTGAGTGCTGAAAGTGTTCGTATTGAGAAGCTAAAAGTTGTTAAAGCATTAAAGCCAATTAATAAAGATAATATTAAAGAAAAAGCTGTTCGTGGCCAATACAGCGATGGTTTTTTAGAAGGCTCAGCTGTACCGGGTTATTTAAATGAAGAAGACGCTAACGAAAACAGTAACACAGAGACGTTTGTAGCGATAAAAGCTGAAATAGATAACTGGCGTTGGACTGGTGTACCTTTTTACCTTCGTACTGGCAAACGTATGCCGAAGAAACATAGTGAGATTGTTGTACACTTTAAAAAGCCTCCTCATAATATTTTCAAAGACAGTTATAGTGATTTGCCTGCCAATAAATTAACGATTCGTTTGCAACCTGATGAAGGGGTTGAATTACAAATGATGAATAAAATACCAGGCATTGCGTCACAAATGCGTATTCAAGAAAACAAGTTAGATTTAAGTTTTTCTGACACTTATCAAGATCAGCGTGTAGTTGATGCTTATGAACGTTTAATGTTAGAAATTTTAAATGGCAATCAGTCATTGTTTGTTAGCCGTGATGAAGTTGAAGCCGCATGGATTTGGGCAGATAGTATTATCGATGCATGGAAGACAACAGGGGAATCACCTAAACCATACGCAGCTGGTTCTTGGGGCCCAGTCTCTTCAATTTCATTAATCGCGCGAGATGATCGCCAGTGGGTGGAATAATGCAAACATTAACCGAATTTTTAACACGTAATGATCTCGATCTAGCTTTGACTCAATCTGTCAGTGATATTTTAGCTGCAGCTATCGAATTAAACGGGAAAGCAAGTATCGCAGTCTCTGGTGGCTCAACACCGAAAGGCTTTTTTAATGCGCTATCACAACGCGATATTGATTGGGATAAGGTTACCGTTACCTTAGCTGATGAGCGCTGGGTGGATAATGACAGCGCTGCCAGTAACACGCGTTTAGTCCATGAAAACTTACTACAAAATAAAGCGGCATCTGCTACATTTTTTCATTTAAAGCAAGGTGATGCGTTCAGTGAAGAAGCATTACATAAATTAAATGTTGCTACAGTTGATACTGGTATTTTACCTTTTGATGTATTGATCTTAGGTATGGGAGAGGATGGCCACACTGCATCATTGTTTCCTTGCAGTGAACAAATATCAGAAGGTTTGGCGGTTGATAATAAAGATGCTTTGTTAAAGGTTATCCCAACAACCGCGCCACATGAGCGTATAAGTTTTACTTTTTCTGCATTAAGTCAAAGTAAAAATACCTTTTTACATTTGTGTGGTGATAATAAAAAAGTAGTGCTAGAGCAAGCACTAGAAAATACAGATATTTTTGAAATGCCGATAAGGGCATTTTTATGTCACCCTACGTTAAAGACTCAAATATTTTGGGCTCCTTAACATCCTGTGTGAGCGTAAAACCTCATAAAGTAAACAAAGAGCAACCTTTGTTAGCGACATAAAATGAAATGTATAAATAAATTAAATGTAAGGAATCAAGCAAATGAAACAACAAATAGTTGATATCACCGAGAAGATCATAAAACGTAGTGCAAAAACGCGTGCTGCCTATTTAGCAAAAATTGACGCAGCTCAATCAAATACTGTGCATCGCGCCAGTTTATCATGTGGTAATTTAGCGCATGGTTTTGCCGCTTGTGGTAAAGATGACAAATCATCACTACGTGGTATTCAGCACTCAGATATCGCTATTGTAACTTCATATAACGATATGCTAAGTGCTCATCAACCATATCAGACATATCCTGATATCATTAAAGCAGCAGTTAAAGACGCTGGTGGTGTTGCCCAAGTTGCAGCAGGTGTACCTGCTATGTGTGACGGTGTTACTCAAGGTCAACCAGGTATGGATTTGAGCCTAATGAGCCGTGATGTAATAGCAATGTCAACCGCCGTAGGCTTATCACACAATATGTTTGATGGCGCTTTAATGTTAGGTATCTGTGATAAAATTGTACCTGGCTTACTGATTGCGAGTATGACTTTTGGTCACCTACCAACGGTATTTATTCCAGCAGGGCCTATGCCATCAGGCCTCCCAAATAAAGAAAAAGCGAGAGTACGTCAAGAGTACGCTAAAGGTGAAGCTGATGAAGCAGCCTTATTAGATGCTGAATCCGCATCGTATCATTCAGCAGGTACTTGTACCTTCTTTGGTACTGCTAACTCTAATCAGTTAGTTGTTGAAGTTATGGGGTTACATTTACCTGGTGCTTCATTTATTGCACCTAATACGCAATTACGTGAAGAATTAACTAAAGCTGCCGCACGCCAAGCAACTCGATTAACACCACAAGCAGGCAATTACATGCCTATTGGCAGAATGGTTGATGAACGCTCTATTGTAAATGCGATTGTTGCGTTACTTGCTACAGGTGGTTCAACGAATCTGACAATGCATATTATTGCATTTGCAAAAGCAGCAGGTATTATCATTAACTTCCAAGACTTTAATGATCTATCGGAAGAAGTTCCACTGTTAACTCGTATTTACCCGAATGGACATGCCGATATAAACCAATTTCAAGAAGCCGGTGGTATGGCCTTGTTATTTCGCGAGCTAATTGATGGTGGTCTTGTATTTGAAGATGTAGAAACGGTTTGTGGTCGTGGTTTGTCTCGTTATACTAAAAAACCAGTATTAGAAAACGGTGAATTGAAGTGGGTTGATTGTGTAGAAAAATCACTTGATGATGAGGTTATTGCAACGGTTGCTAAGCCATTTAGTTCTCATGGTGGTTTACGTGTAATGAAAGGTAACTTAGGTGTTTCAGTGATTAAAACATCATCTCTTCAGGACGACCACTTAGTGATCAAAGCTCCTGCAATTGTTTTTGAAGATCAACATGAGTTACAAACTGCATTTGATGCAGGTGAGTTAGAAAAAGACTTTGTTGCTGTTGTACGTTTTCAAGGACCTAAAGCGCGTGGTATGCCAGAACTACATAAATTAACACCACCATTAGGAGTATTACAAGACAAAGGTTTTAAAGTGGCCTTAGTCACTGATGGCCGAATGTCTGGTGCATCAGGTAAGGTTCCAGCTGCTATACATTTATGTCCAGAAGCGCTTGATGGTGGATTAATTGCTAAAGTTAAAACTGGCGATATGATCATTCTTGATGGCGAAACTGGTGAGTTAACATTAGTTGTTGATGAACAAGAATTGGCTAACCGTGAAATTTCTTTGTTCCAAAAGAATGGTCACCACCAAGGTATGGGACGTGAATTGTTCGGTTTTATGCGTCGTAATTTAAGCTCTGCTGAAACGGGGGCTTGTTCTTTATTCGAATAGTATTATTTGAGAGTGCAGCATAAAAAGATATAAAAAAACCTACTAAAGTAATGCAGATTTAGCTCCATTACTTAAGTAGGAATTTAGGTACAGTCAACATTAAAAACATCACTAAGTTCAATTTTTATAGTGATGTTTTTTTGTTTATAAGATGAAAATAAATCATTTGTTCAAGGACATACAATAGTTAATAGTATACTTACAAACAACAATAATAAAACAAGAGGTTCTATTAATGTTGCTAATTATTCCTAAGATAATGGATATAAAACAGAGTAGTAATTATTATGAATAAATGGTTTTTTTCTGACAATGGTAAAATAACGGGTCCTTTAGATTTTACGGAATCAAAAATTTATTTAATTAATAACCCTGCCGTTTACGGGTGGCATCCATCTTTTACGCAGTGGAAGCCAGTAAACTGTATTAATGAATTTTCTGAAATACTGCCTACAGCTATACGCTCTCCATCAATATCAAAGATAATGTCTGATCAATTTATTGCTAAGCAAAAGCGTTTAGCGACAAAATTAATCAATATAACTGACAGTATCAACCATAGTCAAAATTCACTCGGTAATTTAGATACACTAATAGAAGCCTATAAAGACCTTACAGATAATTTAAACGATGACGTTAAAGGCGCTATTGATAACATTGAAAGGAACTATAACAGCTTACGGCGTAAACTAACGCAAGTCAGACAAGCAGTTAGCATAGCTAAAAAAGAAACGAATGATGCTGTAGATGACTTTGAAGCAAGAATGAGTGCAGAGCAAGTTTCTATGCCAATTTGTGTACAAAATAGTAGAACAGCAGATATCGTTAGTATGACTAAAGCAAGTGTTATTGGAGCGGCTTTTAACGACACATCAGCACAGGAAGATTTAATAATAGCTGATAAACCTAAGCTTGTAAGTGTTAAACCAGAACAAAGATATGAGCCTCAGCAAATGTATAGAGGTGCACCTGTAATGAAACATGAGTATATTAAGAGTGTTAAAAGAAAAGTAAATTCACCAGCTAAGGCATCAACTTATGACGCCGAAAACAGTGAAAAAGAGAGTGTTTATAGCGTACATGGTATGATGAAATCAGTCTTTAAAGGCGATAGTCGCTTTGTAGATTAATTGTTAAAGATGTTCAAGTGTACTCTCATTGTTAGAGGCTACACTTTAGTTAGCTTTAGACTTATCCATAGTCTAGAAAAGAACATAAAAAAGCCAGCTGTTAACTGGCTTTTTTGCTTGTGAAATTATGTATGTGAGGCTTAAAAACTTATATTGTTTTTATAACATAACGTACTGATTCTTAATAAGTATTAATGGTTGTTCTGTGCCATTTTTAGACGTTCTGCCATTGATAAAGGTTCTTCTTTACCTTTTTTAACTTCTTCAACTTTATCTACTTTACTATCACCTTTAAATACAGACTTCATCATGCTTTTCATGCCAAAGCTTTCTTTCGTCGCAGTTTCTTCTTGTAGTGATGGTCCGGCTGTTTTCTTCATCGATTCATTGTTATTAACAGCGGTATTATCAGCAACAACTTCAACACGTTTATGTGGTGTTGCTAATTTTTCCTGTGCTAATTTAGCTTTACTAGCTTGAGCACGATCAGAGCGCTCTTGATTAACGTTGCTTTGAGTTACTGCGCTTTGGTTGCAAGAGGGCATGAATATATCATTTGTGCTCATTCTTGTATCAAATTCATCTACAACGACGCTCATTTCTTTTTCAGCAATACTAACTGCTTCTTTAACTTGTGCTAATTTACGTCTGATACTGTTATATTTTCTTTCAATATTATCAATAGCGCCTTTAACGTCATCATTAAGATTTTTAGTCAGATCTTTATAAGCTTCAATTTGATTATCAAACTTATCAAGGGAAGTTTGACTGTTGTTGATACTATCATCAATCGAAGTAAGTTTAGCTTCTAATCGTTGTTGCTTAGCTAAGAATTTATCCGAAATCTCTTTAGGAATTAGTGGAGATTGCTCTGTAGGAGGTAATATACTAGCAAACTCACTTATACAACAGACAGGCTTCCACTGAGTAAAAGATGGGTGCCATCCATAAACTTCTGGATTTTCGGCTAAATAATCTTTAGCTTCATCAAGGTTTAATGGAGCTGTAACTTTACCATTATTTGAAAAAAACCATTTTTTCATCGTAAATACTCTTATCGGTTAACGTTCGTTTTTATCATTAATGTGATTAACGCGGAATTTTATATTAATTAATACTGTGCGTTTAATAATCAGTTTTCATCGCATCAGCTAGGTTCTTTTGTAAAGAGGCATATTGCTCTTCAATTTGTTTAACAACTACTTTAACTTGTTCTGTTAGATTATGGGCTGTTTTACCGTATTTTTCTAACTCGGTATCAATTTCATATAAAGAATCAGAAGTGATCTTAATTGTTTTATCAATACGATCTAATGTGGTGATTAATTCTTTTTCTTCACCTACTAATTCATCGATTAAACCGCTTGGGATTTCGATTGGTGGAGGAGGTGGTGTAATTGAGGTGTTAAATTCACCAATACAGCTTACCGGTACCCAATGAGTATAAGCAGGGTGCCATGCATATAAGTCAGGATTTTTTGCAATTAAATCGTTTGACTCTTCTAATCCGAAAGGACCCGTTACTTGACCGTTGTCTGAAAAAAACCATTTTTTCATAATAATACTACTCTCTTATATTTCAGTTACTTTGTTGTTACTTTCCAACTTCCATCGTTATAATTTGAGTTATAAGTTAAGTTATAGCAAAGAACAATCTAGGTAACAATAATGATCTGTCTAAGACTGGTTTACTCTATTAAGAATTAGTCTTCTACTAATAACAATTTAACGCTAGCACAGGCTAACAGTCAAGTTTTTTGTTAATATTAAGTTAAGTCTATTGTCATTCAATTAAAAACAAGACTAAATCATTCTATACATAACTGATTATTTTACAACAATAATAATACTAGCCCGATTAAATATGTGACCATTTTCCCTTGGTATAAAATAGGTCATCTAATTAATGGAATTGGTAAAATACCAAATGAATTAAAGAATAGAGCAGAATTTAATGAGGATAAATAGTCAAGTTCAAAGCGCGTGATTGAGTTATAGGTGGCTATGAGATTTAGCGCAACGTAGAAATTGATTATTTAGATCATTTGAAGATGGTTGGTTTATTATTTCAATTGGTATAATACTTTAATTTAAATAATAATTTTCTAATAAATATTTATATGGGCAAAAAAAACCAGCTATAAAATTATAACTGGTTTTTAAATTTAAGTGTTGGAACTACTGAACTTTAGTTGCAGGAGCACTACTACGGTTAACAACGTCTGAAATAATAGCTGTTTTACCTGACGATTGATGGCTAGGTCTATCAATATCGGCCATGAAGCTTGTAGGTAATTCATGCATTGTAGTAATAGTTTCCGTTCGCGTCATTGGTGCAGTGGCATGTCCAGATAAACGGTTAGCTTTCTTAACTTGTCTTGCTAACTTTTTGTCTTTTGGTGCCGCTTTATTCGTTGATGGTGTTGCTTTCTTTACTCGAGGTGATTTTTTCTCGGCTACAGGAGCTTCAACCTTATCATCTTCAATAGAAGCTGTTACCTCTTCAGAAGTAACCGTTTGTTCACTTATTTGCGAACCTTCAACTGCTTTTATTGTTGTTTCAGCTTTTACTGCAACAGGCGTTACTTTTTCTACAGGAGCTGTTGTCTCATCAACAACCACATCATTTGATTCTAAAGGTAACTCTTGTTGAATTTCTTTAGTTGCTGCTTCAGCGGTTTCAGTTATAGATACTTCTTCTACAATTTCATTGTTAGCTGTTGGTACTACTTCTTTAACAACAGGTGCTTCAATTGGCGAAGCTATTTTAGCTTCTGTAGGTGCCGTTTGCGCTGCTTTTACTGTTTCGGTCGTAACTTCTTCCGTAGTAGCTGAACTTGCTACAACTCGTTTTTCAACGACAGTGGCTTCAACTTTAGAACTTTCAATTGATGTTTTTTCAACAACATTCGAAACTTCTACTTTCTCAGCTTGTGTGTTAGAGGATTTAGCTTGATTAATTTCGTTATCTTTCTCTGGGTAACGAGCCTCTACAGAGTCAGTTCCTTTATGATCATCATTAGATGATTGTTCAGTTTGAGTTGAATCGGTATCGGTATTGTTGCGACGTCGACGTTGACCATTCGCTCTTAGGTGTCTTGGAGAGCGTCTGTTACGTGGTTTATCTTCGTTATTAGCACCATCTTCTGCAGGTGCATTAACGGTTACTTCTGCTTTTACTTTTACTTCTTCATTTGTAGCAGGAGCAGCTATTAGCTTTTCAGTTTTTTCTTTAGCAGTCTCTGCTTTTTCTACTCTTATTTTTTTGCGGTTCGTTCTGCGTTGACGACGAACAGTTGCAACTTTCTCTTCTTTAACAACGGTTTCTTTATTAGCGTTGTCATTTTTACGAGGCTGTCTCTTTGGTTTGTTCGCATCTTCTGTACGAGCAGGGCGGCTAACTTTTGCTTCACTTTCTTTAGCCGCAGAACGATTAGTAGATTCATCGTTACGATCATTACGGTTACGGTTGCCACCACGATTATTGCGACGTTTAGCTTGTTGATTACCACGACGTTCTTGTGTTTGACGAGGCTTTTGTACTTTAGCTGGTTGTTTTATCTCAACAACCTCTTCAGTAACAAAAAGACTCTTTAACCAGCCAAAAAATCCAGTTGATTTAGTTTTAGTTACAACTGGAGCATCAGCTTTAACCGTAGTAGCTTCTGGTTTAGGTGTACGTGTTGGTGCTGTCATGCCTTGAATTAAAGGTTCATCGGCTTTAGCTACACTTTTATCAAATTTCGGCATTTTAGCTTCTTCAAGTTCAGCTTGTTTTACCGGTACTTCATAACTTGCTTCTACCATAGTATCGTCATTTTTAACGCGCACAACTTCATATTGTGGTGTATCCATATGCGGGTTAGGAATAATCAAAACTCTAACATTATGATGTTTTTCAACGTGCATAACAGAACGACGTTTTTCATTTAATAAATAAGTAGCAACGGGCACTGGAACTTGTGCTTGTACATATAATGTATTGTCTTTAATGGCTTCTTCTTCCATTAAACGTAATACAGATAGAGCAAGAGATTCAACACCACGTACTTGTCCTGTACCGCTACAACGCGGACATACACCTTGGCTTGTTTCACCAATTGATGGGCGTAAACGTTGACGAGACATTTCTAATAAACCAAAACGTGAAATTTTACCTAGTTGAATACGTGCTCTATCTTGATGAACTGAATCACGCATTCTGTTTTCAACTTCACGTTGATGACGTACAGGTGTCATATCGATAAAATCGATAACCACTAAGCCACCTAGGTCACGTAAGCGTAGTTGGCGGGCAATTTCTTCAGCCGCTTCTAAATTAGTATTAAAAGCCGTTTCTTCAATGTCACTGCCTTTAGTAGCACGTGCCGAGTTAATATCTATTGAGGTCATTGCTTCTGTTGGATCAATAACAATTGAGCCACCAGAAGGTAAGCGTACTTCACGTTGGAAGGCTGTTTCTATTTGAGTTTCTATTTGATAATGAGTAAATAAAGGTACGTCACTAGTATATAGCTTTATTTTACTTAAGAAGTCAGGACGTACTACTTCAATGTGTTTTTTAACACTTTCAAAGGTTTTAGGACGGTCAATTAACACTTCACCAATATCGCGACGTAAATAGTCACGAATAGCGCGTAAAATAAGATTGGTTTCTTGATGTATTAAGAATGGAGCAGGGCGGCTTTCAGCGGCTTCACTAATTGCTTTCCAGTGATGTAAAAGTACACTTAAATCCCATTCTAATTCGTCGTAATCTTTACCAACACCGGCAGTACGAACAATTAAGCCCATGCCTTTAGGTAAGTCTAGCTTGCTTAAAGATGCTTTTAAATCAGTGCGTTCATCACCTTCAATACGACGTGAAATACCACCTGCACGAGGATTATTTGGCATTAAAACTAAGTAGCTACCCGCTAGACTGATGAAAGTTGTTAGTGCAGCACCTTTTTGGCCGCGCTCTTCTTTATCAATCTGTACTATAACTTCTTGGCCTTCGTGTAACACTTCTTTAATGTTAGGGCGACCTTGGAATGTGTAACCTTTAGGGAAATATTCGCGACCGATTTCTTTCATTGGTAAGAAACCATGACGATCAGCACCGTAATCAACGAAAGCTGCTTCTAAAGAAGGTTCGATACGGGTGATTTTTGCTTTATAAATGTTCGATTTTTTTTGTTCGTGACCAGGACTTTCAATGTCTAAATCGTAAAGTTTTTGGCCGTCTACTAGTGCTACACGCAATTCTTCTGATTGGGTAGCGTTAATTAACATACGTTTCATAGTTTGTTTGACTCATATAAAGTCACAACACACCATTTGCTTAGGACACAAAGCAATCTGTTTTTCTGGTAACAGCATTATGTCAACCTCACGGTTGTCATGGTTAACCTGTCATAAAACCAAGCTAAGCTGTTATAAATTCTGATTGTTTTTATATCATTGCCTTGTTGAATAGGGCAATGAAGATATATTTCTTTATGTGCTCAGCCTGTGTGCTGTGCAACATACCGAAGCATTAGCTTAGGTATTATTTAATAATAATTGCTTTATGGTGCTGGACTAAATAACTGTTCGATAAATTGTAATAATAGATCAAAAGTTAAAACTGTTTATGCGTTTATGACAAGCTACAACGGGTAAATATCAATGGTGATAATTTACTGTGTCAATAAATGCAATAGGCCGTACTATCAATATGTCTTTTGTATTTTGTTCACAACCATTTTAGTTGTAAGTTAACAAAATTAAATTTCGCATAATGATGTGGCCGCAATTTGCCTCTTACGTCTCTCTTTAAAGCTTCTAGGGTAAATATTGTTACGTTGAGTAGTCTTGTTTGGATAGTTAATTCGACTTTTTTAATACTAGAACACAACTATTTTAAAGCTTTTTAAAGCTAGAAGAATAGGTAGGTAGTGTTAAATATCAACTAATAACCTTGATATTATCCCACTATCTTTAAAATTTAGCCAATTAAAAAGCAAGTTAATTGCATTATTCGTTAAATAAAGTGTGTTAAACTGCGGTTATGAAAGAAATTAATACTAGAAAAGCCAAACACGTGCCAAAAATTAAATTAAAAACCCAACATCGTCACTCTCAAGGGCAAGCTAAAGTGAATATTGCCGCTGATAAAACAGTCAAAAAAGGCGTGGTTACAACTGAAAAGCCAAAGCCTGTAGTTAATGCTGAAGCAGTTGAGCAAGAAAAGCCACAAGTTCGTTATATTACGGTTGACATTGAGGATGCGGGTCAGCGTATTGATAATTTCTTGTTACGTACACTTAAAGGTGTACCCAAAAGTCATCTTTATCGTTTAATGCGTAAAGGGGAAATACGCGTTAATAAAAAACGCATCAAACCTGTTTATAAATTAGCACTTAATGATGAAATACGGGTTGCACCAATACGTATTTCTGAACAAAAAGATAATGTTTCAACTGGACTTGCGGTTGTTGCCAATTTAGAAAAACAAATATTATTTGAAGATGATCGTTTGATCATTATTAATAAACCCTCTGGTATGGCGGTTCATGGCGGTAGTGGATTAAGCTTCGGTTTAATTGAAGCTCTGCGTGCATTAAGACCAGAAGCAAGAATGTTAGAGTTGGTACATCGCTTAGACCGGGATACGTCAGGCTGTTTAGTCGTAGCCAAAAAACGTTCCGCTTTACGTCACTTACATGAGCAATTTCGTGATAAACATGTTCAAAAATTTTATCATGCACTAGTAAAAGGGCACTGGCCTGATAAATTAACCCGCGTTACAGCGGCTTTAAAGAAAAATGATTTAAAATCAGGTGAGCGTGTTGTTATTGTTGATAATCAAAACGGTAAAGAATCAGAAACACGTTTTAAAGTGTTAGAGCGTTTTCGCGGTGCAACCTTGGTAAGGGCTTTTCCTGTAACAGGAAGAACGCACCAAATCCGTGTGCATTGTCAAACTAGCGGACACTCTATTGCTATGGACGCAAAATACGGCCATGAAGATTTTGATATGCAAATGAAAAGCAAAGGTCTTAAAAGACTTTTTTTACATGCAGCAAGTATTGAGTTTACTCACCCACTTACTGAACAGCGTATCAAAATTGAAGCACCATTAGAGGCGAGTTTAGAGTCATTATTATCAAAGTTAGTTAAAGAGTAGCTGGTTATGGCTAATCACACTGATACATTACTAATTGATAGTGTTGTAAAACCAAGAAATATAGAAAAGTCGTTAAACTTAAATAGTAAACTTGCTAACTATAAGTTAGTTATTTTTGATTGGGACGGTACTCTAATGGATTCCATTGACCGTATTGTTTCATCAATGCAAGCTGCAGCTAAACATTGTCTTTTGACTATACCATCTATAGAGCAAGTAAAAGGAATAATAGGCTTAAGTTTCCCACAAGCTTTTGAATTGTTATTTCCTGAGGCAAGTTCACCAAAAATAACGGAGGTATTTAATCGTTACCGACATGAATATCTTGAATGTGACAGTACACCTGCACCGTTATTTGACAATGCATTGTCGTTACTTACTAAGCTTAATGAAAATAATAGATTGGTTGCTGTTGCTACGGGAAAGTCTCGACCAGGTTTAGAGCGGGTATTCAAAGCAACACAAACGGCACATTTTTTTCATGCCTCACGTACTGCAGACGAAGCTAATTCTAAGCCCGATCCTGATATGTTAATAAGCTTATTAGCTGAGCTAAATATTAATCCAAAGCACGCAGTCATGATTGGCGATACCAGTTATGATATGGCAATGGCACAAGCTGCGGGAGTAGACAGCATTGGTATTACTCTTGGTGTGCATGATGAAACGATATTAAATAATTACCAGCCGGTGGCAATAGTTAATTCTATGTTTGAATTAGAGCAGCTATTACTACCGCAATTTTAGCGCTTATGTAAAATAACCAAAACTCCGCAGGTTATCAATCACAGCGGAGTTTTTAATGACAACAGTTATATTAACTGACTTGTTTTTGTTCAGCCAGAACATCTACACCTTGCTCTTTTAACAAGCCAACCAACTTAATTAATGGTAATCCAATGAGTGTATTCGGATCATCGCCTTCAAGTTTTTTAAATAAACAAATACCTAAACCTTCACTTTTAAAGCTACCTGCACAATTGTAGGGTTGTTCAGCTTTAAGGTAATTTTCTATTTCCGTTAAACTTAAATGATTAAAATGCACTATAAAAGGCTCAACTAATGAAACCGCTTTATCTGTTGCACTGTCATAAACACATAGACCAGTATAAAAGGTAATACTTTTACCGCTAAACTTAGTAAGTTGTATAACGCCGTTTTCAAAATTATGTGGTTTACCTAAAATTTCGCCCTCACATACTGCAACTTGATCTGAGCCTATAATTAATGCGTTAGGAAATAAGGCGGTAACCGCTTTGGATTTTTCTATAGCAAGACGCTCTACTAATGCTTGCGGTGTTTCACCCAATTTTTCAGTTTCATCAATATTTGGTTTGGCACATTCAAAAGGAAGTTTTAGCTTTTCTAAAATTGTTTTTCGAAATGGAGAGGTTGAACCAAGAACTAAGGTTTTCATAGTTATCCTTATATGTATGATCATATTTGATCTATTAATGATCTTTTAAAAAGTATTGTCAGCAGTTATAATGTGCACGCAGCGTTATTTTGCCAGTAATTGAGAGAGAAATAATCAATTATTATACAATAATTGCTTATATACAGCCTATCTTGTGCTTTTACGCAAAATAGTGCAATTTTCTTTTGACACTTGCCCTTAGGGGCTATATTATGCGCGCCTTATGCAGAATCTTAAACTTCCAATAACAATTAATCCATCCCGTAGCGCACAACGCAGACTCGTGTGTGAAGGTGTGTTTAAATTGTCGGATATGACTCGACTGCTTGCTGAATGCGAAAGCAGAAGCGAACATGTTCAAGTTAGTGTTAAGTTTGATGTTGATGAACGTGGTCTGACAGTAATGTCTGGTACAGGTTCGACATTAGTTGCATTAACTTGTCAGCGTTGCAACGATAATTTTGATCAGTTACTAGAAGTAGACTTTACTTTTAGTCCTGCTAAAAATGAGGAAGCTGCTGAGAAAATTCCGTCATATTATGACGTAGTCGAATTAGATGAAAATGGCGAAGTAAACTTACGTGAATTAGTGGAAGAAGAGTTAATTCTTATGATTCCATTAATCCCTCGGCATGAAATCAAAGATTGTTCAGCTGATGCTGATTCAGTTTGGGGTGAGTTGCCAGAGGAAGTTGAAAAACCAAACCCATTTGATGTATTAAAACAATTTAAATAGTTAATAAGCATATAGCATTTTAACTTATAACCGATTTAGGAGTAACTCATGGCAGTTCAAAAAAGCAAAAAGTCTCGTTCAAGACGTGGCATGCGCCGTTCACATGATGCATTAACAGTAGAAAACTTATCAGTAGACCCAGTATCTGGTGAAACGCACCGTCGTCACCACGTAACTGCTGATGGCTTTTACAAAGGCGTTAAAGTAATCGCTAAATAAGCGATTACTTCGTTATTGTAAAATAGTTTAGGCTTACCTCGTTTGAGCTTAAATAGTGATCTGACCATCGCGTTAGATGTTATGGGGGGCGATAATGGCCCCTTTATAACTATATCTGCAGCAATAATGGCTATTAAAAAACAGCCTGAGTTGCATTTAATTCTTTGTGGTGATGAATCCATCATTACAAATATTCTTGCCCGTTTAAAAATTCCCAAAGATAAATTAGCTGATCACAAACAGTTAACTATTTACCCGACAAGCCAAGTTGTTCTCATGTCGGATAAGCCTATTGTCGCACTTCGTAATAAAAAAGATTCATCAATGCGTAAAGCACTTGACCTTGTTCATGAAGGCCAAGCACAAGCTTGTGTAAGTGCCGGTAACACAGGAGCTTTACTTTCATTAGCTCACTTTGTTCTCAAAAATATTCAAGGAGTCGAGCGACCAGCACTTATCTCATCATTACCAACTCATGATAACAATAAACATGTTTTTATGCTTGATTTGGGGGCCAATGTTTTTTGTGACTCACATGTGTTATATCAGTTTGGTGTCATGGGCTCTGTTATGGCTGAGCAGGTCGATGGCATAGAGAAACCAAGAATTGCATTGCTTAATATGGGCGAAGAAGATATCAAAGGCAGCGACCATATAAAACTCGCAGCGGTTGAGCTGAGTGAAGATAAAGATATTAACTACATAGGCTTCATTGAAGGATGTGATATTTTTTCAAATAAAGCCGATGTAATTGTTTGTGATGGTTTTGTTGGTAATGTGGCATTAAAAACCTGTGAAGGCGTTGCAAGATTAGTTTATCAAAAATCTAAAACTGCATTTAGTGCAAGTTTATTAGCAAAATTATTTGGTTCATTAATAAAACCGAGCTTTAAAAAGCTGTTTAAAACAATGAACCCTGATCAATATAATGGCGCAAGTTTGATCGGATTACGCGGTATTGTTGTTAAAAGCCATGGTAATGCCAACGCAACAGCATTTTTAGCCGCGATTGAAGAAGCAATTAAAGAAGTTGAAAGGCAAGTGCCAGAAAAAATCAAAGCATCAATAGAATATGGGTTTTCTAACCGCTCATCAACGTTATAAAATGAAAACCTTAAAAGTACAAATCCTTACGGAAAGTACACAAAATTTTACGAATAGTTCACGAATATACAATTAATATAACTTAACAAAAACTTAGATAGAGTATTAATATGCAACATAAATTAGCATTCGTTTTTCCAGGTCAAGGTTCACAAACTGTTGCCATGCTCAGTGACTTTGCAGAAAATAGTATTGTACAAGCAACTTTTGCAGAATCGTCAAAAGCATTAGGTTATGATTTATGGCAATTGGTTGCACAAGGTCCAGCAGAAAAATTAAATCAAACAAACTTCACACAACCTGCATTATTAACTGCGAGTGTCGCTTTATGGCGTGTTTGGCAGGCTGAATCTGATGTAATTCCTGATGTTATGGCAGGACACAGTTTAGGCGAATATTCAGCATTAGTATGTGCGGGGGTTATATCTTTGACTGATGCTGTAGTGTTAGTTGAAAAACGTGGTGAATTTATGCAAAGCTGTGTTCCTGCAGGTGTTGGTGCTATGGCTGCGGTAATTGGCTTAGCCGATAATGATATTATCAGTGCGTGTAAAGCTGCAGAACAAACACAAGTGGTCTCAGCAGTAAACTTTAATTCACCAGGTCAAGTTGTTATTGCCGGACACAAAGAAGCAGTAGAGCGTGCGGGTGAGCTTTGTAAAGCTGCAGGCGCTAAACGTGTTTTACCATTACCGGTAAGTGTACCATCACATTGTGCATTAATGAGTGATGCAGCAACTAAATTGGCTGTTGAATTAGAAAGTATTACTTTTAATGAACCATTAATTGATGTAATTAATAATGTAGATGTAGCGAATGAAACTACCGCAGAAGCAATAAAATCAGCGTTAGTAAAACAGTTATATTCACCAGTTCGTTGGAGTGAAACTATCACTCAATTGGCTGCTGATGGTATAGATAAAGTTGTTGAAGTAGGACCTGGTAAAGTTTTACAAGGGTTAAACAAACGTATTGATAAATCATTGAATAGTATTAGTTTTAATACTACAGAGTCATTACAAGCAACCAAAGAGTTAATTAATAGTTAGATTATGTTTATTAAATAACCTGAATTCGGGATAAGCAAAATGCTACAACAGCGCTAATTATGCGTATTTCTGCGTTGTGAAAACTCCCAATAACCAGTTATTGGCTTCGTTTTCTCGCCTTGAACTACGAATAATTAAAACTATTGTAGAGGTGTAACAATAACTAATTGATATTATTAGGTTATACATATTCATTATCCCGAGTTCAGGTTAAATAGTTTCTTCTATTGTAAATAGATGCTTATTCATTAATGAAGTGTATCAATTTACAGTTGGTAAGAGTTCACTATAAAACATCATCGTAAATACAATAAAAATAGTAGGGAATAATATGTTTTCTTTAGAAGGTAAGATCGCACTAGTGACAGGCGCAAGCCGTGGTATTGGTAAAGCAATAGCGACTCAATTACAAACACTTGGTGCAACTGTTATTGGTACTGCGACATCAGAAAATGGTGCTGCAAAAATTTCAGAATACTTGACCGCTGATAATGGCCAGGGCATGGGCTTAGTACTTAATGTAACAAACGACGAATCAATTGCTGATATGTTTACTGCAATTAAAGATACCTATGGCTCGATTGATATTTTAGTTAATAATGCAGGTATTACCCGTGATAACTTATTCATGCGCATGAAAGATGAAGAATGGCATGATATTATTGAAACTAACTTAACGTCTGTTTTCAAAGTGAGCAAAGCTGCTATTCGTCCTATGATGAAAAAGCGTACTGGTCGCATCATCAATATCGGCTCAGTTGTTGGTACTATGGGTAATGCAGGTCAAGTAAACTATGCAACCGCTAAAGCTGGTTTATTAGGTTTTACTAAAGCCTTAGCCCGTGAAGTAGCTTCTCGTGGTATTACGGTAAATACCGTTGCTCCAGGTTTTATTGACACAGACATGACACAAACGCTTACAGATGAACAAAAAGAAGGGATTTTTTCTCAAGTTCCAGCTAACCGTTTAGGCAAACCTGAAGAAATTGCGAGCACAGTGGCGTTTTTAGCTTCTGATGCGGCAGCTTATGTTACCGGTGAAACTATCCATGTGAATGGTGGTATGTATATGGTGTAAGCCTCTATTTTTAAGGCTTACATTGTTTTTTAATCATATTTTTCAATAGCGAAACAGGTTCGACCAGTTTAAAAAAGTGAATTAGATGCTTGCATGGCAGGCTTTTGACGAATACACTACACGCAATTTGAAAAACTGTACTTTCAGTAAAGGAAATAAAATGAGTAATATCGAAGAACGCGTAAAAAAAATCACAGTTGAACAGCTTGGTGTTAGTGAAGCAGAAGTTAAAATTGATTCATCTTTCGTTGATGATTTAGGTGCTGACTCACTAGATACAGTTGAATTAGTTATGGCGTTAGAAGAAGAATTTGATACTGAAATTCCTGACGAAGAAGCAGAAAAAATCACAACTGTTCAAGCAGCTATTGATTACGTTACTGCTAACCAGTAATTGTTAAATAAGTTTGAGTAATCGAACTTAAAAAAATAATAAAAGCGGTATACTTTATTACAAGTGACCGCTTTTTTTTTATGTTTAAGATGACAATATTACCTGATTGAAGACCCTCTCGTTATCTATTCTAGAGATTGCATCTTAATGTATATTAGGTATGTATTAGCGCATACAATTAAATTTTCGGAGACCGTGCTGTTATGAGACGTGTAGTAGTTACTGGTATGGGGATGATTAGCCCATTAGCCAACACCGCAGAAGAAACATGGCAAAACTTGCTACTTGGTAAAAGTGGCATAGGTAATATTGATCATTTTGATACGACAGATTATCCAACCAAATTTGCAGGTTTAGTTAAAGACTTTGATGCGCAAAACTATATGGAACGAAAAGAAGCCAAGAAAATGGATCTTTTTATTCAGTATGGTATTGCTGCGGGTGTTCAAGCGTTTAATGACTCTGGTCTTGAAGTTACTGAACAAAATGCACCGCGTATCGGTGTTGCTATAGGCTCAGGTATTGGCGGTTTGGGTTTGATTGAAGAAAATCATACCAAATTGTTGAACACAGGGAGTCCTCGTAAATTATCACCTTTTTTTGTACCTTCAACCATCATAAATATGATTGCTGGTCATTTATCAATTATGTGTGGTTTACAAGGTCCTAATATTGCCATTACTACTGCTTGTACGAGTGGTGTACACAATATTGGTCACGCAGCGCGAATGATTGCATACGGTGATGCTGATGCAATGGTTGCGGGTGGCGCTGAAAAAGCCTCAACAACTTTAGGTATGGGGGGTTTTGGCGCAGCACGAGCTTTGTCTCGTCGTAATGATGATCCACAAGCTGCTTCTCGTCCATGGGACAAAGACCGAGATGGCTTTGTACTTGGTGATGGTGCAGGTGTAATTGTTGTTGAAGAATATGAACACGCAAAAGCACGTGGTGCTAAAATTTATGCTGAGCTTGTCGGATTTGGTATGAGCGGCGACGCTTACCATATGACTTCACCACCAGAAAATGGTGATGGTGCGGCACGCGCCATGCAAAATGCCATCAATGATGCGAAAGTAGATATTAACAATATTGGTTATATCAATGCACACGGCACTTCAACTAATGCGGGTGATATTGCTGAAACTAACGCGGTTAAATCAGTTTTTGGTGCACAAGCTTATAATGTACTTATGGGATCAACTAAGTCAATGACAGGTCATTTATTAGGTGCAGCGGGTTCAATAGAAGCTATATTTAGTATTCAAGCATTAATGAATAACCAAGTACCGCCAACTATCAATTTAGATAATCCTGGCGAAGGTTGTGATTTAGATTATATTGCGGGTTCAGCGCGGGATGTTGAACTTGATTATGTATTATGTAACTCATTTGGCTTTGGTGGCACTAACGGCTCATTAATCTTTAAAAAAGTTTAATGTAGTTAGCTACCGGCAGTTAATCAATTTAATAGTAAGTTTCTAAATAGTAAGTTACTAAATGACTTGAAAAAGTCAGAATAAGCCTGAATACTAGCTTCATATAAAGCAGTCTTCAGGCTTTTTTATATTATTAACTTTAACTTATTAATATTATATAGCGATCTTAAATGAATTATTGCTCTGTAAATGGTCAACAACAAACTGAAATAGCAATTCTCGATAGAGGTCTTGCTTACGGTGATGGTATTTTTACTACCGCTAAAATTGAACAGGGAAAAATCGTTTTATTAGAAAAACATATTGAGCGCTTAATTGAGGGTTGTTATAAGCTTAAAATACACTTGCCAAATCATGTTAATTTAACAGAGCAATTAAAAAGTGTTGCTCAAGGTTATACAAAAGCGGTTTTAAAAGTAATGATCACCGCAGGCAGCGGGGGGCGAGGGTATTCAAGATTAGGGCTAGATAATAACGACACAAATATAATTATTGTGATCAGTGATTTTCCTCATCATTATAACCAAATGGCGAAAGCAGGAATAACTTTAGGCATTAGCAAGCAACAGCTTTCAACAAGTACAATGCTTTGTGGCCTTAAGCATCTTAATAGGCTTGAACAAGTATTATTAAAAGCGGAAGTTGATGATCGCCATGAAGATGACTTGATTGTTACTAATGCTTACGGATACGTAATTGAAGCAATAAGCTCAAATTTCTTTTATTACCTTGATGGACAATTATGTACCCCTGAGCTTTTAACCTCGGGTGTTGATGGTATCATCAGACAAACTATTATCACTCATAATCCTCAGATCAATATTCGTAAAACACAACTTGAGGAGCTTGAACAAGCGCAAAGCATGTTTATTTGTAATGCATTAATGGGCATAATACCCGTTAAAACGTATAATAATCATCAGTTAACCCATACTCCGGTGGTTATGCTTCAACAACAAATGCAAGGCCTTATCTAGCGTCATATATTTTGATTTCTTATTTTCTGCGAAAGGAACGTGCGTGTTAAAAAAACTTATCCTCATTACTTTACTCATATTGATAGCTTCACTTGGAACAATTACTTATCAATTAGATAAAGCACTGAACCAACCTTTGGCTATGAGCGAAAGTAGTTTTATTCATATAAAGTCAGGTAGCTCCATAGGTACTTTGGCAACCCTTTTAGTTCAGAAAAAATGGATTTCAACGCCACTTTGGTTGAAAGGTTATGGTCGTATATTTCCTGAAAAAGCAAAGATTAAAGCAGGTATGTACTCTGTAGCGAAGGGAACCACGTTAGCACAGTTATTAATGCAACTTGTTAACGGTAAAGAACACCAATTTTCGGTGACTTTGATTGAAGGTACACGCTTTAAAGATGCCTTAGCGATACTTGCAATGCATCCGTATATTAAACAAACTATTCACAGTGATTCTGTTAGTCAAATAGCAACAAAGTTAGGCATTGACACTGAAAACCCAGAAGGGTGGTTATTTCCAGATACGTATGCATTTACTGCTGGAACAACAGATATAACAATACTTAAACGTGCATATAATAATATGGAAGTGCAGCTAAATAACGCATGGCAAAATCGGGCTGATAACTTACCATATAAAACCCCTTATCAAGCACTGATAATGGCTTCCATTATTGAAAAAGAAACCAGTTATATTGCGGAACAACCCATTATCTCTTCAGTTTTTATGAACCGTTTAAACAAAAGAATGCGCCTGCAAACTGATCCAACTGTTATTTATGGTTTAGGTGAACGATATCAGGGCGATATAACTAGTGCACATTTACGAGAAAAAACAGCGTATAATACATACCGCATAAATGGTTTACCACCTACACCTATTGCCATGGTTGGATTATCGGCTATCAAAGCAACATTAAACCCTGCAACAACAGATTATTTTTATTTTGTTAGTGGCGGTAATGGAAAGCATGTTTTTAGTAAAACACTAAGTGAACATAACCGCGCGGTGAGAGATTACTTAAAACAACAAAAATTAATGAACAAATAAAGTGTCAGTAGGCTAACGTAAATAGCGTATTCATTTTAATGTTTCACTCATCAAATAAATCGTCTAAAGGTTAAAGTTTAACTATGTCTACAGGGTCTAAAAGCTATACAGGGAAATTTATAGTCATTGAAGGAATGGAAGGCGCAGGCAAATCCTCCGCAATTACCATTATTGAGAAAATCCTCACCGAGCAAGGTATCGATTACATTAATACTCGAGAGCCAGGCGGTACACCGTTAGCTGAATCATTACGTGACATGGTAAAATCGGTCAGTCATGACGAAAAGCTTACCGTAGAAACCGAATTATTACTAATGTACGCAAGTCGTAGTCAATTACTGGCCAATAAAATACTACCGGCGTTGGCAGCAGGTAAGTGGGTCATTGGTGATAGACATGATCTAAGTTCTCGTGCTTATCAAGGTGGTGGACGAGGCTTTGACGAAAATACGATGAATACCATTCGTGAAATAACACTAAAAGGCTTTGCTCCCGATTTAACCCTCTACTTAGATATAGATCCACATATTGGGTTATCTCGCGCAAAAGCACGAGGTGATTTAGATCGTATAGAGCTAGAGCAAATGGACTTTTTTGTTCGAGTTCATAATAAATATCGTGAGTTAGCAGCACAAGATCAAACTATTATTACTCTTGATGCCACGAAAACTATGGTGCGGGTGCATCAGGATATAGAAAAATCCATATTAGCTTTTATCGCCCAAACAAACGAAAATTAATAACTATGTTGCAAATTTGTCGCGAAAAACAACGCCAGTTGAGTCAACAATACCAACAGGGTACATTAGCACATGCACTGATAATTCAAGGTGTTGCAGGCTCAGGTAACGAGGTGTTAGGACAATGGTTGATAGACTTGTTAATATGTCAAAAACCTACTCAGTTTATTGATTCAAGCTTCGCAGAAAGTGGTGGGCCTAGTTATATAAGTGAGGCCTGCGAGCAATGTAAAACCTGTTTATTAAGAAAAACGGGTAATTATCCTGATCACCTATTATTAACTAGTGAAAACAAAACCTTGGGTGTAGACGATATTCGTCGTGGTAATGCTTTTTTAGAAAAAACGGCACAACTTGGTAAAGTTAAAACTATATTAATTCCACAAGCTCAGGCAATGACAGTTGCTGCAGCGAATGCGTTATTAAAAACACTTGAAGAGCCGAGTGACAATAGTTATATCGTATTGATCGCTGAAGATCTTGAAAGTTTATTGCCGACAATTGTAAGTCGTTGTGCGGTGTTTTCAATTCGTCCTAAAGTGGGGGAGGCTTTGTTATCTCAACTCAAGGGCTTAAATACAAATAGTTTAGCAACTCAACCTATTGAGCAAGGCAATACCAGTGCGCATGCTTTCGTTAATATTTCACAATTACCAGAGCTTACAGATAATGAAGTATTTAACGTTTTTACCGTATTTAACCAAACTTTACTAGATTATTTATATACAGGGGTAGCTGAGGAAAAATTACTAGCTCAGTTGATTGATAATAAGCACGGGATACGTTGGTTAGAAAAAATAATTGTTAATCTGATCAGACAACATTATCTCATTGAGGACAATGAATTATCCGATGAGGCAGTTGAGCAAAGAATAACAATTGATGTGCTTAATCAAATATATCAAACTATCATCAAAAGTAATAAACTGCTAAAATTGTACAGTCAAGCGAATAGACAATTTGTTGGTGAACAGCTACTTATGATGATAAATAACATCGTTAAGCCATAAAATTAAACATTTAAACCATTTGCATTGTTATCGTTGAATAATATTCGATAAGTCATTACCGTTGAAAACTTAGGAGAGCAACTTTGATACCATTAAATGTAGAGTTTCATACCGAGCGTGATTTATATCTTGCCTTTATGCCATTTCTTAAAGAAGGTGGTGTTTTTGTAAGAACTCCACGTCAATATGATTTAGGTGATGAAGTTGAATTGCATATTTTGTTGCCCGATGCCCTTGAAGACTCAATTGTTTATGGTGAAGTGTCTTGGCTAACCCCAGCAGGTGCACAAAATGGTACGCCACCAGGTATAGGGGTTATGTTTGTTAAAGATCCTGAAAAAATACGCCATCAAATGGAACAAATACTTGCTCGACACTTAAACTCTTCTGAGCCAACATTAACCATGTAGCTGAATGTCATTAATAACTGTATTTATCTTTAAAAATTAAACTTCTTTATAATTCATTCAAAGCCCAGGAGCTTCTCGTTGTTTATAGATTCTCATTGCCACCTAGATAGACTTAACTTATCTCTACATGATAATAACTTAAATAATGTTATACAGGCTGCAGCAGATGCTAAAGTTGATAAACTACTTTGTGTCAGTGTAACCTTAGCTGATTTTCCTAGAATGGCGGAGCAAACCGCTCATTATGCCAATGTATTACTTACCTGTGGCGCACATCCGTTAAATCAAGAAGATGCGATAATACCTGAGCAACTATTAGCGTTAAGTGATAATGATCGCGTGATCGCTATAGGCGAAACTGGCTTGGACTATCATTACGCACCAGAGACTAAAGCGCTGCAATTAGACTCTTTTAAAAAACATATTAAGGTTGCAAAACAATTAAAAAAACCTTTGATTATTCATACCAGAGAAGCGCAGGAAGATACTTTAGCACTACTACGCAGCGAAGGTGCAGCAGAGGTTGGTGGAATACTACATTGTTTTACCGAAACATGGGAAATGGCAAAACAAGCCATTGAGTTGGGCTTTTATATCTCTTTCTCTGGGATAGTAACGTTTAAAAATGCAACAGCGTTAAGAGAGGTCGCAGCTTTAGTACCAGATGATAAATTCTTAATCGAAACAGATTCTCCATATTTAGCTCCAGTTCCATATCGAGGGAAAGAAAACCAACCTGCTTATGTGGTGGAAGTCGCTAAACATTTAGCAAGTATTAGAGGGCAATCTGTGGAAGAAATAGCAAAGCTTTCAAGTGATAACTTTAACCGCTTGTTTAAACTATAACCGAGCGATTACTATCTTTTATTAGCTATTTTCTTAGGCGTTGACGTTAATCAACTGAACCAACGTCAGGAAGTTAACTTCTACATACCCTAATACCAATCAAAAAAAAGCCCAAACAAACGTTTGGGCTAAAAAAATGGCTCAGGGGTGCGAGCCGTGCGCTAATTAATTATGACTAGATCACTAATATAAATTTTCGAGTATTTTTTAAGTAAATTATCCGATAAAATTTCTTATAAAAGTAAAACTAGATAACTAAAAAAAACTAAAAACAAACAAACAGACTACAACGAATATAAACAAAAGGGTATCAACTCACCTTTACAATTGAACAATAATAAATCAACAATGTTACGATTGTGTTACTAAGTGTAGTGACTATTTTAAAAATTGCTAATTTTTATTTAACTTTTTTATTGTTAAGTATATTCAATCATTTAGGTAGGTATTTAATTGTTATTACACAATTGATTTAGCAAGTTATAAACAGGGGAATGTATTTTTGTCGATAGTTTTTCACAGTCTTTGAACAGGCTACCCACAACCAAATAACCAAGGTTTTATCGCACAATGCATATCCAGAGCTAAGGTTATTTAACCTCAGCTCTGGATAAGCACTTTATACAATAATATCAGGTTAGATCGTAATTGGTTTAGCTGAGTGGTGAGGTAATAAGGCTAAACTTTCCTCGGCGAAACCAACCCCAACTTCAGTATAAAAGTTAAATACTTTATCAATACCAAATTCTTCAAGTTGTACCCGCTCATCATCATAACGTGCTACTGCAGCAATTTTACCTTGATAATTTGCGGCACGTAATTGAGTGGTGATAGTAATGGCATCAATAACCGATGGCATGGCAAGTAATACGAGTTCAATTTTGCTTAGATCAATACTCTCCCAAAAATGAATATCTTCGGCATCGCCATAGTAAGCCTCAATTCCTTGTTCGGCTAATAATATTGTCTTATCTTTATCTGCATCTAAACCCCACGCAGGGTTATTACTATGACTATTAATCGCATGGTAAGCACCTTTACCCACTCGACCCATACCTACAATAACAATTGGTCGCTGGCTAGGTTGACTAAAGTTGTCTTCAGCAAGTTTATCTTTACGCTCAAAGCGCGATAAAAACTGTCTGTGTTTAGCAAAAAGATTATGTGCAAATTGGTAAGTAATATTGGTAAATATAAACGATATGGCGACACTTAACGCAAGGATTACTAACCATTCATTACTTAACCAACCTGCAGTAACGCTTAAAGCACCAACAATTAAACCAAATTCACTATAATTACTTAACGATATTGCGCTAAGAAATGCACTACGACAGCGTACTTTTAACAAGCTGAATATGCCAAAAAACAGTACAAACTTTATTGGAATTAATAATAGTAGCAACACCGACAAGCCTAACATTTCAAATGTAGGAATTGCTGTAAAACCAATAGACAAGAAGAAGCCTATTAAAAATATATCTTTAAAGCTCATTAACGCTTTATTAATTTCCGTGGCCTTTATATGAGAGGCTAAAAACATACCTACCAATAAGGCCCCTAAATCACCTTTGATATTAACTAACTCAAATAATTCATAACTGCCTAAAGCGATGAAAAAACCAGTTAAAGGAAGTAGTTCACCATGACCAACATGATTAATTAATTTATTAATTAAGGGTTTAATTAAGAATAAACCAAGCAAAGAAAATGCCCAAATAGACGGCGTTTTACCCGTTGCTACTACTAAAAATGCAACCGCGATAATGTCTTGAATAACTAAAATACTAACCGCTAATCGTCCATGGCGTGTACGCATTTCACCATTTTCTTCCAATAGTTTAATAACACATACTGTACTACTAAAACTCAAGGCAAAGGCGATTAATGCTGAAGTCATTAAATCTAAACTGGTAAAGTAATTAACCGAAAATAACGCCAAAAATTTTATAAAACTAATAGTAAGTACTATCCATACTAAAGTATGCAATGTACAACCAAGCCATACTTCGTTTTGAAATAAGTTTTTTACATTAAGCTTTAAGCCTACTGTAAATAGCATCAAGGTAATTCCCAGGTTACTTAATAAAGTTAAGCTATCATCTGCTTGGTAACCAGCCATATTTAAAATAAAACCAGCAGCAAGAAAACCAATTGACGGGGGAAGTGAAACTGTTTTTGCAGCTAAACCGCAAGTAAAGGCAAAAAGTATCCAGATAAAGTCCATATTCATGCTCTAATTTAAGTAATAGTACAGATGTATAATGTATTTTTTGACACAAAGTATCTGTTTTATTTGTAAAAGCGATAATTGCTGATAGAAAATAAAAGTTGAGTTTTCAAATAACACTAAATATAGGGAGAAATATCCATTTAAAATAGCGCTTATGTATTAGAAGTTTACCTTAAAAACAACTGTTTATACTATTAAAAATTAAAATAAGGAAAATTATAGCTTCTAGCTTTACTTTAGATTTACGGGTTTACTCTTGCCTGATTTAAGCTGAAATATATTTTGTTGTTCATTTAGCCTAGTTTTGCAGCCAATCATTAATTGCACGATACATAAAGTCACGTATTATAGGTTGTGCATCAGCGTTAGGGTGTAAGTTATCGTTTTGCATTAGTGTCGGGTTAACGGCAATATCTGTCATAAAATAAGGCATAAGGTAAATGCCTGTTTTGTTGGCAACCAGTTCATAACTATCAGTAAACATTTTTGTATACCTAGGACCTAAATTGGGCGGGATTTGTATTTCCATTAGCGCAACTTTTGCACCAGATTTTTGACTTTTTGTAACCAACTCGGTGAGATGTTTTTGCAATAACTTCACAGGAAACCCTCTAATGCCATCATTACCACCAAGTTCAATAAGTACATAATCAGGTTGATGTGTGGTTAACCAAGTATCAATTTTTAGTAATGCATTATCAGTAGTTTGGCCACTAATAGCGGTATTGATGAGAGTGATTTCTTTTTTATTTTCAAGGTATTTATTTTGTAACAATTGAACCCAAGCTTGAGCTTGCTCAAGGCCATAGCCTGCGCTTAAGCTATCACCAATAAGTAATATTTTATCATTAGCCGAACTTATAAAAGATAAGTTGGCCGTTATTATAATTAGTATAGATTTTAGGAAAAAACGATTCATGTCAGTACTTTCTCAGGTTAAAGATGCTCAGGTTAAAGATCAGAGTAATACTTCGTTAGATAGTCATTCAGTCAATCCAACAGGTGACCTACTCGAGACGCTAAATATAATCCAAGTATCAGGATTAACTAAAAGTGTTAATACACTTGAAGGAAGCCTAACTATCCTTAGCGATATCAACTTCAGTGTCAAGTCTGGCGAGTCAGTTGCTATTGTAGGAGCTTCTGGCTCAGGTAAATCTACTTTACTAAGTTTATTAGCAGGACTAGATGTTGCTAGCCAAGGAGATGTGCAACTTGATGGTCAAGCCCTAAGTACACTTGATGAAGAAGATCGTGCGCAATTGCGAGCAGAAAAAATTGGTTTTGTGTTTCAATCATTCATGTTGGTGCAAAGTTTAACTGCACTTGAAAATGTAATGTTACCTGCCGAGTTAGCGGGTGATCATGATGCAAGAGCTCAAGCTATAACTTTACTCGACAAAGTAGGGTTGTCACACCGTATTGAACATTATCCTTCTCAACTTTCTGGTGGCGAACAACAAAGAGTTGCTATTGCTAGAGCTTTTATCGGCTCTCCAAAAATATTATTTGCTGATGAGCCTTCGGCAAACTTAGACAGTAAAAATGGTCATTTAATTGAAACCTTACTTTTTGATTTAAATAAACAAAATGGAACCACCTTAGTACTTGTGACTCACGATGAACATTTAGCAAAACAGTGCCAACGTATTATTCATATTGAAGGCGGGCAACTTGAGAAAATAAGTGTTGGTGAAACTACTTCTGAAAATACTGGAAAAAATGTGAATGTAAAGGAGGAAACCTCGCATGTGGGTTAAGTTGGCTTTTAAATTATTTTCACGAGAATTTAGACGCGGCGAGCTAACCATTATATTTGCCGCAATTGCTTTAGCAGTTCTAACTGTGTTTAGTTTGTCATCAATTACCGAACGCATAGGGCTAAATATAACACAAAAAAGTAGTGATTTTATTGCCGCAGATCGACGTTTATCAAGCAATCATGCGATTGATACACAAGTATTGAGTAAAGCTAATGAGTTTGGATTAGAAACCGCTAAATTACTTTATTTTGACTCCATGTTATTTGCTAATGATGAACTTGTTTTAGGCGCTGTCAAAGCAACAACACAGGAATATCCACTACGTGGAAAAATAACAATTAAAGACGCACTGACAGCTGAACCTTATGAAGTAACTACTGGGCCGACAGAAGGCTCCATTTGGCTTAGTGAAGGATTATTTTACACCCTTAATGTTGAAGTTGGCGATAAAGTTGAGTTGGGAGCGGGTATTTTTAATATCAGCAAAGTGCTAGTTAAAGAGCCTGATGCACCATTTTTTTCATTATCGGGTAATAAAAGAGTATTGCTGAATTATAACGATATAGAAAAAACACAAGCTATTCAGCCTGGTAGTCGTATATTCCATCGTTATCTATATAAAGGTGAAGAGCAGCAATTAACGGATTATTATGCTTGGCTTAAACCTTTACTTAAAAGTAATCAAGAATGGCAGGGTATTAAAGACAGGCAGTCACCATTAGGTAATAACTTAGATAAAGCCGAGCGATTTTTATTATTAGCAGGTTTATTCGGTATTATGTTGGCGGCAGTAGCAATGGCTGTCTCTGCGAAGCGTTATTGCGAGCGTCAATATGATCCGGTTGCCATGATGAAAACCTTAGGTGGTAGCCGTCGTATTATTAGAAATATATTTTTACTACACCTTAGTTTGGTGACAGTTTTTTCAATTGCAGTTGGTTTAATGGTTGGTTATGTACTACAAACTATTGGCGCTGATTACCTCATTAGCGTTATGGGAGCTGAGTTGCCTAATGCGGGTGTAAAGCCTTGGTTACTATCTAGCTTTATAGGGTTAATTTGCGCTTTGATGTTCTCATTAAAACCTCTTTTAGACTTGTTTGATATTCCACCATTACGGGTTTTACGTCGTAATTTAGGTGATACCTTAGCCATAAGTCGCGTTCATATTGCTTTATCTTTACTCACTATTTTTGCGCTCATGTGGTTATTTAGTGGCGAGATCATTACCACCTTAATTTTATTTGTATCTACATTATTTGTGATTGCGATTTTATTTGGTATTTCTCGTTTATTATTTGCCGCGGGTCGAAGTTTAGGTTTAAGACCTGGATCAAGTTGGTCGTTAGCCATTGCTACATTACAAAAACGTGCTAATGCAAATGCGATACAGTTAATCAGTTTCGCACTTGCGATTAAGTTGATGTTATTTTTGGTGGTGCTTAAAAGTGACATTATTGATGATTGGCAGCAGCAAGTACCTGAAGATGCACCCAATATGTTTATCATTAATGTTGCAGAAAATGAAATAGCTCCTTTAGAAACATTTTTTATTGATAAAAACATTCCTCATGAAGACTTTTATCCTGTGTTTAGAGGTCGTGTTGATGCATTAAACGGTGAAGCCTTTGCCAGAAAAACGTCTAAGCAAGAAGGTGAAGAAAAAGATGAAGAGGCGAAAGAAGGCAAAAGAAGAGAGCCAAATTTGACTTGGTTATCAACATTACCAGATGACAATGAAATTATCGAAGGTGAGTGGTTTGCCGACAATATTGCTGAAAGTGAACAAATAGAAGTTTCTGTAGTTGATCATTGGCGAGATAGCTTAGATTTAGAGCTTGGAGATGTCATTACTATTTTAGTTAACGAACAAGTTATTGAAGCGAAAGTAACAAGCTTTAGAAAAGTGAATTGGGCGACATTAAAACCCAATTTCGTAATGATTTTAAGCACTAATATGGCAGGCAAAGTACCTGTTATGTATTTTAGTGCAGCACAAATACAGGAGCAACACACTAAGGACGTTAGCCAATTACTGCAACGCTACCCAACCATAAGTATGATTGATATCAAAGCGAGAATAGAGCAAGCGCAATCAATTATTGCTCAAGTATCAATTGCTATTGGTTTTGTCTTATCGATAGTACTTATTAGTGGTGCTTTAGTGCTTATTTCCCAGGTTCAAGCCAGCTTAGCTGAGCGCATGCAAGAGGTAGTTATTTTACGTACATTAGGTGCGAAAGGGCGATTAATTAAATTAGCGACTTTATATGAGTTTATCCTGTTAGGCGCTATTGCTGGTTTAGTCGCGGCCATTGTGAGTGACGTCACCTTATTTGTCATTCAACAACAACTGTTTAATGTTGATGGTAGATTACACTTTTATATTTGGCTTTTAGGGCCATTAAGTGGTGCAGTGTTTGTTTCGGCTATTGGTTATTTTATGGTAGCAAGAACAATGCGACAAAATACCCAAGGATTATTACGTAAGTTAAGTTAGCTAAGTTTAGACTAGTTAAGTTTACTTTAATTCAAGTAATCGGACTCGATGTATTTATACGGTAGGCATAACTATTTGCTTACCGTATATAGATCATTTCATAAGTAAAGTTTTAAACTTTAGTTCCTCGTTTAGAGTGTAGCCAATACTCGTGCTGCGATTAAATTTGTTTTTAAATTTCCCCCCTGAAAGATCAACTAGTGTAAGTTCAACAATTGAGTTATATTGCGAGGATAAAATATAAGGATTGATTTTCATGGTTTTAAACTCAAACATAGGCGTTAACAAAAGCAAACCTTCCTTTGCCAAAATATTTGTAACAATTGCGGCAATTTTCATTATATTTGCAGGCCTCAAAATAGCCGCAAATATATTAGTTCCATTTTTACTTTCAATATTTATTGCCATTATTTGTAATCCTTTAGTTAGTAAAGCGACAAGCTACAAGATACCTAAAGCCATTTCGATTATTTTTGTTATTGCTATATTTGTCACCTTCGCCATTTTCATTACGGGGTTAGTTGGCAGTTCACTTAATGAGTTATCGCAACACCTTCCACAATATAGAATACAACTCAAACAACAGTTTTCCTGGTTAACTGATTTTTTTAGTAAGCATGACATTCAAATTTCAGTAAAAGTTTTGACCGAATACTTTGATCCTGCAGCAGCTATGGGCTTAGCGGCTGAAATGCTTTCAGGTTTTGGCTCTGTCATGGCTAATATGTTTTTAATCATTTTAACCGTTGTGTTTATGTTGTTCGAATCATCAACATTCCCACAAAAACTACATATAGCGTTAGATGATCCGCAAAAAAGGTTAAAACAAATTGGTCGTTTCTTAACCTCAGTGAATCACTATATTGCGATTAAAACGTTAATGAGCTTTATTACGGGTTGTCTTGTATCACTCATGTTGTGGATTTTAGGTTTAGACTTCTTTTTATTATGGGGAGTATTAGCCTTTTTACTTAATTATATTCCTAACATAGGCTCTATTATTGCCGCAGTACCACCGATAACTCTAGCTATTTTACAGTTAGGGATAGGTGATGCGGGCATCATTGGACTAGGTTTTTTATTTATTAATATGGTAGTGGGTAATATGATTGAACCTAGGTATTTAGGTAAAGGATTAGGCCTATCTACCTTAATCGTTTTTCTATCGTTAATCTTTTGGGGTTGGATGCTTGGTACAGTTGGAATGTTATTAAGTGTTCCGCTAACGATGATATTAAAAATAGGTTTAGAGAACTCACCTGAAGGACGTTGGTTAGCTGTATTGTTGAGTGATGAAAGTGAACTTAATGATGAATTTTTCACTTCCGAGTGTGGTGACAACAGCTCAAAATCAAGTGATACACGCAGTCAAACACTTGATAATGCTTAATTCGTTATTCTTGACATAAGCCTTTCTAGCATTTGAGATTGTTAATGGCTAGGTTGTTAAAACTCGCAAAGTATATTGATTGATATTTTGCGAGAAGTATTTTGTTCAGTTTTATATCTTATACGAACTTAATGAGCAGTTGTTAATTCTTCTCTATTTTTAAGTACTGTTATTCTCTCATTAGTTAATATTACATAACATTTCTTATACGCTAAATCTGCGCCATCATCGGGTGATATTGCCAGATATTGCCAACGACAATCATTTTCTCTATAAGTAATAAAGTTACTTTGTCCACGTTTAAACATTTTCAATGCTGAATCACGACCGTTAATTAAAGATTTTTCTTCTAAATTAAAGGTGTGTAAATTAACCCAAGTTTGTAACTCTCGCTCAGTGTGTAAAATTACACTATCTAAACATTGAGACATGGAAAATTGAGCCGGGTTATTGATGGATTTTGTTTGACATTCATCAATGCTTTTAGCTGCATGAGCGGGGGATAATATCAATAAAGGGCATAATAAAAAACCGCTTACTTTTAGTTTAACAAAGTTACTTCTATCAAAAATAAATTTAGCCAAGCGAATAGTATTACAAGTCATTTTATGATTTAACACTCAAGTTTAAAATTAAAAGGAAGAAGTTAGCTATTAGCTTAGCTGAATATTATAAGTTTATTAAACATAAACAATTAAATTTAAAGAAAACAATTCCAAATATATATGGTTTACACACCACTTACCATAAAACTAACGTATAAATTAATTAATATGAGTAATTTTAGTTTGGGTAGCAATATACCTTCATTATTAAAAGTATTTTCCAACGTTACACACAAAAAACTTAAATTACCGCGTTAATTCTATCAATCCTGTTAGCTGGGTAATTAGATAAGTTTGAATCATTGCTATTTGCCCTATGATTGGTGCTAGAGTAGCTTTTATAATTTATAAAAACTCATTAGTGGGCGTACAAGAACAAATTAAACAAGCCGTAAGTACCACTAAAAAAATGGTCGAAGTTTCAAAACATCATCAACAATAAGTGATGAATGAAATAGTACAAAAAATGGGTACTAGTTTTCATATTTTAGAAATGTCACTTGAACAAGAAGAATACCTTACTGAAATGGTGCACGGTGCGCTTAAAAAACACAGTCAGGACGACATTAATTTTCTTGAAGTAACGCAATTACTTGATCAAGCTTTAACAAGTGTTGACCAACTTAAGCAATTAAATACTGAAAACAACAATTGTGAGACGGCAGATATTTTTGATGATGAGGATGAACTGTTTTGAGTTGGTAATCTGTTGCATGCCCTATGATCTGTTTGTCGGCATTGGTGAGAATTATTAGTAACATGATCTCACAACAAAGGATGTTTTTACTCATACCATTTGGTGAGAATACTAGGCTATAAACTGCGTTATATGATTGGTACAGGGTCAGTGATGAGAGAAATGGCCAATATGAAGTATTAATAAAAGTAATCAATTCAAAAGCGTTAGCTGAATTTTCAGTGGTATAATGTTAATCTTTAACTTCTTGATAAAAAATAAAATAAATTTAATAAAATAATAGACTATGCTGTTAAATCATAGACTCAAGTTTATTATCATCTAATGGACCTTAAATAATGTTAGATAATGAATACAAAATTCTAGTTGTAGATGATGCTAAAGACACACAAATGCTTTTGGACTTTGACTTAACTGCTGCAGGCTATAAGGTGACGTGTTGCGATTGTGGTGAAGACGCATTATCAATATTAGAAACCCAAGAAATAGACCTCATTTTACTTGATATGTACATGCCTGGGTTGTCAGGGTTAGAAACATTGGTAAAAGTTAAAGCCATTGATATAAGTGCAGATATTCCTGTGATCATGTTATCAGCTTCAAATGATGAGGATGAAGTGGTCGCGGCATTAGAATATGGTGCAGGTGATTATGTTATCAAACCCTATGTTGCCAAAGTGCTACTAGCACGTATCCGCACAGCGATCAGGTTAAAAGAAAAAACAGCGCAACTTGAATATTTAGCGAAAACTGATTTTCTTACCGGTATCAATAACCGGGGTAGTTTTTTCGAGCTAAGCACTAACGCTTTAAATTTAGCAAATAGAGTCGGGCACTCTTTTGTGGTTGCTATGTTCGATATCGATTTCTTTAAACCAATAAATGATAATTATGGACACGATGCGGGCGATCAAGTATTACGTGTTTTTAGTCGAGCTTTAGCTGATGCGTTTAGAGGTTACGATATAATTGGTCGTGTTGGTGGAGAAGAGTTTGCAGTTTGTCTACCTAATACTTCTATTGAACATGCCTATATTGCTTGCGAAAGGTTTCGTGAATACATAGAACAACTTAGGCTTGTATTAACTACTGATATTGATAAAGAAGTTGTTATAAATATTACCGTGAGTATTGGTTTAGTATTAGCTCAGAATAAAGTTATTACGATAGATGAACTCTTAAAACAAGCTGATACCGCTTTATATTACGCGAAAGAGCATGGTCGTAATCAAGTGGTTGACGCGGGTTTAATTAACAAAGAAAAAGATGTCGATAATTCAAGCTCGTTAACTCAAGATGATAACCTTGCTTTAAAAGTAATTGATATAAATAATAACGATTCAAGTGATGTTAATGTAAATGAGTACAATAAGGATAGTAACGAAATGACTAAATTTGATGGAATTGATTTTGATATAGGTGTTAATAATGTCCTAGGCGATGAATCTTTGTATAAAGAAATATTAATCATGTTTTATCAAGACCATCACCAAGACGGTGATAAGCTATTCGCGGCAATTAAAAGTAAAGATAATGATAGCATTAAGCATATTGCACACACGTTAAAGGGAGTAGCATGCTCGGTTGGTGCAATGGACTTATTTGAGGTAACAAAAGCGGTCGATATTGCTGTTAATGAGGGGCAAGAAGATGAGTTAGAAGGTCTATATTTGCAACTATCACCACAACTAAACCGCGTGATGCAGAGTATAAAAGTAAATTTAGGTTTGAGTGAGTAGGTTTACTCATCAATAAGCAGGGTGATGTCGGTTATCGGTATACAGCAACAAGGTAAGATTTCTTGCTCACCCACAAAAGCTAATGGTTCACCCATAGGGTAATTAATTTCGCCCTCTACAAGCTTTACTCGACATGCACCACAAAATCCATCTCGACAATGATAATGCACTTCTATATCAGCAGACTCTAAACAATCAAGCAGGGTTTGTTTGCTATTTTTATAGCAAACAATTTTACCCTGAACAGATATCTTCGGCTGTAATTTGAGAGTGTCTTTCACATCTTGAGTCGTGTTTTTTATGCTCATACACATACTAAGCGTAAATTAAGTCAAATAGCATTTAGGTAATTATCACCTTTGCTTGGCATAGCTGGTTATAAATCAAAATCATCAAAATCGTCTTCATTCATTGACGCATCAACTTGACCAACTAAATAGCTTGATATTTCTGTTTCCTGAGGCGCTACCTGAACGTTATCACTTACAAGATAAGCATTCATCCAAGGTAACGGGTTACTTTTTACAATAAAAGGAGAGTCAAAGCCAATAGCCGTCAAACGTTGGTTAGCAATGTATTCAATATATTGATTTAAAATCTCGGCATTAAGGCCGATCATTGAGCCATCTTTAAACAGGTATTGTGCCCATTCTTTTTCTTGATCAACCACATCAAGGAATATTTGTAAGCCTTCATCACGCAATTCTTCACTGATACGCTTCATTTCAGGATCGTCATTACCGACTTTCCAGTTATTCAGTATATGCTGTGTACCCGTAAGATGAAGTGCTTCGTCACGAGCAATTAGCTTGATTATTTTAGCGTTACCTTCAAGTAGTTCACGTTCTGCAAATGCAAATGAACAGGCAAAGCTTACGTAAAAACGAATTGCTTCAAGGGCATTAACTGAGCAAACAGCAAGGTATAAACGTTCTTTAAGTTTTCTGGTAGTTACTTCAATTGATTTACCGTCAACTTCATAGGTGCCTTCACCTTGAGATTGAAGTAATTGGGTGGTTAGTATTACCTCATCAAAATATTTTGAAATACTTGAAGCACGTTTTAAAATTGCAGGATTAACAATTATATCGTCAAATATTTCACCTGGCTCGGTAAATAAATTACGTAAAATATGGGTGTAAGAGCGTGAGTGAATAGTTTCACTAAAAGCCCATGTCTCAACCCAAGTTTCCACTTCTGGTAAGGATACTAATGGTAAAAACACTGCATTAACAGAGCGTGCAGCCATTGAATCTAATAGCGTTTGATATTTTAAATTCGAAATGAAAATATGCTTTTCTGAATCTGTAAGGCTCTGCCAATCAGCTCTGTCTTTAGAAACATCAACTTCTTCAGGTCGCCAAAAAAATGAAAGTTGTTTTTCTATTAGCTTTTCAAACGCCGCAAAACGCTGTTGATCATAGCGCGATACATTAACACTGTTACCGAGAAACATAGGCTCAAGTAAAGCATCATTAGGGGTTTGATTAAACGTGGTATACGCCATTTTTTTATTCCTTTAGAGACTACATCCCTGTAGTAACAAAAGCCTAGTAAATTGACTAGGCTTTATATTGATATTTTTAGTGGTAACTGTTTTTACAGTAACCAATTAACTTTGGGTTATTATTTGTTACGCTTATATTTTATTATGTGCTGAGAAAAAATGTCTCACTGGGTGGGTGGGTCGGTTAGAAGCCAGTGCTTTATTATTGTTTCTCATTTTAGTATCCACATTGTTTGATTGTATTCGTATCATTGCCGAATTGTATCACCAAAAATAGTGTAATCAAATAAAGAAAAACACTACATCTAGTGTTTTGTCTGTAAATTAATCACTATTGGATGATACAATTATTTAGCCGTTAAGTTATCACATTTGAAGTGAGTTTGGACAAAAAATTCTAAAATTATTTTAGAATTTGAATTGTGAATAACTTTAAAACACAACCTAACATTCCTATATTCTTAAAACATAGCACCAGCCAAATCAACGTTAACTTTTTTACGGGTAACTTTGCCAATTAGTAAATAGAAGGTATTTGAGGTTTCAAAAATACAGTTTTAATGAAACTTGAACAATAACGAAGTCTGCCATCAGTCTACTTGATTTAAACCGACCTAATTGGTCATCAATTACGTAATCAGCTTTAATTACACAATGTGGTTGAACAGAGTCTATAAATATTTTGACAAGCTTATCAAAAAAGCGAAGAAGCACCTTGAACTATGATTGAGGAATGTGTTGATTCCAGTTTCAAATGAAAAAAAATCCAAGGGTGTGAAACTATGCGAGAGAAGCTTACTTATTACTAGATAGGAACATCGAAGCGAAAAAGTTACCGATACAGTTGTCAATACTTATAACCTAACTAACGAAGAAATAACTTCTTAAAAGTCGCTTCTCCGAGATTAATGACGTTAACATATAGTCCGAAAAGAGCCCAGACTGTGTAAAAACTCATACATATCGGTGTAGTTAACTACTATTTTATTAATTTTGAATAAGAGCTACTTTTGTATTCATCGAAAGGATCCAATGATAACCAATATGATGGTAATTTCTGCAAAGAGATCGCGTTTATATGTATGTTTTTATCGCGAATAGTGAGGTTTGCAGACCGAATAAAGGCGTTATTGCCTAATTGCCTTCATCAAGCCAATAGTACCTTTAATCGACATCATTCGTTTAAGGTTATAAGCAAGGATATGTAGATTAGTCTCTGTACTAACGTTTTTTAAACGCTTAGTAAGATAATGAGTAGCTCCCATCCACATCTTTATCGTACCAAACGGGTGCTCTACGGTTTGTTTTCTGATAAGTGATATATCTTTCGCTTTCTTGAATCGTTGGTGCATGGCATCAATTTCATTTTCATGTTCCCAGCGTCTCATTTTTCTTGGTTCATTGCGTGAGCGAGTACACTTCGTGCGAATATCACAATCTCTGCAAGCGATATGGTTAACATAGACACGTAACTTCAAACCATTTTCCATCGCATTGCGTCGATAAGGTAAAATGTTACCCGCAGGGCAAATGTACTCGTCTTTTATCTTGTCATATTTGAATTGATTTTTATTGAATATCCCTGCTTTTGCAGCACCTGATGTGTCTGTTTTTGGAACAAGCATTTCAGACCCTGTATCTAGCACGTTTTTAATATCCGCTCTGCTGTAATATCCTTTGTCTGCTATAAAGGTTATATCGGTGGTGCCAAGTGCTTCTTGTACTTGACTCGCCACTAAATGAAGCTTTCCTATGTCGGTAGATTGCGTCACTTCGTGACTAATAATCAAGTGATGCCGACTATCTACGGCCGATTGAACGTTATAGCAAACTTGCCTTACCATATTGCTTGTTTTCAGCAGCCTTGAATCTGGGTCGGTAAGTGATATTTTCTTGTCAGGATGTTCATTCACGCGGGTTTCAATGTCGGATAATTCAGCGAGTCTATTCTTCATCCACGCCACCTTTTCATGCATGACAGTGACATCTTCATCAGAATATTCTTGCTTATCTTTATCCGCTAATATTGCTAAATAGTGATTAATACTCGCATCAAATCGAGCAATTAAATCTTTGGTTTTTTTAGGCGTGTAGGTTCTTTGTTTATTGTTCACTGCTTTGAATTTACTACCATCAATAGCAACGACCACATTGGTAAACATATTCATTTCGCGGCATAGCTGGATAAACTGACGACATGTGTTTTTAATGCCTGTGCTGTTATCTTTTCTAAAGTCAGCAATCGTTTTAAAGTCAGGCGTTAACCGTTCTAATAACCACATTAACTCAACATTACGGTGGGTTTCTTTTTCTAATCGACGAGATGATTGGATACGATTTAAATAACCATAAATATAGAGCTTTAGCATCATGCTTGGGTGATAACATGGGCGGCCTGTCGCCTTGGTTTTAACTTTTTCAAACCCCAATGAAGCTAAGTCTAAGCTATCAACAAATGCATCAATGACCCTAACAGGGTTTTCATCGGTAACAAAGTCATCTAATGCTTCGGGGAATAGCGTAGCTTGGTTTCTAGGTTGGCCTTTTATGTGATGAGACATTGCGGTAACCTCCTACTTTCGCTTACCGCTTTATTATACTAAATCTACCCGTTGACTTGGATCTCTTGTTAAGAACGATTGTTCATATCAATTGCGTACTTAGTCCAAAAGGTGATCAAAACTGAGTTTTTACACAGTCTGGGCTCAAAGTGAACTTTGAGTTAAGAAACCTGAGTGGCCGCTTTGTCGGATTTCTTGCCGTTGATGCTTCTATTGTCAGCAGCAACACAGAGCCTAAAGCGGACGTTAATTGATTCCCATAGTTATCAAAACTGATAGTTTTAAAATAAACTCACATATTCCCACATTAATTTTTTAAGCTAATGTGGGTGAGGGGTGGTTTACTATAGAGCATTAACAGTTTAGTTCTTCTATCTTCTTCCTAGAAAAAAACTCATAAAGTGCAGGTAGTACGAATAAAGTAAGAAGCGTTGCTGTAACTAGTCCACCAACAATAACGCTTGCTAATGGACGCTGTATTTCAGCACCAACACCATTTGACATTAACATGGGAATTAAACCTAAAGCTGAAGTGATTGCGGTCATCAAAACAGGTCTCAACCGCGACGTAGCGCCATCAAAAATGGCCTTCGACGTATCTAAACCATCTCTAATGCGCTGATTGATACTTTCTACCATAACTACGCCATTTAACACTGCCACACCAAATAAGGTAATAAACCCGACAGAGCTAGGTACTGATAGATATTGATTTGATATATACAATGAAAAAACACCGCCAATTACAGCAAGTGGAACATTTACGAGTATCAACATGGCTTGGCCAACTGAGCCAAAAGCAAAATATAAAAGTAATGCAATAAGCGCTAAAGAAAGTGGAACGACAATAGCAAGCCTGTTTTGAGCACGTTGTTGGCTTTCAAATTGTCCACCTATTGCTACAGAGTAACCCGAAGGCAAATCAACTTTCTCCGCAATTACCTTTCTAATATCGGCAACTACACTACCCATATCTCGGTTTTGAACGTTGGCTTGGATTACGACACGCCTTTGTACATCATCACGTCTAACTTGCGGAGGGCCTGACTCAAATGATACAGAAGCCACATCACCTAGACGCACCCATGCGCCTGTCGGTGACTGAAGCCTGATATCAGCAATGGCTTCTTTGCTTTTTCGATATTCTTCTTCAATCCGCACATAAATATCATAACGCTCATTACCCTTAATGATTTGACCCGCCTCGACACCACCGATACCGTCGCGCACAATTTCCATTACGTTACTTACTGAAAGTCCAAATCGAGAGAGTTCATGCCTGTTTGGTTTAATGACTAATTGCGCTTCACCTGCAATTTGCTCTAACGCAACATCTCTGGCCCCCTCAATTTCTTTAATGACAGATTCGATTTCTTGACCTTTACTCGCCAATACATCTAGCTCAGGCCCAAATAACTTTATCGCTAGTTGTGCTTTAACACCTGAAAGTAATTCATCAACACGAGTAGCTATAGGTTGAGAAAAATTGAGTAATAAGCCAGGAAACTCTTCTAAAGATCTTTCCATTTGAGCTTGAAGTTCATAGCGGTTATTAGCACTTGTCCACTCAGAAACAGGCTTTAATCCAATATATATCTCAATATTATTTACAGGCTCTGGATCACCACCAATATCAGGGCGACCAATTCGACTAAGTGCGTAGGTTACTTCTGGAAACGCCATTAACTTTGTCTCTAAAATCGGCGCTACTGTTAACGCAGTGTCTAAACTTGAAGAAGGAGCAAGTGTTGCTCTTAAATTAATCGTACCTTCCTCTAACTCAGGAACAAACTCAGTACCAATAAAGGGTAACAATGAAAATGCCAATACAACTAAAGCTAATGCTGCTGAAATGATCAATTTTGTACGTTTAAGTGAGAATGCTAAGGCTTTTCTATAAAGCTTATCTAATGGTTTTAGTACAAAACTTTCCTTTTCTTTGACGCCAGATTTAAACAGGTATGTTGCCAAAGCGGGAACAATGAATAAAGCGACGACAATGGCTGAAACTACCGCCAATATGATACTTATTGCCATAGGCTGAAAGAGCTTAGCTTCAACCCCCTCGAAGCTGAAAAGTGGTGTAAAGACAACCAAGATAATTGAGGCAGCAAAGAACACAGGGCGAGCTACTTCCTTACCTGCTTGTTTCAAACGAAGTTCAATACCATGATCGTCGTGTTCGACGTCAAATGGATCAGTATCTGAATTAGGCACTCTTCTTTTAACGCTTTCAGCATGCGCATCCTCAGGGTGATTTAGGTGTTTGAACATGTTTTCAACCATCACCACTGAGCCATCAACAAGCATACCAATACCCACAGCTATTCCGCCTAGCGACATTAAATTCGCAGAAATTCCCCACCAAGCCATAATCATTAACGCTATTCCTATTGAAATAGGGATAGAAATAAGCACTAACAATGTAGCCCTTAAGTTCATCAAAAATAAAGCGAGTACAATCGCGATGAAAACAAAAGCAAGCAATAAAGCATCTACAACAGTTGAGACTGCCTTTTCAATTAAATCCGCTTGGTCGTAGAATGGTTCAAAACGCACACCTTGCGGAAGTGCTTGGTTAATTAATGGTATTCTTGCATTAATTCCATCAATAGTGGCCTTGGTATTTGACCCCATACGTTTCAGGACAATGCCTGAGACTACTTCACCCAATGCTTCAATTTCACCATTTGGCGCTTTACGCGTCATGGTGACTGCGCCTTGTCGAATTTCACTGCCCAATTCGACTTTGGCAACGTCAGAGATAGTTACTACGGTGCCGTCGATAGTTTTAACAGGTACTTGCTTAATGTTTTCAATACCAGCCATACCACTTTCAAACCAGCCTGTACCACGGATAACAAGTTGCTCTTGACCTCGGTTCATATACCAGCCACCAACATTGGCATTGTTGCTTTCTAACGCCGCGACTATATTTTCTTGAGTGAGTTGATAGGCTAATAATTTAGAGGGATCGATATTGACTTGGTATTGCCTAACATTGCCGCCAAAAGAGAGTACATCAGTGACGCCATCGACAGGCATAATAAGTAATTTGACGATCCAATCATTTAGACTTCTAAGTGCCATAGCATCAAAACCAGCGGCTTTATCTGAAATAAGCAAATATTGAAAAACTTGCCCTAAACCCGAAGTATTTGGCCCCATATTTGGCGTACCAACCCCATCAGGGATCAATTCTTTAGCAGCTTGAAGTCGTTCAAATACCAATTGCCTAGCAAAGTAAATGTCAGTGCCTTCTTTAAACACTACTGTTACACCAGAAAGACCCGTTTTAGATATTGAACGAACTTGCTCAACATCAGGTAAAGCATACATCACGGCTTCAATAGGATAGGTAATAAGCTGTTCAACTTCTTCAGCTGCCAATCCAGGTGCTTCAGTGTTCACCGCAACCTGAACGTTAGTTACGTCAGGGAAAGCATCCAAGTTGAGCTTTGGAATAACCAAAATTGCGGCTGCTACAGAAGCAAAAAGTGCAATTAATATTAGAAGCCTGTTGTTTACTGACCAATCTATTATTTTATTAAACATGAATTAGCATCCTAGTGGTTATGCGGATCAAATCCGCCTTTGGCAATTTCAGATGCAACAAAAAACGCACCTTGGATGACAACGCGCGTACCACTTTCAAGACCGATGACTTCCCTGAAACCACCTAAAGCTCTCCCTAACTCAACTTCAACCGCTTGGAGTTCGCCTGGATGACCTTCTACAAATACAGTCCAATCACCATCAGCACTGCGAATTAGAGCTTCTTCCGGAACTGCCATAACTTTTTCTGAGCTGGTGAACTGAAAGTAAACCTTAACGAACATGCCTGAATGAAGCTGATCTTCAGGGTTTTCTACAGATAGTCTGATAACCCTTGTGCGTGTTTTCGGGTCGATTGTATGAGCTTCTTGAATGACTTTAGCTTCATAATTATTATCTTCTAATTTTATTATCGCAGGGGAGTTCACTGACAGTTCTATCTTTTTATTAGGTGATACTTGCGCTTCAACCCAAAGTTGTTTTTCATCAGCTAATAGCATAATGGTATCTCCAGCAGCCACTCGTTGCCCTTGGATGAAGTCATCTTGTAACACGACACCTTCACGTTGAGCAGTTAAGGTGTATTGTCCAAATGCATTAATGTCTTTGTTAGAAATACCTTGAATGGCTTCTGCAGTTAACCCTAAAGCGATGAGTTTGCCGTAGTTTGCACTGTACGTGGTTTCTGCTTGTAAAAGACTACTTTCACTAACCGTTTTATTACCTAGCTTCTTTATTCGTTGCCACTCGGTTGAAGCAATTAAATAGTCAGCCTGTGCTTGGGCTACAGCTTCACTGAACAAAGTGACCAGTTTTTTCCCTTTTTTTACATGATCCCCTAAAGCAGCATGACGACGAATTACGACTGATTCAGTGCGAGGTGATACCACGTAACTTTTATAGCCATTTGCTTTTATTTCGCCAGGGGCATATACGGTACTAAATTGATATTCAGGTTTAATACTTTCGACTTTGATATTAGCAAGTGACATTTTCTTAGCATTCAGTGTTATACCTTCCTCGTGCTCATCCTCTTCAGCTCCTTTACTTTCATCTTCATGATCGTGGTTGTCATGTCCCACGTCAACATGGCTATCTGGTTCCTTATTAGTTTCTTTTACATGTTCATCTCTATGCTCAGTGTGCTTATTTGGTTCGTGGCTAATATGCGATGAAACAGGACTATTTTTGCCATAAGAAGTAACAGAAAAACTAACAGCTATGAGTAAACACAGGCCTACACCTGCATTTTGAATATATATATACATAATGTTTCTTAATTATTTAATTTATAAAATACGAACCATTTATCCTTTTCGGAGGATATACAGTTCAGTAAAAATCAATCTAATTAAGCAATGGGGGGACGAAATATCGCTTCAAGAAAGCTATTCGTTTCTTCAACTTGGTATGGGGTTTTATTAATAACTTTTAATTTATCAAAGCTGTTTGAATCATTAACTAGGATTGTAGATAAGTGGCTTCCGCTACAGTGCCCGCAATGATGACAATCTTTTTCATTATGCGGTTCACCAGTGGCATTATCATTTGAATGGCTTCGATCATTGGCATGATCGTGTTGAGTTTGCAGATGCTCTATATCTATTTGATGACTCTCAGAAGTTGCGGATGCTACAGCAGTTAATGATTGTATAACAATCGAAATAACTAATATTATCCTTAAAGCAACAGTCGAATTCAAAATAGATACCTACAAAATGTGAATAATGAGTGTAACACTGCGTTACACGTTTTGACTAGTCATGAACACGTTCATCACGACAAGTCTCTTTGGGGAACTCAAACTCAATAGTTGTATGAGACAAGTGATAGGGAAAAAGTTCCTCGTTCAATCGTTCTTTAAGGCGTATTAACTCATCACCCCCAATATTGTTCGTTAACTCTACATGAGCCGTTAATACATGACTTTCACCATCTAACGACCAAAAGTGCATATGATGTACACCATTAAGGGGTTTTGTGCCCATCCCCTCGAAATGAACCTTAAGGTTATTTATTGGCCATTCATAAGTTATGATGGTGTAAAATAACTATAAAGGTCAATTATCATCACTAACCCAACCACTAAACGTATTCAAATTCTTACATCGTCTGAAATAAACGAACTTTACGCTCTTCCTAACTTTAATCATACAGACAGAGAAGACTATTTTTCATTGGATAGTGAAACCCAAAAACTGGTTAATGAGCTAAGACGATTAGAAACCAGAGTATATTTTATTCTGCTATTAGGCTACTTTAGATCGCGGCCTATCATTTTTAATTTTTCATTTGAAGACGTTGTTGTTGATCTTGATTATGTCAGAACTAAATATTTTAATGGTAAATATATGATGTTGACTGACTTACCTCGAACAACAAAAACAAAGTTGTTCAAAAAGTTACTTAACTATACTGGCTTTTCAAATTATCATAGTAAAGTAGATAAAAAACTACTTCTTAAAAGACTTAATGATGTCGTAAAAATAAACTTAGAGCCTAGGTATGTTTTCGATGAGTGTATTGCTTATTTTGGTCAAAACAGAATAGCGCTTACAGGTTATACAACACTACAAGACACTATCTCAACCGTTTTATCAAATGAACGAAGCCGTATTGAGCATATTCTCACTGAAAATTTAACTCATTCCACAAAAGCAATATTACTTAAATTACTTGAATCAAATAGTACCTTTACTGACCTAGCCAAATTGAAAAGAATGGCTAAAGATTTTTCGGCTAGTCAAATAGCACAAGAGTTGAAGACACATAAAACTATACGTTTACTTTACCCTGAAATTAAAGTGCTTATTGCTGAACTCAAATTATCCCCCAAAAACCTTGAATACTACGCGTCATTAGTTAAACACAAGACAGTTTATAAACTCAGAAGACATGCAGACAGCCAAACTATTTTATACCTCGTTTGCTATTTGTTTTTCAGGTACCGAGAAACTAACGATAACCTTGTAGCCGCTTTTATTTACTCCGTGAGAAAGCTCTCTGAATCAGCTAAAGGTTATGCTAAACAACGTATCGTTGAAGATGTAAATATTGTTAGAACTAAATTAAAATTTGCGGGTAGTTTATTAAAGTATTTCATCGATACCGATATGGATGATAATTTAAGCTTTGGAGATGTCCGTAAAAAAGCTTTTGAGCTTATTCCAGCCAATAGCATTAAACTGTTAAGTGATCATTTAGATAATAACGACTTTGATGGCCGTCAGTACGAATGGCAATTCATCGATAAACAATCCAGTAAAATTAAAAAGCTTATCCGATCACTTTTTATGTCTATTGATATTGAATTCATTCATCTTAAAGACGAATTGCGTGAACAATACATCAAGGCTCACGAAGAATTAACCGCATTCAAAACAATAAAAACAATTAATCTCGATGTGGTATCTAAAAGTGAACGTGAATATATTGAAGGTGATAATACCAAGTTAATTGCTAATCGCTTTGAGTATTTCCTTTACCGTAAAGCCGAGCAGCTATTTCATAGCAATAACTTAACAGTTAGAGAAAGCGTTAATAATCGTAGTTTAACGTCAGATTTAATTCAACCTAAAGAATGGAAGCACAAGGCTGAAATCATTGAAAATACTGGCCTTGATAAGTTAATTACGCCCATTAATCAAACGCTAGCCGATAAGAGCCAACAATTAGAAATTAAGCTGAAGAAAGCAAGTGAACATATTTTTAGTGGCGATAATAAGTACGTTGAGTTTATTCCTGGTAAGGCCGAACTTAAGTGGTCAATTCCTAACAGCCGTTGGCAACAAACCATTGAAAATCCGCTTTATAATCAAATTCAACATATGGGTATTGTTGAACTAATGCTATTTGTCGATCAAAAAACAGGTTACTTAAATTCGTTTACCCATATATCAGCAACAAAAGAAAAATCACCGGTAGATAAAGAAGATCTCATTGCTTGTATTTTGGCAAACGGCACGAATTACGGCTTATATAAAATGGCTAATATCTCCGACCGTTCAATGGGGAAATTACGCAGTGTAGACGATAGTTATATTCGATATGAAACGCTGACTCAGTCGAATGATAATATTTCTAATGCTATAGCCACATTGCCAATATTTGCTTATTACCATGTTGATGATAACCAATTTTTTTCAAGTATTGATGGTCAAAAGTTTGAGTGCCGCATTAATACGTTTAAAGCGCGTTATTCATCTAAATACTTTTCAAAAGGCAAAGGGGTTTCTGCACTCACATTGGTTTCAAACCATGTGCCAGTGAGTACGCAAGTGATTGGTGCTAATGAGTACGAAGGTCACTTTGCTTTCGATTTGCTTTACAATAATTCATCAGACATACAGCCAAATACTTTATCGACCGATACGCATGGTACAAACAATGTAAATTTCGCCATTCTAGATTTTTTTGGTTATACGTTCGCTCCTCGATACGCAAAAATGAAAAAAGTATTTTTTAATTTATTTGAAGTGTCTGAAGAGAACGGTGGCCGTATTCAATTGATAAAAGAAATTAACCATAAACTTATTACAGAAGAGTGGGACGAAATCCAACATATAGTATGCTCATTAAGCCGAAAGACTACCACACAAAGCACTATCATTAGAAAGTTAAGTAACGGCAAGAGCCGTACATTGGCAGCTCTTCATGAGTACGACCGTTTAATTAAATCAATTTATGTTTTGGAGTATGTTGATAACTCAACGCTACGCCATTATGTTCAGCAAGCCTTGAACAGAGGTGAAGCATATCATCAATTGAAACGAGCTATTACTTCGGTGAATGGTAATAAATTTCGTGGAGGCAATGACTACCAAGTATCACAATGGAATGATTGTGCTCGGCTCATTTCAAACTGCATTATTTATTATAATTCAGCACTATTATCGGCATTTTTACAAATTCAAGAAAAAAATGGTAGGCAAGACGTAGTTGATATTATTTCAAGGCTATCACCTGTCGCTTGGCAGCATATTAATTTGAATGGGGAATATGCTTTTAATAAAGATCGTAAAGAAATTGATTTACTCGGTTTACTAAATGGCATTGAAGCACTTGGTAGTGCCGATTAAAAAAATAATCTTATCAAAAAGTATACTTTATGATAACTACATTTGACTATTATCAAAACTACTCTCATAATGTTTTTCTCAAAACATCTTAAGATATACGATAAAAAAATGTCTAAAATTGGATACGCAAGAGTCAGTTCGACAGGTCAAAGTTTAGAGGTTCAACTTGATAAATTAAATCAAGTTGGCTGCGATAAAATTTATCATGAAAAACAAAGTGGCAAAACAGCTTCACGGCCTGAGTTTCAAAAATGCATGAATTATCTTAGGGAAGGCGATGTTCTTGTGATCACTCGATTAGATCGCCTTGCGCGTTCCGTTATTCATTTATCACAAGTAGCTGAACGCTTTCAGGCTGAAAATATTGATCTAGTAGTCATTGACCAAGCAATTGATACATCTACTCCCACTGGAAGGTTAATGTTTAACATGTTAGCAGCCATTGCCGAATTTGAAACTGATTTACGCTCTGAGCGACAATTAGAAGGTATTGCTAAAGCGAAAGAGCTCGGTGTTAAATTTGGTCGGCCAACCAAGAGAACCGATGTAATAGATTTTGAAATTTATACTAAACGAAAAGAAGGTGTATCAATTGGTCAATTGGCAAAAAATTATGACTTGGGGTCAGCGACCATTTATAGAATATTGAATGATGTATCTGAAAAACTATCAACTGAAATAACAACTTTGCTTGATTAGAGTACGTCTTATAATTGAATACCTGTTTACCTTCTTATTAAATCGGCAATAACTTGCCTACTTGAAATTATACAGCGCCCCTTATTTGCCGTTTTATTGACCAAAATTACTGGTGTTTCTACTTTAGGGTGTACTTCATACTTAATGCTTTAAAAATAGTAGAGAATATTTTTGGTATGTTATTTGCTTTTTAAAGTATGAGTAAGTATTGATGTTCATATCTCATACAAAAATGCAGCTTTTTATTAAAAATAATTAAGGATAATAACATGATAAATTCTATTGGTTCACAGAACTATGCTGTACAACAAGCCCGTTCTAATGTTGGTAAAGTTGAACAGACCGCCGAAAACTCTCCTAAAGTGCCTGAGAATGTTAATAGCAGTGACGCTCGAAAGGGGGCTATTTCTTTTATTGAATCAGCTACACCAGAAGAGTTAGAGGCTAGAGTTAATTCATTAATAGGCCGAATGCCATCAGCAGGCATGATTAATTTGAGAGAAATTATGAATTCTGATAATGGGGATGAAGTAGTAGGAAGAATAAATCGTTTGAGTGCTCAAATAGAACAAGAAAGTCGTAGTGTACTGAATCAAGAACAAGACTTAATCAGTCAGGGGCGAGCTGAGGGGAAAAGCAACAAAGATATTTTAATGAGTATTGTAAAATTACAAGATGAACAATCAGATGTATATAAATTAGCAATGCACTGGGGAAATGAAGGGCTTGGTTCACCTAAAACTTATGCCAAGCTGGTTGAATTAACGCCTAGCTATGTAAATTATTATGCTTAATGATTTTCTGAATAGCTGTTTTAAGTTAAATTAAAACAGCTAGAGGATATTTTTATTGGTACGTTACAGCAATCGAGCCATTTTGCCCCATTAATGTGGGACTAATGGTGCCACTACCTGCGTAATAAAATGCATATCGCCAACTTCGGTTAGCCGGTATAGCAGGTATAACCGTACTTAAATTAGCTCCCGCACCAAAATTTCCACTTATATTAACACACTGACTAAGCGTGCTTTCACATAAGTAAGTTGTTAAGTTACTATTATAATTCCATATATTCCATTGCCAAGTAATGTTTTGAACTGTAGCTGAGGGAGATGTTCCAGCAGGGGCACTCATCAACGGGCCGAAATACCACTGACCTGCTGTATAAAGGCTTGGATTATATACCACTTTTGTCCATGCACCAGCAGCAGCAAAAGCCTCAATGCCTCCTTCTGATTTTAAAGCGTGTGGAGATTCAAGTTGATCTACAGATATAATTTCTACTGTACTAGGATCAAATTTCAACTCTACATCTTTTTGTTCTACAGCAATTGCGTTCATAGTGAAAGCACTAGTGATAACAGCTAAAGCTAATAACGTTTTATTCATTTTCATAACAAACATCCTTTTATCCATGTTAAATTACTCCCTTAGATATTTAAGGGAAAGTATCTTGAGATATGAGGTCAATATCTCAAGTTTTATTAAAGCAGAAAAACCTTTTCATTTAAATTATTATTTTATGATGGGGTATTGTGCATAAGTTAACAATAATTCGGTTAACACTCTGTAGACAACTGTATTACTAGCGCACAAGGCTGCCTTGAATTTCATAACCCTTTTGCGCCCATCCCCTCGAAATAGGCATTAAGGGATAAATTCCATTCTCAAAAAATGTAATAACAATGAGTTTTTAATATTTTGAGATGGGTTGATAAGACGCGCACAGCGTATTATCACGCAATTTTTTACAAGAATATTTAAGTCTTAATAAACGGTCGTTTTATGAGATAAATTTAAGCTTGCAAGATCGCAATATTTTTCAGTAGCTTAGAGTAAGTAAGGTTAATGTCGAGGGGATGGGTACAAAACCCCTAGTAGTTATATTTTTGAGGGCACCTTATGGTTAATGCTTTTTAAAATAGTTTAAAATATCAAGATGCATTTCGTTGGCATAAATACTGCAATGTAAATAATTATAACATTGCTGTATAAATATTTAAAAGGATCTGATATGTATATTAATAACAATGCCCAATCAAATATTATATATGAAATGCAAAATAGCGTTTCATATAATTCGGAAAAGACTTCAGGTACAACGATTCAGAGACAAAATACAACCGATACTGTGAGCATAAGTAAAGAAGGTTTAAATGCTAAAAATAATTGGCAGGAAATTAGCGAGAACTATGATGTTACTAATATATCGCAAAGAGAAATGGCTAACATGGTTTCAAATTTAATTGATAATAAATTAATATCTTCGACAGATAGTTTGCACCTAATGGCACCTCGTAGCATGAACCTAGATCCTGATGTTAAATTCGATCTTTTAGCTACAACCCGTAAATCATTAGTTTTCGCTAAAGAAAGTGGAGCTTCAATGGAAGAAATAAAGAATAAAGAAAGAGCTATAGACATACTAGAAACACTACGAAATTTATCTAATAGAATTTAAACGTGTAAAAAACGCACGGATATTAATAACTGGTCACGTACGTTTTAAATCCTGAATTCAATCTAATTAATTAATATAAATTGAATCACTCCAATAACCAAATGGTGAAGCTGTTGAGTTCGAACCAACACTAAACGAGCCTGACTGCTGACCACTAAAGTCAAAGCCATATAGCCAACCAGTTACAGTTTCACCCACAGCACAGACATGTAAATCATTACCACATCGATATTCAGATAAACCTGCTGACTTTGAAATACCATTCATAGTAGCGTTAGTCACGTTTCCATATCCAAATTGCCAAATATATATATTCAACGTAGCCCCACCGTGATTTCCACTGGAGGACTGAGTCGGAGTAATATTTTCCCAACCATAATTTGAAGAATAAATGTTCCCTATTTCAAAATATGTAATGCCCGACGCAGCAGCTCTAGATGAAATTTTAGCATCAGAAGACGCCTCTACATATTCATCAGACATACTAGACGGGCTATTGATTGCTAAAGAAGTAGAACTCTCTGCTATCTTATTAACCACACCTGCTTCAATATCAGCAGCTAGTACATTTACTGAAAAAGCACTAGAAACCAAAGCTAAAGCTAAAAACGTTCTTTTCATTTTCATAACAAACATCCTTTTATCCATGTTAAATTACTCCCTTAAATATTTAAGGGAAAGTATCTTGAGATATGAGGTTAATATCTCAAGATTTATTAAAGCAGAAAAAAATTTTTACTTAAACTGTTATTTTATGATTGTCGAGAGAGTTAGCACAACCCCCTTAATGTGCTTTATTTTGATAAACATATTAACTATAAATTAAAAAATTGGTTAAAAAACAGGCTTAAGGTTCATTTCGAGGGGATGGGCACAAAACCCCATTAACTTCAGGTAATTTCATCAGTGCTTGCTTTATACTCGCTTGCGTTTCTTCATTTGGTGTGGCTTGAAGGAACAAGGCAAGAGTTGACTTCAGATTTTTGAAAACATTAAATAAGATAAATAACGTGAAGCTAATTGATAACACAGGATCTAATATTGGCAGCTCTACGAACAAGAGTACAATTGACACAACAAGAACGGCCACCCAACCAAGCACATCTTCAAGAAGGTGCCATGTCAGCACTTTTTCATTTAAAGTTTCACCAGCTTTTAGTTTAAATACCGCATAGCCATTTACGACAACCCCAAGTATAGCAAGTCCTAGCATTCCTTCAGCCATTGGCATTTCAGGATTAGACAACCTGGGTATAGCTTCAAATAATACCCAAATAGACCCAATGACAAGAACAATACCGTTTACTAGTGCTCCGAATAATGAGAGTCGACGATAACCATAACTATATTTATCAGACGCTTCTTTGTCTGATAAATGGCTCAGTATCCATGCAAAACCTATAGATAAACTATCACCTAAATCATGAACTGCATCTGCCATGATAGCCGTACTATTGGTGAGCCATCCACCAATAAACTCGATAATAGTGAATGTGACATTCAGAAAAAACGCCCAACCAATACGTTCGTCTTTTCCATGTTGATGTATGTGGTTATGGCTATGCATTTTCAATCCCTATATTTTTTTATTTCGTAGCTTTTCGACATTCATATTAATTAAATGGCGGATGACTTTCTGGTATAACCAACGCTTTAACCCTGATAAATTTGTGCCTTTTTGAAAATAGAATTCGTCAGGTGAATCATAAAGTCCAAAGTCGTCATGAATACCTTCTTTTTGAATGTAGGTATCTGTTCCTCGCCAATTAGTATCAGGTGATGAAAAACACTTTGTGGCAACACCAAAGCCACAAAAATCATTTGTTGTTTGGTTAAACGTCTGCTGTAAAGATGTTAAGTATTGCTCATCTAGTATAAAGCCTTCTAAGTTTATCCAACGTCCTTCAAAAAAAACTTCTACCCAACTATGAATAATGTATTTAGGTGTTAACCAAAAAACATAAGCAGGGATTGCACCTTTTTGTAATTTTTGATCAATTGTAAAACCATGAAAGCGACATGGGATACCTAACCCTCGCAATAATGCCATCAACAGATTACCTTTAGTATTACATTGCCCGTACCCATCAGACAAAACACTACTCGCCAAAATATCATCGCTTTCATTATAGCCAAATAAAATTTCATCTTTGACGAACTGATAAGTGGCACCGATTTTGTCGTAATCATTAAGATCTTGCCATTTACGATCGGCTAATAATGATTGAATGACGGGGTGTTCAAAATCTACGATCTTGGTTTTGTCTAGATATTGGCTATTCATCTATGTATTCTCACTTGGAACAACAAGAGGTTGATTGTTTATTTTGGTTTGATGTTTCACATGATTTTTCTGCATTAGCTAACTCTTGTTTAGCATCAGTTAAAATGCGATACGCACCACGAAGAATGAGTATTGATATAATGCTTCCTATGACAATATCAGGCCAACGCTCTTCAAGCACCATTACGAGTATACCTGCGATAACGACACCAAGGTTTGCTATGACGTCATTCGCTGAAAATATCCAACTAGCCCTCATGTGTACTTCACCATTATTGTGTTTGCGAATAAGGATTAGACAAATCACATTTGCCACTAACGCAACCAAGCCAACATTAATCATAAACCATGAATGAGGCTCACTATCACCGTAAAGCCTTCTAGCAATATCTAACAGTATTAATATACCTAATCCCAGTTGGCAATACCCGCTTACTAAAGCTGCATTCGCTTTATGTTGGATTGACTTACCCACCGCATATAAGGCTATGGCATAGACAATAGCGTCTGCTAACATATCTAGGGAATCTGCAATTAACGCCGTAGACTCTGATAGCCAGCCGAAAACAATTTCAAAAACAAACATCGAAGCATTAATCGCTAACAGCCAATACAAGACCGTTTTTTGTTGATTATCTTTTAGCTCAACTTCACATCCGCAACCACTCATTTTATATCTCCAATTAACTTGTATGCTTTAACTATAAAATCTATAGTAACTATAGAGTCAAGTTTGTTTGGATATTTTATGAAAATAGGTGAGTTATCGAAAACATCGGGGTGTTCAGTACAAACTATCCGATATTATGAGAGAGAAGGCTTACTGTCGGATCCTGAACGTTCTGAAGGTAACTTTAGGCTATATTCTGATAGGTCATTGAAGGAGCTTGAATTCGTCAAACACTGCCGAAGTCTAGATATCCCACTGAATGATATTAAACGACTCATTGAATTAAAAAACAAACCTGAAGAAAGCTGTTCGAGTGTGAATGCGTTGATCGATCAGCAATTAGACTTAGTTAACAAGCGCATGAAAGAATTAAAGGCATTAAAAAAAGAATTACAGCACATGGCTAGCACTTGTAATTCAGATAATACTATCGAAGCGTGCGGTATTATTAAATCTCTCGACAGCTAAATCACAATTCTAAAAATGGTTTGTTAATAGTGTTACTTGAATGGTCGGTTCATAACGGTGTACCTGTCTGCTTTAGGCTCGATGTTGTCGCTGACAATTGAAATGTCAACGACAAGAAATCCGACTAAGCAGTCATTGACACCAACAACTGCTGAGCAGTCTTTCGTTATTCCTAGATAGAAAATATTTTAATTTATACATTGAACGAATAGTTCTCTTATCAGAGTAAGTGCTTGTTACGCCTTCACTCCAACATAAACAAAAATAGGATAGGAATAAAAAACGTCACCGTTGATAAGTTTAGGATTAAAGCCTGTCGAATTATTCCCAACATCTTGCGTTATTAAATCTCTTATTTTTGTATCGTCACCTTGTTTTGGGAATGACACTGATAATTGTTTTTCTAACTCAACATCAACTGAATATTGGGTTTTCGAGCAAAGAATAAGATCTTCACTTGAAAATAATTGCTCAAATTTATCTAAAGATAAAGCGCTAACATGTGATGAGTCTCTTAAACGCTCAATATGATTAAACTGCTCCATAAATCGTTGTTCAATAGCAACATCCGCAACAACAACACGCCCCCCTGGTTTACACACCCTGATCATTTCTTGTAGCGCTTTCTCTGGTGTTAAAAAGTGGTGAAAACTATAACGCGTTAGCACAACATCAAATGAATTATCCTCATAAGGTAAATTCATAGCATCCCCTTCGCGAAATGACATATTCAATATGTTAGCTTCACTTGCTCTATTTTTGGCTTGCTTTAGCATCGCTGGTGTTAAATCTAAACATTCAACGTTTTTACATTTTTTTGAAAATTCTGTAGCAACTAAACCCGGACCTGAAGCGACATCAAGAACGTTACTGTTTAAATCTACTTGAGACATTTGGACTAATAGCTCTAAAGAATCTAAATGTCCTACTAGTTGAGAAAAAGGAATTGCTTGCTGGGTAAATTGAGATATAACCTCACTATTGTGGTTATCGAACTTAATCATTACGGTGTCCTCTTGAGTTAAAAACTAAGATCAATTATCCTTGATTTAAAAGCGACTGACTTTCGATATAATGACAACTAATAGCGATTTACTGACAAATATAAACCCCGTAGCATTAGGGCATGTAATTGATCATGAAAGACCCATTCTCCCTTATTGGAAACATATTAAGAATGCTATGTGTTCAGACTCGCATTCACACCCCCGTGGGCAGTTTATTTTTTCAAGTGAAGGAGTAACAAAAGTAGTTACTTCAGCGGGGGTTTATCTTATACCCTCATCACAAGCATTTTGGTGCCCTCCAAACCAAAAACATCAGCTATTTTTTTTAGGTGAAGTCAATATTACTAATTTGTTTATTGATCCTTTTTGGGCAAAGAAACTACCTAGTGAACAACAAGTTCTTGATGTTTCACCTTTGGTAAAAGAACTGATTTTAAAAGTAATAAAAATAGGCACTAATTACCCATCAAAAGGAAAAGAACGCAGATTAATGGAAGTCGTTATTGATGAGATATCAGAACTTATTCCTTCTAATTTAGCATTACCTTGGTCTGATCACCCCAAATTACAAACTATCATGCAGATTATTCTCAATGCTCCATCAAGTAATAATACTATTGAGGAATGGGCAAGTTTATCTCATGTATCAGCAAGAACCCTAAGTAGGTTATTTAATAAAGAGCTGAATATGACTTTTAGTAAGTGGCGTATGCAAACACGGTTATTTTATGCTTTAGAGAAATTACATGAAGGAAAGTCGGTAACGTTCATTGCTTTAGAGTTAGGTTATAGCACGCCAAGTTCCTTTATTTCAGCATTTAAAAGAAGCTTAGGAAAATCACCTTTAGAGTACATATCGATTCAAAAAGACTTATATTGAATAGATATGTGAGATTTTTACATCCTCAGCGTTGCCGTTAATAATACAACAACTAGTGACGGCTCTAGGCTCTGAGCAGATGTAATTTGAACTACAACTTAGAACTGTGAGTTCAATCGTTCAACGCCAACACATCCACTACTAACTAATATAGATAGGGATGTAAGATACAATACAAATGGTTTACTATAGTTAACCATTTGCCTACTTACCACTCTATTTATATACTATAGTAAACCAAAATAAAGAAGCCTCTATTGTTAAACATCACAGAAAAACAACTTAAACAGATTGGCGAACTCATCATCGCATCGAGAAAGACACGCTTTCCCAATGACACGCAAAAAAAATTCGGAAAAGGATTGGCGTCAGCAACGTTACAATACACAGAATAGAGTCAGGAACCGGAAACGTAGGAATTACAGCATACTTAACTGCCATCAACACACTCGGATTAAGCGACAAATTAACCAAACTGTGCGACACCGAGTCAATCATAGAAACACAAGAAAGTAACTCATGGTAAAAACACTTACGTCATATTTTACAGAACAATCGCAGCATAGACCGAAATAGATTATCGCTCTAAACAAAAGGGAATACTTACCACAAACGGTACTTTTAACTGAAGAATAAGTGTTAATTACAGAATGGTTTTGTCTATTTTCGTTCATTTACAAACAATAAATCATGTCATTTCTGTTCATTTACAAACAATGAATTAATCAAAACTTAGAATATTGAGTTAGTTTAAGCCTAAAGGAACACTCTTTATTATTGACGTTGTGGGGTGATTGAATATAAGTCCAATTCATCAGCTAACGTTACTTTCTCAATGGTTATCCCACCTGTACCACTGGCTTTTAATATATCATCCAAAACACCACCAGTATAACGAGTGTAAAAACCATCAGTTTTTTTAGGAAGTTCGTACACAGAGCCGCTGACTTGAGGTACAAGCCAAAAAACACCAGCGTCTTTTATGTCTGATAATTGACAGCCAGAGCTCAAACGCCAATCTTCACTACTCCCATAACCTCCTCCCCGCCAAGTACCAAACACTTTATAATACAAATCACCATTTTCACTGGTGAACCTTAAAAATACCCATCCATCTGGATCTTCAATAGCCATAAGTTTCTCCTTTATTAAGTCACTGTTTTTTGCCTAACCTTTGTTAATAGTCCATTAGGACTACCGAAACGCTTTTATAGTTAATGCGTAAATTTCATTAGAAGGTTCGTTAAGTAACTGGGGTTTAGTTGCGTTAAGAGCGTCTCTCATTTTATGAGGCGGGGTAGCTTTAAACCATTCCATTTCGAACTGTTCAATAGTGCTAAACAGCGCTTCTGACTTCTTAAATATATGTAGTTTAATGGAGCCTAAGTCTTCATTATTCTCGATTGGTATAAAACCTATAACCATTTTCCTTATTAATTGGAAGTTCATATAAAGAACCAGACCTTTTAGGTCAAAGCCAATATTTTCCGCAATCTGATAAATGATGTAACTGTTCAGAGCCGGAGCTTAACCGCCAAGACTCACCATTTAATTAATCACCTGACCAAGAAGCAAAAAATCGATGATAACCCTTTTCATTGGCAAGGGTATTTTGGGGTACAACCCAGCCTTTTACATTATATTTCATGGTTTGTTCCAAAACAGTTATAGCTATATGTTGATAAGGTTCATTGAGTTAAGCCTGTTCATCGTACAAGTAGATATTTGAAACATATCTATATCCTCAATTTTTAATTGTTTGTGCTTGAATCTCCCCTCAATATCTATCAAACGAATGTTCTCATCTAAATCTCCTTGGCCGATAGCGGGGAAGCCCTGCTCATCATTATCTGTTTTTAATTGCTCTAGAAGCTTTAATTCAATAGAGCCACAATCGTCAACAATATCCATATTTGAGGTAAGCTCTTCGTCACCGTCTACATCTACAATTTCAGTTTGTAATTCTTCATCCATGTTAATTATAGTGACAGCGCTTAACCCATCAGGAATATCTTGGGCTACTCTAGAAGTAAACTCTAATAGGTTAGGTTCCGCAGGAATGAACATGTAAGCCTCTTGGTTTCGCTCGTTTGTTTTTCTTAAAATCCGTCCTAAAATTTGGCGGAAATACATCTCCGTTTTAACATTAGTAAGGTTGCAACAAACCTGTAACCTAGGAATATTGGTTCCTTCACTTACCATGCCGACACTAATTAACCATTTATCATGACTCTTTCTAAATTGCTTAATGATTGTATTTGGTTTTTTTTCATTGCTAGTCACAATAATTGCTTCTGTATTAAACAGGCTCTTCATTATTTGTTTTATTGTTCTAGCATGTTCAATTGATGAGGCTACTACTAAACCACCTGCCTTAGTATTAATACCTCTTATCTCATTCAGCTTATTTATTGCCCTGTATAAAACTTGTTCGATGACCAGTTGATGTTTTACGATTTGACTATAAGAAATAATGTTTTGGGAAAGTACATCTAGAAAACTAATAAAATTATGTTTTTCATCATTTTTAGTAACTGTTATTTTGTCATTGTCTATTGCTACTATTTGCGGCACGCGGCAAACATCATCCAGAATGGCTTGCTTTAGACCATATATGTAATCACATATTACTTGCCCTGATTTTTTACAATATTCAGATAGCGCAATTGGCAATGAGTCAGATCGCCAAGGAGTACCTGTCAACGCGATAGTATACGCAGCCTTATCTTGTATCCGATTAATGATAGGACTACCCCAAGAGTTGGCATCATATTCACTTGAACCTGCACAATGATGAATTTCATCAAAGATCACAAATACTCTATATTGCTCGAACAGACGCCATGTTTTCTCACCTATAGAACTCAATTTCTGATACGTAAATGAATCGCCTAAAGCGCCGAGAGTCCCATCAAAATGAGTACCGAACTGATCTACTAAAGAATCGCTAAAGTCTGAAGAAACAACTGATGAAGGTGAAAAACACATAACAAGGTCGATTAAACCTTGCTCATGTAGCTTCTTTGCAAGAACTGAAGCCATAAGTGTTTTGCCTGCACCTGGTGTTGCTAAAGTTAAAAAATGTTTTTTAAAATTATATTTAGAAATTGCAGAGTTAATACACTCTGACTGCCAATTTCGTAGTTTCATTAATTATGCCTTTTTATGTTGGTTGATTAGATCATCTAAGATATTTATTTTGCCTATTAGCATGTGGTTTTGTTCTTTTAAAATGTCATGTTTTCTTTTTAAAGTAGTGTATAACCCAGGATATCTACCTCGTAATCTGAGGCACTCGTCAAGAGAACCAAGCCCTTCAATTAACTCTTTTTTATATTGGTTAATTTTAAAAATCAGTTCTTTTTGTATTGAGTTAGTTGGCACTTGTATTGGATTTGATTTAATAAAATCTAACGTATTACTTTCTAAAAAGTTAAAACTCTCAGTTTTAGAATAACGTGTTACTTTCCTTTTTTTTGATGTCACTTTTTCTATCCAACCCCTCCTTTCTAACTTTAATAGCTCTTCATATATAAAGCGGCGCACTTCAGCTGGAACTAACTTTTCATCTTTAGTTATAGCAATATATGCAGTTCTAATTTCAACTGCTGAAAAGTGGTTAATATTCGGCATAGATATTATTTCAATGAATGTCTTATTTAATTTGATTGTCTCCATGCATAAATCCCAACTAATATAGTAAAATACCCATAATTATGCGTATACGCATAAAATATGGATTATATGCAATCGTGAAAGTCAAAGCAATATGGGATATTAACTCTTTTATCCTAGAGACTTTTAAATGGATGATTTTGCGAAAATTATAGGTAAAAACATTAAAGTAATGAGGGTGCAAAAAGATATGAGTCAAGCTGAATTAGCTTTCTCGGCAGATATTGATCAAAGTTACTTAAGTCGTGTAGAAAATGGGACTGTTAATGTTACGGTAATCAAACTAAATAGAATGGCAGTTGTGATGAACTGCACAGTGCAGGAATTATTGCCAGCAATGGATTTGAGCCAAGGCAACAATGTTTAATTGATATTGTTTAGAATTTAAGGATGAGAATGAGCACAACATCAAAGATCAAGTTCCTTTCTTCAGATATAAAAAAGGATAATACTTCAAGCAGAAGAGAACCTCTTGAAATTGATTTAAATAATGAAGAAGAAAGCGATGGTTTAAAATCATTTTGAGTTCTTTTTTAGCTCTAGAATGGTGTGACGTTAATGTGCAATTGTTTGAAGAATACGTTGGTCACTATGCTGAGTTAATTACGGAAAAGCAATTTGCAAGGTTTAGAGAGCAGGAAAATTTAAGTGAATCTTCTCCAGTTTATCGAATTTACAAACTGTGGGGTGAGTTAGTTTTTGAAAATAAGCTAACTCACTAAGAATGGTAGTATCTATTAAATCAATCTATATTTGAATGAAATAAATGTTTTAATAATGTTTGTCGCTTTAACGAATTAGATCGTGAAAGAGCGTTATAAAAATCAGTTTTATTGCCGATAAATACAACTTGTTCTGTAGCTCTAGTTAATGCTGTATAGAGAAGATTACGATCTAAATTTCTACCTTCTCTCACTACCACTATTACTCTAGTAAATTGACTTCCTTGGGCTTTGTGAACTGTCATGGCATAGGCATGTTCGAGGTCACTTATGTCAGAGGAGCTTAGAGTTACAACATTGCCTGAAAAATCTGCAATAATTCCGTCACTAAATTCATCCTTAGCAATGACTTTACCAATAGAGCCATTTCTAAGATCTCTTTGGTAATCATTTCGCTTATACATAACTAATTCACCAGTGCGAACTGCTCTTCCTAATAAACTATGGTTTACCCAGCCAAATTCTTCATGCTCAAAAGTTAACCTCTTACCCTTAATAAAGTTGTCGTGAATTAAAGCATTTAAATTTTGTGTTCCGCCATTGTCATGTCGAACAGGGGAAAGGATCAAAACATCATTATTGCAGCCATCGCCACCTAATTCTTGATAAGTTTTGAGTACATTTGTTTGCAAATCAATTTTTTTTGAGTCTATAAAGCTTACACCAATGCCTTTGCCTCTATAATCTGAAAAGGCAATTGAACTTGATTGTGCATTCCAGAAGCGCATTGCTTCGGAAAGTAGAGGGATTCCAGAACTTTCTTTTTGGCGTTGTATTTCACTTAGATGTGCATGTGGAATACTCAGACTGACTAATGTGTGTAAGGTCAACCCAATGCCAACAGGCGGAAGCTGTTCTTGATCACCTGTTAATATTAAACGTCCATTCTTTGGGATTTTTCTAAGAACTTGGTAAAGCGAAAGGACATCAACCATTGATGCTTCGTCAATGATGATAACAACATCATCAGCTAAACAGTCTTCCTTCACGTTGTGCAAGAAACCAGCGATAGTCATTGCATCTCGACCAGTTGTTTCTGTTATGCGCTGAGCTGCTTTTCCTGCTAAGGCCATCAATAAAATTTGAGTTGTTTGCTTTAACTTTTCAAGTGTAAAGCAAATTGCTTCTAATACGGTTGTTTTGCCGCAACCAGCTCCGCCTGTCAAAATTGTTACTCCATTTCCAAAGCAAAGCTCTACTGCAAATTTTTGTTCTGGTGTAAGGCTAAATCCAGCAATGGACTCATACTTTCTAATATAATATTGTGATTTTTGTTGCGTTGGTTTCGGGTAGGTACGATTTATTAGTTGGTTGGTAAAATCAACTATACCGGATTCAATGATATTCATACTTTTGACTTGAACCATGTCATTTATAATAACAACTTCTCCTTGTTCAATTGAGTGCTGTATTGCTTTCTCGGTATGTTCAGAGTTACCTAAAAGTCTTTTTAATTGGTATCTCCATTTCGAAGTTTTAAGGCAAGTATTTCCGCCTTTGAAGGCATTAAATAATATAGACTTGGCATATGCTGCTAACCTATCAGGGTCAGTTGGATGTCTTTTAAGGCGATCTAAAGCAAAAGCATCGATAAGGTTTAAGTCTGCTTCAAACGCTGTCAGAAAATAAGGGTTTTTAGTAATTTGTTGGTATGCGTCAATTCCCCATATTTTTAGAATTGAATCACCAATTCTTGGTGGTACACCGAGTTTATCTAGTAGTTGAAGAGCAGCTAGTTCTTCATATTCTTGAAGGCCATTGATTAATCGTTTTGCAACATTCTCACCTACGATAGGTAATAATCGTTCAATGTTGTCGTTCAAAGCTATGGTTATCAGCTCACCTCCAAAAAATGAGATTAACTTTTCTGCCTTAATTTCACTTATGCCTCTAAACGATGGGGATTCAGATAGCAGTTTCTTAAGATTTTCGTGTGCTGCTTTAACGAAATCAAGGCTCTCTGGAATGATCACTTGCTCAGTATGCTTTGTTCCATCTTTCCATTCTATGACTTGTTGCGAGATTTCTCCTTTCACTTTCCAAATATGAGTCTCTTTGAAAAGTTTTGGAGAGCGAGTGACTTTATAACTTGCCTTGATAACAAAACGCCTAGGTGTAGGCTCTAATGTAATAGACGAAAAAATAATTCCTCCTGAGAACCCCCTTTTTCTAATCCTCCTGATCTGTATTTCACCGTTAAAAGTTGCCATCACAGCTTGCCTGTTCTCATCATATATTCTTCAAGCATGATTAATTTTTCTAGTTTTTTCTGGGCCGATTTTAGCTCTCTTTTTGTGTCATAAAGCTCTTGCTCAAGGGTTGCGTATTTTTCTTGCTGGATTTTAGAACGTCGATTTTCAATAGCCTGCGTGGTTACATAATTGGTATTATTTAGCTTTTGAGATGGGCTTCTTTCATCTTCTATTAGTATGCCTTTATTTAGAAGTTCAGCTTCAATTTTTTTCCAAACTTTATGTATCTGTCCATTTCCGGTAATTCTCTTTCGATCAAATTCACACTCTCTGGCAACCATTTTTTTATTTAAGCCTAATCTATTTGATAATACATAGTCTTCCCAGTCACACAGCTCATCCCGTTGCCGCTTCCATTCTATGAACTTGTTAAAATTTATTATTGATTGAGGATTACTCATGACTAAGCCTGTCTATGCTTCATTAATTTATTAGGGTATATAAATTGAGGGTCAATGCCATGATCTTCTAACATTTGGTAGCAATCATTAAGGCGTAACTGAAGCTCAGATTTTTCTAGTTCTAACCGTTTTATTTTTTCAGCTTGTGTTTCTAGTTGAGTCTTTTCGCCTGTTGTCTTCGCTGGGCCATATATTGGGTTGGTGGATTTGTAGTTTTTTAAAAATTTCTTAACTTCTTGGAACTCTTTTAAATATGTTTTATTTCGATTTAATGTTGCTCTACCCAAATCTAGATTATCCATGAAGTATTTATGCCCAAATTCAGATTTATATTCGGGATTATCTCTAAAAAACTGTAAGGATAAAAGAGCCTTATTCGTCCAATCATCTTTAGCCATTTAATCTTTCTCCGGTACAAATACTTGAACTATGTCTATTTGACCTTTCTGGTTCTTTTTAGCTTTGTTATATGATGAAATGGCTTTTTCACAACCATTAATAGTATCAATACAATATTGAATATGTTGATCTAAAGGCTCTTGTCTATTTAGTGTACTCATTAACTCTTTATAATTTGGTAAAAGAGCACTCAGTTGGTTTTCGTATAATATTTTTGTGTTTTGTATATTAATCAAAGCTTCATGATCATCAGGATCAATACCGAAATGTTGGCATCCGTCACCATTTTCACCTCTTAAACACATCATACCTTTATCACAAGGATTAATGTCCAAATCGCGTTTGCATGTTCCCCAAGGTGTGAAATGTAAAACTGATAGGCTATGAATCACAGCACTCTCAATTTCATCGAGTGAAACGTTGTTATCTCTCATTCTTTTTATTCTGGCTCCTAATGCATCATCAGGGGGAGGATCACTTAAATATTTTCTTCTTAATGCTTCAGCCCGTTCTTTAGCAGTCTTATGATCGTATTGTCTTGATTGCCCTGGTTGTCGTCCCATGAACTTATCGATCATCATTTCATTTTTACCTGATCTTTTTAAAGCGGTTGTGAGCCAATGCCTAAATTTTTTAGATGTTATTGACACTGTAATACCATCATCATTATTAATATCATAACGTTGAAAGACGGTAAGACTTTTAGAGCTGTCTTTGGAAAACCAATTAGATATGTTTCTCGGAGTCATAGGTCGAGGTAGTAAACCTTGACCAACAGATTGAGCGCTAAATGTATCTTCAAATATGCAAAATAGATGTTTACTAAAAGGTAAATTATATTGGTAAGTTTTAGACTTTATTTTAGTCTTTAGTACGCCATCTTCAGTAATGTTTTCTTTAAAAACGATGCTATGAGATTTATTCCATCGATTAATTAAAGCTTTAATTACCATTGTCTTTGAATAAATAACAGTATATCTTTTTGCTCTATCATTCGAATTTTTTACTGAAATTTTTCCCTTAGCTGCTGTTTCAAAGTCTTTATGGCGTAATGTAGACCAGGGTAAAGTTGTATCTGTTGGTGTGGGCTTTTGATTTATCTCACTTCTAATAAAATAATCGTTCGCTGAAAAGCCTGCTGAGGTTATTGCTTCAACTATTTCCTGAGAGCGATTACTAAAATTTAAAAGTTTAGATAGAGCTAATTCTGCATTTTTCTCAATTTTAACAGATCTTGCTCTTGACGTTTTTGTTAACTCTAAAATTCGTTCAATGGACGTTTTAATGATGTCTTGCCAAATCCTAGGACATGGACGAGCAGCAGCTAGCTCACCTTTTTCTGTTAATACCCGTAAAAAATATTTTTCATTCTTTTCATCATATCCTAAGGCGTTTTCAGGCAAACGGCATAATTCTCCAACTCTTAGCCCAAATGCAAGGAAGAAGGGTATCGCTAATAAGCGTAGTTCATCGTACCCTGGTTTTGGTTGTCCATATATAGGGCGTTTATTCATCTTAATTAATTCAATATCGTTATCAAACCTCTGTCTGACAAACCCGACATACTTATCAATATCTTCTAAATATACATCACTACTTCTTTGCTTGAATTCTTCAGTTGTGACATTAGATTGCGAAACAGCAGGATTTACCATATTAATTTTAGGTTCAAATGAGCTTACAAGTTTGGTTGGTATTAATAACTTACTTATAAATGAACGAACAATTTTTACTCTTTCATATGGGCCACGCTTAACAAATTCTTTTTTCATTAAAGGTATAAATGAATCGAGTTTATCTTGATTTACTTTGGAGATATTTTCTAATTTAAAATTTATATGATGGAAGAACCAGGCTATTGCTCCAACTTTTGCTGATGTTGCTTTAGCAGATGTGCCCTTTTTCAATGAACGAATACAATATACTTTTAATAAATCAGAAAATAGATCTGGGATGATAACTCTTTTATTCTCATGTGTTTTACTTGTAACTACATTTTCATCTAAATCGAAAGGTTTAGTAAAATATATTCGCCTACCACTACACACCCAATAGTAGTGACTCCAATCTCCCAAAATATCCCCTTTGATTTTTAATGAGTTGAAAGAACTTCTTTCATCATTAGTGATGCTTTTTATGCGTTTGCTAAGCTGTGTTAGTTTTAGAGATGTCTTAGTTTCTGAAATATCAATTATTTTAGTCATTGTTTGAAGCCTCGATAATTCGTTGAGCTTCGACTATTTCTAACGCACCTTGATATGCTTCATCCAATTGGTGCTTTACAGGGCCTGTAGAATTATTTTTTAAAAACTCTCTTTGCTCAGTTATAAAAATAAGTTGGCCTTTATGGTTTGCTTTTTTATAAGGTCGAAACCTAGAACAACCGTAACAACTAACAGTGGGGTGCATATCACAAAGAGATTTTTTAAGACACTTTCCAAGTGATATGATATCTGTAAGTTTTATCACTGAACCGTCAATCGAATCATCGGCTTCGTCAATCAAAAAACCTTGCCAACGTTGAACAGAATTTTTCAATGTTATAGAAGAGTCAAAGGTGTCATCTATAAAGTCTATAACGTCACGATTGTATTTAAAGTAATGCTTCACAGAAGCTGTTGTACTGTGATCAAGGGCAATGGCAACTTCTTCAGGTGTCTTGCCGTCCATGACCATTCTAGTACCAAGAGTATATCTGAACCGATAACAATTCATTTTTAGGATAGCAGGACTACCATCATCGTTATTTATATGTTTTGATTTTATTCTTAGTTTGATCCCCAAACGTCTAAAGGATTGATAAACCCTGGATGAATCAATGTGCCAAGCATAATCAGCTAGTTTTTTATGTTTTAATAGCTCGTCATTAATTGTTTTTCTTTTAAATAAAGGTCTTGGAAGTTCTTCTCCATCGTTTCGATAAAAGTATTTTGATTTGTCTGATTCGATTAAAACATTTAAATCTTGCGCTATTTCAAGTGGTAGCTCTCGAAGTACAAAGTTATTTTCATTACGTCTTAATTGAGAAACCCTTCCTTTTACCCTCGTTATATTTATGTACCAAACTAGCTTTTTTGTATCAAACCATATATCTGACTCTCTAATTAAAGCTAATTGTAATGGGCGTAATCCATATTGTTTTGCAAGTTTTACTAAGCAACGCTCAAAAATAGAAATGTTTCTATTTTGTATTAATTGACATATTTCAAAAATTTCTGAACGAGTAAATGGGCCATTTTCATGATCAAGTAATGAAACATTAGCCTTATTACCAAGAGTTGGGATTTTTATTTCATCTAACTTAAAAATTAGTTGTTCGTTGAACCCCCAATAATCATTTTCAATCAGATAGTTAGCTAACATCCTCAAAGATAAATATATGCTTTGGGTATCTGAATACTTTAGAACTAGTGATGATAACTGGTTATTAAACTCAGTTTTAAAAAGAACTTCATTTTCTAAAGCTTTTTTACTTAGGTATATTTCTGATAGGGCTTTCAGGCCAATGGTTAAATGATTTACACTGGCTGGACTTTGCTCAATAGCTTTGTCGATAATGCACATTATTGCTAAAAAATTGAGATATGGATAATCACTATAGTTATCGCTAAAAGGATAACTAACAATATCCTTAGCCAAATTAACTATACGAATAGATTTAATTAATTTACCGTTGCTTTGTCTAATAGTTATATTTTGCCCATGAAATGTTTCAATTGCATAAGGAATATTCTCATAGTCGCCGTTTAACCTTAATACCTCATCGTACATGTATTGATAATAATCAACTCTATCTTCAGGTAGGTAAACTGTATGAGCATGCGCCATTTTACTTCTCCTTTCCTGCTAAATAATCACGAATCTTCTTCTGTATATGGCTATTAGTGTATCGTTTTGGCATAGGACTAGTGCTAGACCACCCCCCCCAAGTTGTTAGTGTATCTTGCATATCACCAGACTTTATTATTGGGGAGTTACTATTCTCATATTCACTATCTACAGCTTCTCTTATGATGATCCCACGAGTAACCCTTAATCGATGGGAGGCGATAGCATCCTTTAATTCAGGAACTTTTTTATATAGGGAGTCCAAAATATAGTCAACACCAGAAGTGGTTAATGCTCCACCATCTTTCTCACTGAGAAATAAGTAATCAGAAGCTAAAAAACTGTGAGGCTTTTTCAGAGTAGGGCGATATTCTTCAATGTAAATAATCAATAGATCTTTTAAACCTGGACTGATGGGAAGCTCTCGGTTCAGGGTTTTATGTGATGCGCCGTCTTTTCGATTACGACTTGGGGCATCATCATTGTGTTCAATGACAATGGTGGCGTTGGTTGTTAATTTTAATTGTTTGTCGATATTTCTAATTAATACTAACTCAGATTTTCTACAACCTAGTTCAAAAAATAACAGGATAATGCAAGCATTTCTGACTTGTAGTCCTGGTCGAAACGGATTGATTTCATTAACAATAGATTCATCAGATGGACGTATTATATCTTTAATAAGGTTGATTTGATCCTCATCAATAGGCTGGGCATATCTTGTTGCATTTTCTACTTCAGCCTTGCTGAATTTGTTTTTCTTTATTAGTTTAAGAACTCTTACTAATTGTTTGTTGTAAGCATCAATCTTATCAATGTCATTTAATCGCTCTATGTAGCGAGTATAGTTAAAGCGGAAAAAGGAGGTTATAGAATCTATTCGGCGATTAAAAGTGCTGGGTTTTACTTTCACAGCATCTTCAAAGTCGTATTTAAAGTTTAATAAAAGAGTAGATATAAGGTCAGTTAATTGCCTTTGACCCAAGAATTTAAGTTGTGCAGCATCATCAAGAAATAATGGATAATGCCTATCTACGTATTCATAGAAAACACTTAAGTCTTCTAAGCGCGATTTACAAGTATTGTATTTTGAAGATAACCATAGATGCCACCCCCACAACGCAGCGGATGGTAAAGGTAAGTCAAATTGTTCACTATCTACTAATATTGGTATTAGCTGATTATTATATTGGGGGTGAGGTATGCTCTTTACAATATATCTCATAATGAAACAAAAATAACACAAGGAAGATATCTTAAAGATAGTACAAAAAAAGGATGTGTCAAGCACATCCTTTAACTAACTTAAATATATGAACTTTTTTAAGTTACCCACAAAAATGAGACATTATGGATAACTCAGGAACTATATTTTACAAGCGCCGCCTGAACAATCGTCATCATCATCTACTCCAACGTTGTCGCTAGCACCGTCACGGGTATTATGATAATAAAGTGTTTTAACTCCAAGCTTATAGGCAGTTAGTATGTCCTTTAAAATTTGCTTAACAGGTACTTTACCGCCTTCAAATTTATTTGGATCATAGTTAGTGTTCGCCGATATAGTTTGATCTACAAACTTTTGCATTATAGCAATTAGCTCTAAATAGCCTTGATTATCAGGAATGTTCCATAATAATTCATAGTTACTTTTAAGTCTTTTATACTCAGGAACTACTTGCTTCAATACACCATCTTTACTGGCTTTAACACTGATTAAACCACGCGGCGGTTCAATACCATTAGTTGCATTCGAAATTTGTGATGACGTTTCTGATGGCATTAACGCCGATACTGTAGAGTTTCTGACGCCATGTTCAACTATACTTTTACGTAAGCCTTCCCAGTCAAGATGTAAAGGCTCTGCGGTAATATCATCAACTGTTCTTTTATACGTATCAATAGGTAATATACCTTGTGATAAACGAGTTTCATCAAATTTAGGACAAGCGCCTTTTTCTTTTGCTAATTCATTACTTGCTTTGAGTAAGTAAAATTGAATTGCTTCAAAAGTACGGTGAGTGAAATTATTTGCACTACCATTTGAATAATAAAGACCATTTTTAGCAAGGTAGTAGGCAAAGTTGATAACACCTATACCTAGTGTTCTACGCGCCATACTTGCGCTTTCTGCGGCTTTTATTGGATAGTCTTGATAATCTAATAAGTTATCTAAGGCACGAACCGCTAGGTCTGCTAACTCTTCTAATTCATCTAATGATTCGATAGCGCCTAAGTTAAAAGCAGAAAGCGTACAAAGTGCTATTTCACCGTTTTCATCATTAACATCGTTCATTGGCTTAGTTGGCAAGGCAATTTCTAAACATAAATTACTTTGGCGGATAGCCGCTTTTTCTGGTTGGAATGGACTATGTGTATTACAGTGATCAACGTTTTGCAGGTAAATACGACCGGTGCTAGCACGTTCTTGAGCAAATAAGGTGAATAACTCTACCGCTTTAATTTTTTTCTTACGAATAGACTCATCGTTTTCATATTGCTCGTATAAAAGCTCAAACTTATCTTGATCTTCGAAGAATGCGTCATAAAGGCCTGGAACATCACTTGGACTAAACAAAGTAATATAACCGCCTTTAATTAAACGCTGGTACATTACTTTGTTAAACTGCACACCGTAATCTAAATGGCGAACTCGGTTTTCTTCTACGCCACGGTTATTTTTAAGTACCAGTAAGCTTTCAACTTCTAAGTGCCATAATGGGTAGAATAATGTCGCTGCGCCGCCACGTACACCACCTTGCGAACAACTTTTAACAGCTGTTTGAAAGTGTTTATAAAACGGAATACAACCAGTGTGGAATGCTTCACCACCACGAATATTACTTCCTAATGCACGAATTCGACCTACATTGACACCGATACCAGCACGTTGAGAAACGTATTTAACAATAGCGCTTGATGTTGCGTTAATTGAATCTAAGCTATCACCACATTCAATTAATACACATGAAGAAAATTGACGGGTTGGGGTACGAACACCTGCCATAATAGGGGTAGGTAATGATATTTTGAAAAGCGAAATCGCATGATAAAACTTTTCAATATAACGTAAACGGGTTTCAGCTGGGTATTTAGCAAATAAACAAGCCGCCACTAAAACATAAAGAAATTGAGCGCTTTCGTAAATTTCACCATTAACACGGTTTTGAACTAAATATTTACCCTCAAGTTGTTTCATTGCTGCATAACTAAAGTTTAAGTCTCTGCTATGATCCATAAACAACGCCATATGCTCAAAATCATCTTTGGTATAATCGGTTAGTAAATGTTCATCATACTTGCCAGCCGCAACTAACTTCACAACATGATCATACAGGGCAGGAGGCTCAAATTGACCATAGGCCTTTTTACGTAGGTGAAATACCGATAAACGTGCCGCTAAATATTGATAGTCAGGTGTTTCTTCTGAAATTAAATCAGCTGCTGATTTGATAATGGTTTCATGAATATCTTCAGTTTTTATGCCGTCATAAAATTGAATATGAGATTTTAATTCTACTTGCGAGACAGATACTTGTTCTAAGCCATCAGCAGCCCAAGCAATGACGCGATGGATTTTTTCTAAATCGATGGTTTCTTTTTTACCATTACGTTTAGTTACAGAAAGGTTATTGTTCATGAAGTACCTGCAAAGCGGTTGTGTTATTGATTTTTTATCATCCTTAATAGAAGGATTTAAAACGTCCCTAATAAAAACCCATGTATGCGTTAAATAATCACTTATTAAGTTCGCAATACTTAAAATAACAACTGAGCATCAAATGCACAATATCTAGGGCTTTTTATAATTCTAGACACAAGATAGTGAGATTTGACCTTTTTTGCAAGAGTTTAAATTACTTGTTTTAGACTATTTTTTTAGGATGATTTTAATGGTTAGTAATGACTAACCTAGCAAGACTATCTATTTTTTGGAATTTAGTAAAAGCAATGATTATTTTAGCTAATTTATCTTAGTAAAAAAATAGTTTAGTTTTTCCAATTAAAAATGCATGAAGACTTGCTTGTTTATATTGATTAAAAATAAATACTTAAATAACAGTTGGTTAGATGTTGTTTTTGAGTAGCGATTAATCTTCAAACAACTTGCTTACTTAACAAACTTGTTATGGGTGATTTAACAACAGCTTTAAAAAATTGTTTTCAAATAACGGACTTTATAACTATTTATCCCGAGCTCAAGTTTTTTTATTTCATCACCCCATAAATACGAAGAGTATTCAGAATTTTTATAGTGATGGGTTTGTTAAGTTAAGTATCACAATTTACGGCAACACAAAATGTAGTTTACATCGAGAGAATCGATTAATTTATGATTTTCAGTAAGCGGATTATAATGAATCCCCGCGGCATCAATACATTTTAAATCGAAGTCTTCAGCCCAAGTGATTAATTGAGAAGGTTTTATAAATTTATCGTGATCATGAGTACCGTTTGGTACTAGCTTTAATACTTTTTCCGCAGCAACTATTGCGAGTAAATAAGATTTTATACTTTTATTTAATGTTGAAAAGAATACTAAACCACCGGGTTTTACTAAGGTTGCACAGGCGTGAATTACTGATGCAGGGTCTGGTACATGTTCAAGCATTTCCATACAGGTTACAACATCAAAGCTATTCGCACTTTCTACAGCTTTTTCTTCTGCGGTGGTTTTTTGGTAACTAATAGGTAAACCCATTTCAAGAGCATGTAACTTTGCCACGTTAAGTGGCTCTGTACCCATGTCAATACCAGTAACACTTGCCCCTAGTTTAGCTAAAGACTCCGATAAAATACCGCCGCCACAACCAACATCTATGGCTTGTAAGTTTTGTATACCATCAAATTGTTGGGCAATATGTTGACAAATAAACTGCACTCTTAACGGGTTAATTTGATGAAGTGGCTTAAAGTCCCCGGTTAAATCCCACCATTGACTAGCGACTTCTTCAAATTTTGCAATTTCATCTTCATTTACGTTAAGTGGTTTGGTTGTCATATCATTTTATTCTAGTTAACTTTAAGTTTTTTGATTCTAAACTAAAGTCCTTTTTAAACAAAGTAGATAGATCATTTTTAACGATTTTAGATGTTTTTTTAAACGGTTATTATTATGCGTAAAAACCTTTAAATAAAGCAGTATTGCATCAAACATTTTTATGCTAGTATGCTGCGTTGAAAACTATTATTAGTGTCTTTTTAGGCGCCTAGTTAACCATAAAATAGTTAATAGAATTATTAATAATAAAAATCTTTAAAATAGCGCTTAGCTAATATTTATAAAGCCTAGCTACAAACGTAGTGAAGTTATATGTATTGTTAAGCAAAAGAATTAGTTAAGGGATACCATCGATTTATGTCCGATCTGGCCAAACAAATAGTTCCAGTTAATATTGAAGATGAACTAAAAAACTCCTATTTAGATTATGCTATGAGCGTAATAGTTGGGCGAGCACTGCCTGATGTACGTGATGGCTTAAAACCAGTACATCGTCGCGTTTTATTCGCCATGGATGTTTTAGGGAACGACTGGAATAAAGCTTATAAAAAATCTGCCCGTGTGGTTGGTGACGTTATAGGTAAATATCACCCGCATGGTGACACTGCTGTTTACGATACCATCGTTCGTATGGCTCAGCCGTTTTCATTACGTTATATGCTTGTTGACGGGCAAGGTAACTTTGGTTCTGTTGATGGTGATAGCGCGGCTGCAATGCGTTATACCGAAATTAGAATGTCAAAAATAGCACATTCCATTCTTGCCGATTTAGATAAAGAAACCGTTGATTTTGTACCTAACTATGACGGCACTGAACATATTCCTGCAGTAATGCCTACACGAGTACCGAACTTATTAGTTAATGGTACATCGGGTATTGCTGTTGGTATGGCAACTAACATTCCGCCACATAACTTAACTGAAGTTATCAACGGCTGTTTAGCGCTTATCGATAACAGTGAAATAACTTTTGAAGAGTTATTAGAACATATTCCTGGTCCTGACTTTCCTACCGCAGGCATCATTAGTGGTCGTGCAGGTATTGAAGAAGCTTACCGTACGGGGCGTGGTAAAATAAAAATCCGTGCTCGTGCCGAAATTGAATGTCATGAAACTACGGGTAAAGAAACGATAATCGTTCATGAATTACCTTATCAAGTTAACAAAGCACGCCTTATTGAAAAAATGGCAGAGCTTGTTAAAGAAAAACGTCTTGAAGGTATTTCAGCTTTACGTGATGAGTCTGATAAAGACGGCATGCGTATGGTAATTGAAATCAAACGTGGTGAAGTAGGCGAAGTTGTTTTAAATAACTTATATAAGCTTACCCAAATGCAAGTCTCTTTTGGCTTAAATATGGTGGCGTTAACTAATGGCCAACCGAAAATATTTAACCTAAAAGAAATGTTAGAAGCGTTTGTACTTCATCGCCGTGAAGTAGTGACACGCCGTACTATTTTCGAATTAAGAAAAGCCCGTGATCGCGCGCATATCTTAGAAGGTTTATCTATTGCGCTAGCAAACATTGACCCAATTATTGAGCTAATTAAGCAATCTACTAACCGTAAAGAGTCGGAAGAAAAACTTATCGCTCAAGGTTGGCAGTTAGGTGATGTTGCCCATATGCTTAGCGAAGCGGGTAATGATGCAGCACGTCCAGAATGGTTAGAGCCTCAATACGGTATTCGTGATGGTTTATATTATTTAACTGCAGAGCAAGCTAAAGCGATTGTAGATTTACAATTGTACAAATTGTCTGGCATGGAACATGAAAAAATTCTTAGCGAGTACAAAGCGTTATTAGACTTAATTGCTGAGTTAATGCACATTTTAGCGACTCCAGCACGATTAATGGAAGTTATTTGTGAAGAACTTATTGCTATTCGTGATGAGTTTGGTGATGAACGTAGAACTGAAATTACCAATGCTTCACATGACTTATCTCTTGAAGACTTAATTACCGAAGAAGATGTGGTAGTTACCTTATCGCATGAAGGTTACGTTAAGTATCAAGTATTAAGTGATTACGAAGCGCAGCGTCGTGGTGGTAAAGGTAAAGCCGCTACTAAAATGAAAGAAGAAGATTTTATTGAGCGTTTATTGGTTGCCAATACTCACGATACTATTCTTTGTTTCTCAGATCGCGGTAAGCTTTATTGGTTAAAAGTATTCCAATTACCGCTTGCAAGTCGTACTGCACGTGGCCGTCCAATTGTAAACATTTTACCACTTGAAAGTGATGAACGTATTACGGCTATTTTACCCGTACGTGAATATGCTGATGACAAGTATATTGTAATGGCAACCGCCTCTGGTACAGTTAAGAAAACGCGTTTAGATGCATACTCTAATCAACGTGCTAACGGTATAATTGCCTTAAATCTTCGTGATGACGATACCTTAATTGGTGTTGATATCACTGATGGTAACAACGACATTATGTTGTTCTCTGATGAAGGTAAAGTCGTTCGTTTTAACGAAAAAGTACGTGATAGCGAAACAGGTGAAATTAAATTAGACCCTGAAACTGGCGAACAACGTTGGGCATTAAAACCTATCGGTCGTACAGGTACTGGTGTTCGTGGTATGAAACTTGAGGGTGAGCAGAAAGTTGTTTCTCTTATCGTACCTAAAAATGATGGACCAATCTTAACTATTACTGAAAACGGTTTTGGTAAACGTACAGCTTTAGCTGAATATCCAGCGAAGAGTCGTGCAACTAAAGGTGTTGTTTCAATAAAAGTAAGTGAACGTAACGGTAAAGTTGTTGGCGCAGTACAAGTTGAAGAGCTTGACGAAATAATGCTAATTACAGATAACGGCACCTTAGTTCGTACACGTGTTAATGAAGTAAGTGTTATTGGTCGTAACACGCAAGGTGTTCGTTTAATTCGTACCGCAGAAGATGAGCATGTAGTTGCCCTTCAACGTATCGATGAAATTGAAGAGCCTGCAGTGATTGAAGGTGATGTACTTGTTGAGGGTGAAATACCTGAAGGTGAGAGTACTGCTTCAGTAAACACAGCAGATGCTGGTGAGCAAGATGTTGAACAAGACGATATCGACACCGAAGAAAAAGATCTAAACGAATAATTTTCGTTTTAATAAGTAAAAAGGGCGGCTAGTATCCGCCTTTTTTACTATGTAAAGATAAGTAAAATCCATATCGATGTACTTTAAAATGTTCGTCGAACGTATTTAAATAATCGTTAATCAACGAGTTAACCAAGTAGTAAAGTGAGTAGAACAGAAAATGTCTGAAATTTTTAATTTTTGTGCTGGCCCAGCCATGTTACCAAAACCTGTTATGGCTAAAGCACAACAAGAGTTTTTGAATTGGCAAAATACTGGTAGCTCTGTAATGGAGTTAAGTCATCGTAGTAGCATATACATGAAAATGGCAGCAAAAGCTGAAGCTGACCTACGTGAGTTAATGTCAATTCCAGACAATTATAAAGTATTGTTTTGCCATGGTGGCGGCAGAGGACAGTTTTCGGCAGTTCCATTAAACTTATTGCCAACTGGAAAGTCAGCAGACTATATCGTCTCAGGTTCATGGTCAGAAGCTGCAGCGGCAGAAGCACAAAATTTTGGTGATATTAATGTGATCAACATTAACCAAAACAAAGATTCTATTTCTACCTTATTAGACAGTAATGAATGGCCGCTTAATCAAGATGCTGCCTATGTTCATTATTGTCCAAATGAAACGGTTAATGGTTTAGAAATTAATAATATTCCTGACACAAATGGTGTGCCATTAGTTGCTGATATGTCTTCAACTATCTTATCGCATGAAATTGATGTCAGTAAATTTGGTTTAATTTATGCGGGTGCACAAAAAAATATTGGTCCATCAGGTTTAACGATCGTAATTGTACGTGAAGATTTACTTGGCAATGCACACAAAGCTACGCCATGTATTATGAATTACAAGATGTCAGCTGATAACGATTCAATGTACAATACCCCGCCAACTTACGCTTGGTATCTAGCGGGTCTTGTATTTCAATGGTTAAAAGATTTAGGCGGTGTAAAAGCTATTGAAAAAGTTAATAAAGCAAAAGCTGAATTACTTTATCAAGCTATTGATAATAGCTCATTTTATCTTAATCATATCGACTCGCAATATCGCAGTAAAATGAATATTCCATTTTGGTTAGCTGATGAATCATTAAATGAACAGTTTTTAAAAGAATCTGAGCAAGCAGGTTTAACTGCCTTACTAGGTCACCGAATTGTTGGTGGTATGCGTGCCAGTATTTATAATGCCATGCCACTTGAGGGTGTAGAAGCGTTAGTTAATTTTATGCAAGAATTTGAAAAGAGGGTTAGATAAATGGAACAGTTAACGTTAAATCCAATTAATAAAATAAATGGTGAAGTATTTTTACCTGGTTCAAAAAGTTTATCTAACCGTGCATTATTAATTGCTGCATTGGCAAAAGGTACAACTAAAATCACTAATTTATTAGTCAGTGATGATATTAAGCATATGTTAAATGCTTTATCGCAGTTAGGAATTAAATATAGTTTAAGTGACTGTGGTACTGAATGTGTGGTTGTCGGTAACAATGGCTATTTTAGTGCTAGTGAGCCGTTAGAAATATCATTAGGTAATGCCGGTACAGCAATGCGCCCGTTATGTGCTGCACTTGCAGCAAGTAATGGTGAGTTTGTCTTAACAGGTGAACCGCGTATGAAAGAAAGACCGATAGGTCACTTAGTTGATGCTTTAGCGCAATTAGGTGCAGAGGTTGATTACTTAGAAAATAAAGATTACCCGCCAGTTAAAATTATAGGTAAAGCGTTAACAGGTAATACAGTTAGTATTGATGGTTCAATATCAAGCCAGTTTTTAACTGCCATTTTAATGATTGCACCGCTATTAACAACTGATACAAATATTCATATTGAAGGTGAGTTAGTATCTAAGCCGTATATTGATATCACCCTTGATATTATGTCCCGTTTTGGCGTAACCGTTACGAATAACGATTACCAATCTTTCACCGTTAAAGGTAAGCAATCTTATCAAGCTGTTGAAAAATATATGGTTGAAGGTGATGCATCTTCAGCCTCTTACTTTTTAGCTGCTGGGGCGATTAAAGGTGGCGAAGTTACTGTACATGGCGTAGGTAAACTAAGTGTACAAGGTGACAAACACTTTGCTGATGTGCTTGAAAAAATGGGCGCTGAAGTTATCTGGAATGATGAGTCAATTACAGTTATCGGTAAACCATTAACAGCGGTTGATATGGACATGAACCATATCCCCGATGCAGCGATGACTATAGCAACAACAGCTCTTTTTGCTAAAGGCACAACCACAATACGTAATATTTATAATTGGCGTGTTAAAGAAACAGACAGATTATCTGCGATGGCCACTGAACTTAGAAAAGTGGGCGCGACCGTAGTTGAAGGTGAAGATTACATTTCAGTAACGCCACCTGCAGTTCTTAAACATGCGGAAATTGATACCTACGATGATCATCGTGTTGCCATGTGTTTTTCACTGGTCGCTTTAAGTGATACACCGGTAACAATTAATGACCCTAAATGTACCTCAAAAACATTTCCAGATTATTTTGAAAAATTAAAGCAGGTTTCTTGCTAGTTTGAGTTACTTTCTAGGGGGAGTAACCTTGAACAATACATTGATTTCAACGTTACATATTCAATGTTAAATAAATAATTTAATGCGATATCGTTAATAAGTATTGAGTACACTATCAATCGTTATATCACGTATCATTTCGCCAATATTTGAAGTAGGAGAAAAACTTATGCAGGAAAGCATTCCAGTTATTACCATTGATGGTCCCAGTGGTGCAGGAAAGGGCACTATAGCTCGATTACTTGCCGAACAATTAGGTTGGCACTTGCTAGATAGTGGTGCCATTTACCGTGTATTAGCCGTTGCTATTCATCATCACCAATTATCACTTGATGATGAAGAGCCACTTGTCCCGGTTGCAGCACATTTAGATGTGCAATTTGAAATTAGTAGTCAAGGTGAAGCGAAAGTCATTTTAGAAGGTGAAGATGTTACCGATATTATTCGCACAGAAGAAATTGGTGAACTTGCTTCTAAAGTTGCAGCATTCCCTCGTGTGCGTGAAGCATTATTACGCAGACAGCGTGCTTTTAGAGTTAGCCCTGGTTTAATTGCTGATGGCAGAGACATGGGAACGGTTGTTTTTACTAATGCGCAGGTTAAGGTATTTTTAACTGCTAGTGCTGAAGAACGGGCACAAAGAAGATTTAATCAGTTGAAAGAAAAGGGTATTGATGTTAACATCGGGCGCCTTTTGAATGACATACGTCAACGAGATGAGCGAGATCAGAACCGCAAGGTTGCTCCACTTGTCCCGGCAGAGGGTGCGTTAATTATTGATTCTACTGATATTTCCATTGAGGAAGTGGTCAATGAAATCCTTATATTTGCCAATGGTAAATTAACATAATTATACGAAAGAAAACGTAAGAATACGAAAACACACCTTTGAACTAGTAAATTATTTTAATTTATTAGGATTAGAGACCTTTTAATAGAAAGCCTACTGTATGGACACACGGGGCATACTTAACCACCCCATGAAACAATGATGTTGAATGGATTAATAGCTGAGTTTATATACAAGTTATGACTGAAAATTTTGCACAACTTTTTGAAGAAAGTTTAAAAGAAATCGAAACACGTCCGGGTTCAATCATCCGCGGAACAATCGTTAAAGTTAACAAAGACAATGTAATTGTTGATGCTGGCCTTAAATCTGAGAGTGTTATCTCAATTGATCAATTTAAAAACGCCGCTGGTGAAGTTGAAGTAGTTGTTGGTGATGAAATTGACGTAGCTCTAGATGCAACTGATGATGGTTTCGGTGAAACGATTCTTTCTCGTGAAAAAGCAAAACGTCACGAAGCATGGCAAGTGCTTGAAAAAGCATACGAAGAAAAAGAAACTGTTATCGGTGTTATCAACGGTAAAGTTAAAGGTGGTTTCACGGTTGAAGTTAGCGATATCCGTGCTTTCTTACCAGGTTCTTTAGTAGATGTACGTCCAGTACGTGACACTGCTCACCTTGAAGGCAAGCCATTAGAATTTAAAGTTATTAAGCTTGACCAAAAGCGTAATAACGTTGTTGTTTCTCGTCGTGCTGTTATCGAAGCTGAAGGCAGTGCAGAACGTGATGAATTACTTGAGTCATTAGCTGAAGGCCAAGAAGTTAAAGGTATCGTTAAGAACCTTACTGACTACGGTGCATTCGTAGACTTAGGCGGCATCGACGGTTTATTACATATCACAGATATGGCTTGGAAACGTGTTAAGCACCCAAGTGAAATCGTAAATGTTGGCGATGAAATTCAAGTTAAAGTATTGAAATTCGACCGTGAGCGTACTCGTGTATCTCTAGGTATGAAGCAGTTAGGCGAAGATCCATGGGTAGCAATTGCTAACCGTTACCCAGAAGGTTCTAAACTTTCTGGTCGCGTAACTAACTTAACTGACTACGGTTGTTTCGTTGAAATCCAAGAAGGCGTTGAAGGTTTAGTTCACGTTTCTGAAATGGATTGGACTAACAAAAACATCCACCCATCTAAAGTTGTTAACTTAGGTGACACAGTTGAAGTACTAGTATTAGAAATTGACGAAGAACGTCGTCGTATTTCTCTAGGTCTTAAACAGTGTATTGCTAACCCTTGGGAAGAGTTTGCTAAAAACTTCAACAAAGGCGACAAAGTATCAGGTAAGATCAAGTCAATTACTGACTTCGGTATCTTCATTGGTCTTGACGGCGGCATTGACGGTTTAGTTCACTTATCTGATATTTCATGGGCTGGTGGTGAAGAAGCTGTTCGTGAATATAAGAAAGGCGATGAAATCGATGCTATCGTACTTCAAGTTGACCCAGAACGTGAGCGTATCTCGTTAGGTGTTAAACAAGCTGAAGACGATCCGTTCAATATGTATCTTGCAGATAAGAAAAAAGGTGCTATTGTTACAGGTAAGGTAACTGAAGTTGATGCTAAAGGCGCAACTATTGAGTTAGCTGAAAGTGTTGAAGGTTACCTTCGTGTTAGCGACATCTCTGTAGACCGTATCGAAGATGCATCTACAGTATTAAAAGTTGGTGACGACGTTGAAGCTAGATTTATGGGTGTGGATCGTAAGAACCGTACTATTAGTCTATCTATCAAAGCAAAAGATCAAGCTGATGAACGTGAAGCAATGGAAAACCTAAACCAAGTTGAAGAAACTGGTTTAAGTGCTATGGCTGCAGCGTTTAAAAATGCTAAAAACTAATATCCCTTTTGGGAACTAGTTTTACTTTGCAATGGTGCTGTAATTAATACAGCAGGTGAAAAGAGTATTTATCACTGTCGTGGTGGTACTCTTTTCTTATTTTAAACGCCATTGGCGGAGCCCATTTTTACTGTGAATTATTATTTTTGAAACAGTAAAGTTGCGCGGTGCTAGGTAAATACTGAGGTGTCACTATGACTAAGTCAGAACTTATTGAAAAATTAGCCGATAAATTAAGTCATTTATCCGCTAAAGAAGTGGAAAAATCTATAAAAGAAATCTTAGAATTAATGGTACAGTCACTATCTAAAGGTGATCGTATTGAAATTCGTGGTTTTGGTAGCTTTTCATTGCATTATCGCGCACCACGAGTTGGAAGAAATCCGAAAACTGGTGAATCGGTTGAATTAAGTGGGAAATACGTTCCTCACTTTAAACCAGGTAAAGAGTTACGTGAAAGAGTTAATCTTTCAGGTGCTTAAATTGCAAAGCGAACTAAAAAATTAGATAATAAACGGCATGTTAACCATGCCGTTTTTTTTTGCCTAAGTGAACTAGAGCTATTAGAGCTTAAGCATTATAATAGATCTAATACCAATTTGATTAAGTTTCTTCTCAACTCAGAGCTATATTCGATACTCATTAACAAGGCAAATTTGTTTCGGTTTAGTCATTCTAAATCAAATAAATTTAACGATGTTAGTGGGTATCGAGATAGCTCCCAGAGGGCGATTTTAAAAGGTTTACAAGCTGCGTTATTGATTTTGACAAGGGAATAACCATTCTCTTCAATCAATGCCTTGCTTTTAAACCTTTTAATTCTCGCTGAGTGGGAAAGAACTTAATCAATTTGGTATAATACCAAATGAATTAATAATCATCTTCAAATGGTATAATAGTTAATACTCTTTAGTTTTTTCTTTTAAGGCTGATAAAATGCGTTTATACATCACACTATTTTTTATATTAGTTTTACTGGCCATCGCATTTATTTTTGGCAGTCAAAATGATCAATTACTGACGTTAAATTACTTAATTGCGCGAACAGAAATTTCTGTTGCAGCTGCGGTCAGCTTATTTACTGGTATTGGGTTTTTACTCGGTCTGCTAGTCACTATTTTGTGGCGTATAATACGTAAAAGTAAAAAAGTATTCGCTAAAAATAAATCACAAGAAGTGTAGTCGTTTCTACCTCTTTTACTCTCACATTCACTTTTCTCAAGAGCTCTAATGATTGAATTACTCTTTTTATTATTACCTGTTGCTATGGCCTATGGTTGGTACATGGGACGTAATAGCATTAAACAAAACCAGCAAATAGCGAAACAAGATCTCTCTATAAAATATTCAACAGGATTGAACTATTTATTATCAAATCAACAAGATAAAGCCATTGATTCACTACTTGATGCGTTAAAAGTAGAAGACGATAGTGTTGAAGCGCATTTTGCCATGGCCAACTTATTTAGAAAACGTGGTGAATTAGACCGAGCACTAAAAGTACATGAACATTTGGTTAGATTAAATCACCTACCTACTAAAGATAAACAACAAGCTGTTTTTGAATTAGGTAAAGACTTTCTCAGTGCTGGTTTATATGATCGCGCGGAAACCATGTTTTTAAAGTTATTAAAATCTAAAGACTACGGCTTAAAATCATTAACGTATTTATTAAGAATATTTCAATCAACTAAAGATTGGAAGCAGGGCATATCTCATCAAAAACAAATTGTTAAATTAAATGATAAACGCTTATTACATACCTTAGCCAACTTTTATTGCGAGTTAGCAACAACGGCTTTTGCTAAAGATCAATTTATCGAAGTGATCGAATTATTAGAGCAAGCATTAATACTTGATCCAGACTCTTGTCGCGCTAATTGGTTAATGGCAAAAATATATGAAAAACATCAACAATGTGAATTAGCAGCAAAGTGTTACCAAGCTATATACCAACAAGATAAAGAGTTTTTCCCCGATGTTATTGAAGCGATGTTAGATTGTTATACACGTTTAGATGAAGTTGATGAGTTTTATAAGTTTATAAAAAATGTATATGACGAAACGGCAGGCTCAAGTGCATTAATCTTTTACCTTGCACATGTAGAAAAGAAACATGGTAAGAAAAAGGCCATTGAATTTATTTTGTCAGCTCTTAAACGTAGACCAACCATACGTGGTTTTGAGCACTTTGTAACTATGCAAAGATTACCGTCTGATACAGAAGTTAATAATAAGAGTTTAGATTTAATTACTGATTTAATTAGTGGTTACTTAAAACTTAAGCATAGGTATAGTTGTCGAACCTGTGGCTTTGATAGTTCAACACATTACTGGTCTTGTCCATCATGTCACGAGTGGGAACAACTTAAACCAGTGCGTGGGCTCGAAGGCGAATAAATCTTTGCTTCTTTGCTATTTGCATCAATATTTTTGTCAACCGTACTCACTGACATTCGTCAGCTCCATGCGCTTTCCTCAATATTGAAGAAACTAGCTTTGAATCAAATATTTAGTAAGTTTAATATTTATAATATAAGTATATTAATCAGATAAAGAAAATTATCGTCATTCCCGAAGTCTCCAGTCGGGAATCCATTGTATTAGAACACAGGAAATCCTATGTTAGATCCAAAAGTAGTCGTCGCGTTAGATTTTGATAAAAAAGCTGAAGCGTTATCATTTGTTGATAGAATTTCACCACAAGATTGTAAACTGAAAGTGGGTAAAGAAATGTTTACGTACTTTGGTCCTGAGTTTGTAAAAACGTTAACAGGGAAGGGCTTTGATGTTTTTCTTGATCTTAAGTTTCATGATATTCCAAATACCGTGGCCAAAGCGGTTACTGCAGCTGCTGATTTAGGTGTATGGATGGTAAACGTGCATGCTAGTGGTGGTAGCCAAATGATGACTAAGGCGAAGCAAGCACTGGAGCATTACGGTAAAGATTCGCCATTACTAATCGCAGTTACAGTGCTAACAAGTATGTCAGAAAATGATTTACGTGGTTTAGGTATTAATAAAACCCCAGCAGAACAAGTAAACTTTTTAGCTAACTTAACCAAAGATAGCGGCTTAGATGGCGTAGTTTGTTCAGCAATGGAAGCAGAGCAGTTAAAAATTGATTTAGGTAAAGAATTTAAATTAATTACCCCTGGTATAAGACCTTCAGGCTCAGCGCAAGATGATCAACAACGTATTATGACCCCAGAGCAAGCAATAGCAGTTGGCGTTGACTATTTGGTGATCGGACGCCCAATTACTAAAGCGGTAGACCCACAATTAGTGCTACAACAAATTAATGCTTCAATAAGCTAATGAAGGGTAACTATATTAAGTGATCAATTATTTAGTCGGTAGTTATCTAAGTAGGTAGTAATCTAAGTAGGTAATTATTTAAATAAGTTATCGATAGGGCAGTTCAGTTTTTCTGAACTGCTTTTTTATTTGTACTGTTTTAATTTATATTTGAGGACGTGAAACAGCTACTAGTTAACACTTATACCAATTTCATTAATTAAGTGATCTATTTTAGGCGTAGGAAAAAGCAATAAATACAAGGCATTTATTTACATAACTAGTTGTTCTAATTATTAAATAAAGACGCAGTAGTTAGTGGTTTTAACCCGTATAAATGATCACTTAGTTTGTGAGGTTGGTATTATTGTCCAACATCAAATTTTAGACAAAAAAAAGCTAGGTCATCATTTGACCTAGCTTTTTATTTTTAAGATATTATTTAAATAAAATCTTATTTTTCATATGCGCTGATGAAAGCAACAAGATCTAATACTTTGTTTGAGTAGCCGATTTCGTTATCGTACCAAGATACAACTTTAACGAAAGTATCAGTTAATGCGATACCTGCTTTAGCATCAAAGATAGACGTACAAGTTTCGCCTAGGAAATCGTTAGATACAACTTCATCTTCAGTGTAATCAAGCACACCTTTAAGTGGGCCTTCAGCAGCTGCAGCTTTCATTGCATTACAAATTTCTTCGTAAGTTGCTGGGTTTTTCAAGTTAACAGTTAAATCAACAACAGAAACATCTGGAGTAGGTACGCGGAAAGCCATACCCGTTAATTTACCGTTTAATTCAGGAATTACTTTACCAACAGCTTTTGCAGCACCAGTTGATGAAGGAATAATGTTTTGACCAGCACCACGGCCACCGCGCCAATCTTTAACAGAAGGGCTATCAACAGTTTTTTGTGTTGCTGTAGTTGCATGAACAGTAGTCATTAGGCCATCTTTGATGCCCCAGTTATCATTCAATACTTTAGCAATTGGTGCTAAACAGTTAGTAGTACAAGAAGCGTTAGAAACGATATCTTGACCAGTGTAATCTGTTAAGTTAACACCACATACGAACATTGGCGTATCATCTTTAGATGGAGCACTTAAAACAACTTTCTTCGCACCAGCAGTAATATGTTTACGCGCAGTTTCGTCAGTTAAGAATAAACCAGTAGATTCAACAACAACGTCTGTGTCGATTTCATTCCATTTTAAATCTTCAGGGTTACGCTCTGCAGTAACACGAATAACGTTACCGTTTACAACTAATTGACCATCTACTACTTCAACAGTACCTTTAAAACGACCATGTGTTGAATCGTACTTCAACATATAAGCCATATAATCAATATCCATTAAGTCGTTAATACCTACAACTTCAATGTCACTACGCTCTGCTGCAGCTCTAAATACAAAACGACCAATACGGCCAAAACCGTTAATACCAACTTTAATTTTCATGGTTAACCTCTAATGCTAAAAAACACGTAAAACAGTGCATATTAAATAATGTAGTAAAATTACATCATTCTGAGATTATTACAAGCTAAAGATAGGTTTTGGCCCGAAAAACGCGATATTTTTTATATTTTTTTGTTTAAATTACTAAAATGATCTATTTTAACCGAATTAATTACTCTTATGGGTACACTACCGTCAAGCTAGCGTGCTAGAATGCTAAAATTTTTAAAAATAGTCGATACTTTACGGCGATTGACCTTAATTTACATAGGATAAATATTATGACACAAGAGAAATTTTTGTGTGACATTGGCTTTATTGGGCTAGGTGTTATGGGTAAGAACCTGGTACTTAATTTAGCTGATAACGGTTTTAATATTGCAGCGTTTGATTTGAGTGCTGAAAAAGTTCAAGCGGTTATTGCGCAAGATGAAGAAGAAAACACTACAGGTAAACAACGTGTTTACGGTTGTTCTTCATATACAGAATTACTTTCTCAACTTAAAGCGCCGCATCTTATTGTATTAAGTGTTCCTGCTGGAGCACCTGTTGATCAGGTTTGTGAAAACCTTATTGGTGCTGGTATTCAACCTGACGATATTATTATAGATACTGGAAATAGCCTTTGGGTTGATACTGTAGCTCGAGAAGCTAAATATAAAAATAACTTCTTATTATTCTCTTCCGCTGTATCTGGTGGCGAAGTGGGTGCACGTTTTGGTCCATCATTAATGCCAAGTGGCTCTCCTTATGCTTGGGCACGTGTTAAACCTATTTGGGAAGCCATTTCTGCTAAAGTAAATAGTGAAACAGGCAAGCCGATGGAACGTACAGAGCCAGGCCAAATTATTACTGAAGGTGAACCATGTGCCGCCTACATTGGTCCTGCAGGTGCTGGTCACTATGTAAAAATGGTACACAATGGTATTGAATATGCTGATATGCAAATTATTTGTGAAGCCTACCATGTATTAAAAGATGGCTTAAATTTAAATTGTGCAGAGATTGCTGATATTTTTGAAGAGTGGAACAACGGCCCGTTAGATAGTTATTTGATGGAAATATCCGTAGAAGTATTACGTCATCACTCTAGTGATACTAATACACCATTGGTTGAATTAATCTTAGATAAAGCAGGGCAGAAAGGCACTGGTCTTTGGACTGCTATGAGTAGTTTAGAATTAGGTTGTCCAGCGCCAACAATTGCACAAGCTGTTTATGCGCGCTCTATCTCTTCATTTAAAGACTTAAGAGTTCAAGCATCTTCATTACTTGGTGGTGCTGAAGAAGCATCATTCTCACACGATGAAAAATCACAAGTTATTGCTCAGTTACATGATGCAATGTATTGTGCAAAAATTTGTGCTTATGCCCAAGGTTTCCAATTAATGAAGCTTGCTGGTAAAGAGCATGGTTGGACGTTAGACTTCGGTAGTATTGCTAAAATATGGCGTGCAGGTTGTATTATCAGAGCTGTTTTCCTACAATCGATCACTAATGCGTACGATCGTGATGAGAAATTAGAAAACTTATTGTTAGATGATTTCTTTATTAAAGAGCTTAATAGTCGCCAACAAAACTGGCGTAAAGCTATTTGTCATGCAACGATGCAAGGTGTGCCTATTGGTGCATTATCTTCATCACTTGCTTATTATGATTCAATGCGTAGTGAAACGTTACCAGCTAACTTGTTACAAGCTCAACGTGATTTCTTTGGTGCTCACACTTTTGAAAGAACAGATAAGCCAGCAGGTAAAAAGTACCATGTTGAATGGTCTACTAAAGACAAAAATACTATCTTGATTGATGGTTAATATTAATAGTTAATTTGACGGTTAATTAAATACTTATGAATAATGATGATTATAAAGAAAAGTTATCTGATGCAGCTTATAAAGTGTGTCGACTAGCCGCTACTGAACAACCATTTACTGGTATTTATAATGATCACTGGTTGGCAGGCACATACCTTTGTGCCTGCTGCGATCAGCCGTTATTTGAAAGTGATAGCAAATTTAACGCTGGCTGTGGTTGGCCTAGCTTCTTTGCCTCAATTGAGGATAAAGTAGCGTACCTTCCAGATAATACACATAATATGCAACGAGTTGAGATACAGTGTAAAAACTGCCAATCTCACTTAGGTCATGTTTTTGATGATGGGCCAGAGCCAACAGGCAAACGTTATTGTGTTAACTCACTTAGCTTAGCGTTTAAACCTGCTTAACTGAAATATTAACAATTAAAAAATTATTTCCAGCCGGTGGCAACGTCGGCTGACATTACAGAGTTAATATCTAAACAACTTATCTGAAAAATACCTGCACAGCCTTTAATTTTAAGCCCATACTCCTATGGTCTAATAATTAGGACTGGTAAATTTCCCCGCAAGAATTTTATCTAATGTGCTACTTGCCACATCATCTAAAAACTCTGTATTGAGATCTCCCACCACTTGATAACTTTTCAAACTCTGCTCTAACATTTTATTTGGTTTTTCGAGTAATAGTTGATAAGCACGTAACCAAATATATGCCTGTTTATACTGTTTTTTATTGGTAAATATTGTTGCTAAGGTTTCTAATATTTCAGGGTTAAGTGTAGTATCAGGCTCATGTAACTCTAATGCCCGGTATAGTAAACCTAAGGTTTTCTTTCTATCACGCTTCACATAATAAGTGGCTAAGTGATATTGCGAGGTTGAATTATTTAATGCTTCTGTGCCTTCTAAAACAAGAAGTTCCGCTAGTGCTTGTTCATTAGTATTTCTAGACCACAGATAATAAAGAATATGAGGGTGGTTAGAATGAGCCACCTCAGTTGATAGCTGGGCAAAATTAGCTTGAGCATTGTTTAAATTATTTATTCGCTTAGTGGTTTTTTCTTTTAATTTAATGTGTTGTATCTGAGCCGCTAACGACATACATTTGATATAGCCTTCATAAGTGATTAATAATTTATACTTGTCATCATCTCGGTTGTTGTTTTTAACCCTATCATGATTGACTAATAAGCTGATTCGTTCAGCCTTACACCAGTTATCTGCGCGAATTTGATCACAAAACTCAACGTTATTGTCACAAAGCTCAGTGACATTGACTTTGTCACTGCAAGCGGCGGTCAAAAAACTAAAAAAGAGAATACCAAAACTGATTTTTAAATTAGCCTGGAATAGTGGTAACTGTTTAAAATTAATCATAATAAATGCCAAAAAAAATTGTAACCTACGGGGAATCTTTTACACTGAATATTAGAGACTGTTGAAAATACTACTAATGCGTTGTTATTACATCCTTGATGATAATAGCCTACTGTTTACGTAACTGATAGAAAAGGTTTACATTATGGATTCTCATCCCGAAGAAAATTATCAAGTAAGTTGGCAAGAGCGACAAACGTTTGCTGAAAATATGCAGCCTAAAATAGGCTTGTTATTTCGCAACAAAGGCATCGAAATTTTAGTATACGGTCGTACCTTGTTAAATGCTTCTGCTATAGACATTATAAAAGCGCATAAAGCAGTTACTCTTCACGAGGATAAAATATTATTAGTACGAGAAAGCTTTCCGTTTATTGATGCGATAAATAACATGAAGCTGGCACCTGCACGAATTGATGTGGGTAAGCTAGCTTATAATTATTATCATTCAGAAAAAAGTGGGGGCTTGTCAGTTTCTCAATATTTAGCACAAGAATTAGACGATATTATTGATCAAGCGGGCACTATCAATAATTCAGAAAACAAAAGACAAGATGTTGTTCTTTATGGGTTTGGTAGAATAGGTAGAGTATTAGCGCGTTTATTAATAGAGCGTTCTGGGCCAAATTCACAACTTAACCTTAGAGCCATAGTGTTACGGCCTGGAAAGTCAAATGACGACATTGAAAAACGAGCTAGCTTATTGCGTAGAGACTCAGTTCATGGCGCTTTTAATGGTAGTATTAGTATAGATAAAGAACGCAATGTTATTCGCGCAAATGGTGCTTTTATTAAAGTTATATATGCGAAATCACCTGCAGAAATAGATTATACCGAGCATGGTATAGAAAATGCGTTAGTGGTTGATAATACGGGTATTTGGACAGACGAAGTAGGTTTAAGTCAACATTTACAAGCCAAAGGTGTCGCTAAAGTACTCCTTACTGCACCAGCTAAAGGCGATATTAAGAATATTGTGTTTGGTGTTAACCAAGAAATGATTTTAGCGACTGATAAAATTATTTCGGCGGCAAGCTGTACCACTAACGCCATAACACCGGTGTTAAAAGCCATTAATGATGAGTTTGGTATTCGAAATGGTCATGTGGAAACTATTCATTCTTATACCAATGATCAAAACTTAATTGATAATTATCACCCAGCGCCTCGACGCGGTCGCAGTGCACCATTAAACATGGTTATTAGCACCACAGGTGCTGCACAAGCCGTTGCAAAAGCATTACCTGAACTAAAAGGCTTATTAACGGGTAATGCGATTCGGGTTCCTACGCCAAATGTATCCTTGGCTATCATGAACTTGAATTTGAAAAAGTTAACAGACAAAGCCTCGCTCAATGATTATTTAAGAACCATGTCATTAAAGTCACCGCTTCAAAATCAAATTGATTACACTGCCTCAAATGAAATTGTATCAACCGATTTAGTGGGCTCTCGTTATGCAGGGGTTGTTGATTCACAGGCAACTATTGTTGATGAAGACCGCGCTGTTCTTTATGTTTGGTATGACAATGAGTTTGGATATAGCTGTCAGGTTATGCAGGTAATGCTTGAAATGGCGGGGATCACAGTTCCTAATTTACCTAAATAGTTGTTATTAATGTAAAATAACAATCTAGAATGACAAGTTAAAACTACAAGATAAACATTGTAGTTTTAGTTTAAGTTTTTCTGACTTTGGCCGATAACATTATTATTGAATTTATTAATTATGTTTATAAATATAAAAGGGTAGGGTTTATGTCTATCAGTATTGGTCAAAGTAGTTCTGTGGCAGCACAGTCATCAGCAAGCGCTGAGTTTCTTAACGCAGCAGTGGCTAAAAGCCAGCAAGAGTTAGAGGGGCAAATGGCATTACAGCTTATTCAATCTGCAGGTCCTGTAGCATCAGCTACAGCACCGTCAGGAAATATTGGTAATCATATTAACATTAAAGTTTAAGCTTGCTTAAAACACAAAAATCAAGCTATAAAGTTTCAGTTAAATACAACGTGCAGGTTTTGGTAAGCCTGCATATTTAGTTGCTTGTTTAGCTGGCCCTTCAGGAAACAATTTATATAAATATCTACTACTTGCTTTGGCTTCGCCAAACTCAGCTTTCATTGCTTTGGTTAACGCACGAATTGCAGGAGAGGTGTTATAGGTTAAATAAAACGCTCGTACAAAGTTGATAATTTCCCAGTGCGCATCGGTTAATTCAAAATCATCGTTGTCAGCCATCACTACCGCTAATTCTTTTTCCCACAATAGATGATCAAGTAAGTAACCTTGCTTATCAGTTGCTATATTCTTTTCTTTAAAAACCAATGCTACTGCCATGTGACCACCTGTTGATGAGTAAAAGTTAACGCCACAAGCGCAGACATTTCAATATTATTCACATTCGCTTGAATATCAATGGCTCTTGCGCGAGCGTGACTTGTTATAACATTAAGCTGCGATGTAGTTACAGTATTAAGTAAAGTATCAAGCAAAGTGTGTTTAAGGTTATAACAACCATCATCCATCAAAACGATAGTGTCACGTTGTCCAAGTATATTAATACATTGGGCAAAATCATTTGTTGTAAAGGCTGATTGCCTAACAAGATGTAAAGTACTCATATTATTTCTCTAAAACCGTAACTGCTATTACTCACGCAAGTATTGCTTGAGCCGCTATTAAAAGTATAACTTGAACAACTTAAAACCTAAGTACGTGTTGGTGTTGTTTAATAGCTTCACCAAACTCACGGGGTGTTAATACTTGAACATCATCTATATGAAATTTCTCATTAAGGTTTCTTTCAAATAACGACTGTTGGCAAACATAAATATCTTCAATATCGTAAAACTCAAAAGCCGAAAAGGTTTTTAAATAATCTTTAATCGAAATTAAGCTACCATCTTGCTTAGCCATTAATTGATATACACCATCACCTTGAAAAAATAGTGATACCTTTTGCTCAAAAGAGCCGAAGATTAATGCAATATCAAGCGCGTCTTTTCCATCAGTACTACCAAAGGGTGCTTTGGAGTTGATAATAGCTAAGCCTTCAATTGTTATATTAAGTGAAGTCATTAAAACTGTACCAATCGAGAAGCTTTTGTTGATAATTCAACTAATTCACCTAAACCCGATACAGTAAAAGCGCCATTAAGTTTTTCACCGTCAATGGCGTCACACGCAATACCGCGCTTTTCGGCTGCAGTAATACAAATATGCAAAGGTAATTGATACTGCTGCGCTAATTGTTGCCAGTGCTCTATCGCTTGATATTCATCACTCGCAATACTTATATTGCTATTAGCATGCATAGCGCCGCCTTGATAAAAGAACACACCAATAACGTTAATGCCAGCAACTAATGCTGATTCAACATAATTAATGGCTGTTGCTGTTAACGGGCTATGTGGGGGGGTAGTTATCACTACAGCTAGAGTATTCAAAACATTTCCAAATTTATTACAAGTAAAAAAAAGCCCCGCAATCGCGAGGCTTTTAATTATAAATCATTCTAAATGTTTTTTAACGTTAATTATTAGTAATTACTAATCGTCGTTGTTAAATACACCTAGTAACTGTAATAAGCTAACAAAAATATTGTAGATATTTAAGTATAAAGAAATAGTTGCGCGAATGTAGTTACGTTCGCCACCATTAATTATACGGCTTGTATCATACAAGATTAAACCAGACATAATCATGATAATTGCAGCACTTAATGCTAACGATAATGCTGGAATTTGAAAGAAGATATTAGCAAGACCGGCCACTAATACTACAATCAAACCTACCATTAAAAAGCCGCCCATAAATGAGAAGTCTTTTTTACTTGTTAATGCATAACCAGAAAGGGCGAAGAATATTAATGCCGTGCCACCAAGTGCTTGCATAATTAATGCGCCGCCATTTGGCATTGCAGCATAAACGTTTAAAAGTGGCCCTAATGAAGCCCCCATTAAACCAGTAAAAGCAAATATCCAATAAACACCGCTAGCAGAGTCAGCTTTTTTATTTACAACAAACATTAGGCCAAACGCAACCAATGTCATTATAAGCGCTGCACCGTGTGGTAGGTTCATTGCCATTGAAATACCCGCTGTTACGGCACTAAATGCTAGTGTCATAGATAACAACATGTAAGTATTTCTTAATACTTTATTAATTTCTATCGCCGAGCTTTTACTCGCCGTTTCAAAACTCATATTCGATTGCATAAAATTTCCTTAAGAATGTAATTCTAATAACTTGTTATAAGATTAGATAAGGTCATTCTAGATAAGTTCAAGGTTATTTTCATCATATTAAATGTATAAAGGTTAAATTAATTAACGATATATATTCAATACAATAACCGACTTACCCTAACTAACTGCCTTGTGACATATTATGGCATGGTGATTTTTAAAATACTATGATTACTAGCGTTTAAAAGTAAGAATTATTTGTTTCAATGTGTAACAACTTATCTAAATACATATAGTTATTAACATTGTTGCCATTTTACACCCAAGCTATTGTAACTATCTATAATCTGTTGTTTTCGATAACAATCATTACTATGATCATTAATTAAACCTGACGCCTGTAAATGCGCATATATAGTAGTAGAGCCAACAAACTTAAAACCACGTTTCTTTAAATCTTTACTTAATGCATCAGAAATAGGGCAGGTAGCAGGATAATCACTCATCTTATTTAAATTACTTACTTGAACCTTATTATCAACAAAGCCCCAAATGTAATTAACAAAGCTGCCGAACTCTTTTTGAATGGCAATAAAGCATTTCGCATTGTTGACCGTTGAAGCAATTTTACCTTTATGACGAATAATAGCAGGGTCGAGCACTAAACGTTCTTCATCAGCTTGGGTAAATAGCGTAACCTTATCTACATCAAAATTAGCAAAGGCTTTTCGATAACCATCACGTCTTTTTAAAATGGTATACCAACTTAAACCGGCTTGGGCAGACTCAAGTACCAAATATTCAAACATCTTATTATCTTCAAGAACAGGAACTCCCCATTCTTCATCATGATATTGCACATAATCCGCTTTAGAAGTGTCTAACCAAGGGCAGCGACACGTGTTTTTAGTTGAAACCGAATCAACTTCAATATTAGAAGTTATCTCAGAAATTGAATCAGGAAAAGTGTCAGTCATATATCTTTCATCATTTAATTAACGGGTAAATCAGTGAAATGCTTTAAGAATTGTTGGAAAACAAAGCAAGCTGGTTGTTTTTTTAGCAAACAAACTGAAAACAAGCATAAATTGTAAAATAGTACTTTACAACTTATTAGAGAGACTTTAATATTCGCCTCGTTCTCAAGCAAGCCTATTTATAAGCTAGTTTGTTTACTTCAGGTGAGATGGCTGAGTGGTCGAAAGCACCGGTCTTGAAAACCGGCAAGGGTTTGTAGCCCTTCTAGAGTTCAAATCTCTATCTCACCGCCACATTCTAAGAAACCGCAACTTTAACAAGTCGCGGTTTTTTTTCGTCTGGAGTTTGTAAATACAAACTATGCGTTTGTAGCGCTAAACCTTCGTGTAGAGTTCAAATCTCTATCTCACCGCCAAACTTTATAGGTAGGCCTATGTTTTACAAGGGCTTTTTTACACCTATAGGTTTCTGAAACGTCAAGAAGACCGTCAAATACTCTCGTTACAATAAAAATATACCTCAAATAAAATTAATCGAACCTGATCAAAGATCAGAACCCCATAATTTTCTATAAGGTTGCTGGTGAAGAAGACAATTACATTCGTTGTATCACCTAATTTCATCAAAACTGCCAATCATCACCTAAGACTTCTCAGTAACACACCTCAATCAGTTAATTTACTGCTTTAAGCACATGAACATATATTAATTTACATTGTTTTAGATCAGGATATTACAAAGAAGGCTCAGTAATATCTTAGGTTTGACAAAAATTATAAAACTGTAGTTTCTAATAGTTTGAAATTATGGGATATTAATACTAATTAAATAAGTTTTATGGGGCAGACATTACTGAAAGGTCTCCATAATAAGTTGTTAGTACTATTAATTGAGGCTTCACACAATGTTAACTTTGGAAGTTTTTACTCAAATAGCTGTTTTATTTGGTGGAGTATCAGTTATCTTAGTCGCTTTAAGCACATTTCTTGCCAATATATGGACTAAAAGAATTATAAATGGCGAGCTTGCTGAGCATAAAAGAGAGCTACAGAAGCAAGTAGATGATGCTAAAAAGGAATTACAAAGAGAAGTAATTAGGCATGAGGCATTTACCTCAATATCAAAAGAAAAGTATCAAGAGCTTTTTGAAGACAGAATTAAATTATATAAGAACTTACTGCTGGTTAAAAAAGGTATAGATGACTCTACTTTAGAGAATGCTGAGATGTTGGAATATTACTATGATGATCCTAGTCCTTTTGTTGAAACCATACAAAAGATAAACTCTGCGGCTAGGGATAATCCGATGTTGATGTCAAATGAACTAGCAAAGTTATCAAACAAGCTTTACAACGAATCAGTTTCAATTTTTTCCAAAGCTAAAATTGAAGTGTTTCATGTAGAACAAAATTGTAGTGATGAACAACCTGAACTTTTAATTGATACTGAGAATTCAGTTCTATCTGAACTAGGCTCCGCTTGCGGGGAAACATATAAAAGTTGGCTTGAACAGCTTGAAAAAGATGTTAGCAAAATACGTGTATCACTGGATTTTACTGATGTAGTTTGGCATGCAAAGTACTAACAAGTGTTTAAACGGAATAAAAACAGTTGGCCATAGCTTCGCAAATTATAGCCAACAAATTTTTGTCTCTTAATGAGGCGTTATATCCTTTCTTACTTTTGGAGTCACATGGAAGTTTTTTATAATTTACTACAAAATCAAAGCTGGAGTGATATTTTAGCCAAAGCAAAATCTGACCAAATTAACTTGAAGAAAAATCCGGCTGAGTGGACAAACATTTGTTCATTACTCCAAAGTGAGTTCATCAAATATGCCACAAACGAAAAGGCAGTATTAGTCTCGAAGCTATGCTTTGAATATATTAAATTAAAAACAGCTGGTTATCTCACTGTAACCGATGAAAATACCCAAGTAATTGAAGAGTTAGGAATTAAGGCTTTTGAAGAACAATCAAGCCCTCAGTTAAGTTCCTTTATCAAAATATGTCAGTTTACTCCTGTAGCTAAACAAGCTGTTGAAGTTAATTATGCAAAGGAGAAAACTAATAGTTTAGATACTAAAAAAGTAACTCTGTTTCCAAGAACTGATTGGTTAAACCCTTTATTTAAAAGCTCATTAGAGACTCACTTTTATCAAGCATTAAAGGACGTTTTTCCTTCTTATTTTATTTATCCAAATGTAGCGTTGAGCAATATTTTTGATAAAGAACAAATCTTTCCACATTTAAACTCCGAACAGCGTAGTTTTTACTTTAATGGTGTTGTCGATTTTGTAGTTTATGATCCTACTGATAAGCATATGCCCAAATACTTTTTTGAAGTTGATAGTTTTTATCATGATAGGCAAGAGGCTATGATTAGGGATGCTAAAAAGAATGCAATTTTTAACGCGGCTAATATATCGCTTCATAGAATTCGTCCTGACTCAGATTCATTAACAACTAAGCATGACTTTTTTTGTGAAATAAATAAATTGGTCAGAGAAAGCAGCACATAAGCTGTTCAAGCGAGACAAAATATAGGTGGCTTTTTCGTTCCTCAACATTTTAGCAAACTATTTTATTGCCACTTAATGTGGGCGTTAGGCATTCTATTTAAATGGAGTTTTCGTGATAATTAACAAGCAACCAGCAGGGATACAGTATTTAGGAGAAAATGGCTTAACTGAATCCTGTAAACAAGCTGTTATACAACTTATTCATTTTGGTGAAGCAATTGAAGAAGTAAAGATACTTACTGCTGAAGGAGAGCATTCTAACTCTCATGGTCTTCTATTAACTGTGGGTTATGGTACTCAAATAGCAATTAAAAATGGTTTTTCTTCTGGTTACCCAGGTGAAGGGCCTAGAGGATATGCCTTTATTTTAAATTTACTCAGTAAATATACTGAAAATATTGGCGAATACATTGTGCATCACAAAATTATTCAACGTCTCTGTAATTCAGCTTTGACAATTCATGATATTGAATCAATTAATCTTCTACAAAAAATAAAGCCTGCTAGGTGGTATGATTTCGTTCCTTATAAAAAAGAAGATAGACCTGCTGTATTTCATGAATTCCCTCTAACAATTCCTATGGCCTTGATTGATAACCGCTTGATAGAGATAGCACTAGATTTTGTGGATAACCCTGATAATTCAATACTTAATGCCTATCGAAAAATAGAGTCTATTGTCAGAGGAAGATCAAAATTAACTCATGAGAGTAGTACTAAATTATTTGCTAAAGCATTCCAAGGGGATGAATCTATACTTTACTGGGAAAATTTAGATTCTGGAGAGAATAAAGGTCGAGCATCTCTTTTTACTAGTACTTTTATGGCTTACAGAAACAATAGAGCGCATCAAGAACCCAAGCATAATTTAGATGATGATATCCGTGAGTTTTTATTAATAAACCAACTGTTTATTTTAGAGCGAGAAGCAATAATACGAGAAGTTATTACTGTGGAGTAAAATGCCTATAAGTCATTTAAAAGGTCAAATAACAGTGTTTCTTGCCTCTTAATGAGGCTAACTATGAAATAGGATATGACTGTGCGTAATTAATCTTATATTTGCACTTGTTATACTTTTGAATAGCAGGGTTCTTTGTTTATATGTTACTTACTGATTGTTAAGGTTATTAATTTTTAGTGTTCAGTACCCATACTCGTCCCATTCCTCCCGCCACATTAAGATAAACCCGTTAATTCGAGACAGTTAACGTTTTTTTGCTTTCACAAGCTGTATAAAACAAGGAGTTTGTAGAGCTAATCCTATCCAAGAGTCCAAATCTCTATATCTCTTTCACATCCTAAGAAACCTTGATTTAACAGGCCTATTACTTTCCGCTTTAAATTTGATAAATTAACAATGCCTTCGGCAATACTCATAGTTACTATATAATGCTGTTCATAAGCACTTATAGTTGATTATTAAACGCGGAATTTTAAATGAATCTAGAACAAACTTTATTGGCAATAAGTAATCCCAATGACGACGAGTTAACAATTAAAGGTATAGAAGCGGCAAAAGCTAATTGGTCTGAATTTTATCCTGAGTTAGAACGCTTAATTGATCAATTTATTGCGGATGATACTTCGTTAACCGACGAACAAGAGGCGATTGTATTTTTTGGTACCTTACTCATTGCCGAACTGAAATACACGCCTGCCTTAGAAAAGTGTTTGCAGTTATTCGCGCGAAGCGATTCCTATTTAACACCTATTGAAGCAATATTTGGAGATGCGCTCACCGAGTTAACCTCTACTTTATTTTATAATGTGGCAGATGGTAATACGCAGGCATTGTCAGACTACATTGTTGATGATCATCAAGCGATGTATTGCAAAGCGGCTGCTATTGAAGCAGTATTTGCTCAATACGAAGCGGGTGATATAGAAAAGGCTGATTTAACTGAGTATGTAAGCCGATGGTTAAATAGCTTTTTGGCGGTACCAAGTTCAAACAATCGCTTTTTAATTAGCGCCTTAGCTGATTATTGTATTCAATATCAACTTGATGACTTTAAAGGTAAGTTTGTTACCTTATGTGATAATAATGAGAGTGACAATAATCAGGGTGATAATAATGGCAGTGACAAGAATGCAGGTGATAAAGACTTATTTGATGAAGATCGTTTTAAGCAATCTGAGGTAATCGCCTGGACTAAAGATAATTCACCTAAACTTATTGAGTCAGGTCTTGTTCAAGGTAATTTTAATGTTATCGATACTTTAAAAGCTTGGATTGAAAATGGCACCGCTGATACAGAATTTGGTATTTCTGGCAATGGAAATTTGGACACTGGAAATATTGATGATTTTGATGCGTTAACGGGTAAGGGCGGTCTATTTGATAGCATCTTGTACGATGAAAATACAATTTTAGAGAACAGTGTACCTGTTAGTTCATTAGTAACTGCTGGCCGAAACGATCCTTGTCCGTGTGGTAGTGGTAAAAAATATAAAAAGTGTTGTTTACGTTAATGGGGAATACAGAAGTAAGGCATATGCGAATTTATATTATTATTAGCGTTGTATTGTTTATTAGTGCTTGTTCAAGTACTGATTGGCGTAAGGCGAGTCGAGAGCCAGCAGGTATTGCTTCACCTCCTAATGAAGACAGCAGAGCCATCATTGAAGTTTATGCTGCAGATGCTTTTAGCTGGCGTGGTTGGTTTGCGGTTCACCCTTGGATTGCAATTAAAGAAGAACAAGCAAATAAATACAGTGTGTATGAAGTGATAGGCTGGCAAGTAGACAGAGGCTTATCTGCTATAAGAGAATACGAAACTCTAACTCCTGATAGATATTGGTTTGGTTCAAAACCTGAATTACTACTTTCTATTAAAGGAGAGAAGGCTGCCAAGCTTATTCCCCAGATTAAAGCAGCCATAGCGGTTTACCCTTGGGCAAATGAATACACTGTTTTCCCTGGCCCAAATAGTAATACCTTTGTCGCTTGGGTGGCACTTCAAGTACCAGAGCTTGAACTAGAGTTACCGTTTAGTGCTATTGGCAGCGGTTATGCCGATTAAAGCGCGTAGGGTCCTACTCAACTAATTTAATCTACATCAACTAATTTAACTTATGTTTCGTGTAATACCTCGTTCATTATTCTTTCGTACAACAACATCACAAAATTAATGAGATTGGTATAAATCCTGTAACCCCAGTATAATTGCGGCAATATTTATAATGTTACAACTTTTAGCTGTTAAACTTTTAGCGGTTCAAATAATAGGTAATTAAAGCCAGTATGACCGAGCAAAAAAGCAATCAGCAAAACGTTAAGCAGAATGATCCTGAATTAGTCATTACCCAAATGCCATTAGTGGATGAAGGTGCTGAAGCGGTCTCCCTAGGAAACTCTTCTGTTTCAAATGAGCATGTAAATATTGAGCCTGTAGCTATTGACCCTGAAAAGAAGGTTTCATCGTTAACAAATCCCATTGATAAAGACTCTCCAAAGATTGTACTGGCGACACTTAATGCTCGCTTTTTTCATACTAGCTTCGGTTTACGATATCTTTACGCTAATTTAAAAGAATTACAAAGTAGCTGTGAAATTAAAGAGTTTATTATCCAAACTCGCGCAATTGATATTGTTGAACAAATTTTAGAATCAAAACCCGACATTGTAGGTTTTGGTGTTTATATCTGGAACATTGTTGAATCAACTGACGTTGTAAACTTACTAAAAGTTATCGCGCCAGAAATTACGGTAATTTTAGGTGGCCCTGAAGTTAGCTACGAAACTGAAGATCAAGCTATCGTAAAATGCGCTGATTATGTATTAACAGGTCCTGCAGATTTAAGTTTTTATCAACTGTGTAAAGACCTTATCAATAATACGCCACCAGATAAAAAAGTCGTTCACTCAAAACCTGTTGAGCTAAAAGAGCTGGCGCTGCCGTATGAGTATTATACCGATGAAGATTTAACGCATCGTTTACTCTATGTTGAAGCCTCGCGTGGTTGTCCTTTTAAATGTGAATTTTGTTTATCGTCGTTAGATAAAACCTCTGTACCGTTTGAAATAACCGTTTTTCTTGATGAAATGGAAATTCTTTATCAGCGTGGCGCACGTAATTTTAAATTCATCGATAGAACCTTTAATTTAAACATTAATACCACGATGCATATCATGCAGTTTTTCTTAGATAGAATGACTGATGATTTATATCTTCATTTTGAAGTGGTGCCCGATCATCTACCTAGAAAATTAAAAGAATTGTTAGCTCAGTTTCCTGAAGGCAGTTTACAGTTTGAAATTGGTATACAAACTTTTAACGTTGAAGTGCAAAAGAATATTAGCCGTAAGCAAAATAACGCTAAATCAAAAGACAATTTAATTTGGTTAAAAGACAATACTTCTGCGCATATTCATGCGGATCTCATTTTCGGCTTACCGGGCGAAACGTTCGAAACCTTTAAAGATAGCTTCAATCAACTATATCATTGCCGACCGCATGAAATTCAAATGGGTATTTTAAAGCGATTAAAAGGCAGCCCGATCATAAGGCATACAGAATCGTTCGATTTACGTTTTAATCCATTGCCGCCTTTTAATATTTTAAGTACCGACCGTGTGAGTTTTAGTACCATGCAACGTATCAATCGTTTTGCTAGGTATTGGGACATGATAGGAAACTCAGGGCGATTTAAATATTCATTGCCGCATATATTGTCGGTTGAGCCGTTTGATGATTTTATGGCAATTACCGAATGGATTTTTAACAAAACGGGGCAGATACATAAAATTAACCTGAAAAAGTTATTCGAGCTTATTTCGCAAGCCGTTGAAGCCTTATACCCAGAAAAACATGAATTAGTTATTACAAAAATTGAAGAAGATTACGAAGCAGCTAAACTCAAAAGTTTGTTCAGTAGTTTGAACCTGTATGCGCTAAAAGATAATGCTAACGCGGTAGAAACGGTGGCAAAAAATAAGTCATTAAAGCGACAGCAACAACATATGAGTTAACTACTATCAATGGAATTAAAGCCTAAGTAATACACTTAGGCTTTATGTTTATCTAGGATTTATGACTATCGTTTAAATCGACGTAAGGTTAAACCTAACATTGCTGATAACAATAACACCAATGTCGATGGCTCTGGAACAGCAATGGGTGTGCTGGGTATTGACGAACTAGGGAAACGTACATCTTGTACATTTGCGACAATACTTTCGGTAGAATAGAATCGTGAATTATTTAAAGTTGCACCATCACCTAAAATAAAACTACGCCCAGAAGATAAAAAAGTACCGCTAATGTTTGCGCCACCTATTTCAAAACTATGATTTACTGGGTTTTCAACAAAATTAAAAATTACATTATCAGCAGTTATACCACCTTGTAGTAGTATATTTGCACCTGAGCCTAATTGAGCCTGGCCGAACACATTGAAAACAAGGCTATCAGTTAAGCCACCTGTTATCGTTAATGTTTCACCGCCAGAAAGTAATAAATCTTTAATATTAAAACTTTGAAAACCTGAGCCTGTAATTGCAGAGCTTTCAGTAATATTTCCTAGCTCAGTACTTGCAAAAGCTTGTGCTTGGGTTGCAGCTCCAGTTATATCATTAGCTAACTGAGAAAAACTATCACAAGTACTAACACCGTTAACTATAGCTCCCCAATTGTTGGTAGTTTTAGCGCAGGCATTGCCATCAACAATAACTCCATCGCCTAGCTCTAAGGTGTTTGATGCAGCAACACTACCAAAAATATGTGCTTCTGAGCCAAGTAATAAATTTCCACCCCATTGCTCATTACTCGCAGTAGCAAAAATATAATCTTCAGCGCTACCTAAATTGATCACACCCGCAGATGCAATAAATGGGAGGTTTAGTGATAATAGTATTACACTCGTTAACACGTTTTTCATTGAATAGGGTTCCTTTTGACAACACAGCTAAAAGTTAAGTCGCTATTATAGCGTTATTCTTGTACAGATGTAATAAAAGATCAGACTATTTGATTGGCTAGATCATTTAAGTTTTAGATATTTAGCGAATACTAAAACAATAGAAATATTGTAACTTATAATACTTTATGAAATTTTAAAGGTACTTTTCTGGCACAAATCTATAATGCCCAGTAATTTTAAAGTCAAAAATCATATCGTCTATTTTAGGGCCTTGACCAATATTATGCACGATCATCAGATTACCTGTTTGGGGATTAACTTTATCTATAATCATGCCAATATGGGGTAAATTACCAGGTAACATCCAAGTAATAATATCACCAACAGCGTAATCCTCACTTTTTGTGCTAACGACTAAACTTTGTCCATGTCTTGTAAAAAATGTTTGTAAGTTTGGCACACGTCTATGGTCTATGTTTTTATCGGTTGAGTTTAATCCCCATATCCGCTTAGAAGGATAAAGTAAAAAGTTTGCTTTCATATCTTCATGAACGAGTTTTTGTAGATCAGTCCCTATGTTTCGATAAGCTCTAATTATCAAATCTGTACACACACCTATATTAGGGGGAACATCGCCGTTTGGATAAGGGATAGATAAATAAGCGCCATCATAAGTAACCTGATGAGTTGTTCTGTCAAGTAAGCTTGATACTATGTCCTTATTAAACTCCGATGCGTTAACTTGCAAAGACGTTAAAGAAAAAATAGCCAACTTTAATAAAAAGTAAAACGGTGTAAACTTATTCATAAATCATCCTTGAAGTTATCTTAAATTCATCTTGAAGTCATAATGCGACTGTTGTTTTTACTATTTTCTTCCAAGTATTCTAAGTATACGCAAGAACAAGTTAATAATGTCCATATACAAGGCTGCAGCGCTATCAATCGCATTGTCATAGGTTTTAGGAATAGCATTTGCTCTAGCCCAGTCATAACCTATGTAACCACAAAATATTATGGCGACAATCCAATCTAAAATCCCGTGATGGGTGTTAAATATAAATATTTCAATTAGTTCTACTACAATCACGCAAAGAAGTGCGATGGTAAGTCCGCCGGATATTTTTTTTAAAAAAGCAGGGTACATGGATCCTAAAAGCATCATAACAAAGGTAACCATACCGGTAACTCTTATTGCTTCTAATACAATGTTAGGATCGTATTGACTGACCGCTAAATTAATAATTAAGCCAAACGGAACAACCACAAGGTTATAACCAATAAAGCTAACTAATGGATTAATAGATTTAGAAAATAGATAAATACCCAAAAAAGCCGAAGCGAAAAAACCAATAAAGAAAATTATGGGGTTAACGTGACTTATCGACTCAACAGGAATGTTTAATACCATAAACCAGTTGACCACAAAGCCCCACAATAACGTCAAGCCAATGACAATATTGTAAGTTGATGCGCTAATTATTTTGCTATTGGTTGTGGTTCTATCAAATACATTTACTTCCATTTTATTCATTCCTTATAATTTTTATGTTGATGATTAAATTTATATCTATTATAACCGTTTCATTAATTCATCTGTTTCGTTATCGTTATTTTTTGAGTGGTATTCTTGGGCTGTATTCGTGAAGTAAAAGCCTTATTAATTTTTATTCGCAGCACTCGCCATTTCAATAAAGTTATGTAAATAATCTACTTCAATATCCTTTTCACGCATACCAATAAATATCTGCTTATTGATACCTTTTTCACCTAAGCGAACCGCTTTAATCGGTAATTGTTTTGCATATTGACCAACAAGCCAAGCGGGTAAAGCGCTTACGCCGCGTTTACTAGCAACCATTTGCAACATAATATCAGTGGTTTCTATTACTTTATGTTTATTCGGACTACATTGTGCGGGTAACATAAACTGGCTAAATATATCTAATCGCTCCATTGCAACGGGATAAGTTATTAAAGTTTCGGTACTTAATTGCTCTGGCATTACAGTTTTTTGTTGAGCAATGGGATGATCTTCATGTACAACTAATACAAGTTCATAATCAAATACAGGTGTAAATATTACGCCTTTATTGAATAATGGATCAGGTGTTACCAATGCATCAATATCATGACTAAAAAGCGCTGCCATGCCACCAAATTGAAAGCGTTGTTTTACATCAACGTCAACTTCAGGCCATTTAGCTAAATAGGGCGAAACCACCGTTAATAACCATTGATAACAAGGGTGGCATTCCATGCCTATACGTAATGCGCCTTTTTGACCTAGGGCAATTTTGGAAACTATCGCTTCGGTATGGTGAAGTTGAGGTAATATTCGGTTTGCTAACGCCAATATGGCTTGTCCTGCTTGGGTTAGTCGTAGGTTTCTACCTTCCTTTTGCCAAACTTTGGTTTTCAATTGGCCTTCTAGCTTTTTAATTGCGTGACTCAATGCCGATTGTGTTAAACATAACTTGTCGGCAGCTTCGGTCAACGTGCCTAGTTGATCTACTTGCTGTAAAATTTCTAAATGAGTACGTTCAATCATAAAGTGTTTAGCCAAATTTAAAAAACAAAGTATGAGTATAATTCATATATCAATATAAATTAATTGTTTTTTTTCATGCTATAACGAACTTATAACCTCTTAAATATTTAAATAACGACAACCAATAAGGTGCATTAATAATTGCTTTAGCCAAACATTGCTTGAGTGTTTAATGCAATTTGTGAGTGTTTTATAATCACTTTGTAAAGTATTTATGGCTTGTTTCGTTTTATTCTTTACTACGCTGGCAGTAGTTCTGCTAGCGTAGCAAAAATTAGAGGGATAAGTTAACCGTTGATTTACTTATGCCGTTCAAAACCTTATTGATATGTTATGAATAAATAGCTTAATGCTTGAAGTATACGTAAATAGGGCGTATCCGTAATTTACACAACTTAAATTCATTGCTATTTTTCACCTTTTACGTGAATAGATTAAACCTTTAAAGCGTTACGCGTTACATTTTTAGTAGGTTAATTAATTGATTATTTTTAACTTATGGTATATCTATCGTTGACAACACAAATGATAATAATTATCATTTGTGTTTCTTGGTGGTTTACTTGAGTATTATTGTTAGCAGGTTTGAATCATTAAAGAATTTCATTCATAAGGAATAATAAGGAGAATTAAATGATTTTCGAACTATTAAACAAACTTGATGAGAAATACCCCTTTGATTGTGCTGCTGCGCAGTGTGATATTCCTTATAAAAATTCGCAGCCTATATCATTGCAATGTGTAGTGATTGCCATATTACGTATATTCGGACTTAATTTGTTTAAAGTTACTGGAGAAAGTATGGCACCTGCAATTCCATCGGGTTGTTTTATACTGTCTGCAAAGTTGTTAATGATGCTGCCAATAAAAGAAGGGCAAACCATGGTTATTAACCATCCTCAATTTGGCGTGATTGTTAAAACGGTGGCAATGGTTGACAAAAATGGTTTTGTTTGGAGCCGAGGAGCAAATAATAATAGCTTGTCGGTAGAGCAATTAGGCCCTGTTTATAAACATCAAATACTTGGCCGAGTTGTCCGAGTTTTTACGCCCCCGTTGACAAAAAAGGCTTATCTTTAATCAGCAGGCCGTGGAACATCATCCATACTCACTTCTTGCGCTTGGGCTATATTTTTTGACCTTTCTCTGTCATCGGCATCGGGCTGCAAACCATGCTGGTTAGCTCCTCGTATAGGTGAAAATACCAAACGTGTTAAAAGCGGAAAATGATCTGAACCAATTGAAGGTAAACGTTGAATCGAGTGTAGTGTGAAGTGTTGGCTGTGAAATAAATGATCTAAAGGCCAGCGTAAAAAAGGATAATCAGCATGAAACGTGTTGTACATACCTCGGCCAACCCTTGGGTCTAATAAGCCACTTATTTTACGAAATAGGCGTGTAGTACTAGACCAGGCAACATCATTAAGATCGCCCGTTACGATAATAGGGAGATCACTTTTATTTATGTCTTTACTAACACTTTCACCAATACTTTTAGCTATTATTACCAATTCAGCATCACGCTCTGCAGATTCTGTATTTTCGGTAGGGCTTGGTGGCGCGGGATGAACAAAGTGAACCCTAATTTTATCCCCCGTTTTTAATACTAAACAAGCGTGTATCGATGGTACATCTTTTTCAACAAGAAATGATATTTCTTGCTCTTCTATAGGTAAGCGTGAATACAGGTGCATGCCGTATAAATTATCTAGCGGGCACTTTACGCTGTAGGGCATTTCTGCTTCTAGTACATTAAGTTTATCTTCCCACCATTGATCGGACTCTAATGTAACCAGAATATCGGGTTTGTGTTTTCTTACTAATTGTATTAACGCATCACTATTGCGATTTGGTGTAAGCACATTAGAGGTGAGAATACTGAGTTGTTTGTTTGGATTATTATTTGTGGCACTTTTAACTTCTTTACGGCATAAAATTGTGTAAGGCAGTATCCACCATAATTGCCAAATTAAACAAAAAGCAGTGGCAGCAATAGCTCCCTTTGTTATCGGTAATTGAATATCAAGTAAAGTTAAATTAGCGATCAACAAAGCTGCGGCAATAATAGCAATTTGTAAACGAGGAAAATCTAGCGCTCTGACAATCCAGTGTGAATGTCGAGATAATGGTAGTAACGTTGCAATAACAATGAAACATGTGCAGATTATAAGCAGGTGAAGCATAGAAGTTTAGTTCTCAGTTGATCATTAATGGAAAATGATAAAGGTAAATAGAGGATGTTAGCAACGAAATATGTCAGTAACCTGAATATATCAGAAAAATAATAAATTCCTTAGCTTGAGTTCAGGGCAACCGCATACTTTGATGGATATTTAACCAAATATAATTTCGGTTCTAAATTCATCAATCCTCGCTGCTCGCTTTAATTTCCTACGCATACTGATTTTACTAGGGTGTAGCCGTGATAGGTTCAAACCAAACCGTCTGATAATACCGACATTTTCAGCACCATCTTCTTTTCTTATTCGGCAATCATCTTCCTTAAAGGTTACATCTAACACCCAGTGGACTTTGTTCTCAACTTCCCAATGCCCTCGTATAGCATCACTGATTTGGACAACATTAGGAGATAAGCTCGATATATAGTAAAGCGTTTCAGCTTGTTCTTTATCCTTGGTTATACGCTTTCGTGTGACCTCTATAATTGTCTGTATTCCTTGCCATTTATCTCCCTCTTCAATCCATTCGCTCATTCTCAGTTGGCGATAGTGACGACTTTCTATCCTGCCATGCCCGCTATCTATTTCTTCATGACCTTGGATGTGTTCGGGGCTATCTCGTGTCACTTTATGAAAATAAGCTGCTATCTCTTCTTTTAACTTTTTATGATTGTTCTTGACGCATAAAACATAATCACCACCATTATTAAGAATTTTAGCCACGATTTGTTTTTGTGTATTCATTGCATCAGCACTGACAATTGCGCCTGAGATATTTAGCGTATCTAACATTTCCAACACGCTACTATTTTCATTCTTTTTACCTTCACTGCGTGCTTGTGCCAAGACTAACCCGTTGGATTTGCTCCATGCTGTTATGCTGTGTAGAGCGCTATTACGTTCCCCATCAAAGGAGTGGCGTAGCGTTTTACCATCAATCGCTATTTGTTCTTTTCCGTTGTCTCGCCTAACTTCGTTGACCCAATTTATAAGTGCTTGATTGAACTGCTTCGGTGAAATAGCACGAATAATACGCGCTATGGTGTCATCAACTGGAATACCTTGCTGGAATGGCCTATGTAATCTTAGCCAATCAAGCTTGTCGTGACCGAAGTCTTCAATATCCTGCCATCCTTCAGCGCCGGATATCACAGCGCTAACGGTAAGAAATAAGATATCGATGAAATCATATTTAACATTAATATCTTTACGTGGGTCTTCAATAATAGAAAAGTGATCAATAAATGACATAGCAAACTCCTGTTTTAAGGAGTCTATTAGATCACGTTATCGCATAAAGTACGATCTTGCCCTGAGCTTGAGTTGGGATGAATTAGGGTCTGTTGATCTTTCGAGATTACTTTTACTAATCTTTTTATAGACTATAATTTATTTACTTTACGAACAAACTTTACCGACAATTAAAATATGTTAATTGAATTAACTACACCGATATTTAAGTGTCAGGAGGATGAAAATATCTTTTATTTACGCTTAAATGAATTTCCTCACCTGCAAAAGGTGACTAATACTCAAAAGCTGTCAGGTAAGGGCGGTATATTGCTGTATTTTACACTGAACGAAGTTAGCAGTGAAGTTAGCAGCGAAGTAAAAGTGGAGTTAACCCGTGACCAACAAAAGCAAAATGTTAAGTCCAAATTGGCGGTGTTAGCAGCTGTGCAAGAAGTAGCTAATATATGGGTTACTAGTTTTAAGGTATTAATTTAAGGTATTAATTTAAGGTATTAACACCTTAATATTATGGCGATAAGCAAGTACAATTTGATTTCTTTTCGAGTTTGTCTATTGCTTTATTGCCAACATACTATTGTTATTGCTAGCTTGAATAACTTTCTCTACATTGACTCCAAAGGTAACAACCGCGACTGAAAGATCGTTATTCGAAAGTGAATTATCTCTACGCTCATTTTTACTATCTTTATTTACTGTTTTATCGGCATCGGCAGTTTGATAGGCTAGCGCAAAACTAACTTGGCTTTGAAAAACTTGAGTTGAAGCATCGTATTTTATATCGCTTATATAAAATGTTCCGGCTCCACCAGGAAATGTATTTAAAAATTGAGGTTCATCACCTTGAAACAAGTCAGTAGTATCCTTGCTTAAACCAATAGTATAACCGCCATTATCTATAGCAATAATTTCAGTAACAGCCCCCTTAGAGTCATTCTGTAGTTGAGATAGAAAAACACTCAGTTGCGAAGTCGTAATAAAGTTATAGAGAGAGCCGTCTTGTTGCTTAGCCTGGGTTTGCCATAGTTTGTCTAATGTTGTTAACTCTTGTGCTGAAAAAACATCACTTAATTTAGTTGGATGTGCAGTGGCATTTAAGTAATGCGAAAGCTTTTCTAAATAAGGTGTTAAGTAATTTATAAGGAGTTGTTGTTCATTGTGAGACAACCTTAAACTAAGCGGGTTACAGCTTGGAATATTTTCATTAAATTGCTCAACAATATTAATATTTTCATTCAAAACTTCATCAGAAAAAGCGAAATGATGAGATTCAAATTTTATAAATTGCCAGTTGTGCTCAACCGACCTAATCATTTGATGAAATTCTATATCTCTATTAGCTTCATTATCATCAATAATTATGGCGTCAACTCTACCCGCAATGAACATATTTAATAACTGCTCACGGGTTGTAACCGATACAGCAACGCTGAACTTGTTCTTTAATAACCAATTATGTGCAGGACTGCCATTGACAGCACCAATGAGTTTTTTATTAAATCCTTTAGCGTTATTTTGATCTGCTAAGGGGAAATTAGTTAACCAGTACCATTTCTCGATAGAGATAGGTGTTGAGGTGTTCATGTATGTTTTATCGTCAGGACTAATAGGAAACACACCGCTAATGTTGTTACGTGCTAATTCACGTAAGGATCTTTTTAATGGGTAAAAGTCTATTGATATTTTTTTGTTTAGTTTATGAAAAATACACTGCACAGTACTAACAGTAATACCTTTAATTACTTTGTTTTCTATAAACTGGTATGGTGGGGCATTATAAGTTGCTAATTCAAAATCAGGGCGCTCATTAGCAACAGCATTGGTAATGAATAATACTGCTGCCATATAAATAATTATTTTCATGTATCTTCCTTGAGAAAAATCACCGCGAAACTATAATTGTAACTTTAAACTGTTATACCTTAAAACGACCAACACCATCTTCGATGTTTTTAGCTAGCTGTTGTATTTGAGACGATGCATCATTAGTATCGGTTGAAATATCTTTAGTTAATATGATTTGCTCGTTTAAAGAATGTAAATTTCGATTAATGTCATCTGTTACAGCGGTTTGCTCTTCGGTTGCTGTGGCTGTTTGAATTGACATGTCGCTTACCGTTATTACACTGCTTAAAATACGTTGTAATGAAGATTCAGTTTCTTTAGATAACTCTACCGTGTTGGTTACTTTTGCAAAGCCATCGTCAATAAAACTAACAACATTATTTACCCCTGATTGTAAAGATTCAATCATGGTTTGAATGCTGTCGGTAGACTCTTGGGTTTTTTGTGCTAAGTTTCTTACTTCATCAGCAACAACCGCAAAACCTCTGCCTTGCTCACCCGCACGAGCCGCTTCTATGGCTGCGTTAAGAGCTAATAAATTAGTTTGCTCGGCAATACCTCGAATAACATCTAATACGCCCGAAATATTTTTAGAATCTTCTGATAATTTTTTAGTGCCCTCAGATGCATTTTCAATAGTGATATATAATTGCTCTACCTGAAGAACTGAGGCGCCAATTTTAGTTACACCTTCTTCTGAACAAACCATTGCATCTTTAGTTTCGTCCGCTGTTTTTAAGGCAATATTTGCTAACTCTTTAGTAGCCATACTCATTTCATGTACAGCGCTAACAATCATATCTGAAGCAGTATTTTGATTATCAGCAACCTCAGAACCTTTATTGGCAAATTCTTTTAAGGTTTCGCTGCTTGTTGTTAACAGAATAACTTCATTACGAACGCCTGATATTAATCCTCTTAAGCTTTCTACAAAGGCATTAAATGCGGTACCGAGATCGCCTATTTCGTCATGTTGTTTAATTTCTATTTTATTGGTTAAATCACCACCGCCAGAGGTAATGTCATTGATACCATTTTTAATTTCGTTAAGTCGTTGCAGTAAAAGTTGTTGGCTATAAAAAGCCGCCAGCGTGGTAAAAATGATGACTATAATAGCAATAGTTAAGCTAACCGCTTTAGAGTTACTATTCGCTTCACTAATTTCATCTTGCAATAAACCCGCTTTATTAAAGGCACTTTCACCTGCAACATCATAAAGTTTTCTTAAATTTGAGAATGCTGTTTTTGAACTACCTTGCATAATTGCTTGAGCAGTTTCGCTGTTACCTGAGTTTGCTGCAGCGATAACTTGTTCAACTTGCATAAACCACGCATTATATAAGTTATCAAACTCTTTTAAGGCATTGATTACGTCGGGGTACTCTTGCATTAACTTACGATAGTTATTAAAACGCTCTTTTGCCTGCGCTGCATTTTCATTAATTTCTGCTATAAAGTTAGAATTTACACTAGTAGAGGAAGCTAATTGAATTTCTGCTACTCGTGCTTGATATAAATCACGATCAGCATTAAGCACCGAATTAATTGCAGGCATAAATCGATTAGGGAAAATTTTTGCATTACTTTCAAGTGTTTCAGTCAGCGAGTAATTTGCCATGGTAATACCTACTAACGAAATTAAGGCAATGGCGAGAGGAATAGAATACTTTACTTTGATACTTAAGTTATCGAACATGTTAATTGCACCTTTTGTACACGTAAAAATTATTTTCAATTTAATTGATTAAATGAGCACTTTGCTAAACCTTGGGTTTAAATATATGCCTCAAATAACAAAGCAGGTTGATAGTATTAGATTTATTAAACTAAATTTAAGTAAATATTAGTCTAAACATTTGAAATGTGAAATTTAATAGTAATTTTTTATGAAAATTATTTTTTATGTTAATTAATTGATTAATAATTGATATAGCTTGCTATATAGAGATAGTTACTTTGGTTAATTTAAATGTTGAGATAACCCCACTAATAGACACTATATAAATAGGCATAGAGTCGGCGCATAAAAAAGGTTAGAATGAGTAATCTAGTAGGTTGAGACAACGCGTTTAATTGGTATCTATTGCCTATTTTTGCCCGTTAAAATAATAAATGACAGCGTTATTTATTCAAAAAAACTGCTTGAATATACACATAATGATTGACTCTGAAGCGTTTTACGGGTATTTTTCCCGCCGCTTTTAAATATGATTAAATCAATAGCGTCTCGTCTCATAAAGACCCAATAAAAATCTAGCGCACATGTTCAAGAAATTCTAAATAATATCCTGAAGGGTCGATAGCGTAAAATTTGAGCATTTTAAATATATAGCTAAATTAGCAGGCAGCTTTTTTACAAAGCATTTAGCTGCTAATAGAAATAGTTTGATGAAATAGGAACAAGCAATGAATGATATGAGCAAAAAATCCCAAGGCCTTTATCGCGCCGAATTCGAACACGATAGTTGTGGTATTGGCTTTGTTGCCAATTTAAAGGGTAAAAAATCTCACGATATTATTGAAAATGCACTCACAATGTTGAGTTGTATGGAACATCGTGGTGGTACTGGTTTCGACGTCAAAAGTGGTGACGGCGCTGGTATACTTATTCAAATACCTCACGACTTCTTAAAAGAAGAAACGGCAACCTTAGGTTTTAGCTTACCTGACGCTGGTGATTACGGCGTAGGCATGATCTTCTTTCCTAGCGATAATGCACAAAGTGAGCAGTGCAGAGAGATTTTAAATCAAAATATTACTCAACTAGGTTTAACCTTATTAGGTTACCGTAGTGTACCAGGCGATAACTCAATGCTTGGTGCAGCGTCTCTTAATAGTGAACCGAACATTGAACAAGTGTTTATTGCTAAACCAGCTGAATTATCAGCGCAAGAGTTTGAGCGTAAATTATTTGTATTACGTAAATACACTTCACATAAAATTAATGGCCTAGCTATTACTGAACGTGACGAGTTTTATGTTACGTCTATGTCATCGACTAAAATTGTTTATAAAGGACAATTTACTACTGAGCAAGTACGTCAGTATTATTTAGATCTACAAGACGAACGCACTGTATCAGGTTTAGCGATGTTCCATTCTCGCTTTTCAACCAATACATTCCCAGCATGGCGTCGTGCTCAACCATTCCGCTATATTGCGCACAATGGTGAAATCAATACAGTACGCGGTAACATTAACTGGATGAATGCGCGTGAAGCATTATTTAGTTCTGTTAACTTTTCTGATGCTGAATTACAAATGCTTAACCCGATTTGTAACAAAGACAACTCAGATTCAGCCAACTTAGATATGGCGATTGAATTATTAGTATTAAGTGGCCGTTCGCTTGCACAAGTTATGATGATGATGGTACCTGAAGCTTGGCAAACTCAAGCAGATATGGACCCAACTAAACGTGCATTTTACGAGTACTATGCTTGTATTATGGAACCGTGGGATGGTCCAGCTTCATTATCATTCACTGATGGTAAAATTATTGGTGCAACACTTGACCGTAATGGTTTACGTCCTTCACGTTACTTATTAACTGAAGACGGTACTTTGGTAATGGGCTCTGAAACTGGCACGTTATGTGTTGATCAGTCAACTGTTGTTGAAAAAGGTCGTTTACAACCAGGTAAAATATTTATTGCTGACTTAGTTGAAGGTCGTATCATTAGTGATGACGAAGTTAAAACTCAAGTAAGTTCATCACAGCCGTACGGCGAGTGGTTAGAAAAAAATAAAATTGAATTAGCTGATATTCCAGTGCCAACTGCTTCAATTGCGCAGCCGCCTTTAAAAGAGCTACGTAAAATACAAAAAGCATTTGGTTATACTAATGAAGATCTTAACGTAATTTTGGCCGGTATGGTCGGTACGTCTAAAGAGCCTCTAGGTGCTATGGGTACTGATACGCCATTAGCGGTATTGTCTCATCGTCCACAACAGCTTTCTCACTACTTTAAGCAATTATTTGCACAAGTAACTAATCCACCAATCGATCCTATTCGTGAAGAATTGGTTATGTCGTTACGTGGTTATGTTGGTAAGTCATTAAACTTACTTGAAGAAACTGCAGCACATTGTCATAAAGTTGAAATTGATCAACCTGTATTAACTAACGAAGATTTACGTAAGTTACAACATATTGATAATGATCATCTTCAATCTAAAACGATTAGCATTGTATTTAAAGCAAGTGGTGAAGCTGGTGCACTTAAAAAAGCCCTTGACCGTGTTTGTGCTTATGCAAAAGATGCTGTTGAAGATGGTTATGCGTTATTAATATTAAGTGATCGTGAAGTAGACAGCGACCATGTTGCTATTCCGTCTATTTTAGCAACAGCAGCGGTTCATCATTATTTAATTCGTGAAAACTTACGTTCTTACGCAGATATTATTCTTGAGTCAGCTGATATTCGTGAAACTCATCATTTTGCAGCGGTTATCGGTTACGGTGCTGCAGCGGTTAACCCATATTTAGCATTAGAAAGTATGTATGGTTTACGTGATGAAGGTATTTTAAGCAAAGACTTAACTAACGAACAAATCGTTACTAAATACACTGCTGCCGTTGGTAGTGGTTTATTAAAAACCTTCTCAAAAATGGGTATTTCAACATTACAATCTTACTTAGGTGCTCAAATTTTTGAAGCCTTAGGTATTAACTCAGATGTTGTTGACGAGTACTTCACTGGTACTGTTAGTCGTATTCAAGGTTTAAGCCTAGATCAAATTGCGCAAGAAGCTGTTTTGCGTCATCGTGAAGGTTTCCCTGAAGCAAGCCGTATAGCTGTAGATAATTTATTACCAACAGGTGGTGAATATTCATGGCGTCATGATGGCGAACGTCATTTATTTAGCCCAACGGTTATTCGTTTACTTCAGCATTCAACCGCAAGTAACGATACCAACCAGTTTAAAGAATATGCAAAAGTCGTAGATACACAAAGTAAAGAAGCCTTTACCTTACGTGGTTTACTTGATATCAGCAGTGATCGTCCTTCAATTCCATTAAGTGAAGTTGAGCCAATTGAAAATATCTTCAAACGTTTTGCATCAGGTGCTATGTCATTTGGTTCAATCTCGTGGGAAGCTCACACTACATTAGCTATTGCTATGAACCGCATTGGTGGTAAGAGTAATAGTGGTGAAGGTGGTGAAGATCCAATTCGTTTTACGCCACTAGAAAATGGCGATTCAATGAACTCACGCATTAAGCAAGTTGCGTCTGGCCGTTTCGGTGTTACCAGTCATTACTTAGCAAATGCTGACGAATTACAAATTAAAATGGCGCAGGGCGCTAAACCAGGTGAAGGTGGTCAACTACCTGGCGATAAAGTAGATGCTTGGATTGGTAAAACACGTGGCTCAACACCAGGTGTAGGTCTTATTTCACCACCACCACATCACGATATCTATTCAATTGAAGATTTATCTCAATTAATTTTCGATTTGAAAAATGCTAACCGTGAAGCACGTGTTAACGTTAAATTAGTATCAGAAGCAGGTGTTGGTACTATCGCTTCAGGTGTAACTAAAGCTTACGCTGATGTTGTATTGATTGCAGGTCATGATGGCGGTACTGGTGCTTCTCCACTTAGCTCTATTAAACATACGGGCTTACCGTGGGAACTTGGTCTAGCTGAAACGCATCAAACATTAGTACGTAACAAGTTACGTAGCCGTATTACGGTTCAAACTGATGGTCAACTTAAAACACCACGTGATTTAGCCATTGCTACCTTATTAGGTGCTGAAGAGTACGGTATGGCTACAACAGCATTAGTTGTTGAAGGTTGTATCATGATGCGTAAGTGTCACTTAAACACTTGTCCTGTAGGTATTGCGACTCAAGATAAAGGTTTACGTGATAAGTTTACTGGTCGTGCTGATATTCTTGTTAACTTCTTCACTATGATGGCAGAAGGTTTACGTGAAATCATGGCTGAGCTTGGCTTTAAGAGCATTGACGAAATGGTTGGTCAAACGCAGTGTCTTAAACAGCGTGATGATGTAGACCATTGGAAATATAACGGTGTTGATTTAAAACCACTACTTCATAAAGAAGAAGGTGATGCAGGCGAAACGCTTTACAAATCTATTGATCAAAAACATTTGATTCATAAGATTATTGATCGCCAAATGATAAAAGATGCAGCTGCTGCACTTGAGTCACAAACAAGCGTTTCACTTGCTTATGACGTAATTAACACTGACCGTACCATTGGTGCCATGATTTCTAACGAAATTTCTAAAAAATATGGTGCTGAAGGTTTAACTGAAAATACTATTAACGTTAAGTTTAATGGTTCTGCTGGTCAAAGTTTTGGTTGTTTCTCTGCTAAAGGTTTACGTTTTGAACTTGAAGGTGATGCCAACGATTACTTCGGTAAAGGTTTATCAGGTGCAAACTTAGTTGTTTACCCAAGTAAAGAAGCTAAGTTCTCACCACGCGACAACATCTTAATTGGTAACGTGGCATTCTTTGGTGCTACTTCTGGTACTGCGTTTATTCGTGGTGTTGCAGGTGAGCGCTTCTGTGTACGTAACTCAGGTGCTACCGCAGTTGTTGAAGGTATTGGTGATCACGGTTGTGAATACATGACTGGTGGTAAAGCAGTAATACTAGGTACTACGGGTCGTAACTTTGCGGCGGGTATGTCAGGTGGTGTTGCTTACGTACTAGATACCAAAAATGATTTTGCTCCAAAATGTAATCTGGAAATGGTTTCATTAGAAACGGTTGACACAGATGCAGAAAGTAGCGAATTAAAAGCCTTAATTACTGAGCATTTAGAAGCTACAGGCTCTGATGTTGCTAGTGAATTATTAGCTGATTGGGATAATAGTGTTAAGAAATTTGTTAAAGTTATGCCGGTAGATTATAAGCGTATGCAAGGTTACATGAATGACGTACGTGCAAGCGGTAAGTTTGAGTCAGAGTATGACATTGCCGTTCAAGCATTCGATATCCATTTAAACAAACTAGCTAGCGCAAAAGCTTAAGCTGCCAAGGAGAATATATTATGGGAAATCCAACAGGGTTTATCAACGTAGGTCGTGCCTTGCCAACTGAACGTAACGCAGGTGAACGTTTAATTGATTGGTTAGAAGTATATGAAGAAATTCCACTTAAAGACGTAGAGAAGCAAGCTTCTCGTTGTATGGATTGTGGTGTACCATTTTGTCAATCAGCTAAGTCAGAGTTCGCTCCGGCAGTAGCTGGCTGTCCAGTAAATAATGTTATTCCTGAGTGGAATGACTTAATTTACCGTGGACGTTGGAAAGATGCAGTAGAGTTATTACATAAAACCAATAACTTCCCTGAATTTACAGGGCGTGTATGTCCTGCGCCATGTGAAGGTGCTTGTGTACTAGGTATTAATGAAGACCCAGTAGCAATTAAACTTCATGAAAAAGAAATAATTGATCACGCCTTTGCAGAAGGTTGGGTTGTTGCTGAGCCACCAACAGCACGCACAGGTAAAAGCGTTGCAGTAATTGGCTCAGGACCTGCAGGTCTTTCAGCAGCTGCACAGCTTAATAAAGCAGGTCACATGGTTACTGTTTATGAACGCGCTGATAGAATTGGTGGTTTATTAATGTATGGTATTCCAAACATGAAGTTGCAAAAAGAATTAGTGCAACGTCGTGTTGACCTACTTGCTGAAGAAGGCATTGTATTTGTTGTAAATACAGAAGTAGGTAAAGACATCAGTGTTGAACAACTTGAGACTGACTTTGACTCAGTTGTGGTATGTACTGGTGCTACTGTACCACGTGATTTACCAGTAGAAGGTCGTGAGCTTAATGGTGTACATTTTGCCATGGACTTCTTAAAAGCTAACACTAAGAGCTTACTTGATAGCGAACATAAAGATGGCCAGTTCATTAACGCTGAAGGTAAAAATGTTGTTGTTATTGGTGGTGGTGATACAGGTACTGACTGTATTGGTACTTCATTACGTCACAAGTGTGCAAGTGCGATTCAATTAGAAATCATGCCTCGCCCACCAGAAAAACGTGAAGAAGCAACAAACCCATGGCCACAATGGCCAAAACGTATCTTAGTTGATTACGGTCAAAAAGAAGCGATTGCTATTCAAGGTCAAGACCCACGTCAATACTTAGTAATGACTAAGAAAATTGAAAGTGACGGCCAAGGTAATGTTAAAGCAGTTCATACTGTAGATATCACTTGGGAGAAAAACGACAAAGGTCAAATGTTCCCACAAGAAGTTGCTGGTAGTGAAAAAGTAATTCCTGCTGATATCGTACTTATCGCTATGGGCTTTATGGGTCCAGAGGGCGGTTTGATTGAGCAATTCGGTCTTGAGCAAGACAGCCGTTCTAATATCGCTGCAGAATACGATAAGTTTGCGACAAGCAAGCCAGGTATTTTTGCTGCGGGTGATAGTCGTCGTGGACAAAGCTTAATTGTTTGGGCAATTGATGAAGGTCGTCGTTGTGCACGTGAAGTAGATTCTTACTTAATGGGTAGCAGCTATCTTCCATAAGCATAATGCTTAACTGATGGCATGGTTGCGCTAATTTAATGTGACTATAACTAACCCTATAAAGCCTTATCATATTTATTATGGTAAGGCTTTTTTTATGGCTGATTTTAAATCCATGTTAATTAATGGGATTACTAACAATATAGCCTAAAGTCTTATAGACAAAATATTTCGTTTGGTTAAGCTGAAATACCTTGTCACTTAATAAGAATAAAAATATGAAAAGATTAAAAGAAGCACAAGCAGCACTGACATTTATTTATACCGAATATAATAAAGTCACTGACAATCCACTTGCCGATTTAGATATTAATGATGAGGCAGCACTAAAAAAATTATTGAATACGGTCATGAATCGAGAATCGATTGCGCATATGCAGCATAAAAAAGCGCTTAAAGAGAGTTCTGAACTACGAAGTTGTATAGCTGATGTACTGTTATTACTTGATGATTGCGATATTAAAGCAATAAAAGCAAAAATGAAAAAATCAACAGCACTCGCAGAAGAAGAATAAAGCTTGTTAATTAATAGTGTTCAATGTGATTTACTAGCTATGCAACTTGAGTTAAGGGTAAATAAGCTGCTACAACAGCTTTAACCTTGTACCATATCAACATTTTCTATATAGCCAAATATTATCTTCGTTATAAAGCTCCCAATAACCCGTTATTGAGAGCTTTTTTGTTTTTATTAATGGGCACAACCCTCAATAAACCAGTTATCTTATTTTTGTATCGTCTTGACGTAAATTTATCTCTTGGGCAGTACTTGTCTCATTATCTAACCATGATAGCTCATTCTCTTTGAAGCTTGATTTTATTTCACTCATGATGGACGGAGATTTTGCTTGATGATTTACAGTGAGAGTAAAATTAAAAAAATAATAAATATATTTATCAATTAAATAGCATGGACTTTATAGATAATAAAAGTTTCTAAATAGATTAATAAATGCATTTTGATAAAGCTAAAGAGGGAGTTATAAATGAAAATTAAGTTGGTTAGTTTTGCCATTATTTGCCTAGCCTGTTCACCAATAGGTAATACCGAATCATTGAAAAAAACTGAAAAAGAACCCCATTTGTCACAAGCATACAGCTATATTCAAAACCCTGATGCTCGACCAAGCTTAAGCTTAAATGGAGCATGGTCGTATATTATCGACCCATACGAAAACGGTTACTACAATCACCGTTACCAACCGTATGACCAAGGTTACTTTCAAAATAAGCAAATGACATCACCAAGTGATTTAATTGAATATGATTTTTCTACCGCTGAAACCTTACAAGTACCAGGTGATTGGAATACTCAGGCAAAAGAGTTGTTATTCTATGAAGGGACTATTTGGTATCACCGTAATTTTCAATTAAATAAACAATTAAATAAGCGTTACGTTATTAATTTTGGCGCGGTTAACTATGCAGCAATAGTTTATGTAAACGGTAAAAAAGTAGGGCGACATGAAGGTGGATTCACTGGGTTCCAGTTTGATATCAGTGATTATACTAATAACGGTGATAACTTTATTACCGTAAAGGTAGATAATCGACGTGAGAGAGATCAGGTACCTACCGTAAATACAGATTGGTGGAATTATGGTGGTATAACCCGCGAGGTTAGTATTTTAGAATTACCTGATAGTTATATTGCTAATTATCGTCTTCAGTTATCTAAAGCTAATCAGAATCAAATTACTACCGATATTTGGATTGACGGTAAGCTAAAATCTACTTCGGAAAAGCCTGCACTTGTGCAAGTGAGTATTCCAGAGCTTGGCATGAAACAAAATGGATATCCGGATAAAAATGGTAAAGTAAATTTCACCTTTAAGCCAAATACTGATGTAAAAGATGAAAATAGTTTACAACAATGGAGCCCAAAAAATCCTAAGTTATATAGCGTTGAACTTAGCTATAACGGCGAAGTTGTAAACGATAAAGTTGGTTTTAGAACCATTGAAACTAAACAAGATAAAATATTGTTAAATGGTAAACCAATTTTTTTACGTGGTATAAGTATTCATGAAGAGTCACCACTTACGGATGGTCGTGCTTGGAGTGAGGCAGACGCGAGAATATTATTGGGTTGGGCAAAAGAATTAGGCGCTAATTTTGTTCGTTTAGCACATTACCCACATAACGAAACTATGCTCAAAGTCGCAGATGAATTAGGGTTATTGGTTTGGTCTGAAATTCCCGTATACTGGACCGTGATGTTTGACGATGAAATTGTTTATAACAAAGCTGAATCGCAGTTAGTTGAAATGATCCGCCGTGACTTTAACCGTGTTTCAGTGGCTTTATGGTCGGTTGCCAACGAAACTCCGAATAGCGAAAGTAGACTAGCTTTTTTAACTCGTTTAATTGCTAAAGCTAAAACCCTCGATGAGTCTCGATTATTCACTGCTGCGATGGACACACACAGTAGTTCAAGTAATGGTGTTGTGATTGATGATCCATTAATTGAGTTTGTTGATGTTATTGGTATTAACCACTATTGTGGTTGGTATTATTCGGTTGCGGAAAAATGTGCTGAAATTGTGTGGGAAAACCCATATAACAAACCTGTGATGATTAGCGAGTTTGGTGCAGGTGCACTTCAAGGAAAGCACGGTGACAAAGATGACCGCTGGACTGAAGAATATCAAGCCAATGCATATAAATATAATTTACAAATGTTAATGAATATCCCTGGTATTCAGGGAGTAAGTCCTTGGGTATTAAAAGATTTTCGTTCTCCGCGTCGACCTTTAGCCAATATTCAAGACTTTTGGAATAGAAAAGGTTTGTTATCTGAGACAGGTATCAAAAAGCAAGCTTGGTGGGTGTTAAACGACTTTTATGTAAACATGGCAATTAAAAAGGATAAATAACTTAAGTTTGGTAATACAGAAACCCTATAGTTATTAACCATTAATGTTAGCGCTTATATATCAATTAGTAATATTTTTGAATATATAAGCGCTTTATAGATTAATCTGAAAATTCTTTGCTATATCTTTCTTCCCCTATTTATCCTTTAGTTAGCTGTCTTTAATAGCAATCCGCGATATACTGCTATTTCAATAGCGCTAAGCTTTAAATATTACAGTGCAAATTTTTAGTATACTGATTCGGTGTGCTAGTTTAACAACAGTAATTTACTTTTTAGTACTTATCACTCTTCACTTTTACAAAATGGCATGACATACACAATGAATGATCTAACTATAGCAACGCACAACGGTAATTTTCACGCAGACGATGTGTTTAGTATCGCGGCACTTAAGGCCATTTTCCCTAGTTTTACCTTGGTACGCACCCGTAATTTAGACATCATAGGGAAAGCTGACATTGTGATCGATGTTGGTGGCATATACGACGCCGATGCCGGACGTTTTGATCATCATCAACGCGGCGGAGCAGGTCAACGTGAAAATGGTATTCCTTATTCATCCTTTGGTTTAATTTGGCAAAAGTATGGCTTACAAATTTGTAAAGACAATCAAGAGGTTGCTAACTCTGTTGATGCTGGTTTAGTTTCTATTATTGATGCGATAGATTGCGGCCATGTAGAGGGGGTTTCAAAAGGGATTTCTCTTAGCCAAACCATTTCAATGTTTAACCCAACATGGCAAGAAGAAAGTAACTATGATGCTTGTTTTGACGAAGCGGTTGAGTTTGCATCACGAGTGTTAACACGTTTTATTGCCTCGGCAACAGGTGGTATCAGCGCTAAAGTAATTGTTGCAGAAGCAATCGAGAAAGCGGCCGATCCAAGAGTGATTGTTTTAGAAAAATACACACCGTGGAAAAGAACAGTACATGCGCTATCAACAGAAGCGTTATATATGGTTTACCCATCAGAAACAGGACAATGGCGCATTCAAACAGTACCAGTAGAGCCAGGCTCATTTGAAGATAGAAAATCGCTACCAGCGCCATGGGCAGGTTTATCTGATAATGAATTGAAAGATGTTACAGGTCTTGCTGATGCAATGTTTTGCCATAATGGTTTATTTATTGCGGGTGCCGAGTCTTATGAAAGTACCATGAAAATGGCTGAAATGGCGCTTGAAGCATAAATATCAGCTAATAACTTGATAGGTATCTTTAACTTAGTTTATTAATTTGAATAATTCTATTTAAAGGCGATTGATTTGTAATTTCAACGGCTATTGTTAATAAGATACAAAAAGTTAAATATAAAAGCTTGTGATGCTTAATGCCTCACAAGCTTTTTTGTAATATCAAATTCCATTAATTAGATGATCTATTTTAACTATTTTAAATGGTCACATAGTTAATTGGCTTGGTATAATTGCTGTTTCAATAATTGCTTAGCTATTATCAAGCTAGACGCTTTGTATAACTAACAAAATAAAAAGAATTACGCTAATAGATTGCCAAAACATCACAGGATCACGTTGAATTAACGGTGGCTTTGTTTTCGCCAAAAACGCTTTATTTGGCTCTCGTAAATCTTGCATAAATTCAGACAACACCAGTTGACGTTTTAGTGGATCAATTTTTAGCGCTTTTTCTAAACTGTCATCTATCCAACGTGGTAGTTCAGAATCATCATTAATAATTGATTTATACTTTAATTTACGTTGTGCTGAAACACTGTTAGCTTGAGCTATTTCACTACCATAAGGAAATTTACCCGATAACATTTGGTAGGTGATTACCGCTAATGAGTATATATCAGATTGCGTGGTACCTAATTGCCCTAAAAAATATTCAGGGGCTGAATAACGTATAGTTCCGCGCATAATTTCTTCTGTATCAACATCAGTAACACCGGCAATGAAGGTAGAGCCAAAGTCTATAATTTTTACCGTGCCAGTCGTATCAATCATGATGTTAGCAGGCCGTAAGTCTTGGTGAATCATTTCTTGGCGGTGAAATGCTTGTAAACCTTTCACTGTTTGCTCAATTATATTTCTAACTTGCTCTAGTTTGGGTTTTGGGTTGTCTATCATCCATTGGTTCAATGAAATACCGTCAATAAACTCAGTTACTAAATATAAAAAATTTCGTTTTCGTTTTGGCACAATGGCTTTAGCAACATGTGGATTATTAATGCGTTTAGCAATCCATTCTTCAAGCATGAATCGCTCAAGGTATTGACTATCATTTCTTAATTCGGTTGACGGGGTTTTAATTACCACTGTTTGTTTTGATTCACTATCAAGCGCTAAAAATACATGACTGCGACTACTGATATAAATTTCACGGAGAATTTCATAGCCGTCAAATTGCATACGTGGTGTTAACCTTGGTGGTAAGGGGAGCATAGTTAATTGATGCACTTCATCTAGCTGATATTCGGGGACGTTATCAATACGTACAATTTGAATGCTTAAATTATCATTACTTCCTTGTGCAAGTGCTTGTTTAATTATCGCCTCTGCTGCGGTATCAAGGGTGTCATTATCAGCAATAGCCTTGGTGATATCTTGTGCCTTTAAAAACTCGTAAACCCCATCGGTGGCAATAATATAGACATCACCTTGTTCAAGTATTTCATTTTGATAATCAATCTCAAGAGTTTGGTCTATACCTAAAGCACGTGTTAAATAGCTTAACTCCGCAGAAATAACCCGTCGGTGATCCACGGTTAGTTGTTCTAATTGTTTGCCAGATAAGCGATAAATTCGCGTATCGCCAGAATGAAAGAGGTGAGCGGTATTTGATTTTAAAACTAAGGCGCTAAAGGTACAAATATAGCCACGGTCTTTATCAAATCGATATGGGCTATTTTTGGTTTGGGCAAATAACCAAGAGTTGATTGATCGGATAACTTTTTGTGCTGAAGTTTTTACCGACCATGAATCAGAGGTGCAATAATAGTCTTCTAAAAAGCTTGAAATAGCGGTTTCACTGGCTATTTGGCTTACGTTACTTGAACTAATACCATCAGCCATTGCAAGAACAATTCCTTTACTACTAAGCATTGGCTCTTTTGGAATAATACTACCAAGAAAATCTTGATTAAGCTCTTTTACACCTTTGTTGGTTGCGCTGCCAATACTTACAGCTAATGGTTTACTCATAACTCAATTCCTGTGTTATTAAACCGAGGGATATAGTGGTTAGAAATCTGATCTAAATTAGCATTTTAACGCTGCTAGCGCTTAATTTCTTATAACTATGCCATTATGGGAAAATTACAAAAAATTAAGCGGTAACAGGTTACTAAACAATCTCTTATAAAATATCTTATAAAAATACTTAATAAATAATACCAATATAAACTACTTAAAACCAAAAAGTCTTCGCAACCTAAATTACGAAGACTTTTACGGTTAATCGTTTATCGTCGATAAATGAATTTTACCAATTAAGTTAATGATTAACCAAGCTTTCTATTAGGTGAGGTTCTTACGTGAGTTAAGTACAGCGGTAAACCAACTAATAATAAACCACCGGCAAGGTTACCTAATACAGTAGGAATTTCATTCCATAATAAGTAATCATATACAGTGAAGTCACCACCCATGATCATAGAGAATGGGAATAAAAACATGTTAACGATTGAATGTTCAAAGCCCATGAAGAAGAACAACATTACAGGCATCCACATGGCAGCCATTTTAGCACCAGCAGAAGTTGAAATCATTGCACCAACAACACCCATTGATACCATCCAGTTACATAACATGCCACGAATGAAAATAGTTAACCAACCACCTAAACCATGCTCTTGATAGCCAACGGTTCTTGATTCACCAATATGTGCAACTTTTGCAGCAAGAGCTCCACCATCAGTTGAGTAACCATAGGTTAAAATAAAGGACATAAAAAACGCTGTTAACATTGCACCAGCAAAGTTACCAACGAATACTAATCCCCAGTTGCGCATTACGCCGCCAAAAGTAACACCGGGACGTTTATCTAATAATGCCAGTGGTACTAATGTAAATACACCCGTAAGTAAATCAAACTTCATCAAATAGAGCATGATAAAGCCAACAGGGAAAAGGCAAGCACCTAAAATTGGGCTACCAGTTTTCATTGCTACTGTTATTGCGAAAACGGCAGCCAATCCTAATATTGCACCTGCCATAATGGCACGAATAAGGGTGTCTTTAGTAGACATGTAAACTTTTTGTTCACCGGCGTCTACCATCTTGGTTACAAATTCACTCGGTTCTATATAAGCCATATGGATCTCACTCTTTTATTGATGGATATGTTGTTTAATATGTTGTTATAAGTGTTAATGGGGTAATTATTTTTATACTAATTGTCTATACTACCTATAGTCAGCAAATAAAATGCCAACAAAGCAAGCGGTTGATTTTAATGAATTAATTCAAATTTCGGTTGTTTTTTTAGTAACTTTGTAAACTAAGCGCACAATGGTAATCATTATGTTGCACCAAAAAGGAACAAAGTAGTTAACTTTATGAATTAAAGTAATTATTTAATTACCAAGTTGCATAAGGCAAAAACTTACCATTTAAAGTTAATATAACCCGATCACCTTTAGGGTTTTCTTCTTTATCTACCTCCATTGAAAAGTCAATTGCGCTCATAATGCCATCGCCAAATTTTTCTTGAATCACTTCTTTTAGCGTATCACCATAAACACCAACAACTTCATATAGACGGTAAACTAATGGGTCTTGTGGAATTGCTTTATCCCATTCTTTAATAGGAAACTCCATTAATGCTTGCTTTGATTCTAATGGTAAACCAAGGTAGCTAATTATTTTATCAGCTTCAGCCTCTGGAAAACTGTTCATGCCAAGACAAGCCGAAGTTGTCCATACAACAGACTTACCAATGCCGTCTGCTATTTCTTGCCATTTTAGTGATTTTTCATTTTTGATAATAAAAATTGCTTCTGTTACATCAAGTTTGTTCATGTGAATTCCTTACGGGTTAATATTATAAAATTGTGTTGATAAAAACGTTTGCTAATTGTTGGTGCTAAATCGTAAATAGTCGTGTGAAAACAGTGCAAAGTTGTTTAAACAGATAGTATTTACAGTAAAAATAACAATCGCAAAATTAATATTTTTACTTATCGTTATTACTAATAGCTATTATCGTGCCAAATATTGGGTTGTGTTTAACCTATTGTTTTTTGTGGTGTTTGTTGCAATTTTTAAAGGTTTGTGACTTTCTGCCTTGCAACGATATTTCGTTATCAACGAAGGTCCGTTGTTACTTAGCACGAGTTTTCGTTGTTTGGCTTGAAAATTGTATATAGCAATAGATAAGTAAAGTAGCGGAGACCGTTTATGAAAGCGCACTTATTTTTAAATGCACCTAAAGCATTGTTATATATCGACCCATTTACTAACCAAATTTTAGAATTTAACAACAAGGCCTCGGCATTATTTGCTATCGACTTAACGTTGAAAAAAGCACCTAAACTAACTTGCTTAACCGCAACGAAAATTTTTAATGGCTGTTTAGATAAACTTATCCACTTTACTCAGCAAGTACTAGAGCAGGGCGAAGCTTGGTCAAATGATTTATTTATTATAGTTAACGGTGACAAGGTATATTTAGACATTACCGCTAGCGTCGTTGACAATAAATTATTGTTTTCTTGTCAAGATGCAAAACTTACTTACAGCCGTTATCACCAAGCAATAGCGCAAGCTCAATATCAGGCGGGTATAGTACACTGGAATGCCAATGAAACAATTTTTGAAGAAATTGAGCGACAAAACCAATTGTTACTTAGTGCGGTAGGTGATGGTATTTATGGCGTTGATGTTAATGGCAATACAACTTTTGTGAATAAAGCAGCTGAGCATATTTTAGGTTGGACTAAAGCTGAGCTGGTTGGTAAAAACATTCATGATGTTATTCACCATTCTCATGAGAATGGTGAACATTATAAAGATGTTGAATGTCCTATTTATGCTGCGTTTAAAGACGGAGAAATTCATAGTGTTGATGATGAAGTCTTTTGGAAAAAAGATGGAATACCAGTAGCTGTAGAATATAAAAGTACACCAGTCACTGAAAATGGTTTATTAATCGGTGCTGTAGTCATCTTTAGAGATATTACCGAGCGTAAAAATATTCAAGGCAAGTTGCTTAATGCAATAAAAGAAATAGATACACTTAAACACCGTTTAGAAATGGATAACGCTTATTTACTTGAAGAGCTAAATGCAGACTTTAATCATCACCAAATAATTGGACAAAGCATTAACGTTCAACAGATGGTTAATCGAATAGAACTTGTTGGCGCGACTAACGCTAATGTATTGATAACTGGCGAATCAGGTACTGGTAAAGAACTTATTGCAAGAGCTATCCATGAAGTTAGTGAGCGAAAAGCTCGGCCTTTAATTCGTGTTAACTGCGCAGCTATTCCTGCTGAGTTATTTGAAAGTGAATTTTTTGGTCATGTTAAAGGTGCCTTTTCGGGGGCCGTAGCTGACAGAGTAGGTCGGTTTGAATTGGCTGATGGTGCAACTATATTTTTAGACGAAGTGGGTGAAATACCTATACAGTTGCAAGGTAAATTATTAAGGGTGTTACAAGAACAACAATTTGAACGTGTAGGGGAATCTAAAACCCGACATGTTGATGTTAGGGTAATTTCTGCGACTAATCAAAACTTGCAGAGCTTAGTTCGCCAACAAAAGTTTAGGGAAGATCTCTATTTTAGGCTTAATGTATTTCCTATTCATTCACCGGCATTACGAGAGCGAGCAGAAGATATTCCTTTACTCGCGAAGCATTTTATAGACAAAGTGTGTGTTAGTTTGAATAGACCACAACCTCATGTGTCATTAGCGCAAATGCAATTTTTGACACAGTATGATTGGCCAGGAAATATTCGAGAGCTGGAAAATATTATTGAGCGGCAAATCATTTTAGCGAAGAGTAATAAAATAAGTTTTACCTTTTTAGCTAAAGAAAGCTTAAAAAATAAGAGTTACGCGAACAAGACCTTTACTGATGATTTGTTCTCAGATGCACCAATCTCACACGATAGATTAGAAGACCAGTCCATAAGTCACGACCATTTTTTAAAAACAACAATAGTGCCACCACTTATGAGTGCTAGCGCACATAAATTACTAGAGAAAGCTAATGTTGAAAATGCACTTAGGCAGTGTAAGGGTAAAATTTATGGTGAAGATGGCGCCGCTGAAATATTAGGCTTAAAACCAACAACCTTGTCATCAAGGCTAAAGAAATATGGCTTGAATAAAAATGATTATATTAATTAGTTAAAATTATTCACGTAAAATAGTTCACGTAAAATAATAAAGCACACACGTTACTATAGATATGATGATATTATTAGCTCCTAGGGCTTGGCTTCATTTATAAGCACAAATTTACCGTTCTTTTTAAGTGAGAGTACAAGTAGAGAGTTATAATTGAAAACAATGAGTAGTATTAATATGAATAGCATTGATGCCTTTGTTAATAATTGGGCAACCAAACAAGCTATGGTGCCAATTTCTTCACAAGATATAACCGCACTCGAAGAAAATTTATCGGCATACTTACCAGAGTCCTATAAATACTTAATTACAACCTACGGTTTAGTTCATACCCCAAACGTTTTAACTAAAATCTGTGATTTAAATGTCGCCATCTCTGAAGTACAAGATTTTTTAAGTCTTGATGATGTGTTTTCATTATCTAACTTGTATGAAATGAGTGGTATGCCCAAAGGTCATATTTTATTTGCCTCAGACTGTAAGGGAAATATGTTCTGTTTTAAACGTATTGATTGTGAACAACAGCAACATGACGTAGCAGTTTGGTTTTATAATCACGATTTAGCTATAGTTAAACAAGTTTCAACTTCTTTTATCGGCTGGCTAGAACAGTTTAATAAATTATCATAAGGCTAATATGACAACAGTTAATGTAACGAGTGACATAACAAATGCTCCAATGGTAGATGCCAAGATAAGCTTTCGTTTTCTTGCTCTTGATAAATTTCAAGCTTACTCAATGGTGCGTGAAATCATCGGCTCTAGCCACGCAGAAAATACTGACACAAAACGTTATGTTTGTTGCGTGCCGTTATCAGTAAAAAATTTTGAAGACATTAATGATTATTTCATCAGACAAAGAATAGCCATAACAGACTGTGATATTTTAGTTTCAGTGAGTGCAAGCGTAAATAATGGTATTGTCGATATTCCAGCCATAGTAAACCGCATGCTTAAGTACATTGACTGTAAATTAACTTTTGCTTATACCGTAAGCTGATTTAGCGTATCCTATCGATAATTAACACCATCGTTGCCAATATTGTCCTATCTATGATTATTTACGCATGACTATTGAAGTAAAAAACATACCTATTTCTGAACCAAACTCTGATCAAAACTCTGATCAAATTACGGAAATTACCTGCGCAAACTGCGAAGCTTGTTGTTGTAGTTTAGAGGTGATGCTTCTAACCGATACCGGAGTACCAGATAAACATGTTTATGTTGATCGTCACGGTAAAGAAACCATGTTGCGTTTCGATGATGGTTGGTGCTCAGCTTTAGACCGAGATACCTTAATGTGTACCATATATGACAACAGACCTTGGGTATGTCGAATATTTGAAATGGGTTCACCTGAATGTATAGAAGAGCGCGAAGAAAAGATGTAGTTATTTATGTTTTTCATTCAACCTCACTTCTCTGTTCATTTTCTACTATGTACATTTATTAGCATGTATAATAAAGCAATAAACGCTATTGCTAACAACCACCTCGTAAACTAAAAGAGTTAAACCCCTATGATATTAAACCCATATACAGATACTGCAGAATTAATTGCAGCTTTAGAAAGTCAAATAGCAGTATTAAGTGAAAAAATAACCACCTTAAAAAAAGAGCCACAAAGCTTTAACGAGCAAGTGATCTTTAAATACATCGACACAGCAAGTACTGGTAAAACAAAAGATTTCGTAAGATCTTTAGGCGTAAAGTCAGAACGTGGTTCATTATTTTCATCAGGTGATGTAAGTAAATTAATAAAATCAGGGGCCGATGATATATCGCCTGAATTACTCGCTATTGCACGTGAAGTTGTAAATTTGAAAAACAAAAAACGATAAGTTTCTTGATTGTTCAAAGTTAATATCTATATGCTTGGTAGCTCTAGTTTTAGCTACCAAGTTCTCATATTTAAGGTCTACATTTTATGAATAAAACAGCGTTACCGACACTCATTGGCGCTTTTACTAGTTTGCTCGCCATTTGGGTTTTACATACCCTGTTAATGGTTAATGATTGTGTAGATCAAGGCGGCAAATTTGAGCATTCTACAGGTAAATGTTTACTTGAAAATGGGCAAATTTATGATTCAGGTATTGCAGAGTATGCGTTAGCGTTATATTTTGTTGTTGGTTTTTCAGTGTCATTTTTTGTAGCAAAATTAGTAAGAAAACTGTTAAATATTCGAAGATAAGCTAAATTCTCAATAAGGATCATTATGAATTTTTCAGTCGAAACAACCATCAATAGACCTGTTAACGAAGTGTGGGCGGCAATAACAGATATTGCCAACAGTGCAAATATGATTAGCGCTATTATAGACTTGACCGTTCTTAAACAGGGCGATGATGACTTAATAGGATTCAAATGGTCTGAAACTCGAGAGATGTTTGGCAAAGAAGCTACTGAAACCATGTGGATCACTGACTGCGAACATGAGCAGTATTATTGTACTCGAGCGGAAAACTGCGGAGCAATTTATTTAACAACCATGTCGGTGACCGGTGTTGAAGATCAATGTGTATTGACTATGACTTTTACCGGTACGGCCGATTCAATTTTTATTCGTGCTATGTCAAACATTATGGGTTTTTTCATGAAAAATTCGATGACTAAAATGTTAAAGCAAGATCTACAAGATATTAAAACGTTTGTAGAAAATAAGCAGAAATAGTCACATATTATGTCTGGTTTGCGCTACCTTCATCCTATCTTCGTTGTAATCATTTCAAAATAAAACACTGGCTATAATAAATAAATTTAAGAAGTTAAATAGCCCTTGTCAGGTCTTTATAATTATCCCAGCTTAAGCTATGCGTATAATCTGAAGCTTTAATTATTAGGAATTTATCGTGTTACGAAGAATTATCATACAAGTTGTTATTTTTATTATTGCTTTCCAACTGATCTCTTTTTTAAGAGAAACCAGTATGTTATCAACTGATACACCATTAAACGACATCATTACATCACAACAAAAAGTTAACATTGATAACATTCCAACTTTAATGGGGGAAACTGTGTCGTTAAACGCGCAGGGTAAAACTACTATTTTATACTTCTTTGCACCTTGGTGTCAGGTGTGTCACGCCAGTATTGGTAATCTACAAGCTTTGTATGAAAAAAATGAGCATATTAATGTGGTTGCTATCGCAATGGATTACAGTAGAACAGCAGAGGTAATGAAATTTACCAGTAAACACCATTTAACATTTCCTGTGGCGTTAGGTAACGAAATAATTAAACACGCATTTGAAGTTACGGGTTATCCAAGTTATTACGTGGTGGATAAGGAAAATGTTATTGTTGCCAAGTCTATGGGGTATTCATCAGAATTGGGCTTATATCTTCGTACTTTATAGCCCGATTAACGCTGATATTTATAGTTTTTTATTAATTACCATATAGTGATCCGTGAACAGTTTGTGTACACTGTGAATTACATCAATTAATCAAAAATAAGAAATATTTAAGATGCAAATTACGGACAATTTTGACAGCGGCAATATTCGCGTTATCAATGCGACGGACGCAAGCAATATTCAATTAGAAATAAAACATGATAATCAATCAGAGTTTTATCAATGGTTTCACTTTAAACTACAAACCGAATTAAATGCTAATGGCGAGCGCCAAGAGCATGTTTTACACCTAAACAACGTTAAAAATTCAGCTTTTCCTGGTGGTTGGAATAATTATCAAGCGGTAGCATCGTATGATCGTGAGCATTGGTTTCGTGTTCCTACACAATATGATGGGGAAAAAGTCACGATTAGCTTTACCCCTGAATTTGATTCTGTTTATTTAGCTTATTTCGCCCCATACAGTTATGAACGTCATCAAGACTTAATTCATAATGCGCAACTTCACCCGCTATGTCAGCTTCAAGTTTTAGGGCAATCAATAGATGGGCGTGATATGAGTCTATTAACTATTGGCGAGCCTAGTGAAGGTAAACCTAATATTTGGATAACAGCCCGACAACATCCCGGTGAAACCATGGCAGAGTGGTTTGTTGAAGGCCTACTTGACCGGTTATTAGATGAAGATGATGGTTTAGCCCGAGTATTATTAAATAAAGCCGTCTTTTATATCGTACCAAATATGAATCCTGATGGCAGTGTTCGAGGTCATCTTCGTACTAACGCAGTAGGCGCTAATTTGAACCGTGAATGGCTAGAGCCAACAATGGATCGTAGCCCTGAAGTTTATCTAGTACGCGAGAAAATGTTAGAAGTTGGCGTAGATATGTTTCTTGATGCGCATGGCGATGAAACTATACCTGCAAATTTTGTTGCAGGTTGTGAAGGTATCGTTGCTTACGATGCCCGTCACAAGGCATTAGAAGATAAATTTAAAGATATTATGCTTGTTATAACGCCAGAATTTCAAGACACACTCGGATACGCAAAAAATGAACCGGGCAAAGCTAACCCAACCGTTGGTACGAATTGGGTAGGTAACCAGTTTAAGTGTTTAGCTTATACGATTGAAATGCCGTTTAAAGACAATGATTTCTTACCTGATGCTAGTGTTGGTTGGTCTGATGAACGCAGCCGTATACTCGGACGAGATTTTTTAACGGGTATTTATCACATGGTTGATGATTTACGTTAAGCATTTAATATAAAAAATAATCATAATGAAATAACATTAGGAGCAAACCTTGCAAGATTTTGTCGATAGTATTAACGCTATTATTTGGAGCCCAGCACTTATTTATTTGTGTTTAGGTGCAGGATTATTTTTCACTGTAGTTACCCGTGGCGTACAAATACGTCACTTTAGTGAAATGTGGCGTTTATTATTGTCAGGTAAAAGCTCAGAGCAAGGTTTATCTTCTTTTCAAGCCTTGAGTATTTCACTTTCTGGGCGTGTAGGCGCTGGTAATATTGCAGGTGTTGCTACAGCAATAGGCTTTGGAGGTCCTGGTGCTGTATTTTGGATGTGGGTAGTCGCCTTTTTTGGCGCCGCTACCGCTTATATTGAATCAACCAATGCACAAATATATAAAGAAGAAACTGATGGTTTTTATCGTGGCGGTCCTGCTTACTACATAGAGAAAGCTATGGGGCAAAAATGGTACGCATGGATATTTGCTATTGCAACCATTATTGCCTGCGGAATAATGCTGCCAATGGTGCAGTCAAACGGTCTTGGTGAAGCAATCGTTTTGGTATTTGGTCGTGGCGATATTCTTGAAACATCTCTCGGTAATTTAAGTACCGTTAAAATCTATACTGCAACAGGCATTGTATTATTACTTGGTTTTATTATTTTTGGTGGTGTTAAGCGTATAGCTACATTCGCTCAAGTTATCGTTCCTTTTATGGCACTGGGATATATTTTAGTGTCACTTGTGATTATTGGTTTACATATACACCGACTGCCTGAAATATTTATGATGATTATAAATGATGCGTTCACGCCGATGGCAGGAGTTGGTGCAGCAATAGGTTGGGGTGTAAAACGTGGGGTTTACTCTAACGAAGCAGGGCAAGGCACAGGTCCTCATGCAGCAGCAGCTGCTGAAGTTGAACATCCGGCTCAACAAGGTTTAGTTCAAGCATTTTCAGTTTATATCGATACTTTATTTATTTGCTCGGCTACAGCATTTATGATTTTAATTACTGGTGCGTATAATGTGCATGGAGCGGGTGACGTATTTCTAGTTCAAAATGTTGCGGCTGATGTTGTAGCTAATGGTCCCGCTTTTACGCAGCTAGCCGTTGAAAGTGTGTTTAGTGGTTTAGGCAAGCCTTTTGTTGCTATTGCCTTATTCTTTTTTGTTTTCACAACTATCTTGGCATACTACTTTATTGCTGAAAGTAATATTTACTATATTCGTAGAACCTTCAAGATACCAGGTTTAGTTTTAGCCTTAAAAATAGCTATTGTCAGCGCTACTTTTTACGGGACGGTAAAAGCAGCTGATTTAGCTTGGGGTATGGGAGACATTGGTGTTGGCGTAATGGCCTGGCTAAATATCATAGGTATTATCATTATCTTTTTCATGGCAAAACCTGCTATTAAAGCCCTTAGAGATTATGAATCGCAACAAAAATCAGGAGTTAAAAAATTTACGTTTGATCCCAAATCACTCAACATTAACAATGCAGACTTTTGGGATAATCGCATTGCCAATGAAAAGAGATCATTAGCTGTAAACAGCAAAGAGAAGAGTCAATCTAAAGCAGAAAGCTAGAATTAAATAACACTCATAAAGTAAATTATGCATTTAACTTAATTGTATAATTATGCTCACAGTGACTAGTGAAATAGCCAATAAGGTCAGGTATACTATGCGATATTTACAGTTAGCTTCTTTAAGAGCTTGGTATTGCTATGACGTTTAGCTTATTGTCCTGAATTAATAGTTAACCTGAGTTCGAGATAAGCAAATGCTACAACAACCTTTAAAGTTACTAATAAACTATTATTGAAGGTGCTTTCTCGCCCTGAACGACGAATAACTAAAACTTTTATTTATATACATTATTAAGATATTGATATAATGAACTTACTTAATTTCATTTTCTCGATTATAGATAAGTTAAAACCTAATTTAACTTATCCTAAAAAACATAAAAATAAACATAAACATAAAATTTAATCTCAATGCAAAGGTAGCTAAAATGGCCGTTATTAATTGCCCTAGTTGTAAAAATAAAATTTCTGATAAAGCCAAAATTTGTAATCATTGCCAACTAGATTTAACCGATATCGATACAGATAAAATTGATAACTTAAACCGCGTGAGTTCAATCAAAAAAATACAGCGCTTAATGAATTACTCATTTGTTGCCATGCTATTATTTTGCGGTGGTTTTTTATTAATGTTTTGGGATGATGTTGTTCCGGGAACTTGGCAACATACAGGCGCGATGATCATCACTGTTATCGGTTTTATCATGTATATTGTAATCCGGACCTTATTATTATTTAACAAGCGTAAAACGGATTAGTAGTTAAACAATCAAACCTTATCAAATTATAGTTACACCAATTTTATTACCTTATTTCACTTTGGAACTCTAATGGATTTAATTAAAACCATAGACGCAATGTCACATGACATGTATTTACGTTTACTCTGTGCTGCAGAAACCGGAAAATGGCCTGAAGGTACTGTTGTAGATCAAGAGCAACGTGCAACGGCTTTACAATTAAGTATGGCATATCAAGCAAGACATTTGGACAACGATCAAATGCTAACTATCGGCTCAGATGGGCAAATAGTAGAAAAAAATAAAAGACAATTAAAAGCTGAATTTTCTAATAATAAAGCTAGCGATAAAGCAAGTAATAAACCAGAAGAAGCGATTAAAAGTTGTAGTAAACCAACCAAAGCGGATATCGCTTATTTCAGTAATAACGAACTTTAATAGAAGATTTCATTAACTTATTAATGCTTGTTAACTTTATTGTTATACCTACCTGATGAACCTAAACAAATTATGATCTTCTCTAAATTATTTAAAGTAAAAGTCAATTGGCAACATAAAGACGCAAAAGTGCGCATAATCGCTATTAATGATGAATTATCAGCGGATAATCCAGAACAATTAGCTATATTAACAGACCTCATAAATCAAGATGTGAGTGATTTAGTAAGACGTGCTGCGTTGATCAAAGTAGGTTCGTTTGAGCTTTATTTAGATGCTAGTTGTAATAATTCTCAAGACAAAGTTAAACAATTCGCTGCCAAACAAATACATGATATTTTGACGACCGATCACAGTATTGTTTTAACTAACCAATTAAAACAAAATTTAATAGACAAGCAAGAGAATAATGGGTTTTTAACTACGCCATTATTAGAAGCTTGGTTAATGCACGAGCAAGATGGTGCATTAATGATTTCACTTTATGAGTTAATAAGTAAGCGCAAAAAATCAGCTAATTTCTTAATACAAAGCTTTGGTCAAAAACAAAATTTAGCGTTTCAAACCTATATTGTTGATCAGGTAGGTGATGTAAAAGATTTAGAAAAATTAACTAAAAAAGCCTGTAATACTTCTATAACGGAGTATATTCAAGAAAAAATAAACACGATTCAAACTGAGTTAGAAAAGCCACAAAAACTAACTAAACAGACCCAACTCACCTTAGCAAAACTTCAAGCACTTAAAGACGTAACTGATTATGCTGAATATAAAAAGCGTAAAACACTGTTAATAAGCGAATGGCAAACATTAGAAACAGACTTTAGTGTTTTTTCTGCCGAGGAGGTTTCGCAGTTCAATGATAAATATCAAACCATTATTAATTATCTTGAAAAATTGTTTATTGCTAAAGCAGAGCAATATCAACAGCAAATCATTAGCGATAAATTAGCACATGACAAACAACAAGATAAAAAAGAATTTACCCAACAACTTAATCAAATCAGTCAAGCAATAACCACAGCGGTATTTGCCAGTGATGAATTTGATCAAACCTCGTTTAAACAATTATTACATACCTTAAGTGCATCAATTAAAGCCTCTGTACTTAATACTTCTGAGCAAACAGTTTTTCTTAATCAAGTTGAAAAACTAACACTACGTTTAAGCCAAATTCCTGAAATTGCCGAGTCTGTTAGTCAAGCGACACATTTAATTTCCAAAGTATCGCAATTAACCTTACCAAAAACCTTGCAAGACCTAAATGCTCGTCAACAAACTTATAACGAGTGGTTAAAAGCATGGCGCATCATTGAACAAAAAACGGCGGGCATATTACCGGAAGAAATTGTACAAGCGCAAAAGCAAATTGTAAGCACTTGGCAGGGCGGTTTAAAACCATTACAAAGTCAGCAAAAAGAGTTGTTTTTCCAGCTTAAGAAAAAACTACAAGACATAAAACGTTTACTTAATAACGGTAAATTCAAAGTATGTTTTGGCTTGTTCAAAGGCGTAAAAGAAAGTATTGAACAATTATCGGCTCAACAACAGCAACAATTACAGCGAGACTTTGAGCAAGTTAGTGAAAAAATGGCGGAGTTGAGCGATTGGGAACATTATATTGCAACCCCACGTAAACAAGAACTATTGTCAGAAATTCAAACATTAGTTGAAACACCATTAGATAACCCTAATGAACAAGCAGAAAAAGTTAAAACATATCGAAGCACATGGAATTCTTTAGGTCATGCTGATGAAGATGTTGATAAACAGTTAAATGAACAATTTAATCAATTATGCGAACAAGCTTTTGCGCCATGTCGTTTATTTTATGCTGAGCAAGATAATATTCGTAAACAGCACTTAGCTCAACGCCAAGAAATATTGGTAAAAGCGGCAGAACTTGCCAGCGAGGTTAATAGTGAAACAACTGATAACAGTGAAGAACATTTGCCAACTGAAACGGTAGTTGAACACACGCCCACCGATTTTAAAAAACTTGAAGGCCAGCTCAATGCCTTGCAAAAACTTTGGCACAATGCAGGTGAAGTAGACCGTAATCAATATAAAAAATTGCAACAACAATTTAAAAATACGGTTGCACCAATTCAACAAGCAATTAATACGTTTCAATTACACAATGCACAATTAAAACAAGCATTAATTGTAAAAGCTGAAGCGCTTATTGAAAATGATGATATTTTTACTGCTATAGAGTCCGCTAAAAAATTACAAAGCTCATGGCGTGAAGTGGGCTTTGCTGGAAACCCAAAAGAAAATGCATTATGGCAAAAGTTTAGAGAAGCAAATGATTTATTATTCGCCAAACGCAGTGAAATAAAATCTGAGCAAGACGCAGCGTTAAATGCTCAGCAACAAGCATTTGAAAAAAAACTTGTGGATATTGAAGCATTATTGAAAGATGCGAGCGAGCAAAAAGATAATACTCAATCACTGATAACAGTAAAAGAGCAAGCAGAATCATTACTTGAAGAAATTATTGCTAATAAACCAGTTATCAAGTCCGTGGCTATACGCAGTGAAAAAATTATTAAAAAAACTGAACAATCGCTTATAAATACACTTGAAGATAAAGAAAAACAAACATGGGTTAACCTTTTTGATTTATTGTCTGTGCAAGCGGAAAATGAGCAAACTATTGAACAATTGCAAGTATTACCAGACTTTGAAGAAATGCCAGCCTTTTGGCAAAAACGTTTGTTAGATAGTGTTAAGCTAACAAAACCAGTGCAGGGTACTAGTCGCTTTGATAAAACGTTAGAAATTGAAATACTTGCTAACAGTGAATCGCCAAGTGAATTATCTAATCAACGTATGAAAGTTCAAGTACAGTTGATGCAAGAGCAAATGCTTTCAGGTGGTGAAATAGATTTAACGCAGTTATTGGTTGATTGGTTAATGTTAGGCGCCTTAGTGAAAAGTGAATTACCATTAATCGCGCGTTTACAGAAAATATATTGTAAATAATCTGTTCAATTTAATTCTCAACAAACAAAATCAGTTTAATCTCATGGTGAGTTAAACTGATTTTTTTATAAAAATAGAGTATTGATAATGTATATCAGAGCTGTAAAAAAAGAAGACGTCGATGCAATTTGCACTATTTATAATAACTATATTGCCAATACAGTAGTCACTTTTGAAGAGCAGCAAATTACATCAGCTGAAATGCTTAAACGCATAGAAAAAATAACCGCTGATCAATTGCCTTGGCTAATTGCAGAAGACGATAGTGGTCAGTTGATAGGTTATGCATATGCCAGCAAATGGCACGATAGATATTCTTATCGTTTCGCTGTAGAAGTAACAATATACTTGTCTTCAACCGCCACAGGCAAAGGCGTGGGGACAAAGCTATATCAAAAATTATTTAACGAATTAAAATTAAAAAATATTCATACTATTATTGGTTGTATTACATTACCTAATGCCGCAAGTGTTAATCTACATGAAAAACTTGGTATGGTTAAAGTCGCGCACTTTAAAGAAGTTGGTTGGAAGTTTGAACATTGGTTAGATGTAGGATACTGGCAAGTAATACTTTAAATAGGGCCTGTGCAACTACAAGAGAAGCTGTAATGAAGTTTAAAATTATAATAGTATTTTTTTGCGTCTATTCGTCAATCAATTTACAACATAATCAAAAATATAATAAGCCTGAGAAATCGTTTTAAACGTATCTTTGGTATACTTGAAGTAGTAGCTACCGTCACTTACTTGGTTATTTTCGTGCATTCATAGTCTATAAACTACAAAAAATGAGAATAATATTGTTCAAAATGGGTTAAATGAACTAATACTAATACCATAAACGTTCTTAATTTAAGGTGTTTTTTTGTTCTTGTTATAATTTACAATTTCATTATCCCTAGCTCAGGTTAAATATTATGTTGCAGCTATTTTATTAAAAACATAAGCCGCTATCATTCTTATCACCAAGTCCCGTGTCAATATCTAAGGGTCCTAAACTCATAAATTAACAAGATAAATTGTAAACCAGGATTATTATTTACCATGAAGTCTTTTATATTAATTTCGATAATGTTCTGTTTTGTAATAGCTACTGCAGTTAATGCCAGTCAAGCACCTTTATCTATTGAAAATACTACCTTTTATACTGAAAGTTATCCTCCCGCTAATTACATTGAAAATGGAAAAATTAAAGGACTTTCCGTTGATACATTAAAAGCCATGTGGAAACATTTAAACATGGCTGAGCAAGAAATATTTGTAGTGCCTTGGGCTAGAGGTTATCGCTTCACTTTAGATAATCCAAATACTGTATTATTTACTATGTCGAGAACACCTTCACGTGACAAATTATTTAAGTGGGTTGGTCCTATTTTTAATTCAACTCACGTTTTAATCGCTAAGAAATCTAAAGGTTTTAAGTTTGAACATTTAGGGCAAACTTTTGATTATAGCGTGGCAACAGTAACAGGAGACATATCTGAAATTTCATTACAACAAGTTGGTTTTCCTACCGAAAATATGGCTAATATTTCTACATTAGAGCAAGCTTATTTGATGACTAAAGCTGATAGGGTAGATATGTTTGTCATATCAATGCATGGTTTTAACCATTTATCGTCTCAACTTAATATTGACCAAAATGACTTTGAGGTGGTTTGGGAGATAAACACTATTGGTAATTATTTTGCTTTTAATATCAATACTCCAGATGAAATTATACAAAGCTATCAAAATGCTTTTGATCAAATCAAAAAGCAGCGTTTAAAAATTAAATCAGATTATGAATAAACTATCTGTGATCTAGCTGTCGTATATATGCGGCCATGGTATTTATATTTAAGCGTTTCATATTCAGGAGAAAAATCATTGTAACTTGGCCATGTATTTTAAAGCTCGGTGGTGATAACGAACTTATTTATTTAACGTCAATAGTCGATCTAAACGCTGAATGTCGAGACTTGATATTAACTAGCGATGATTATGTTATCGATTCAGTAGGTAAGAGTTATTTTATTTCAGATCAACTAACATTAACAAAGCAAAATAAAATATTTAACGTTGAAGAAGTAACGGAATTAATTAGAGCCAATGAATTTAGTAAAGCAGAAGTTTGTCTCACTAAAATACAATTTTTAACGGTTTCTGAGGCGATTAAGGCAATACAACCTTAAATTGCCTCAGTCTGCTTATCTTTCAGGGTAAAACTTATTTAATTTAAAAAATACAAAATTTAAGAGGAAGCGCTGTGCGTAATAGTTTACGAGAAAAAATAATTGATGTTTGTGATAAAAAAGTAGCGCAAAAGGGCACTAATGTAGGGTTGTCCTTTTATGCTTTTTTTGCCAATAAAAATGATGATCCTGAGCTACTAATGGAAGCGGCTAACTGGTGGATTATCACTCATAAATTAGACCATTTTGAGAAAGCTATAAAAATAAAAAACTTAGTACAGACAGGCCAATAATTTGTTGTTAATGTAAATGCCGTTTTGACACACTAGTCACTAACTTATTTATTTGTAGGAGTATCGTTAATGAAACTTGAATCAATTGCCTTACACGAAGGCTATACCTCTGAAGCAACAACTAAAGCAGCTGCAGTACCTATTTATCAAACAACCTCATACACTTTTGATGATACCCAGCATGGTGCAGATTTATTTGATTTAAAAGTACAGGGTAATATTTATACTCGCATTATGAACCCGACTACCGATGTGTTAGAAAAACGTATTGCAGCCATGGAAGGAGGTATTGGTTCAGTTTGTGTTTCATCGGGTATGGCGGCTATTACTTACTCGCTGCAATGTATTTGTGAAGTTGGTGACAATATTGTTAGCACAAGTGAATTATACGGCGGCACTTATAACTTATTTGCCCATGCTCTACCTAAACAAGGTATTGAAACACGCATGGTAAAACATAATGATTTTGCTAAATTTGAACAATCAATAGATGATAAAACCAAAGCGATATTTTGTGAATCAATAGGTAATCCGGCAGGGAATGTTGTTGATATAAGCCGTTTAGCTGAGATTGCACACAAACATGGTGTGCCGTTAATTGTTGATAATACCGTGGCAACACCTTATTTATGTCGTCCTTTTGATTTAGGTGCCGATATTGTTGTGCACTCCTTAACCAAATATATAGGAGGTCACGGAACTTCCATTGGTGGGGTAATTATCGACTCAGGAAAGTTTGATTGGGTAGCTAATAAAGCTCGCTTCCCAGTCCTTAATGAACCTGATCCTGCTTATCATGGGGTGGTATACACTGAAGCATTGGGTGCTGCCGCTTACATTGGTCGTTGTAGAGTGGGACCGTTAAGAAATACAGGTGCTGCAATTTCACCAATGAATTCATTCCAAATTTTACAAGGCCTAGAGACACTTGGTTTACGAATGGATAGACATTGTGAAAACTCAGAAAAATTAGCTGCTTATTTACAACAACATGAAAAAGTAGCTTGGGTTAATTACGCAGCTTTACCAGATAGTCCGTACCGTGAAAATTGTGAAAAAATCACATCAGGCAAAGCTTCAGGCATATTAAGCTTTGGTATTGTGGGTGGTATTGAGTCAGGCACTAAATTTATTGATTCCCTTGAAATGATTTTAAGACTGGTTAATATTGGTGATGCTAAATCTTTAGCTTGTCATCCTGCATCAACTACACACAGACAGCTAAATGATAAAGAATTAGCTGCGGCTGGTGTTAGCTCTGATTTGATCCGTATTTCTGTGGGTATTGAACACATTGACGATATTATTGCTGATGTTAGTCAAGCTTTAGATAAAGCTTAACTATTAGCTCTAAGTCAATTTAGCTAAAACGTGTTATTAAAACGACTTCATCTGTTATTTAAACATAAAAGGTGAAGTCGTTTTTTGTAAGTCTGGGTTAAAAAATTTAGGCTGAGTTTAATTGAACAGTCGACTATTTATTACTTTACGTTATACTGCCGCGCATAAATCAAGTAATTAACGAATTGAGCTATTTCACTCAATTTGAGAAATAGCATTCAACTAGCGGAGAGCATCATGCACGATCTCTATTATAAAGGGCGTATTCATACCCGTCACAATCACATCACAACGGGTTATAATACCAAGCGTAAAGCAAAAATTGGTACCGAAAAACACCCATTAACGCTAGTAGTTACCAGCGAAGAAAGAAAGTTAGAAATTGTAGAGCAAGTGGCACAACATCAACTTTTCGCTGACATTACTGTTGATAGCACAGCAGAAGAAAATATAGCCGAGTTAGATGGTATGTTAATCAAAGCAACAACAACTACTTTTGATAAAACACCTAACCGTAACGATCCTTGCTCATGTGGTAGTGGTAAAAAATATAAAAAATGTTGTGGTTAGGCTCACTGTTTATAACGAGTAGATTTTAACTTTATAATAAAAAGAGGTAGTTAATTGCTTAACTACCTCTTTTTATATCTACAATTTATACTTATAACTTTTACTGAGTTATTCCAGTTTCATTAATTAACACCACAAGCAAGACATAAAGTATAACGACCTTGAGGATCATTAAACTGATTCAATTGCTTTAATTCATTTTTCATTTTTATCATTAATTGATTTAATGGTTGTTTGGCAGTGGCGTTGACAACATTACTGTCTAAACCAATATCAGAATCAATATTATCAAGCTGACTGAACATGAATGAAGATAATAACGATGATTTCCCCATTAGCTGTTGTAATATTTTGCTTCGTGATGATTGCTCTTTCTTAATTAATAAGGTGTCGTATTGCTCTAATTTTGCCAATTTAGCGGCAGCGAATATGGCGTCATCTAAATTACCTAGTTCGTCAACTAAACCAAGCTCCTTTGCTTTTCGCCCAGACCAAACACGACCTTGTGCAACCGCATCTACTTGCTCCAATGTCATGCTGCGATTAGTGGCGACTAATTGAATAAACTCTTGGTAACCTTTATTTACAGACAATTGAAATAACGTTGCCATACCTGGTGAAAGCGATTGAGTTGGGCCAAAGCCCGCAATATCTGTAGTACCAACACCGTCAGTATAAATCCCTAATTTACTTAACGAGTCTTCAAAAGTCATCATCATACCAAAAATACCAATTGAGCCGGTGATAGTAGCAGGAGAGGCGTAAATGAGATCTGCAGGAGCAGAAATCCAATAACCGCCTGAGGCTGCATAATTTCCCATAGAAGCTACAACAGGTTTGCCTGCAGCTTTTAATAACTCTACTTCTTGACTAATAATTTCTGAAGCAAAAGCACTACCACCTGGGCTGTCAACTCTTAGAACAACCGCTTTAACATCGTCATTATTTCTAGCTTTACGTAATAACTGGGCGGTACTATCACCGCCAATAGTCCCAGGTTTTTGTTCGCCATCTAAAATGGTGCCTTTAGCAACAATTATCGCTATTTTATCTTTACTTAATGGGGTTAACTCATTGCTTTGTTCTAAGCTATCTTCCAGCGGAGAACTCGTTGCAGCAATATAATGTTTATAACTAATTTTGCTGTAGCTATCACCTTTCTTATTTTTTCCCACTAAACTAATAAGCTCATCACGCATTTGTTGACGAGACAGAAGTTGGTCAACCCAATGATTATTTAGCGCGTATTGAGCGAAACTTCCTTCAGCCGCAGTAAACTTTTCTACCAAGGTATTTATGTCATCATCAAAGTTATCGATAGAGAATTTACGTCGTTTTGCTACAGCGGTTTTATATTGCAGCCATAGATCATCTAGCCAAAGTTCATTAGCTTCTTTTGCAGCTGACGACATATCATCGCGAATAAATGGTTCAACGGCTGATTTGAAAGTACCCACTCTAAAAATATGTTGATTAATTGATAACTTTTCTAATGCGGATTTAAAATATGTTTGATAACGGCCATAACCATCAAGTAATAGGTAACCTTGCGGATTTAACCAGATATCATTGGCGGTACTGGCAAGGTAGTATTGATCTTGGCTAAACTGGTCGCCAAGGGCGATAATTTTTTTACCTGAAGTTTTAAAGTCTTCAAGTGCTGTAGCTATATCTTGTAGTATATTTAAACCTGTACTGTTGAGGCCATGAAGTTGGAGTACTAATACTTGTATGCGTTCATCTTCCCTTGCTGTCGCAAGTACATCAATTATGTCAGTTAGTAATACTTCAGGATTATCTTCTTGTTGCTCCATGGCTTCGCTTAAAAATGCTTCCATCGGATCTATTTCACGTTTTTGCTCTACAATATCGCCGGTAAGATTTAATACTAGCGCTGTTTGGTCGGGCACTAGAATAGGCTCTTCACCGTCGGAAATTATGGCAATAAAACCAAATAGAAGTATAAAAAATACTAGGTTGACTACCACAGAGCGCGAAAAGCTTATTACAGCCCATAGCGAAGAAAATATCCGTTTTATAATGCCAGGTTTATTGTTCATAGTTGTTTCTTTAGTTATGTATTAATTGTTAATTTCAAAGTAGATATTAAAATGTATAAATTAGATCGCTTATACTACCTTAATGCACTAATAAGTTTAACAGCAGTAATGATCTAGATTGTAATTATTTTTCAGGTAATTAAATCATTAAGTTAGTTGTAAATAATAATCGAGATTTAAACTATTTATGCGTAAATTAAAGCGGAACATCAATAAAATTTTCCGCTTTAATTTGCAATAAGCTCACCTTGATCAGCGCTTATCTGTTATGGATTAAATACTTTTTAATACCGCCAATTAGTTTTTGATAGCGATGCCCAAAGTGATAAAGCGTTAAGCCCATTAATATTAAAAATGCACCAATGATCAATTCATTATTAATATTCTCACCATTGAGCAAAGCTCCTAAGGTTAAAGCAATTACTGGTGTTATTAAGGTGATTAACGTTACATTACTCGCAGACAGTTTCTGTAATACGGTAAAGTAGGCATAAAAGCCAATTAACGAACCAAACACACCCAAATAGACTGTTGCCCAAATAGATTTTGCCAGCCAAAGCTCGGTAGTTAAATTACCATCAAGTAACAACCAACTGATAAAAAACATTGGTGTAGCGACGGTTAAAGCACCTACAGTAGTGGCTAATGGGTGTATGGCTAAGGTAATGCTTTTAACTAACACGCCACTTAAACTAAAGAAAAACACCGCCATCAATATAAATATCACGCCATAAAAACCACCGTCGGTTAAATTAAAATTGTCTGAGCAAACAATTCCTAAGCCCAATAGTGAAATAGCCATAGAAATTTTACGAATATTACTAATATTTGGCTCATTTAAAATGTATTTCGCTAGAACGGCAGAAATAACCGGCGAAAAGCCAAACACTAATGAAATGATACCGGATGATAAATACGTTGCCGCAAGATACGAGCATAGCATGCCTCCAAAAATACCTATTGCAGAATAAGTGTATAAGGTTAAAGCCTTTTTGTGCCATGGTAAATTAATACGGCGCGCTTTAATCACAATAGCACCAAGCAGTACAGCAATAAGCATACGTACTAATACCGCTAAACTTGGGCTAATTGATTCGCTACTCCACACAATTCCCAACGGGGTGGTGGACCATATTAATAAAACTGCCAAATAGGCAATAGACACAGACATTTTCCTTCTCCTTTGTAAATATCTCAATTATTGAGTTTTTGATATTAAACAGCGACATCAAAAATTGCGGATTAAGGTGAATAGAAAACAAAAAACCGCAAGAGATAACTGTTGCGGTTTAGAAGTGAACTTTTTATTTAACTAATCGATTTAGATCTAATTAGTTTGTTTGAATAAAATTAACTTTTCAATACTCCGCATTTAGGGGCTAGTAACAAGCGAACAACTAACCACAGTCGAACATGCATAAAAGTACAGCGAGTAGCTGCAGCTTTATGGGCTCGGTTATGTTTCATGGCGAGTATAAGGTGTTGCATGTTATTTGACATTCCTGAAATGCGATAAAGTTCTTCTGCATAGTGGCTATTCATAGCGGTTAAGTCAAGAATAAAAGCGAAGGAATTTATTAAATTATCAAAAGCTCAAGTTAAGTTATAAATTGTGTAACTTAAGCGCACACAGTACGCCGAAAAGTGATAAAATTTATAAATAATTAAAAGAGTTAGAGGAAAGCGCATTATGAATGCAATTGAATTATTATTACAACGACAATCAACCCCTATGTTAACGTCTCCGGCTCCAACGGATGATGATTTATCAACTTTATTAGCTGCAGGCATGCGAGTGCCTGATCATGGGGGATTAAAGCCATGGCACTTTCAGGTGGTTTCAGGGCAGGGGTTACAGAAATTAAGTGATATTTACCTACAAGCTGTTTCTGTAGAGTTAACTAACTCCGATTTTGAAGAGCAAGTAATCTTAGATAAAAAAGAAAAAACTGCAAAAATGCCTTTTAGAGCGCCTATGATAATTGTCATTTCTACTAACTATGCCGAGCACAGTAAAGTACCTAAACAAGAGCAACTTGTTGCTGCTGGTTGTTGCGCACATGCTATGCAAATGGCAGCATTTGCTTTAGGTTATGGTGCAATGTGGCGAACCGGTGATTTTGCATACAACCCAATAGTAAAAAAAGGTTTAGGCGTTACAAATGACAATGAAATTGTAGGCTATCTGTACTTAGGAACGCCAACAAAAGAAGCCAATGCAAAACCGGCTAAAGACTATCAAGCGCATGTTAGCTATTGGCAATAACCGATTATATTTTGAAACTATGTATTACTTCATTTAAATGATTAGTTTGCTCAACCATATTATCAAGTGAGTTTGCTGTATTTTTTGCACCCTCAGCGGTATTACTGGCTAATCCATTGATAGCAAATATTTTTTCATCTATATCTTGAGCTACTAAAGACTGTTCATCAGTAGCTTTTACTATCTGTTCATTAACATCTACAATATTTTGAGCAGATAGTAATATTCTAGCTAATGATTCACCAACTTCCTCTGAGGAAGCAACACTTTTACCTACATTTTCAAAGCTAATTTCCATTGCTTTGGCTGTATCAGCAACACCTGTTTGTAGGCGCAATATTATTTGTTCAATTTGTTGGGTGGATTGTTGTGTTTTTTGCGCTAATGTTCTTACTTCATCTGCTACAACCGCGAATCCACGGCCTTGCTCTCCTGCTCGAGCCGCTTCAATAGCCGCATTTAAGGCAAGTAAATTGGTTTGGTCGGCAATATTTTTAATTACATCAAGCACCACAGAAATACCATCACTTTCTTTAGCGAGTAACTTAATCATGGCAAGAGAATGATCTATGTTAGAGGAAAGTACCTTGATACTGGTGATAGATGATTCAACTAAGTTATTACCCGTGTTTGCTTCATCGCTAACTTTAACTGAAGCGGTAGAGGCTTCTGATATTTTATTGGCTACAGCATCAACACTCAATGACATATCTTTTACTGAGTGGGTAATTTGGTCTATTTCACTGCTTTGTAAAGCAATCGCTTGACTGCTTTGGGTAGCAATTTCATCAACTATTGTGGTTTGGGTAACTACCACAGTAGCCGTATTACTTACTTCGCGAATAAGGTTACGTATATTAGCGGTCATTTGGTTAAATTCTTCACCTAGTTGACCAATTTCATCTTTACTGTTTGAAATCACTTGAACCGTTAAGTCGCCCTTAGACACTTCACGCGCAGTGGTTAAAATTTCATGAATACTACGTCTAACCGATAAGTTAAAACCTAACATTAAATAACAAACAAAGACTAATACCAATATACAGGTAACTAGCAGTATATTGAAATCTTGCTGCTGTTGATTGGCTCTGAGTTGTAAATCTGATTCAATCATACCGATAGATAGGTCAATAAAATCATTGATGACGGTTAAAGCCTTTACGCCTTCATTGAAGTAAACTAGCCAAGGTTGGTTAAACTCTTCCGCAAGAAGAATATCGTCTAAGGTAATAACATCCTGTTGTAATTGTTGTACAACACGTGCGCTAATATCGGCTAATTCATCGTGGCTAGCTAACGGCGTTAGCTTTATCTTGATACCGTTCGCATCTTGATCTAAAAACAGTAAAACTTGGTCAAAGGCATCTAATGATCGGCTTGATAGTTGCCCAGTTTTAAACGCCATACTAGCAAAGCTTCGGTGCATACCTTGGTGTTTAATAGCGAGTTCCAGATCATCAATAATTAATTTCATTAAAAAGAAATTTTGAGCGTTCTTATCTCTTGATAATCCAGCTTCATGAGCTATGGTACGTATTAATTCCCAGGTTTTATTAACTGATTGGTTCAAAATATTATATTTCTCTACCAAACTCATTCTTGCAGTAGTTTTGCTGCGATCAACGGCTATTTCTGTTGATAAGTCGTTTATTTTGTCAATATATGACATTTGCTCATTGTTGACGGCTAATTCTTTTAATGTATTTAGTGTTTGTAAGTACTCTGACCCTTTTTGCTCAATTTGCTTAGCAAGATTTACATCTACACGTGTATCGGTGCCACGAATAAGTATTAAGTCATTACGCTGACCGGCAATATCAATCAAGTTAAAAGCTAAAGCTAGTTCTTGCAGTCCGTTTAATTCTTTTTGGGTAATTTGTTCAGCCTGATGGAAGGTTTGTAGCTGCATATAAGCAAGCACTAATAAAGGCACAACACTAATTAAACTGATTAATATGAATTTTTGCAAATAGGTCAATTGATTCATTAAATTGGTAGCAGGTCGCAATATTACATTCATTTATGAGTCTCTTGTTTTTTAATTCACATCAGTTACGTTATTGTTTAATTAACAATATAGCCGTTAAATATTTTACTTATGTTGCACAAGCTTAAGTTTGGGAGGAGTGCATAGTTAATATATTATAACTATAGCTGAATTTGATGACAAAAAGAGGGAAATAAAAAAGGCAACAAACGTTGCCTTTTCAAATAATGTAATACCTAACCTAAGGATATTGAAATTAAGTAAGTATACTTTTTCAATATCTTAGTATTAATTATTAAAACGCTGCGTTATTTGGCGTTCTTGGGAAAGGAATTACGTCACGTACGTTTTGCATACCTGTTGCGTAAGCCACTAAACGTTCAAAACCTAAACCAAAACCTGCATGAGGTACAGTACCGTAGCGGCGTAAATCTCTGTACCAAGAGTAATCGGCAGTATCTAAGCCCATTTCACCTAAACGACTGTCTAATACGTCAAGACGTTCTTCACGTTGACTACCTCCGATAATCTCACCAATACCTGGGGCAAGAATATCCATTGCAGCAACAGTTTTGCCATCGTCATTTAAACGCATGTAGAAAGACTTAATATCTTTCGGATAGTTTTGTAAAACAACAGGGCCGTTAAAATGCTCTTCAGCTAAGAAACGTTCATGCTCAGAATTTAAATCTACGCCCCAAGATACTGGGTTTTCAAATTGCTTACCGCAGTTTTCTAAAATAGTAATTGCATCAGTGTAATCAAGACGAACAAAATCAGTATTAATAACAGAGTTTAAACGCTCAATTACTGTTTTATCGACACGTTGTTGGAAGAAGGCCATATCATCAGGACGTTCTTCTAAAACAGCTTTTAATACGTATTTAAGCATTTCTTCTGCTAAATCCGCAGCGTCAGAAAGATTAGCAAAAGCGATTTCCGGTTCAACCATCCAAAATTCAGCTAAGTGTCTACTTGTATTGGAGTTTTCCGCTCTAAATGTTGGGCCGAATGTATACACTTTTGATAACGCGTTACAATAAGTTTCTACGTTTAATTGACCTGAAACCGTTAAAAACGTCTCTTTACCAAAAAAGTCTTTCTTGTAATCAACTTTACCTGCATCGTCACGTGGTAAGTTCTCATTGTCTAATGTACTAACACGGAACATCTCACCAGCACCTTCGCAATCACTTCCTGTAATAAGTGGTGTGCTGATCCAAAAGTAACCTTTGCTATGTAAGAAACGATGAATAGCTTGTGCTAAACAGTTACGAACACGAGTTACCGCGCCGCCAATGTTGGTGCGCGGACGTAAATGTGCTTGTTCACGTAAAAATTCAATACTATGACGTTTTGCCGCCATTGGGTAAGTATCTGGGTCTTCAACAAAACCTAATACTTCAACAGCTGTTGCTTGAATTTCAAATGCTTGACCTTGGCCTGGAGATTCAACCAAAATACCAGTAACTTTTACTGAACAACCAGTAGTAAGCTTAAGTACATCACTTTCATAATTGTCGAGTTCACTTGGTACAATGGCTTGAATAGCATCGAAACATGAACCATCATGCAATGCTAAAAATGAAATACCCGCTTTCGAGTCACGGCGTGTTCTGATCCAACCGTGAACGGTAATGCTCTCATTAACTGGAAAATTTCCTGCTAATACATCAGTAATTGATATAACTGACATTAATGACCTCTTATACTTATTTAATGAATTGAAATGCAAAATACAGTTAATAAGCCAACTCTCCATAATTTAAGTGAAGTTAGCAATAATCTATTTGTACTATGCTTATGTTAATATGTAAAAATTGGGTGTCATGTTACCGTGACAAGGCATAAATGCAATGCTTAATTGTATAGAAGCCGTTAAAACAACTAAATAATGACTACTACGGAGCTAATTAACCCATTTATGTAATCTGTTACATGAAGCAGTGATTATATTATTTTTAAATCGAGGCAATTACTAGTTATGACACACACATCAGAGCAGCAAGTTGATCCTCAGACAAAAAAAAGCGCCGAGCGACGAAAAACAGCCGATATTTGGGTGCATGCCAAAATCGGCCTAATGATTATTAGTTGGGTACTATTTTTAATCGCCTTAGTCATGGCATATTACGCGGCACCTGACACAGAATATGGCGTGCTTCGTTATTATGATATTGAAGTACGTCAATTTTGGTTAACACCACTTACAGGTTACTTATATATAATGTTATGGCTTAGTGCATTAGGAAGTTATTGTGCGTTGCTAGTTGATAAATACCGAAGTAGGCGAGAAAGTGACAATCCGCATTTTAATTTACTGTTTTTAATTACCGTTAATATGATTTGGTTGGTGTTTATTCTTGTTAATATTTAACCTATGCTCAGGGAAATGACATTGAGTTAGTTATTTGTTATCCATTCTGCAGTGTAAAAAAGCTTGATAATTCATTAGTTTTGGGAGTATTTATTTTATTCTCAGGATTTATAAACTCAAACTGCTTATGCCTCCTTTCATTTATGGCTTTGCTACTAAGCATCAGTGGGTGAAGATAAGTTCGGTAATGATTCGATACTTGTCGCAGAACGTATTGATGCTTGGGCTTCATGTTGGTGTATTCGTCAGTTTCAACAAATTGGTGGTGCGAGTGTTTCAATTTGGCGTGAGTTAAGGCGATTACGAACTAAGTTTATAGATAAAAAAGATGCGTTATTAGAGCAAGCGCGTTTTGCTGCGGACAATAACGATTGGCAAGGTTACACGCTTGCAATGGGCGGATTACATATCAAGAAAAAAGATAGACCTATTCAATTATATTCTGATTTAAATGTTAACGAACAAACAGGCGAGTGCTTGCAGAGTTTTTATACTTAAGAGTTGCCGTCAGTGAATAATAAACAATGTCAACTGAGTGCAAAATAAACTTAATTTATTGGCGGCAAACCCAATGCAATTGAGTGGTCAGGTAACCAAAAACTTCAGCAACACCTTTAATTAGAAGCCCACCTTTGCAAAGAACATCGTAGCTTTGTCATTTCCTATATTCATCATCTTAAATCACACAGCATTCGATCATAATTTAAGATATTAACTTCTAAATATTCTAATAAACCACTATACTGTATTTATGTACAGCTCACTGGTGTGTTTATGAAAGTAATACCCGTTTATATTGAAGCAGGGATATCAGGTTTTGAATCTCCAGCTGCGGAATATAAAGAATTAAATTTATCTTTGGAAGAGTTACTGCTTAAACACCCTAATGCGACCTTTTTTGGTTTAGCTAACGGTCGCTCAATGGAGAGGCGGGGAATATTTAATGGTGATGTCCTTGTGGTTGATAGGGCTGAGTACGTAAGCAATGGCTCTGTCATCGTAGCCAACTTTAATGGTTGCTTCGTATGCAAAATTATTGATACGGATAAAGCACTTTTATTATCGGCATCCGATGACCACAAGCCAATTGAAATAACTGCCTCAGATGATTTTCAGATAGAAGGCGTGGTAACAGTATCTTTTAGATTACATAAAAAATTACCCGCGTTATTGTCATGTTTGGGTTAGTTGATGCGGTTTCATTTTATGCCCGTTGCGAGAAGGTATTTGACCCGAGCATAAGACATAAACCCGTTGTAGTTTTAACTAACAACGATGGTTGTGTATGTGCTGTTTGTCCTTTAGCGCGAGAACTTGGCGTACCTAAATTTATACCTTACTTTAAAATTAAACATTTTTTAGAAAAACATAACGTTGTTGTTCGTTCATCTAATTATGAGCTTTATGCAGATTTAAGTGAGCGAATGATGAATGTTATTGCTCGGTATTCTGATAATCACTACGTCTATTCTATTGATGAGTCCTTCTTGCACTTCAAAAACTTCAGCTGTATTGATGATTGGCATCAATATGGTCATGTAATACGTAAGGCAGTTTGGCGAGAAACACGATTACCCGTCGGTGTAGGCTTTGGTGCAACATTAACACTGGCTAAAGCGGCTAATCATGCCTCTAAAAAGCTCCCTGGTTTTGATGGTGTTGCTGTTATTGAGGATAGTAGCGATGGAACTAGCTCACGTAAAGATATACTCACCTGTATGTCGTTAACTGACATATGGGGCGTAGGTAACAAACTTGGTAAAAAATTAAGTCAATTAGGTATTAAAAACGGTTGGGACTTAGCTAATCAATCACCCAAAGCAATGCGTAGTCAATTTGGTGTCACTGTTGAACGTACCGTAAATGAATTAAATGGAATACCGTGTTTAAAATGGGATGAGATAGGGCAAGACAAGCAAGAGATATTTTCTACGCGAAGCTTTGGACAACGAGTCACCGACGAGCATGTACTTAAAGCTGCGCTAGCAAGTCACGCAAGTATCGTCGCGACTAAAGTTAGAAAACAAGGGTCTTTAATTAAGCGACTAGTTATTTTTGCATCGAGCTCACCACATGACGATAACTATTATAAAAAATCATTTATTTACGAGTTCCCCATAGCAACAGATAATACCTTAAAAATCGTCGGTGCAATTTCTTATGTATTTGATAATATTTATAGGCAAGGTGTAAGTTTTTATCGCTGTGGAGTAGGTGGCGTTGAACTAGAAAATAGCCAGTTTCAACAGCAAGATATGTTTACGCTGAGCTTAAATAATCCACCATTAATGAAATGCTATGACCAAATAAATTATCGTTACGGTAGAGGAGCTGTCGAAGTAGCAGTTGCTGAAAAAAGTGATAAATGGGCAATGAGGCGAAATTTTTTATCCCCCAGTTACACCAGTAAATGGTCAGATATACCTAAGATAATATGTTAATTTAGTTTGTTAATGTTGTTTGTTGAGATAATCATGTTGAGGTCAGTATGTGCGGTAGGTTTAGTGTAGACAAAAGTTTATCCCCTATAGTGAGTGAGCTATTTAATACGCATTACAGTGTAGAAACTAACGCTGATTTACGTCCTAGTCAATCGGTAGCAACAATTGTTAATAATGGCTCAAGCTTTCAACAAGTAAATGCTTTGTGGGGGATTAAACCTAACTGGTCAAAAAAGCTCATCATTAATGCCCAAGCTGAAACAGTAGCGACTAAACCAACATTTAAGCAAGCATTCCAAAGCCAACGTTGTTTAGTGCCTTGTAACGGATGGTTTGAATGGCGAACAGAAGAAGGTAAAAAGGTTAAATACCTCTTTGAACATGCCAATAAAATGCCTTTGTATATGGCTGGCATTTTGTTTCAAGGTGACCATACAGAGCTTGTAACGCTAACAACTCAACCTAATGATAAGTGTGGAGAGTACCATAAACGAATGCCTGCTTTGATTCTAGCAAGAGACAAAGACGTTTGGTTTAATGCTCCGGCTCAAGAGCTTGAACCATTACTGCAACATGTAGAAGATAGAGTTATTAATATTAAACGCGCTGATTAAATTCAGGAAGGCAGCAGATCCGACAAAGCCGCTTCACACCTGAACACTTATAGCCCAAGAAATCATTTGACAAAAACAGTACGATTTTTACTTCAAGACAGTTTGATTATAATTCATTATATTTTCATGTGAGTTGTTTAACTCTTAATAATCACAGGAGTTATTATAAAAACGCTATACAACTTCAAGCAGTTTAAATTTAATCTATATTAATTATTTTAAAAAAATTAATGAACTAGCAATCTCAATCAATATTCTTTTACTGCAAGATATAAAATCAACTTAAGATAATGAACCAGAGAGTAAATCAGATCAAATGAGTAATCTCGAACAAAGTATTATTAGAGTGTGCGATTACATCAATCAGAATCTTGATGATGACTTAACGCTAGAAATGTTAAGTGCAGTTTCGGGCTTTTCTAAATATCATTTTCATCGTGTTTTTTCTGCTTATACAGGCCTTAACTTAATTAAGTTTATTCAGATGTCACGCCTAAAACGCGCGTCTTTTAGGTTAGTGTTTAAAACTGATATTAAAATTATCGACATTGCTTTTGAAGCTAGGTTTGAAAGTGCCGAGGCATTTTCAAGGGCATTTAAGCGCGAGTTTGGCCAAAGTCCTTCTGAGTTTAGGAAGTCTCCGATGTGGCATAACTGGCATGAGAAAATTAATACGTTAACCTTACCTGTAACTGAAAGACAAGATGACAAAATGACTGTAAATATTGTTGATTTTAAAGAGCAGAAAGTAGCGGCATTAGCGCATTATGGCGATCCTAAACTTCATTACCAGACATCAATGAAGTTTATTGCTTGGCGCAAAGCAAGCAAGTTATCGCCATTCACAAGCAGCAATACTTACGGAATCCCTTATTCTGATCCGAATGTAGTCAAAGCAGAAGATTTTCATTTTGATTTATGTGGCGCGGTAAAAGCAGATATTCCAGAAAATGAATTTGGTGTGGTTAACCAAATTATTCCAGCAGGGCGTTGCGCAGTTGTTCGTGATATTGGTAATCGCGATGACTTAAAAAAAGGTGTTTATTATTTATATGAACAATGGTTACCAACAAGTGGTGAACAATGCCGAGATTTCCCTGTGTTTTTTCATTATGTAAATTTTGTTCACGACGTGCCAGAGCATGAGGTGATCACTGACATTTATTTGCCCATTAAATAGCTTTTTGCTGATGCGCTTTAACAAATTAGGAATGTTTAAAATATGACTACTTCTTCTAACAATATGTTTTTAGTGGGTTCGTTGCCGTCTGTTTTTATGAAAACCGCGGCACCTATTATTTTCATGATGCTGGTTAATGGTTCGTTTTCATTAGTTGATGCTTATTTTCTTGGCGAATATGTTGGCGCACACGCTCTTGCTGCCGTGACCTCGGTATTTCCTGCCTTTATGTTATTGGTAGCTTTATCAAGCTGGGTGTCTGCTGGCTTTTCCAGTGTGATGGCAAGGCTTTTAGGGGCCAATAAAAAAGACCAAGCTATCTCGGCCTACGGACAAGCGATGACACTCTCTATGTTTGTTTGCATTTTACTGATTTTACTGTTTTTAATGGGCGGTGAACAATTGGTGTTGTTTGTTAATAATGGCTCAGAAAGTTTATCTAGCATGAGTTATGATTATTTATCTTTAATGATCTTTTTCTCACCATTATTGTTTATTCTTACCGTTAATAGCGACAGTTTACGTTGTGAAGGGCAGATGTCTTTTATGGCGGTTGTGCCTTTGTTATCAGTGTTTTTTAATGTTGTATTTAACTATATTTTTATTGCAATGCTTGAGTGGGGGGTTGTTGGTTCTGTTTATGGAACATTGTTAGCGCAAATCTTATCCTTATTTGCTGTGTACTTATTTCGTCGTTACAGTAAAACAGCGTTAAAAGTTGCTCTTGTGCGCTTTACTACCAACCGTACATTATGGTCAGATTTTTTAGCGTTAGGCGCGCCAACGAGTTTGTCTTATATAGGTGTAGCACTTTCTTCTGCTTTTATTTTATATAACTTACAGGTTTGGAGTCATAACAACTACAGTATGATAGTTGCAGCTTATGGCATTATCACCCGAATTATGACATTTATTTTTCTACCTTTATTGGGCTTGAGCATGGCGTTTCAAACCATTTTAGGTAATAACATTGGCGCAAAAAAATGGTTAAGAGCAAACAGCGCTATTAAAATCGCCATCATCATCGCTTTGATTTATTGTGTATTTTGTCAATTATTTGTTTTACTGTTTAAAAATCAATTGGGAGCTGTATTTGTTAACGACATACATGTGATTGCAGAAGTCGCACGCATTTTACCTATTATGTCATCGGCCTTGTTTTTATTAGGTCCTTTAATGATGATAGGTGTGGTATTTCAAGCCATGGGGGATGCCAAAAGAGCCGCTATTTTACGCCTAGCAAAAGTATACATTTTTACCTTACCGTTGATTTTTATACTTCCAATGTTGTTCGCGGAAATTGGCATTTGGTTGGCGGGTCCTAGTGCAGAATTTTTAGGATTGTTACTGACTATCTTCATTTTATATCAACGTCGCCAACAATCAGGTAATCCGTTTGGCTTGTTATTCAAAAATGAATAAAAACTGCAATTTTCATAACGATTAATATACTTAATGTAGATAATTGGACTCTCCGATACCTGAAAGTGTAGTGGCATAATTAATTTTGTCACCTAACTGATGTTTTAACGCTTACACTTAATGTCTGCAAAAGGCTCTGAACTGCAATTGAGTAAATCGAACGAATGACCTCTTTATGGAATTATTGATATATATTTAGTGGCGCAGCCACTTGTTACTTTCCAGTGTCTGGAGATTTTAATAGTTAAACCATTTTACCAACATTATACTCCAGAGACTTAGTGTCATAGTAAACGAATCAGATAAAAGATACTGGCTTGAATTCAAATCAGTAGCCAAGATTAGCCGACTACTACAAAAATTTTCAAGATACCGTTCCTCACAAGTGCCTATTTCATCTTGAGCAACCTGTGGACTCTTTTTATCAACAAAAATAATTTAACTTTAGTTAGCCATCGGTTAGCCAGACACAAAAAAGCCACTTGGATAGTCATCACAACTTTCACTAAGTGGCTAATTTATAAAGATATATTTGGTCGGAGTAGCAAGATTCGAACTTGCGACCTCACGTCCCCCAGACGCACGCGCTACCAAGCTGCGCTATACCCCGACATTGTAAACTTTTTGGAGGTGTTAATAAATTTACAGCGTGTATATTAACGCTTTATTGACGTAATGCAATGACAATTAAACGAAATATTAGTGTTAGTAATTCAAATGTCTAACATATGCTCAATTATATTAACTAATCATTATACGTTACCTTTAGGGTTTTTGTTGTTGACTAAAAAGTTTAATAAAGTGCACACCATCAATCATTAACGGAAAATCAGCATTAACCGTTATAGGTGATGAGAACTGGCTTGAGTAGCTTTGAAAGTTACCATTTTGGTCAATAAACACAGACTTATCTTTATCAAATACAATAATGCCATTGTTTGTAGTATTAGCAATAACACGATCTTTATTCAATTTGGTCAAGTCCATGCCATTATTTTTCCCGTTCAAAGAGCAACCAAGCCACTTGTTTAGTAATGTTGGTTGTAAATCCATTGTACTGGTATTAAATGTAACTTCTTCATACGTAACGTCATTACTAGCTTCAGGATAAATAAACAAAGCAGGCTTAGTATTTAAACGCGTTTTATTATTTAGATTACCAATTGCACTAATCCAAATAATATCTTTTTGTGCTTTTTGTTTTTGAGCAAGAAGCAGGGCATCAACAAATAATTCAAATTGATATTGATTATTAATGTCGTTTTTATTTTTACTATTAGACTCAATATTTTGCTTATTTTTAAAGTAGATAACGTGAAGTCCAATTGGTTTATTATTTAATTTTTTAGCAAACAGTAAACTTGAAACATTTTCTAATGCTACTTGTTCAGTAAAAAATGAATCGAACCAACGTGGCTCACTAATAACCTCTTCAGTTACGCCATCAACAGTATTGGTAACCGAAGTAGTTGCAGAATCATCAGAAATAACGGTTAAGCTAGTAGCAAGGCCTTGTTGCTCAATACGTTGAAATAAAAGTGGTTTAATACCTTGTTTTAGAATGTCGTCTTGATAAAGACTAGGTAATGAATAAAGCATATTAAACCAAGCGTCATCTTTCATACCTGTATCAATATTGTTTGTTAAATATAGGTTAGTAGCAGTAGCGCGTCTGATAAACTGGTTAAGTTGCGCAACAGATACTTGCTGTTCATTTAACACTAAAAACACTGAGTTTTTAACCGTTTCATTTTCAATCGCAGGACAATTTATCGCTGAAGTTACACCATTACCTATTGTGGGGTATTTCGGAATTGCTTGACTAAATGATAACGGGCTATTTTTGCGCTCTATATAATCGTCCTTGTTAAATAAACCATACTTAGTCAACAAGGTTCTGGCTGTTGTTGGGTAAGATAATGGCAAAACAGTGTCTTGACGTAAAATATCATAATTAAGATTCACGTCTGCTTGAATGTGAGTTAAGTGACTAAAAAAGAATGATAAAACTAAACCAAAAATCACATAACGGGCAAAAACTGTTTTTTGTAATTGCTTTAAATGTTTCCAAGCATAATTACTCACAATGAACTCAAAACCTAATATTACAATGGCCAATGCGCCACTAATGAAATAAAACAGTACATTTGCTTTTGCTATATCTTGTATCAAGCTAATTATTTGCTCACTAGAAGAAGCATTTAAATGGTAACCCAAACGGCTGTATATAAAGGCATCTAGTACTAATAGTAGTAGGCCAAGGGTAAATATGATCGAAGCACTTGTTCTGATGAATTTGGTATTAGGCAGGATCAGGGTTAGTGGAAATAACACTAAAACAAAACTCATAAAGGTTAAAAACGCAATATGGCTTACCCAAGTCGTCACTAAATAAGCTTGCCCCAATAATGTTGTTGGCGCGTCTTCACTAAATACATAATAAGAGGAGAGGGCAATTGCTGCTATAATATTGAAAAATGTGAACCAATGGCTCCAACTAATCAAAAGTAATAGTTTTTTGCTGTAGCTTTTTGTATCAAATGAAACCATTGATAATATTTCTTCTTTTCGGGTTAATGGAAAATGTTGCTCTTTGTGGTGATTTGGCCGTTTATACTAACCAAGTCACCCACCGCTATCTAATCTAAACGGTCTTTTTTAACGCCGCGGTAAAGTTATCTACCACAGCGGCTCTATTACTTTCAGGTATTTGACTAATCACGCTGGTAATAGTGTTTCCTAAGCACATTAGGGCTAAATCAGGTGTCGCTTCTTCTTCAACAAGTACATCCAATAAATTTTGAATGATTTTTTCTACACGTTCGTTTGAATATTTAGATACAATAGGCATAATAATTTCGCTAATAAGAGTTTTAGTTAGGGTATAGATTTAATTTCGCTAGTTTATCAAATGCCTGAACACTTTAATATATAGCAAATATAAAAAGAATATGTACAAGATAGCAAAACGTCCAATTAATTTTAACAATCAGAACAAGAACATAAAAATCATATGAGCTTAATAATTCAGAACATAGCACTACATTTTTTGACTAAAAAAGAAGAAACCGGAGAGGTTGTGTTACGCCTAGGACCTGAAAATTCTGATTTCGCCCAAGAAACCACCAAAACCGCAAACTTTGTAGATGGTTTACATGCTATTTATAATGCCAAAGGTAGTAAAGCCTACGGTAGCTTCTCATCCATGCCAAGCGAAGGAGACGCAGCTCGATTTATAGATTTGATGGAAAGTTATTTAACTGAGCAACAAAACTTTTACGACTTTAGCGTACAAGCAGCAAACGTGTTAAAAAATGAAATTGAAAAATACGATTTAGATGAAACAGGGTATTTAGTGCTGTGTCATTATGAGCACATGGGTGGACGTTACTTATTCGTGGCAGTGATTCCTGTGTCTGAGCATTACAGTGTTGATGGCGAGCTGAATATTTCTGCGGCGCAACATTTAGATACTAATAAAATACAACTTGCTGCCCGTATTGATTTGTTTGATTACAAAGACAATACTCAAGGTAATCGTTATATTTCATTTATTAAAGGTAGAGCGGGACGTAAAGTATCAGACTTCTTTTTAGACTTTTTAGGTTGCCAAGAAGGTTTAAACGCGAAAGAGCAAACCCAAACACTAGTACAAGCTGTTGAAGATTACGTAACGGTTAATCAATTAGACGCAGCTGAAAAACAAAAAACGCGCAAAGATTTATTAAATTACTGTAAAGAGCAAAAAGCCAGTTCACAAGATGTGTCAATTCAAGAAGTAGGAAAGGTGATTGAAAGCGCGGGCAACGAGCAGGATTTTTATCAATTTTGTCAAACGCAATCATATCCAATTGAAGACACATTTCCCCATGAACAAGCAGTAGTTAACAAAATCACTAAATACTCAGGTTACGGTAATGGCATAAGTTTAAGTTTCGAACGTAGTCATTTTGGTCAAGACGTAGTGTATAATCCGCATAATGATTCGTTGACTATTTATAAAGTACCACCGAATTTGAAAGAACAATTAATGGCATTGTTAGCAAGTAATGCCAATGACGATATTGTCGAATAATTTTTAGCTGAAAAGCAAAGTATTGATTATTAATCGATAGTAAACTCATTACCTAGAAGTATCGCGTTACCGTAATGGTTTTGCGTTACATGAGATAAAGAATTTATAAAACAGTGGGTTATTGTCTTTTTAGTAAAATCCCCTGTATTCATCAAAATATATAAAGTTGGAAACATTAACATGTCACAAAGCAAAAATATTACTACTAATAATAGTGAAAATAGCGCCTTAACAATCATACGTCCTGATGATTGGCACGTACATTTACGTGATGGTGAGGTATTAAAAAATACTGTCGCAGATATTAGTCGTTATTTTGGTCGAGCGATTGTGATGCCAAATTTAGTTCCACCTGTTACAGATGCTAAATTAGCAAAAAGTTATTACGACCGTATTATGGCTGAACAACCAAAAGCCAGTTTCAAACCGTTAATGGTTTTGTATTTAACTGACAACACCACAGCACAAGATATTTTAGAGGCAAAAAAATCTGGTTTAGTTTACGCAGCTAAATTATATCCGGCAGGGGCTACCACTAATTCATCTTCAGGCGTCACTAATGTTAATAATTTAAGTGACGTTTTTGCAGCAATGCAAAGTGTTGAAATGCCGTTATTAGTGCATGGCGAAGTTACCACCCATGAAATTGATATTTTCGATAGAGAGCAAGTTTTTATCGAGACTGTTTTACAACCATTAGTAGCTAACTACCCAAACCTTAAAATAGTGTTAGAGCATATCACTACTAAAAACGCGGTCGATTTTGTCAAGGCAGCGGGTGATAATATTGGCGCAACTATTACAGTTCATCATTTATTATATAACCGTAACGACATGTTAGTTGGCGGTATTCGCCCACATTATTTCTGCTTACCTATTTTAAAGCGTAATATTCACCAACAAGCATTAAGAGAAGCTGCAACAAGTGGTAGTACAAAATTCTTTTTAGGTACAGATTCTGCGCCACATGCACAAAGTGCTAAAGAATCATCGTGTGGTTGCGCTGGTGTTTATTCAGCACATTCTGCTATTGAGTTATACGCCGAAGTCTTTGAACAAGAAAATGCGTTAGATAAGTTAGAAGGCTTTGCTAGTATTAACGGTGCTAATTTTTATCAACTACCAATAAACACTGACAAAATCACTTTAGTTAAAAAATCGTGGTCAGTACCTGCAACTATGAGTTTTGGTGATGATGTTGTAGTACCTGTTCGTGCTAACGATGAAATTTTGTGGCAAGTACAAGAATAATCTTCTATTTGCTAAAAAGTATTTATTAAATAGAGTTTTAGTTATACAAACTATTATTAAGTTAATTTAAACTTAAGCAAAGTTACATAAAGCAAACGTAGCAAACATAATTTAAGGAAAAAAATGCAATTATTTGTAGATGATCTTACCGTTATTGATTTTTCATACCTGTGTACAAAGCGTGGTATCGTCGGTGAAAGCTGGATTGTTGATGTATTACTCGAAGGCTCATTAAACGAAATGAGTATGGTGCTTGATTTTGCTGTGGTTAAAAAGCAAATTAAAGCAATTATTGATGATGCAGTTGATCATAAACTGTTATTACCAATACAAGAGAAAGCATTAACACTTGCCGAATCTTCACATAACGAAGGTCATCAAACAGTTGATTTTGTAAGTGATATTGCAAGTTATTATTTACAATCACCCAAATGTGCATTTGCTTCTATTGATTGTTTAACTATCAATATTGTTGAAGTTACCAAACATTTAACGGCAATAATTTTAGCTCAATTACCAAATAACGTAGCTGGTTTAACCTTAGTATTACGTCCTGAAGATATTCCAACGGATTATTATCATTATACCCACGGTTTAAAGTTACATGATGGTAATTGCCAACGTATTGCACATGGGCATCGCTCTAAAATTCAAATACTTGTAGATGGTAAAAGAGATGCAGCATTAGAGTCGGCTTGGTGTAAACGTTGGCAAGATATCTATATTGCTAGTGAAGCAGATAGAATTGGCAAAGATGATATTCAGTTATCAACCCAAGCTATGTGTAATTTAACACCCGATCACCAATATTTTAGTTATTTTGCACCACAAGGTCGATTTGACATTGCCGTAGAAACTAAAATATTAGATGTGGTCGATTGTGATTCAACGGTAGAATTACTTGCCGATTTTATTTTACGCCAAATTAAAGCTACGCACCCAGAATTAAGTAACAACACTGTTAAAGTTATTGCTTATGAAGGTGTAGCAAAAGGAGCAATTGTTTGTGGCTAATTTTCTTTTAAAAAATAAAACATTAGTGAATCTAGCTATTGTTGCTAGTTTTACTTTCTCTGTGCAACTCTATGCGCAGAGCGAACCTTCAAATAACACACAAAGTAAAACCAAAAGCTCAGCTAAAATAATTACTGAAGGTAGCACCGAAGTTAGCAATGGAGAAGAAGTAGTTATTGAGTCTAAAACAACCATTAAACATGAAATTACAAAAAGTGCGTTCAAGCTAACCGGTGAAATTGAGCAGGGTGGCCTAGTGGTTGGTAAAACGTTACCTAACAATAAGGTGATGTTAGACGACAAAGAGTTACCGGTTTCTGCAAACGGTGATTACACTTTTGGTTTTTCTCGTGATGATACAAAAAATTATAAACTAACCATTATTAGTGTTAATGGTGATCGGGTAGAGAAAATATTAACGCCATCTAAACGTGAATATAATATTCAACGAATTGAGGGTATTAAAAAAAGTATCATGCAACCTAATCCTGAAGCTATTGCACGCTCAAGACAAGACAGCAAACAAATTAAAGCGGCTCGAAAAATAGCTAGCTCAGATACTTATTTTGCCCAAGGTTTTATCCCACCAATCGAAGGAATTATCACTGGAGTTTACGGCAGCCAGCGTGTTTATAACGGCGTACCTAAAAACCCACATTATGGTTTAGACTATGCAGGCAACACCGGCGATCCGGTTAAAGCCCCCGCATCAGGTACTGTACTGTTATGGGTGCCAGATATGTTTTTTTCAGGCGGCACTATGATCATCGATCACGGCCAAGGTGTTAGCTCAACCTTTTTACATTTAAGTGATTCCTATGTAAAACAAGGTGATAAAGTAGAGCAAGGTCAAGTTGTGGCCGCCGTTGGTAAAAGTGGAAGAGCAACAGGCCCTCATTTAGATTGGCGTATTAATTGGTTTGATGTGAAAATTGATCCCGCATTGGTATTGAAGTTACAACCGCTTTAACGGGTGATTTCAATTTACACATTACTAAAGCATAAATGAACCTTCATCAATATCTAGTTAACATTGAAGCAAACAAAGCGATAAACCTTACCAAGTTCATCGCTGTTTTACCTGCACAACATAAGTTAAATTGGAAAAGTATATTTACCCATACACCAGCATCAGGTAGAAACCAATATCACTTAGCCGTTATTGACCAAATAAGCTTCAAGCAGCTGTTTGATACTTCTAAACCAAGCCATAACCGGGTTGATGCCGCCACTAAAGGCAATTCTCATACCCATAAAACATCAATGAGTTATTTACTTGTTTATCCTGATGTCTTTAACTGCTTGGTTCAATCAGATGTTATTAATCCTCAACCCCCTAAAGTCGTTGTTTGTGACAAGAAAAAGTGTTCAATGTCATTCAAACCACAAAAGCGCTTAATAATTATAGAAAACCAAGAAACTTTTTTTCGTTATCAGGCTTTTATACTTCGATTACGTAACGATATTACTGACAATAATAAATCTGTTGATATCGCTTTTGGAAGTGGTAATAGTGTCACAAATAGTTTTAATTCAATGTATTTCAACCAATATGATGAGGTATTATGTTGCTTTGATTACGATCTTGGTGGCCTAACTATGTTTGCATCGTTACAAAAAATGATTTCAACTAAATTGACTTTTGTTTTGCCTGATAAAGCACTGTTAACCGATGAAGCATTTATAACATCACACTTTAAAAAATCACCAAAACATGAACAAGATTGGAGACAGGCAATAACTTTAGCTAAACATCTAGGCTTTGAAAATTTAGCACAAGCTTTTGCGCACAGTAAAAAATTTATGGAACAAGAAGTCTACTTATCAGACTCATTTTAAAAGATATTAAACAATATCATTGTCAAATTTATCGCTCTGCCATCATTGTATTGGCATACTTAACTATATAAATAGCTAAACATTTACAGGAAGAAAAAGTTACTAATGTCATCACAATACAAATTTGAAATTAAGCGGATGGTACTCGTTGACTCAGCGGGATTTTGCTATGTTGAATTACCTGTAGACGAACACGCCATTTTACTTGCTGATGGTAATATTGGTAAATCGAGTATCTTAAACTCATTACGTTTATTTTTATTACCTGAAAATAACTTTAAAAATTCAAAAAATAAATTTGCTTTTAGCACGCCTAAAAATGATGGCTTTTATGATAACGAAGAAAGCTATAATCATTATTTCCCCAGCAAATACAGTTTTTTAATTTTGGAAGTAAGTCATCAACATGCAGGTAGTGTTTATAACCATTGTCAGATATTACACCCAAGTAGCGGCTATTTAACTTATAGTCGAATTTTTACCCCATTAGCGTTTGACGACATTCGTCATTTGTTCTGGCAACTTGATGGTGATGAAGACGGTATCGGCTTTCGCGCCGATAGTTTAAGCAGTAGTGAAGTTTTCAAACAACTTAAAGCTATTACCAAAGAAACAATATCGATTAAAGACACCACCAAACTCAAAGAATTATTATATGCAAATGAGCAACTTGTCCCGCAAAATATGCGCTACAGTGTTTTTCCGTTAGCCGAATGTGACGACGCTCGAATTGAATCGTTACGTACATTGGTTTTGTTATTATTTGAAATGAACTCTAGCAGTGGCGGCGTTGCTAAAGCCGTTGCCAATATTATTGAAGCAGATAAAAAGTTTACCAGCGATATTCTAGATTTTAATATCGATCAGTTTTTAGCAAAACATGATGAGCTAAAACAACAAGAACTTGAACTAACTAAAATTGCTAACTTAGAAACTAAGTACCAAAGCTTACAAGATAACTTTGTTCAGTACGCGCGTTTTCAATTAGCCGACAAAGACTTTGCAGGTTTTTATAAGTCGCTAACATTACAACTTAATGAACAAAAAATTCATCAACAAAAAGCGGCAGATGCAGTTACTGAAATTAGCAATGAGCTAACCGATCAAAAATCAATATTACAATCTATCAATGTCAGCTTAAAAGCCGAGCAAATTGAACAAAATAAACTTAATACAAAACAAACAAATTTAACCAAGGCGTTAGATAAAGCACAGTTATTATTAGCTGGCTATCCAGACAAACCCGTTACTGAAGTGATTGAATGGTTCAATGATGACATTGCCACCATGAAAGAGGATTTATCTGCGCACCAAGACAGCAACGCCAGTATCAACCGCATAGCTAAACTTGAGGCCAATATCCGTCGCAATGAAGCAGAGCAACAACGATTAATAACCCGAATTAACACCCAAGAATATTCTCTTAATAACCAATTACCTAAAACCACTTGGCAAGTTTATGCTGCGATAAATAAACGCTTAGCTTTAGCTAACCCAGGTGAAAACTTAACAGCACAACAATTAAGTGCTTTTACAAATTTCGCTGAGTTATTCACCGTAAAAAGTGATGCGGTGACTTTATTTGATGAATCCTTTTATCAGCAATCACAAGAACTTAATGATGATAGTCAATTGCGCTTAACAGATGTTGAAGCTGAACTTCGTAGTGATAAACAGTCACTGAATGCCTTAGTTGAGTCTCAACAAAATAGTGTAGCCAATGCTGGTGAAATAAAACGTTTAACACGTGATATAAAACTTGCCGAAGAAGAGTTAATCACGCTTAAAAACCTTGAATACAATAATAGGCATTTAGAGGAAGTTAAGCTAGATCTTGAAGGCGTTGAACGCCGTGTTGCGCAGATGCTTGCTGAGCAAAGTAAAGCACAAGAATATTTTGCCAGATGCCAGGAAACTACCGAGCAAGCCAAACAAAATAGACAAATTATTGCTAATCAAGTGAATGATTTAGTTCAATTACAAAAACAATCTGACAGCATTAAAACACGCTATCCTCGTTGTGTACAAGCTATCGAAAAAGGTATTTCATCAACACGAGAGTTTGAAATAACGCCAGTTGAATTAAATGAAATAGAACAACAACTTGCCTCATTAACTGAACTTAATTTACAGTTACAAAAGGGCTTATGTAATTTTGTATTAGAGCAAGTTATAGTTGATAAACAAGGGATTATGAACGAAGCGCCAAGTTTTTCAGTGGTACGAAAAACCTTTGAAGCGTTAAGTGATGTTTATACTAACCTAGCAGCACGTCAAACCATGTTAAACGAACAGATTTACGTTCATAATGAATCTGTACAAAGCTATATGAATTTACTCCAACAAAATTTTGATTATATTAAAGATTTTGAGACTGGTTTAAACCGTGATTTTGCTAAAATTAGCATTAATGATCTTGACGGTATAAGCGTACAAATTCATATTGATAAACGCTTTGAAAACCTAGTACAAGAATTACAACATGTAGATTTATATGCCGAACAATTAATCTCTGATAATTTTTATGCTAGGTTACGTGCCTTTGCCAACTCTGGTATATTCGCTAATGGTGCTAATTCAACGAGTAACCAGCGATTGACTATGGATAAAATCATTGAGAACTTATCCTATAAAACACGTAAAAAAGATCAAACGCAATGGCAAAGTAAACAGCAATCAAATTCAACTACGGCACTTATAAACCTCAAATTAGTACAAATTCTACTTAAACGCCTACGTGCTAGTGGTTATGATTTATTATTACCATTAGTACTTGATGAGATAGCAACCGTTGATATCAAACAATTTGACTGGTTACTTGACGATATTAAAGCCAGTGGTTTTAATTTATTTGCTGCATCTACACATAGTGCAAGTTCACAGCTCATATATAAAATTGGTCGTTATCATGAAATTGGCGCAATGCGCACCCAAAAGCCTTATTCAAAAGAACGTACTTTAGTTTACTGGGGCGGGGCTGAGTTGTTCAGCTCACTTGCAGATAATGGTGGAAATCAATTAGTTGGTAATCAAACTAACGAAGATCAACTTGGTTTATTAATGGGCTTAGAAGAAGGTGTATTTGAGGAAAGTGATAGTGCCTCAGAATAAAAATCAAAAGCCTCAATCGATAACAAAAATTGTGCAAAGCCCTGTAACAGCAAGCTTACATAAAAAACAGAGCGATAAAAAATTTAATACTATTGAAACGTTGCGCATTTTATTAGAGCATCCAAGTATTATGTTTAACGTTATTCGTATTATGGATAACAATAAAGTACGTTTTATAAATGAATCAACTTTAGCGCAAGAAATTTTACAATACTCAAGCAAACTCATTGATACCGAGAGACAGAGAATAACCTTAGCGTTTGATACTGATAATCTTTTGCAAAGTCATATTTTAATGGATAAAGACATTTATCAAGGAACATGTCGCTTAAGTTTTCAAGAAGGTATCATCAGTTTATTTCGTTTATGTGAAAACTCACTTTACCAAGAATTAACTGACACAAAATTAAAATCTCGACTTGCTTCGCTTTGGCGATTGCAAGAGCGAGTAAATAATGCCGAATTATCTTTTATTGATAATGATCCCGATTATTTAGAGTTTATTGATGATTTAGTTCAACAATTAAGTGAGTTATTAAGTTTATTAAAACAAAATATTGATCGTATGCAAGGACTAGGCAAAGATTTAGAAGCCATGTCGAGTCAAACGTTTACCGAATTATTAGCAAGTGATCAAAATTCTAATCAAAACGTGAATAATAATGGTGTGGATGGCTGGGATATTAAAACTAATCATCTTCTTGGTAATGAACATAAAGAAAAAATGCTAGCCCGTATTAGTCATTTATTTGAACGCCACATAAAGCCAACTCAAAATTTTTTAAACCACAGTACGCGTTTAGCCAAAGGCACAAATTTATTTGCTACTTTAAACAATTTTAAGCAAGCTTTTGCGAGTAATGATAAACATGCTCTAAGCTCACAAATGTTACGTTACAGTATGAGTTTTAGTAATATATTTGTGCCAATTACCGAAGTTGCTCACCAAGTTGACCAGTTTTTACGTAAAACACGCTCAGCATTATTGCAAAGTAATGCGATGGAACATTTTCATCAAAAACTTATGTCAGCTTATGATAAAACCTTAGATCGTAATTTAAACAAAACGAAAATTGATAATAACTTAGTAAAAGACTTTGATTTTATTAATAGTTTTAAGCGAGTTAACAAATTAAAAGATTTTAGAGTAGGGCATTCAACCAGCTATTTTAATAACTTATTTACAGAGTTATCACTACGCCTTGAAGCTTTAAATCTTGATGGATTATTAACAAGCAATAACGAAAATTTCAACTTAACCGCAGTTATTGATGATCGAGAATCAATAATATTAAAACGTGCTTTGGCCATGTTTGAACATTTAAATGTGATTAAACTTCGGGAAAGTAAAGACTTAACAGCTATGTTGCATTATCGATTAAGTGATAGTTTTAGCGATTATTGTTTAGCTGATTTAATTGGTGCGTGTCAGTTAATGCAAGAAAAGCAAAATAACTTCATATTGAAAACGGTAAACCAAAAAGCTTATTTGCGTTTTAACGATGAAATTTATATTTATCGCCGTAAAAAAGTAATTGCTAAGCAAAGCCAAGAGACAACAATATAATGAATATCGATCTTCAAAATACCAATGAGCACACTCAAAAATCAGATAACGATTCCGACAATATTGCGGAGCAAGATTTAACTGAGCAGAAAATATCAGAACAAGGCTTATCTGAACAGGATTTAGATGAGCAAGAAGATTTTGAAAATAAATTAAACAATCCAGTTCAACAATCCACAACAAGTTTTGACCTGGTAAACGCTCAACAAAGCGCGGCAATTTTTAGACAGTTCAATCAAGGTAAAGTAATTACCAAATTAGTGTTTGATGATATTAATGCTAAGAATATTGATAATGCGTTATTTACTTGTTTATTTAATTCATCACAACATTTTGAGTTGTTATATCAACATTTAGGTTACGAACTGTGTTTACACAGCGCGGGTGATTTTTATTATGTACGTGAACTTCGAGCAGACAGCAGCGATGAAGCTGATGATAATGCTTTAAAAGTACAGGCCATTTTATTACAGCTTGGTAGATATTACAGTCAAACTGGCCGTGAGCTTGAACAATTATGCCAAATACAATTTGGTTTTAATGAAACTGATTTAATGGTGTTATCAAAAGATGATGAATCTTTAGCTATATTAAAAGCCATAAAAATTGAGAATTGGTCTAAAGCGGTAGATTTTATTACGAGTAGAAACTTTGCTTATAAAACCGGTAGCAACAGTTGGTTTATTAGCTCAGCAGGAAAAGCATTCTTATTTAACTTAGTTGAACAATATAGTCAATTTGAGCAAGGTTAGTAGGAGTACTGAGTGGAACTCGTTCCCACGCTCTGCGTGGTAATGAATAGTTAGCTATAATAAGGATTAAAGCTAATACGAAGAGTAATTTATGGGCAGGGATCGCTACAAAGTTATACAAGAAAATACTCCACATTTCATTACGTTAACTGTACTGCATTGGATACCTGTTTTTACCAGGTCAGCTACTGTAGATATTATTTTTGATTCATTACGTTTTTTAATGAATCAAGGTTTAAAAGTTCACGCCTATGTAATTCTTGAAAACCATTTACACTTGGTTGTACAAAGTGAACAGATATCAAAAGATATCGCTCGTTTTAAGTCTTTTACTGCAAAGCAGTTAATTGCCTATTTAACTGAGAATAATGTTAAAACGATATTAGACCAATTAGCGTTTTATAAAAAAGCACATAAAAGTGATCGTAGTTATCAGTTTTGGCAAGAAGGTATGCATCCTGAATTTATTCAAAACGATGCGATGATGAGACAAAAAATAGAATATATCCATAATAATCCGGTTAAACGCGGTTATGTTGATAAAGCTGAGCATTGGCGTTATTCAAGTGCACGTGATTATGCTGGAGAAATTGGTTTACTGGATGTCTGTAAAGATTGGTAACTGATAAAACAATATGAATTACCACGCGGAGCGTGGGAACTAGAAAAGCTTCGCGATTTGAAATCCCGTCTACAGTAGTTTCATCTATTAAAGTACTTGAGGCTGGAACTTGTTAGCGCTTATTTTTTAGAACTCGTTCCCATGCTTTGCGTGGGAATGTATATCGGTAAAATAGATAAACGGTTAAGTTCTAACACAAATAAAATTGGTTTTGTTGTAATAGTCATAGTGCTATGAATTACCACGCGGAGCGTGGGAACTAGATTGAAGCTCAAGTTGTAAATTGGTGATCGGACGCCATTTAATGATTTTCATAATCTGGATAATGACAGGGACAACCACCCTTTAATAAAATACACTCACTATGTCCGATACTCTTCAGTATTGGACATAGTTGATATATTGATTTAAACTAGCTTTGTTCCTGTAATCATACTAATAATTTAAAATTAAGCTATTTCAAACTTTGACTTAAATTAGTATGTTTACAAGGTTAAAAACCCTTAATATAAATTTTTTACTTAACTCATGTTAATTATTTATTAAGTATTATATAAAGCTAACAAATACTCAGCAAAAATAATTATGATAACTTGGATAATATCTCTCAAATGCCATTAACTAAACCTGTTCCTTTATATCCTACTTATGTTGATCTGTGTGAATTCGATTTTGAAGATTATCCTGAGTTAACAAAGATATTCTCAGCTAACGAATCTTGGTGGCTTGAACAATTTAATTGGGGAAAATTATTTCTAGATTATATAGGTAGAAATAAATCATCGCATACTTATGAGCGCTTTCGAAATGACGTTGAACGTTTTTTGTTATGGTCGTTTATCGTTAAACAAAAACCAATTGACCAATTACGTAAATCAGATTTACTTGAGTATGCTGATTTTTGTTGGCAACCACCAGTAACTTGGATTGGCACTTCAAATCAAGAACGTTTTAAAATAACCAACGGCTATTCGGCTGCTAATGAACATTGGTTTCCATTTAAGATTCAAGCACCTAAAAGTTTAAAAGCTGATTTTGTTGTTGATAAGAAAAAATACCGACCATCTCAACAAACACTTTCATCAATGTTTACCGCTATTATCGTTTTCTATAATCATTTAATGGCTGAAGATATTTGTATTGGTAATCCAGCACAAATAGCTAAAAAAGATTGTCGCCACTTTATTATCGATTCACAAGTTAAAGAAATTAAACGTTTAACTGCTAGCCAATGGCAATACGTGCTAGATACTGCAGTAGAAATGGCAGATGAAAACCCTATGTTCGAGCGTAATTTATTTGTAATCGCAGCACTTAAAACCCTATTTTTAAGAATATCAGAGCTATCAGAACGTGAAACTTGGTCACCAACTATGGGACATTTTTGGCAAGATGACGATGAAAATTGGTGGTTGAAAGTGTTCGGAAAAAGCCGTAAATTACGTGATATTACCGTGCCAACTGACTTTTTGCCCTTTTTAGAGCGCTATCGTGCATCACGTAGTTTGTTAGGTTTACCTGCAAGTAATGAAAATTCTGTACTGGTTGAAAAAGTTCGCGGGCAAGGAGGAATGACTTCACGTCATTTACGTCGAATTGTTCAAAGTGTATTCGATCAAGCCTATGAAAATATGCGTATTTCTGAAGGTCCAAATAAAGCATTAAAACTTAAAGAAGCTTCTGCTCACTGGCTTAGACACACTGGCGCTAGTATGGAAATTGAACGTGGGCGCCCTCTTAAAGATATTTCTGAAGATCTTGGTCACGCTAGTATGGCAACAACAGACACCGTTTACGTGCAAAGTGAAAACAAAAAACGTGCTGAAAGTGGTAAAAAACGTAAGGTTGATTGATGTTTTTTATGTTAAAAAACAAAAAATCTAATTGAGCGCCCTGCTTATCAACTTTTTAGACTGCTACTAATATGAGCTATGATTTGAAATTAAGTAAACGTTTACAACAAATAAATGATTTAGCCGTACCTAGTTTTCAAGCAGACAACACGAGCTATGATCACATCTGGGATTGCTGTTGTGATCATGGCTTACTTGGCTTTTCATTATTATCATATACCACTAGTCAGAGCTCTATTAGTAAAGTTCACTTTGTCGATATTGTGCCTGAGCTTATGCAAAAGATTGAAGTAAAGCTACATCGATTTTATGCTAATTCTGATGATAAAAACAGCAAGGATAACCAACAATGGCAAGTACATTGTTTGGATGTCGCTAAACTTCCGCTGAATAATTACGCAGGTAAACATTTAGTTATTATTGCCGGTATTGGTGGCGATTTAATGATAAAATTTATTGAGGAAATTAATCAACAATACAAACATTTAACTATCGATTACTTACTTTGTCCTGTACATCATCAATATGCATTACGCGAGAAGTTAATTGCTCTCGATTTTAGTTTAAAAGATGAAGTTTTGGTTGAAGATAATCAGCGTTTTTATGAAATATTATTGTTGTCATCCTTATCCCCAGCGTCAATTTCAACGACAGCTCAAACATCAAATTCAATAGAAGGCAAAGTCTGTGCGGTAGGCGATAAAATTTGGCGTTTCGAATCAAATGAGCAAGCTGACATTACAAAAAGATACCTCACTAAAACACTTAACCATTACTTACGTATGCAACAGGGATTGCAAAAACGTGAGCAAGAAAGTCTATCAAAAAGAACAACGTCGAAAGAAACAGTGTTTGAAAAGACGTTAGAAAAATCAGTTTTAGAAAAGGAAATGGCAGAGACTACAAAAAACAACTTACGCGATGTTCAGCGTATTATCTCCGATTATAGGACTGTAAAACTATAATTTGTCACATTTTACGATGAAGTTATCGACAAATAACTTGTTCAAAGACAAATAAATATAGTGTTATTGTTGGTGTATTAATCCAGTATCTGCTCTTTCAAAACCATGACAGATATAATCAACATTAGGTCTTTTTTTCTTAGCCATTTGATGAAAGTGTTCAAAACCGACGGAAAAAGCAAATGGGTTGGCGTTATAATCGGCATAAGATTGATCATTTCCGTTCGCAGCTTCTCGAATACCTGAAGCGAAAGAGCTTAAGAAGTCATCACGGTTGTTGAGTAAAATAGTAATTTCATCGCCCTTTCCGTCGACTAATTCTAACGCCCCCAGATCAATATACTTATTAACCACCGCACGATTAAAAAAACCTCGGTATTGCTCAGTTTCAACGTCATAAAAAACAACTGAATTGTCACTCGCTTCCATTAGCGATACAAATAATTCTCTAACTTTTTTTGAAATCACAGGTACTCCTTGGTGTTTATTTTTACTTTATTTTTTCTTTTTTGAGATTTTTTTTAATGCATTAAACTTATCTGACATGAGTTGTAGATCATAACTTGGCGATAACAACTCTTCTATAAAGGCCGAGGGTTTATTAGGATCGGCAATAAGATAAACTTTTTTCTTTGCTCGAGTCAGCGCTACATAAAATAACCGGCGCTCTTCAGAGTGTTCAAAACCATCACTTATCGGCAGTAATGCTTCTAATATTGCATCTTCTTTATTCGTACTTGGAAAACCAGAATTACCACTAAATAATCCAACAATTATACAATAATCGGCTTCTAAACCTTTAGCACTGTGAAATGTCCAATAATGGATGTTATTGGAATTCTCGTGATTAAATTGATTTGACTGCTTTGGTTGATAGGGCTGATTTTTATCAACAAAATGCGAAGCCGACAATTCAGTTTTCGCATTATCAAGTAGATAACGATAACGCGCTAAAATAGCAATTTTTCCATCAGGGTCATTGTCTCGTATACGTTTAACAATTTGGCTAATGCGTGCATTTATACTTTTATCAATACCGTTATCACTAGCTTTACCTAAGTTTTTATTTTCACAGTCTATTAAGAAAACTTGTGATTGCTCAACCTTTGCGTGAGCATCTATCTGCTTAGTATATTGCTCAGGGTTTTGCATCACAAATTGCCCTGCTGTATCTGCAATACTGTTGTTATACCTAAAGGTTTTTTGAAGCGTTGTTAAACTATGGCTACCCATGTATTTTTCAAATTGAGTAATTAGATCTAACTTACCACCAGAAAAGCGATAGATAGATTGCCAATCATCACCAACCACTGTCAGTTTAGGTCGTGGCCCCTTATTAATGATTGCAGATAATAAGTGCATTCTTGCAGAAGAGATATCTTGAAATTCATCAACCAGAATATCACTCCACGGCGGAGTAAAGTGGCCATTATTTATCTGTGTAAACGCATTGCTGATCATATCGTCAAAATCAATCGCGCCTTGCTTGTTTAATTCTGAACTATAAGCTTGCACTAGAGCGTTGAGAAAATCAGCGGATTCAGTTATTTTTGCTTTGTTTACGTTATCTAAGCTAGCATTAGTATTACCATTACCATGAAATAATCGACTTTCTATTTGAGTTTTATCAAGTTGTTCAACTCTGATGGCTTGTAAATAGGTGAAACAGTTTTTAACTATTTTAGTTAATAAACCAGATGATTTTAATGCTTCGATGACTTGCTCACTACTTAAGTGAGCTCTTAAATAATCTCTAGCTAGTTCAATAACAAATTTGTCAGCCTTAAATAAAGTGGTTAAATTGAGTAAGCCTTCTAACGAACTTTCGTTTTGGCTTATAAGGTCTTCTAACCAATGAGAAAACCAACGTTCTAACAGCGCACTATCAGTAGCAAAACTTGATAATTTGGTGTTTTCATTTACCGCGTTTAATATTTTCAAGCCAAGTGCGTGAAAGGTTAAAATAGAAGGCGAATCACACCTTACGCCATAACTTGTTTTTCGTCTTTCTAATCTCTCTTTAAGCTCGCTCGCGGCAGCATTGTTATAGGCGAGGATCAAAACTTTATCTGCAGGGACTTTCAGATGAATAATTAAATGCAGCGCTTTAGCAACCATTACCGAGGTTTTACCGGTTCCTGCCGCGGCTAAAATAAGGTTGTAATCATTATTTCGTATCACGGCTAAGCGCTGCTCATTTGTCAGTGGATTAGCTTCGATACGATCAAAAAAGTCAGCATACTTACTCAATAATTTTCGTTCGTAACTTTGTCGATAACTTTCTACACTTTTGATATCGGGCAATCTTGAAATCACATCAATCTTAGATAATTGCTTTGCAGATAAAATACTTTGCCAACGTGTTTTAGAGGCTAGGTAGTTTGTAATACAAGGCGTTATTGAAAAATGTAATGCTGGAACCACTGAGTCTCGTAAGTATTGAGTCATCGCTTGTTGATGAAAAACGTCTGCATGGCGCTCTATATTATCGCTTATCTCTTTATATAAATTGAGTTTGGCTTGTTGATTAAATAAGTTAGCGCTGCGTGCATTAAGTCCCCATATTTTTGACACATGACTTTTAGTGCTTTGCTTTGAGTCCTTAGCTGAATATTTAACAGAGCTTAAATCAGCCGTTATCTTAGCTTTATCTGTAGCATAAGTACTGATAACAAGGGTTTTACCGAAAATAGTGGATTCAATAAAAGGAAAGTCTGTTAATTGGTTAACGGTGATGGTTTGAGAATTTTTATCGATATCAACTAAAGATATACCCGCTGCAGATACGGTAATACTTTTGGCTTTACCAAACCATTTACCCCAAAAATTACGGTATAAAATATATGACATCTTAAGAATACTGAACGCTGTTTAAGCGTATAGAAACGATATTACTATACCTGTAGCTGTTATAAGTATAAGAGTTAGGGTTAGGTCTGTTTTTGCTAATTAACTTGAGGTTTATTTTATGGAACATTAACTGGATCTGTATTTTATTCATCGATATGTCATTATACCTTTAAGACTGTATAAAATAACAGTACCACAATAAATTAGATTAATTACTTGAATTAGTATTCGTCTGGCGAGTAACTCACCGCTTTATTGGCAATAGTGTATGAAAACCCTTTAGAAATTAAATGCCTCATCGCTTTTTGTTTTAGTTTGATGTCTTCAATTGGCTCGTCACCAAACTTACGAATTTTGAGTATTAGTGCTTTCTCAAAATAATCGCTTTCACTAGTATTTAAAGTAGCCACACAGTCGTTAATAATTTGTGCACTAAACCCCTTTACATAAAGCTTTTCTTTGATTTTATTGACGCCGATATTTCTTTCTGACAAGCTTTCAGTTAAACGCTGCGCATAACGGCTATCATTAATAATATCACGCTCAATCAGGTAATTTAACGCGGCTTCGTTATACTGGGTGTCATCTTTAAACAGTAAATTAGCTTTTTGTAATAAAGTTTTTTCTGAGTAATCACCATAGCGCTCAATCATCCAAATCATGTAGCCTTTGACACGTTCAAATGAAATTTCTTGCGGTTTGGCATTTTGTTTTTTGTTATACATAACTTACTTTATATTGATAATAGTATTTTGATATACATATTTTAACAGTTCGTTTTGATACTTCTGTATTATTTACCAGTGCATTGGATCAACTTTATAGTAATTAGTAAGCTGATTATAAAGCTCTGGATGCTCTGTTGAGAATTGCTTCGCTTTTTCAAAAAAAACCTCACTCACAACAGCGAAAAACTCAGCTGGATTAGTTGCGCCATAGTAGTCAAATATTGATGGAATACCTAGCTGAGCTTGTTTTTGTAATAAAGTAAATTGGCTAGAAAATATTTCAGACCATGATTGATAGTTTTGCTCTTTACCTAATATAGGTGCACCATTTGCACTACCATCTTCTTGATCAAGTTGATGAGCAAACTCATGAATAACTACATTATGGCCATCATTAGGAAGCTCTGCACCATGAACACTATCCTGCCATGATAAAACTACTTTGCCAAAATCCCATGACTCGCCAGATAAAGTAATTGAATTACTTGATTGTGTGCCATCTGCTTCGCGTTGATTTTGCTGTTTAACAAACGCACTAGGGTACACTAAAATGGTTTTTAATTTAGGATAATAATTAGTTTTTCTGTTTAATAATAATAAACAAGCTTGCGCAGCAATCGTTACTCTTATTTCGTCGGTGATTTCAACACCATTACAGCCAATAAAGTTTTTTTCCGCGATAAATACCTGGATGTGTTGTTTAAGTTGTAGCTGTAAATCTGTAGGCATCTGCCTAAAATATGGCATACGTTTTTGAATAATTTGACGCCATTGTTTTGTAAAAGGTAGTTTCTTTAATTTGTCACGTTTACGCTCAAGCATGAATGGCTTGCTCATCAGATACATAATAATGCCTAAACCAACACAAATAGGAAGTAGAACAATCATGATAAAGCCTTGAATTATAATGGCGCATGTTAAGCGGATAAAAAGTTATTAATGATCTTGGTCTGTTGATGAAGTAATTCAAGTTAGATAAGAAAGTTATACACATAAATTATGTTAATATTGATAACACTTCTTCTTGTTAGCTAATAAATTATTTCCCCATATATGGCTTACTCATATACTTTTGAACATTTATCAATTAGCTTTATTTAATTAGAATTTATTAATTTAATTAAATAAAGCTAATTAAACAATGATATAGGCAAACAAAAGGCTAACTCAAATTGCTCATTTTCAGCTAAAAATTGATTTTTGCTGTAATGCACATAAGCGGGTGTTGATAACATTTTATAACCAGAATTTGGCAACCAATGCTCTAAAATATTGTTTAGCTGCGGTAATAATTCGCCGTACTTACCTTGTAGTTTAAATACCGCGTGTAAGCCTCCTGGAATGGTCATGCTATTAACAATACCGCGGCATAAAATGGGCGACTCTATTGAAATACACGCTACATAACGACATTGTTTAAGGTCTACCCAAGCAGGATTAGAATGATGCACACCAAATTGCTGCGAAAAATCACGCCCTTGTATATTTGCCCATGCTTGTAACGTTTGCCAAGCATTAGCAATTGACCGACCGTACCCTTGGTGCCTAACATAAGCAACATGGCGTTTAGGTAAAGTTACAATTTCACATTTAGGTACAGGCATATTTTGTAAACGTTCATAACAAGCCGCGATTTCACTGTCAGCCAAAAAAGGTTTGTTTTTGTGTTGTCGCTCGCTAATTCGCCATTGCCCCGGTGAGCGATCAAACATTGACTTAAATGCCCTACTGAATGAGGAAACGGATGAAAAACCAGATTTTGTAGCAATGTCTAATACTGAAGATTTTGCATCAAACATTAGTTGATTAGCTGCAAACTCCATACGTGCCCTGCGAATATAATGATGAACAGATTCGCCAACCACTGATTTAAATAAGCGATGAAAATGTTGCTCAGAATACGCTGCAATTCCCGCTAAATCTTTAGCTAATAATTCATGACTAATATCTTGATGAATATAATAAAGTACATCATTAATTCGTGATATTTGTTGGCTAGTATGAATATTGGGCATTAATAGGCTCTAAAAGCATAAATGGACAGTTATAACAGCATAAACGGACAAGAAATTAAATACAAGTTATCGTAATCTTTCCCCATCAAAAATGTGCGAATGTATTACCATGAAATTAGCTAAATCTTTACAAGAAATTCAACCATCATATATCCGAGAAATATTAAGTGCTGCGTGTGCTCCTGGTGTTATTTCATTAGCCGGTGGTTTGCCTGATGCAAAAACGTTCCCATTAGCATTAATGGCTAAATCATTAATTGATTTACCTAATCAACCTCAGTTGTTTCAATATGGTAATACCGCGGGTTATACGCCTTTACTTGAGCATTTTAGTAACTATTATCAATTACCAGCTTCACACAGCAGTATTATTTGTACCGGCTCACAACAAGGTTTAGATCTTATTGCCCGATCGTTTATTAACCCTGGTGACAGTATTGTAATGGAAGCTCCTAGTTATTTAGGCGCAATACAAGTATTTGGTCTTGCTCAAGCCAATATAGAAAGTATTTCTCAACGTGCTGATGGCCCCGATTTAGAAGAGCTAGAAAGCTGCTTTGCGACTAAAGATATTACCTTGTTTTATGCCGTACCTGATTTTCATAACCCTACAGGTGTATGTTGGTCTATTGACGTTCGTAAAAAAGTTGCGCAATTGTGCCAGCAATACAATGTTGCTTTTATTGAAGATGTGCCTTACCGTGAATTACGCTTTAAAGGTGAGTTTTTACCACTTGTTTCAAGCTTTTGCCCTGAGAACTCCTTAGTGTTACGTTCTTTTTCTAAAATTGCTACGCCAGGTATTAGACTGGGTTTAGTGACAGGTAGAAGTGATTGGATAGCGCCACTTAACAAAGTAAAACAAGCGGCTGATCTACATTCAAGTATACCAATGCAAGCGGTATTATTAAACTTATTACAGCATGATGGCTTTGAACAGCACCTTGAAGTATTGCGTGGTCTTTACAGCGAAAGATATAAAGCATTACTTGATAACATTGCTTTAAAGCTACCGGCAAGTTGTGAAGTTAATGAGGTTAACGGTGGGATGTTTATTTGGCTTTCATTGCCTGATTGTGATGTCAATGCATTAGCTCAAACTGCACTTGAGCACGGTGTTGCTGTTGTACCTAGTTCTGTTTTTTATCAAGAACGAGAAAATGTTAAACCAGCCCTGCGTTTAAACTTTACTAATGCAAATATTGATGAGCTTAGCGAAGCGATTGACCGTTTAGCCAAAGTAATAGAAATCCATTGTAAATAATTTCAGATAGAAAGCGCTAATCGAAAATAATAAAAAGCTAAACTGAATCCCCCATGAAGTTATAATTCATTAAAACATAATTAATTATAACTTCATGGGGGATTTTATAAGTTAAAAACCTAAAACCGTTATCGCTGACCCTTACCTAAGAAATATATCAAGCGCAAAGTTGCATTGTTATCGACTGTATCCTCACTAGGAGTGAAGTAAAAGCGCCAGTCTAGCTGTAACGCAAAGTTATTATTCAGTTTATAATGGCCCCCGCCTCCAGCGTTAACTGCGAACTTAGCGGTATCATCTTCTTTCATCCACAAAACATCACCAAAACCTGCGGTTAAGTAAGGTCGTAAATCACCTTTACTATTAAAATAATATTGGCTGTCTAAACTATAGTTTTCATAAGTTTCTTTGTTGTTACTGGTTTCATTGAGAAACACGCCTTTGCTATAACTTACCCTACTTGAAAAACTTGGCGTAAAGTATAATCCCAAGCTGTATTCTTTAGTTTGGCCGCCATCAACACCCCAAGTATTATCTAACTGAGCACTGCCTATACCATAACTTAAGCCAATAATTCCGGTATCAACAGGATCTGATTTTCTATAAGCTCTTTTCGGTTTATTACTAGCAATATTACCGCCATCACCTAATTGAAATTTTACGTTATAGCTAATTTGATTATCTGTTTTACCCTCACTGCCGTAAGGAATGTCTTTAATACCTACATAGCCAGTACCGGCAATAATAATTTCTTTACCAAAAATATTATTAATTCCAGCACTCATGTAATCGGCGGGATCGAGAAAGAAAAAGGCGGTATTACCAAGCATGCTTGACCCCCAAATTTCACCACCACTCTTTTTAAGCGCCATTTCTGTATTAAAAGCCCATTCACCGTAAGCCCAACCCAGTACTGGCGTAATAACTAAATCTTGTACAGAAGGGACTTCCGCAAACGCCTCAATACCATATTCCCAGTAAAATGTAGACATTAACGTAGAATAAATAAAAGCATCCCATTGTCGATAACCTGATTTACGCGCAACTTGGTAATATGCGCCGCCAAAATAAGGGTGACCAAGTAAGTTTAATGCACCTGTGTCTCTGTCCCATACTGGGCCATCGGTTACATTTTCTGACCATTTACTACCGAGGCTTTGCTCCGAATCCCAATTAGAAATATCTTCAGGTAATAACGCAATAATACCGATAACACCGAAACCATAACCAAATATAGCTTTGGTTTGTGACCAAACCCTTGCGCTATCTTCACCATTTTTAGGATCAAAAAGTGAAATTTGATAAGGTGAATTATAAAAATCAGGTCCTGGGTTTAAATTTTCCCAACGTGTATTAGTGGCATGCTCTCTATAGACATCTTTTAGATTATCGGCAGTATCAGCGGGAGATTGAGTAGTATTACTTGCTAAAGTGGTAGAGGTAAGTTCAGTTGTTGAATTACTTGATATAGAAGATGATTGTGCAGCAACCTGGCTAGATATCAAAGTCGGTAATAACAAGCTTGTTGAAACTGATACCGCTAAAGCAATTCGTTTACTTACTGGTACCTGCTTTAGGTTTTTACTAAAATCCACTTTATTCATGTTGCTTATTTATGTGCTAAATAAACAGCACAAATCCTTAATTATTTTAATAATACCAATTGAAATAATAAATAAATCATTTGAAATGGTATACATAATCAAATTCTGCGTTGCGCTTAATAACGCACTTTGAACTTGAACACATACACGCATTGAACTTTGATCCATTCTTTAATTTATTTGCTTAAATACCATACTGTAACTATGTTACAAAAATTATTTTACAATTTTATAAAAACGAAAAGCCCGTTATTGTAATAACGGGCTTTTTCTAATGTTGCGGAGATCAAAGCAAGCGGCAAAGTAATTTACTTGTCTTGTTTGAGCTTAATAATCTAACCAACATCGATTTATTGTTCTACTTAATGACGGTACACAATAAATTAACAGTTTATTAGCAAAAGTGTTATTTAATGCGTAGTTACAAAAAATCGTATTATATTAGGTTCGGGAAATGAGAGCAAGATGTTCGAGGATTAAAGGGTTTTCTTTTCAATATTTATATTTCCAGTGAAAAAATACCGATTAACTAACCTGGGTTCGGGATAATAAAATTTAAAGTATAACAATATCAACTATTTGCACTAACGAATTTACAATAGTTATTCGTAGTTTAAGGCGAGAAAACGAAGCCAATAACGAATTGTTGGGAGTTTTTATAACGAAAGAATATGGATAAATAAGGCTGTTGTAGTACTTTGCTTATCCTGAACTCAGGTTAACTATGGTAGTTAACTGCTTTGTTATGAAAGTAGATCACAAACGGGTTAATGAATACCAATTGTTCAATGATAAGGTACTAAATTAACCCGCATGGTTATAGTTATTAAACTATTTATATTTTACGTATTTACTGGGCTATTTAAGCTTCAACTTCTACTTTGGTATATTCGTAGTTAAATGCTCTAACCTTTCTGCCTGACTCGGTAACAAACTCAACGGTTGTTGAACGAGGTAATATTAATACCGCTTCAAATTCTTCACCTGCTGAACAAGTCTCAGGACCACATTTTATGTCTTGTGTTAATTTAATTAGCATTACTTCTTTTCGCCTTATTTTTTTTTGCTCTGTTGAATAATTACACGAATCATATCATTTTTTTTAGATAAAAATTAGTGCCATCATAAAAAATGTCAGATATGAGCTTAAATAGTGTTTAATTTTAAACATTTATTTATATTTCAATTATATTTTAAGCTACCTGGGGATAAGCAAAATGCTACAACCTATTCTATCCCTATGCTCTTATATTGGTTGTTAACTATAAATTACTCGTTGTTCAAGATTTAAATACCGCCCATACTCAAATACTTAATTTCCAAATAATCATCAAGACCATATTTAGAGCCTTCACGACCACTGCCAGATTGCTTTATGCCACCAAAAGGCGCGGCTGCATTTGAAATAGCACTATCGTTAATCCCTACCATACCAAATTGTAACGCTTCAGCTACGCGCCAGACTCGACCAATATCTCGTGCATAAAAATATGCCGCTAGACCATAGTCTGTATCGTTAGCCATATCAATCGCCTGTTGCTCCGTATTAAAACTGATAATTGGTGCAATTGGACCAAACACTTCATTCGTGGCAATAGGCATAGTATTAGTAACACCCGATAATACGGTTGGTTGATAAAAATTTTCACCCAGATCAGAATTACCACCCGTTAACAGCTCAGCCCCGGCTTTAATCGAATCCTCTACTAGCTGTGTAACCGTACAGGTCGCCTCTTTAGTAATCATTGGGCCAATACTAATATTGTCATCAAGACCATTGCCTAACTGTAGTGATTTAACGGCACTTACAAACTTGTTGGTAAATTCTTCTAAAATACTCTCTTGCACTAAAATTCGATTTGTACAAACACAAGTTTGTCCCGCATTTCGAAATTTAGAGCTTATGGCCGACTTTACCGCTGCATCAATATCTGCATCGTCAAAAACAATAAAAGGCGCATTACCACCCAACTCCATAGAAACCTTTTTAACGGTTGAAGTACATTGTTTAAGTAGTGTTTTTCCTACTGCTGTAGAGCCTGTAAAAGTAAACTTGGCAACATCTTTATGAGTTGTTAATACCTTGCCGAGCGTTTTAGAGTCATTACCTACCACCACGTTAAAAACACCTGGCGGTATACCTGCTTGAATTGATAGCTCTGCTAACGCCAAAGCTGATAAAGGTGTTAAGGTCGCAGGCTTAATAACAAAGGTACAACCTGCCGCTAATGCTGCTGCCGCTTTTCGAGCAATCATTGCATTAGGAAAGTTCCATGGCGTTATTGCTGCAACAACACCAACGGGCTGTTTAATTACAACAATACGTTTATCAGCACTTGGCGCTTGGATGGTGTCACCATAAACGCGTTTGCCTTCTTCAGCAAACCATTCAATAAATGAAGCACCGTAAGCTATTTCACCTTTTGCTTCGGCTAAAGGTTTTCCTTGCTCTAACGTTAAAATCGTTGCCAGTTCATCTTGATTAGCCATGATCAAATCAAACCATTTACGCAAAATGATTGAACGGTCATCGGCAGATAACGCAGACCATGCTTTTAATGCCTGTTTGGCAGCTGTGACTGCGTTTTCGGTATCAACAACATTAGCGTTGGCAAGCTTTGCCACTAGCTCTTGGTTATAAGGATTAATTACATCAAATGTGTCTTCTGATGAAAGCCATTGTCCATTAATAAAAGATGAATGTTTTACTAAACTTGAATGAATCATAATGTCTCCGCTTTTTGTTTTGAACGTGAAAACTGCTTCATTGGTAGAGTTATCATTTTTAACTTTTTTGAAAGTTTATAGTGATTAACTCATTTTCTTCTTTAAACGTGCCAATTCAATTGCATTTGAGCGTACCGTCAGTTTTATATGATCATATTCATATTCTTCTTTAGTAACGCTCATTGTAGATCTAATTTCTCCCATTATACCTTTAGCTGTGTAGGGAATAATTAGCTCTTCTTCAATCATTTCGTTTTGTGCTACATCCTTAATATATTGATGCAGCTTAACAATATCAAGTGGCTCTCGCGCTGACATCATCATAGCATCAGGAAATTCTGTTGTTAGACTTTGTTGTTGCTCAGCACTGAGCTGATCTGATTTATTTAATACCAGTAATTTTTTACTATTTTCAACACCTACTTCTCCAAGTACTTGATGAACAACATTAAGTTGGGTTCGAAAAGATGGATCTGAAGCATCAACAACATATAATAATAACGCAGCATCATGGGCTTCAGCCAATGTAGAATGAAAGGAAGCTACTAAATCGTGTGGTAGTTTTTTAATAAATCCAACCGTATCTGATACTAATATGCGTGGTTGAGTGGCTGGATAAAGCGCTCTAACCGTCGTATCAAGAGTAGCAAAAAGTTTGTTTTCACTCTCCACATCACTACCTGTTATCGCTCGCATCATTGAAGATTTACCCGCATTGGTATAACCCACCAACGCAACACAAAATAATTCTGACCGTTGACTGCGTCTCCCTTGCATTTCATTTTGAACACTCACTAACTCGCGTTTAAGTTCAGCCAATTGATCGCGAACTTTACGACGGTTTAACTCTAAAGTAGTTTCACCTGCGCCCTTACCCATCTGACGTTCTTTATCACCACTAGAAGATTCTCTAAGGCGCGGTGCTACATAATTTAGACGAGCAATTTCAACTTGTAATTTAGCGGTTTTAGTTCGGGCATGGCGACTAAATATTTCAATGATAATGCCGGTGCGGTCAAATACCTCAACCCCTAACTGGTTTTCAACATTGCGTAATTGCGACGGACTTAAATCGCAGTCAAATACCACCACATCAGCACAAGCAAAAGATAGGTTATCTGATGGCACTTCAGAAAATGATGCTTCATCCATTAAAGCTTCATTGAGTGATTCAGCGTAATTTTCAGCTTCAATATCTTCATCAACGACACCTTGATTACCCGTAAGGTGGGCTATTTCTGCTAACTTCCCTATCCCTAAGACATTAACTCTTTTGGTTGAACTTTGTCTTTGTGATTGTGTACCTACCACTTTAAAGCCTAGAGTAGTAACTAACCGTGCTAGTTCAGCCAGAGATTCCGTTGCTTCATTGCCTTTAAAATCTGGGGTGCAAATAGAAATAAGTAACGCATTAATTTTCGATGGTTTTGCGGTTAACTGCATAATTTGTGTATTGGAGCACGAAGTGCAAACCTAGTTTATATCTAAAGTAGATTGATCCTACGCTGTTATGGTTAATGTTTATAGAGCTATAACAGACTAATAAACTTTTATTAAGAATATTTGATTTAATACTTATATTATAAGGAAGTATTAAATCAAACTGTGGCGGTGAGATAAAAAATTTGAACTCTTGCATAGGTTTAGCGCTGCAAACCCAATTCTTCCATGGATCATAAAAGCAAAAAACCCGTTAATTCTTTTGAATTAACGGGCTTTTCTAAATGTGACGGTAAGATAGAGATTTGAACTCTTGAATAGGTTTAGTACTACAAACCCATTGGGTTGGCCAAAATCAAAACGAAAAAAAACCGCGACTTGTTAAAGTTGCGGTTTCTTAGAATGTGGCTGTGAGATAAAAATTTGAACTCTTGCATAGGTTTAGCGCTGCAAACCCAATTCTTCCATGGATCATAAAAGCAAAAAAACCGTTAATTCTTTCGAATTAACGGGCTTTTCTAAATGTGGCGGTGAAATGGAGATTTAAACTCTTGGATAGGTTTAACGCTACAAACCCGATTCATTTACATTGAAAAGCAAAAAATCCGTTAACTCTTGCGAATTAACGGGTTTCTCTAAATGTGGCGGTGAGATAGAGATTTGAACTCTAGAAGGGCTACAAACCCTTGCCGGTTTTCAAGACCGGTGCTTTCGACCACTCAGCCATCTCACCTGAAACTAGTAAGAAACAATGTTGCTGTTCCTCAAAAGTGCGCGAATTCTAAATACTGGGGCGCTGTTTGTAAAGACCTAAATGACATATTTATTAAATAAATTTCTATATGCTTATAAAAAGACCATTAAAGAGCTTTTATTGTATTTTATTTAGTCACTAAATTAGTTTTTTATTGCCGCCACGGGGTGCACAATCGCTTTAGTTATTTTACCAAACTGGTGCTTAACTAATGGCTCATTTAAATAGCCGTTAAACTTTCGACTACGCCATTGCGGTAATAAAGTACTCGCCTTGCTTACATTAGGTCTTGATACCGCTGACTCTACTGTTAAATTAATAATCAAACCGGTCGATTTAATCTCTTTCAGTTTATTTTTACTATAAATATTATTTTTATCGTTAGCTGCATTAATAACGGAAACTGAATTAGCAAAACTTTTTTCCCTACTTGCCGCAACAATACACACTTTATTTTCAGTAGCTCGGGCGGGTAAACTGAACTCAACCTCGATAGATTCTTGAATATCAAAAGGGACAAGTAATAAATGTGCGTTATTTATTGCTGCCACACTCACTAATTCCGCTATATTGGCATCATCAGCGGTTAACATGGCAACATTTATAGTACCTTGCTCTAAAGGCAGTGCTATTAAATTAAGTTTATCGCCAAGTGCAGTCCATTGGTAACGCTGACAAAAGTGAAGTTGTTGCTGTGAGGCAAACACCCCCTGCTCGCTTATAATAATGGCTTGGTGAGTATCATTGATAATGACACTGGTACATAGATACTGAAACGGCCTAAGCACCGCACTCACTTGGCTGATTAATTGCTGACACAAACGTGCTATTTCTGCTCTTTGCGCCGAGTCTTGAGTTAATGCTTTATCAGTAACGAAAAATAACTCAGGCAATTGAATAATGTCTGAAAGGTTATTTTCAATATAATGACAAACATCATTAATAGCTTCTTCATTGGGTTTATAAGTTGCAAATATAGCTACATTCGCTGTAGTAGGAACCCGTGAGGCTTTATCATAACTCTCTTGATTTAAGCACTGACTTTGCTGAAGGTTTGCTTTTGTAGATGCGCCATCAACCGCTGCTTGAACAGAGTAAAGCTCAGGACGGCGCTGGTTAACAATTGATGTGCCATCAGGGCGATATTTAGTATTGATACCAACTATCGATTTTGCTTCATTATCAGTCAAGTCAATATCCGCAAAAGTAAACCCCTCTTCAGTACCTCCTAACTTTGCTAATACAAGTCCTTGTGGTGATATTATTTGGCTTTGCCCTGAGCCTATCAGAAATTCTTCAATATTTTCACCAGACAAATTAGTAGCTAAAGCTTCTTCATTCATTAATGAGCCTACTTTATTAGCCGTGGCGATAAAAATGTTATTTTCACTGGCAATCGCTATGTCGTGTAACTGACTTTGATCTATCGTAAAAGTATTGTATGAATTACAAATAAGTTGTGCACCAGCTAACGCTAATGTTCGAGCAGGATGAAAGTTCATGCTTTGCTGGCCCGATAATAAACCTAATTGAGTGTTCTTTTTATGGGACTGTAGTATTGGAATAACCTGAGCCGCTTCACTACCTGTAATAAAATACTTTTGCTCAAAGCCGGATAAGGTTTGCTTGTCTTGCTGATGAATTAGTTTCCCCAGTGGAGAGAATAAACAAGAGGTTACCGTAATGTTTGATTTAGCATTTGATTCAGCCATGCTAACAGTTATGTTGCGGCTAAGATCACGCTTTAAACTAATATTAATAACTATATAACAGTTATGTACCAACGCTTGCTCAGCAATAGCTTGTAGAAATTCACCCTCTATAGACAAAGCTTGTTGCCATGCATGGTTATGATCGATGTAAGATGGTTTAAAATGACAAAATAGCGTATTACAATATTCAGGCAATACAATGATATCGGGCTTACATTCGGCTGTTTTTGCTATAATGCGTAAACAATTTGCTAAATTTTGTTGGGTATTTGCAGAGCTAGCAAACTGAGAGACGGCGACGCGCATAAATTGATTTTCCGATAATTGGCTCAAATAAGAGCAGACAAGCAAAATTAATAAGTTTGAAGAGTGATATATTTTACAGTAAAAAAGCAGTTTTTGGTTGGTTTCAGCTTATTTTAGCGTAAATAATCAGTGTTTAGCTATTTCCCCTAACTTTACTCACGCTAATATTATTCACTACAAGGGCAGCTAACTGCGGGTAAATAATTAAGCTTATTCTCAAAAAACAAGTTAAAAACAAAAGCTAATTTTAATGGTAGCTCAACTATTAACTCATGTTCATCAGCCGAGAAATTTATTTTTTCATTAGTTTCAAATAACCAACCACCACAAGCATAGCCAACTAGTGGTAACTCCCTAGGTTCAATCGACATATCTTCTGCTATTTCCAATAACCATGAAGAAGCATTTGCTTGAAAGTACCAAGAATACCCTTTAAACCTACCGCGAGCTTTGTAAATAATTGCGCTTTTAAACTGGTTTGGCCCCAAAGTTACCTGCTCGACCAAAATATTTAGCTTTATGTTAGCAAGAGCCAAATTGCCCTCCGTTAATTTTTAAAATTTATTTAACGATATTATATCTTGAATTCAAGTATTATTAACTACATCAGCACCATTTATAGTTAGCTCGACTTAAGTGATTTAAATGAGTTAAATGAGTTAAATGAGTTAAGTAACCTTAGCTTGGATTAAGTATTTTAATTTTAATTGCATAAGTTGTTAAGAAAGCCTGTGTACGAATTGATCGCCTGCTTGACAACATGACTCGTATTTCACTCGCATACAATACGTCACTTCGTTTTATATGAATAAGAGGCACAAACGCTTTATGGTCTAAACTAACGCTAGTTACGTGATTACAGTTTGCTTTGATTCTTGCTTGGTTAATATCCACGAATAAAATTCCTCTCGTTTAACGTTCCCTCATAATATGCCAATACAGATTGTTCAATTGCTTAAAGATGTACTGTAAATGTGTGTATTTGTACAACTTTAATTATTTTAAAAGTTAAATATCTAAATTTACTTACTAATTGGGCTACCTGAAACTTTTATACTAAATGTATTGAACAAATTTTTATAAGAAATTATGGGTAAATAAATTTGAATATATGATATTTCATATATATAATGTTATTTATATTTACTTTTTAAGATGTCCTATGAAAAAATCAACACAATTAAAGTCAAAAGTCTTATTCTTATGTACTGGTAATTCGGCAAGATCACAAATGGCCGAAGCCTTACTTAAACATAAGGCCGGTAATAAATTTGAAGTACATAGCGCTGGAACTCTCCCTGAGCAAGTAGACGATCGAGCAATTGAAGCCTTAAGCAAATTTGGGTTAAATTCGTCAGACTTAATTTCTAAAGATGTTTCGACTTTTACCGGACAACATTTTGATTACGTTATTACCCTTTGTGACAAAGCAAACACAGAATGCAGAGACTACCCTAACGCGAAAAAGCAATTAGCTTGGGATTTTCCTGATCCAAAAGACCGTGCAGGAAGTAACCCTTTTTCTGTCACTCTTAATGAACTAAATAACCGACTTTCAATGTTTCTTCTGGTTGAAGATAAAGCATTACGCCATAAAACCACCCCGCCATTAGATCAAGAAAACAGCAGTACAGCTTCGGTAAATAAATCTCAAGAAAACGAGAGCGAGCTTAAAGTATTTGACAGTAATGATGATAATTTAATTGATTTTATTCCTACTGATTTCTTTAAATGTTTAACAGATCAAATTCGCCTAAAAACATTAATGCTAGCTCATTATCACGGCGAGCTTTGTGTATGCGAATTGATGGAATCTTTAGATGAAGACTGCCAACCAAAAGTATCGCGTAACCTTTCCGTACTAAAAAGAGCACGCGTTATCATTGATAGAAAGCACGGCCAATGGGTGTTTTACCGTATTAATCCTGATTTACCTTTGTGGGCTAAATCTATTATTGCGCAAACAACAGAAAATAATATTTCGCTTATAAGCGAAGAGTTAATGCGATTAAATTACATGAAAAACAGGCCTGAAAGAAGCAGCTTTTGCAAGTAAAAAGTATCAAGTACATCATTCTTTTTTGTATATATAGATAACAAATTTTCCAACAAACAATAAATAAAAGGACATATCTGTGGGTGTTTTTGAGCGTTATTTATCAGTATGGGTCGGGCTTAGTATTATCATTGGGGTCGTATTAGGTTTATGGCAACCTGAAGTATTTCAAACTATTGCCAACTTTGAAATAGCACACGTAAATATCGTAGTGGCGGTATTTATTTGGGTGATGATTTATCCAATGATGGTACAAATTGATTTTTCTGCCATCAAAGATGTGGGTAAAAACCCGAAAGGATTAGTATTAACCATTGTCATTAACTGGTTAATTAAACCATTTACCATGGCGGGCTTAGGTTGGTTGTTTTTCAATGGACTATTTGCCGACTTGGTTGACCCCGCCTCAGCACAAGAATACATTGCGGGTATGATTTTACTGGGGGTTGCGCCCTGCACCGCCATGGTATTTATTTGGTCGCAGCTAACTAAAGGCGATCCAAATTACACCTTAGTACAAGTGTCTGTGAATGATGTGATCATGATATTTGCTTTTGCGCCCATTTCTGCACTATTGCTAGGCGTAAGCGATATTCAAGTACCTTGGGAAACCTTACTTATTTCTGTTGTACTTTATGTATTACTGCCCTTAACCGCAGGCATTATCACCCGTAAGAAGCTAAACAACTCTGCCAACAATAATAACGGAAAATCTCTTGAATACTTTTTAGCGGCTATGAAACCCTGGTCAGTTGTAGGTTTATTAGCAACGGTCATTTTATTATTTGGTTTTCAAGCAAATACCATTGTTGAAGACCCATTAACTATTGGTCTAATTGCTATTCCGTTAATGATTCAAACTTACGGTATATTCTTAATCGCTTTTATCGCAGCAAAATTAATGAAGTTACCGCATAACATTGCAGGCCCAGCCTGTTTAATTGGTACCTCTAACTTTTTTGAATTAGCCGTAGCAGTTGCTATATCACTGTTTGGCTTACATTCAGGTGCGGCGTTAGCAACAGTGGTTGGCGTACTGGTTGAAGTACCTGTGATGCTGTCACTGGTTTACTTTATTAATAAAACCAAACACTGGTTTAACTAATTTTTTTATTACGAATCGCACATATTTAATTTTTATATTTACATAACAGTTACATTTTAAGCATAAATTAAGGAATAACATGACAATTAAAATAGGTATTAACGGCTTTGGTCGTATGGGACGTTTATCAATGCGCGCAGCATTTGATTGGGATGATGTAGAAATTGTTCACATTAACGATCCCGCTGGTGATGCGGCAACACTTACGCACCTAATTAACTTTGATTCTGTACAAGGCAAATGGAAACACGAAGCAACCAGTGAAAAGACTACCGATGGCGAAGTTATGCTAATAAACGGCAAAACCATCCGTTGCACACAAAATGTAGCGACTCAAGATACCGATTGGTCAAAATGTGATGTAGTTATTGAAGCGTCAGGTAAAATTAAAACCAAAGCATTATTACAAGCTTACTTAGAGCAAGGTGTTAAACGCGTTGTTGTAACAGCCCCTGTTAAAGAAGACGGCGTGTTAAACGTAGTAATGGGAGTTAATGATGATTTGTATGACCAAGACATTCACTCTATTGTTACTGCCGCCTCATGTACCACTAACTGTATAGCGCCTGTAGTTAAAGTTATTCATGAAAAAATTGGTATTAAGCACGGTTCAATTACCACTATTCATAACATTACTAACACCCAAACCATTATTGATGCTCCGCATAAAGACTTACGCCGCGCACGTTCATGTGGTACTAGTTTAATACCAACAACAACGGGCTCGGCAACTGCCATCACTCATATTTTTCCTGAACTAAAAGGAAAGCTAAATGGTCATGCTATTCGGGTGCCATTAACTAATGCTTCAATTACTGATTGTGTTTTTGAAGTTGAAAGAAATACTAGCGTTGAAGAAGTTAACCAATTGCTAAAAGACGCGGCAGAGAATGAACTTAGTGGTATTTTAGGTTTTGAAGTACGTCCACTTGTTTCTGTTGATTATAAAGGTGATCCGCGTTCAAGCATCATTGATGCGCTTTCAACTATGGTAGTTAACGATACGCAAGTGAAATTATACGTGTGGTATGACAACGAATGGGGCTACGCAAACCGTACAGCCGAGCTTGCATTAAAAGTTGGTTTGGCTGATAAAAAGTAAGCAGGAATAATCATGTCTATCTCTTCACTAAAAGCTTTATCACCTCAAGTTAAACAATACTTGGTGATTACCGGTAATTATTGGGCGTTTACTTTAACTGATGGCGCACTACGCATGCTAGTTGTGCTGTATTTTCATCAGCTAGGTTACAGCCCTTTAAATATTGCCATGTTGTTTTTGTTTTATGAAGTGTTTGGCGTAATTACTAATCTTGTTGGTGGCTGGTTAGGCGCAAGGCTCGGTTTAAATAAAACCATGAACATTGGTCTAGGCATGCAGATTATCGCTTTAGCTATGCTAGCAGTACCTGCAGAAATGCTTACCGTTGTATATGTGATGATTGCTCAAGCATTATCAGGTATTGCCAAAGACTTAAATAAAATGAGCGCTAAAAGCTCGATTAAGTTATTAGTGCCACAAGAAGCAAAAGACGGTGAAGCAACCCTATATAAATGGGTTGCTATATTAACTGGCTCTAAAAATGCTTTAAAAGGTGTTGGTTTCTTTCTCGGGGGCCTACTCCTCACTTTATTTGAGTTTAAAGGTGCGGTAATACTAATGGCGTCGTTATTAGCCTTAGTGTGGATTTTTAGCTTAATTATGTTAAAAGCTGATTTAGGCAAAGCCAGTTATAAGCCCAAATTTACCGAGATATTTTCTAAAAGCCCTGCAATTAATACTCTTTCAGCGGCAAGAATGTTTCTATTTGGCGCGCGTGACGTATGGTTTGTAGTCGCACTACCTGTTTATTTAGCGGTTACCTTTGATTGGGATCATTGGTGGGTGGGCACTTTTATGGCAACTTGGGTTATCGGTTATGGCATAGTGCAATCTATTGCGCCAATGTTTACAGGTAAAAGTAAAGGCATGGTACCTTCGGGTAAAGCCGCATTTATGTGGGCAAGTTACCTTACGCTAATTCCTGCTGCAATTGCCCTCGCCCTGCATTATGATTTTCATATTCAAATATCAATCATTATTGGTTTGTTAATTTTTGGTGCTGTGTTTGCCGTAAACTCATCACTGCATAGCTATCTGATTGTCAGTTATGCAGGGAAAGATGGTGTGTCGATGGATGTTGGCTTTTACTATATGGCTAATGCTATGGGAAGGTTAATAGGCACTTTGTTGTCTGGTTGGGTTTATCAAGAACACGGATTAGCCGCTTGTCTTTGGATATCTTCTGCCTTTTTAGCTATTGCTACTTTATTGTCAGTAAAATTGCCTAATGTCAGCCAAAAAATCCAGCATTAAAGAATAAGCTAACACCAAATCAATAAAAGTAAATATCCCGAGCTCGAGATAAATAATTATCAAGTAACCTGTAAATACTATTTCAGGTTACTTATACCAAACCTTACCACCAATAAACTTAAACGCTGGCGTACCTCTAACTAAACAATCTCTCACGAATGCTTTATCACATTGCGGGCAAGTACAAGAGATTAGCGTAAAGTCTTGGCTAATTCTTTCTTTAAAACATTTTACTAAAGCGCCCTTGCCACCTTTTCTATATTTAAATAGTAAAAAATTACAATTTTTGCAGAAAATATCTATTGTTTTGTTTGGACCTTTTTTGTTGGGTTTAGCCATATTTACACATTACGTTAACTTGATTTCAAGTTTATTTTGTTTTTTGAGCGACGTTTAAAGTACCTAAAGTATCAGCCATATCTTGGGCTGCTGTTTTAGGAGAAACATCCTCATCAATTTTTATGATTTTGCCTTCTTTTGAAATATAAAAAGTCACACGACTAGCAACGCTTACCATATTAAGCACATCATAGGCTTTAGCAGCCTCTTTACTCGGATCACTTAACATTGGAAAGTCAGCGCCAGTTTTTTCGGCAAAGTCACGATTATCATCAAGCGGATCAACACTTGCCATAAAGTAACTAACATCATACTCACGTATTAAATGGCCATCTTCTGTCAATGATTTGCATTCAATGGTACAGCCTCGAGTGTTTGCCATAGGATACCAGGCAAGTACAACTGCTTGCTTATTTTTGTAATCACTCAATTGATAGTAATCGCCGTTAGTGGCTTGTAAGTTAAAGTTAGGCGCTTCGTCGCCTACTTTAAGATCAGTTGCTAGCACTGAAAAGCCAACAACACTTGCTAAACTACATAATAATTTAATTGATGTTCTCATGTTTTTTATCATTTTGTTACTCGTAAAATTAAGCGTTAATGGATACTAGAATATTATTCGTTGCAATAAATATACGTTTCAATAAATTATAGGATCACATTATTTGACCGCAGGTACCAGAAAATAAAATGTAATGAGCGAAATCACGATGAAAAAACGTTAAAATAAGTTAACAATTACAGTCGATTAATAGCCATTAATTTTCGCGTAATTGCAGGTATATCGGTTAATGACTCACCTTGATTAATAAAACTCAGCTCATCATCTATATAATCATGCTCTGGAGCATATGAATTGGCGACAACTCCGTGCTGGTTTTCATGTAGTTTAGTTTGGCCCTCACTGTGTTCAGACTCTGGTATTGGCATTAATGGTGTCTGTTCAATATCTATTATCGGTTTTGTAACTGTTTTTTCGCTAGTTATCCCCGAGCCAATAATCAATATTTCAATTTCAGATGTTAAGTTCGGATCTAACGTAACGCCTGGTACGATAAGTACTGAGCGATTAGTTATTTTTGTGCGGATATGGTCTATTAAGCCATTATAAGTAGAAAGTTTAGGCTCTGACTTACAAAACAACTGGAATATAATACCTTTAGCTGTATCAATATTAGCAATAGAAACCAGCGGATTATTAAGAGCTTGATCTAGAGCGTCGAATGCTTCTTCTTCTGAATTCGCTTTTCCTACCCCTAATATAGACTCACCTTCATAAGACAAAATGGTTGAGAAGTCATTTTTATCAACGTTAACGTAACCTGTTTCATTTAACATTTGTACCAAAGCAATAAGTAAGTTTTTAAGTACCTCATTACTTTGGTTAAACGCAGAGAATAAGCCAACACTTTCACCTAAGCCTTTCAATAACAAATCATTTGATAAAGTAATGTAAGCATGAATAGGCTCTTTTATGTCGTCGATGCCTTGTAAAGCATAATCTAAACGCTTTTGTCCTTCTGACTCAAAAGGCAAAGTAACAATTGCCAAACAGTTAATTTTTAATTCACGACAAATTTTAGCAACTAACGGACTTGCGCCAGTACCAGTACCGCCACCAAAGCCTGCCGTAATAATAACAATATCACTATCCATAATAGCATTTCGCAATAATTCCTCACTTTCTTGCGCGGCTTGAAAACCTATATCAGGATCAGCACCAGCACCATAACCATTAGTTAGGTTCTCTCCGATAAGGATCTTTTTCTCTACATTAATACTGTTTAGCGCGGCAAGATCTGTATTCACCGCAATTAAATTTACTTGCCCAGATAAGTTATTTTCATGCAGCATATTTACCGTATTGCAACCACATCCGCCAATGCCAACTACCGTGATTAATAACTCTGGATTACCGTGTAAAAGTTCTTTCATATTAGTCCTTATGAATAGCCTCATAAATAGTTAAATCAGTTGCCTAAAGCAAAAGTAAATGTCGCTAATTTATAGTGAAAACAAAGGCCGTCTTGAGCGTTATTTATTGCATTTTTCAAAACATATAATGTTCATTTATTAAGCGCTTAATCTACTTTTCTAGGTCTTATTTTTGACAGTTATTAACTAAATTATTTTGTATTTGTCTTTTCATTATAGAGATCAAATTCTACATGATCCACACAAATGATAACTCTTAGATCCCTTTTATAGGATCACTTGTAAACCAACAGTTATTTTTATTATTAAGCATTAATTTTACGAAAATAATAAACAGTAAATAAACCACAGAAAAAAAATTTAGATTAATAGTATCTATAAACCGAAGTAAACAGTTACCTACATAAAGACACCGGAGTTACTAGGGTTATTCGCACATAATGATACAGAGTTACCAGAGTTACGAACGTATTTTCTTTAGGGGTTATTGGGGTTATTTATATGTTGCACTGCAGGGTTATTGGGGTTATACTGCTTTTAATGCTGTTTAAGTGTATTTTTAGTGCTGTTAGGAGTTAAAAATGAAGTACGCAATTATGTTTATATTTGATGAAAAAAAAGACAATTATCAGGTGTCAGTTCCCGACTTACCTGGCTGTGGAATTACCACTAAAACGATTGATTTAGGGTTAGAGGAAATAACAGAATCGATAAAGTCTCATCTTGCTATTTTGGCTGAATATGGTGAAAAAGTGCCTAACGCAAACAGCTTAGAACTGCATAGAAAAAGTTACATGCAAGAAAATCCTTACACGTTTTCACAGGCTTTTTGGGCAATTGTAAGCATCGATATAACGCCCTACTTAGGGAAAAGTCATAAAATAAATGTGACATTACCTGAGTTATTGATTAGCCAGATTGATGAGAAAGTAAGTAAATCAGGAGAATATAAAACCCGTTCAGGTTTTATTGCCAGTGCCTGTTTTGCAGAGTTAGCAAAGTAGTAATATCACTTAATTAAAAAATTGATCAAAATTTAATAAGGATAAATATTCAAGTTCAAGAAGAGATTAACTAGAAGTATAAATAAAATAGTTAGATACTGGAGTGTAATTACATAAGATTGGCTGCAACGCAGCAACTTATTATTCACATACATTCTATGATTTAATTTTATAATTCATAGAATGTAAAGCAAACATGCTACTTACATCGTTAACGAATATTGCCCTTTTCACCGATAGACATTTTAACTAAGTCTCAGGTTGATCCCTACTTTTCCATCTATGATCAAGACAAGTATTTTTATATAGCTATTGGTTGGATCAATTAATCTTTCGGGGTGAAAATTTAGTATTGGACTTAGTGAAATATGAGGATTAAATATTAAATAAGGTATACAGAGTAAAGTTAGGAAACTATAGGCGCTAAGTTTATTTTGCTAGCGACTTGTTTAATTTTATCTATAAAAGATATTTTGTTACCCTGCTCATCAACATCAGCAATAAAATTGAACTGGGCAATTTTCGGTATAGGAAGTAACTGCTCAAGTTCATCAATATTTTCATTAAGATTACTCATTGAAATTTCGCTGGCGCAATTAGCAACCCAGCCAATACAAGTTAGCCCATCTGCTTTAATTGTTTCAAAGGTTAATAGCGCGTGGTTTAAACAACCTAATTTCATGTTTACAATTAGTATAACCTGATGTTGTTCAGCGATAGCAAAATCAGACAGAAATTGATAATTGCTTGAATCACTTTTGCTCTCTTGGCTTGAACTTCCTAGCGGTAAACGCCAACCACCTGCGCCTTCTGTCAAAATATAATCAACATCAACGCTTTTTGCTGCTGCTTTTACTGATTGGTAATACTTACTTATTTCAGTAATAGTTATTTTTTTGTTGTGTTTTTTCGCGGCAATATGTGGCGCAATAGCTTCTTCAAAGGCAATTGGATTAATGTTTTGAATACTTTGCCCGCAATTTGCAAACTCACTCAGTAATTTTGCATCTTCATTTATCAATTGCTCTTTAACTAACTCGCAACCTGCGGAAACAGGTTTGAATGCAGCAACTTTACATTGTCGCTTTGTTAATGAATTAACTTGCTGGGATAATGCATAAATAAGCGCACAACTAACAAAGGTTTTGCCCGCATCAGTATCTGTGGCGGTAATAAATAATTCTTTCATTACAGGCTCTTAATTATTTTTTGAAGTGATATTAGATTTTTAAAGTAGTAATACAATTGATAGATAATCGCGGGTTAACGAGTTAATAGATATCTAAAAAATTTTCTTTAAACTTGATTTAGTAATTACTTAAGAGGTTAGTGATTTAGCTTAACCACTAACCCTGAAAATAATCGGTAAGTTGCAGGATAAATTCCGTCAGGCTCTAAAAAATCTTTATAATGCTCGGTCATTTTAAACCATTTGTCTTTACCAGAAAGACCACGGTTTTTCTTTTCTGCTAAATGATTAGCCCCCAAACCTTTAAGTTCACGTGCTAAATGAATGACATTTTGATATTCGAGAATAATATCTTGGCATTTTTGTTCAATGATAGTGCTTTTATCATTATTAAATAAAGCGTTTAATTCATTAACCGTTTTAAAATCTATCACATGCTGATCTTCATCTACTTGTGCCCAAGAAGATTTAAGCTCGTGTAATGTTCCATCAACTAGGGTAGTAAATATAAGTAAGCCGCCTGGTTTTAAAACCCGCATCATTTCAGTGATAGCTTCATCCAGAGGCTCGAACCATTGGATCACTAAATTTGAATAAATGAAATCAATACTATTATCTTGTAGTGGAATTTTATGCGCATCACCTTCAACCCATAAAATACTTTCTTTACGGTTTTCTTTAGCGAATTTTAGCATTTCAATTGAAATATCTAAGCCAATAACTTGCTTATAAGTACCCGCTAATAAGTCGGTAAAAAAGCCTGTTCCTGAGCCTAAATCTAACACGGTAAGATCATGACGATTCGGCAACCAAGTCATCAAATGTTTACCCGAATATCGCTGTAGTCTTGCCGAAACATCGTAAGATTTACTGGCAGAGCCAAAGCTTTTAGCAATTTTTATTCTGTTGGTTTTTTCTTGTTCTGAATGGGGCATTATACGATAGCCTTATTAATGCATTCTGCTAAGTATTTGATATCTTGTGTATTATGATTAGCACATATTGTAACGCGTAACCTTGAGCTATTAACTGCAACTGTTGGTGGACGTATTGCAGTTAACCAAATGCCCTGTTTTTTGAGTAAATCACTTACCGCTAATGCTTTTTCTTCATCACCAATAATAATGGCATGAATCGAAGATTGAGTTGGTATTACCTCAATGGAGTCATCTAATAAATCAATAAATAACGCGCTCAATTCTTTAATTTTTTCTCGTCGCCATTGCTCTTTTTGAGCCAGTAAAATACTTGTTTTTGTCGCCCAAGCAAGCGCAGGAGAAATTGCTGTAGAATAAATATAATGTCGCGAAAAATTAACTAGATACTCATGTAAATTTTCATCACATGCTAAAAAAGCGCCACTTGTTGCAAGTGCTTTACCGAAGGTCGCCATAGTAATATCAATATTAGCAATGCTATTACTGCCCTCACCTTGGTTACCAATAACGCCAATACTGTGTGCGTCATCAAGATAAAGCCAAGATTTTTCTACTTTTGCAACCTGCGCTAAATCACTCACATTAGCTTGGCAACCGTCCATACTAAAAACACCTTCTGAGGCGATAAGTTTGTTCGGTGAAATTTTGGCGTTAGTTAATAAGCTAGATAAGTGTTCAATATTATTATGACTAAAACGTTTAACGGTTGCTTTACTTTGATAAGCTCCATCAATCATAGACGCGTGACTGAGTTTATCAAGAAAAAAGTGACTATCTGAGTTTTTACCTAACGCATTAAAAATGGCTAGGTTGGCGCCAAAACCACTTGAAAAAAGTAAACACTTGGGCTTATTGAGCCATTGACAGATTTCAGCTTCAAGCGCTTGATGGGCATAATGATAACCAGTGACTAAGCTTGAGCTACTTGCACAAGTTCCAAACCTGTCAGCGCCTTGCTGCAATGCTTTGTTTATCTCAGGATGATTATTTAATCCTAGATAGTCATTAGAAGAAAAATTGAGATAAGACTTACCATTGATAACAATTTTATTATTCTCATTATCATTAATTACGCTCTTTACGGCATAATTTCCGGTTTGAGCGCAAATCAATTGTCGATAACGTGACTTATTTTTTTGCTCTGCAATGTCGGAGCGAATAAAATCGAAAGCCATACTTTAAAATCTTCTAAGCGTAAGTTTCTGACTTAGCGAATAAAGCTACCTTTTTAAAGATACCTTTATAAGCTTGCAGCTACGTTGTCCGTTATATTTAAACCGAAGCGTTGTAGAATAAGTCGCTATTTTGTTGATCAACAATCGCGGTTTTTAATATCTTGTCTGATAGCTCAGTATCACCAACAACAGTTTCAGTATTGATACCTAACTTTTCAAACAACGCAATATCTTGATTAGTTTCTGGGTTTTCAGTGGTTAATAACTTACAACCATAAAAGATTGAGTTAGCTCCGGCAAGGAAACACATGGCTTGCATCTGCTCGTTCATTGCGGTACGACCTGCTGATAAACGCACATGACTTTGCGGCATCATAATACGAGCAACCGCAATACAACGAATAAAATCAAAGCTGTCTAAATCATCAACGTCTGCTAAAGGCGTTCCTTCCACTTTAACTAACATGTTAATTGGCACACTTTCAGGTTGTGGGCTTAGATTTGATAATTGAATTAGTAATGATGCGCGATCTACTGCTTTTTCACCTAAACCAACAATACCGCCACTACATACTTTCATACCTGCACTGCGAACATTTGTTAGTGTATCAAGTCTGTCTTGATAAGTACGGGTAGTGATAATTTGATTATAATGTTCAGGCGATGTATCTAAGTTATGGTTGTAGTAATCTAAACCCGCGTCATTTAATTGATCTGCTTGATCACCTGATAACATACCCAGTGTCATACACGTTTCCATACCAAGCGCTTTTACACTTTTTACCATATCAAGTACGTATGGCATGTCGCGCTCTTTAGGATTACGCCAAGCTGCGCCCATACAAAAACGGGTTGAGCCCATCTCTTTTGCACGTTGTGCGGCTTCTAAAACTTTTTCAACGGCTAATAAACTTTCTTTTTCTAAATCTGTTTTGTTACGCGCACTTTGCGAGCAGTACTTACAGTCTTCAGGGCAAGCACCGGTTTTAATCGAAAGCAAGGTACTTACTTGTACTTCGTTTGGATTAAAGTTTTCACGGTGAACAGTTTGTGCTTTAAACATTAGATCATTAAAAGGCATAGCAAATAATTCATTTACTTCTTTTAAAGTCCAGTTGTGGCGAGCGATAGAATTGGCTGACTGTGCTTGTGACATGTTTTGTGGCTCTTCTTATAATAGTTTGGCTATTGAGCTATGTTTACACATAAAACCCAATTGCATCTAGTTTACTTAACGGGTAGTCTAGCCTTACCTACCATGATGTCAACGATTAAAGAGATTTTTAGTTAACAAATGAGCAATAAACAAACAACCCTAACAAATTATGAACAAAACACATTGCTACAGTTTGATAAAGAAAACGTCTGGCACCCTTATACATCGATGTCAGAGCCATTACCTAGTTATTTAGTTGAAAGCGCAAATGGCGTTATGATCAATCTAGCCAGTGGTGAGCAACTCATTGATGGTATGTCTTCCTGGTGGTCTGTTTTACATGGCTACAATCACCCTGTTTTAAATAAAGCACTGCAAGATCAAGCCGCTAAAATGTCACATGTTATGTTTGGCGGTCTAACGCATCAAAGTGCAATCACCTTATGTGAAAAGTTAATACGCTTAACACCAAAAGGTTTAGACAAGGTATTTTTGTCTGATTCTGGCTCAGTAAGTGTTGAAGTCGCTATGAAAATGGCACTGCAATATCAACATGCTGTAGCCGCAAAAAAACAAATGAAATTAACTAAAACCAAGTTATTAACCGTTAAAAATGGCTATCACGGCGATACTTTTGCCGCCATGTCGGTATGTGATCCGGTTACGGGTATGCATCAAATTTTTGATCAAGTCCTAATGCAGCATTATTTTGCTCCAGCACCACGTATTAAGTTTGGTGAGACTTGGTCAAATGATGAAATGGTAGAATTAGCCAAGTTGTTTGCTGATCATCATAACGAGATAGCCGCTTTTATTATTGAGCCTATTGTACAAGGCACTGGTGGTATGCGCTTTTATCACCCCGAGTATTTAAAAGCCTGTCGCGAATTATGTGATCAATATGACGTATTAATGATTGTTGATGAAATTGCCACAGGTTTTGGTAGAACTGGAAAACTATTTGCCTGTGAATGGGCAGATATAAGCCCTGATATTATGTGCTTAGGTAAAACCTTAACCGGTGGCTATATCACACTTGCTGCCACTTTGTGTTCGAACCATATTGCAAAAACTATTAGCGATGGTGAAGCAGGCTGTTTTATGCACGGCCCGACATTTATGGGCAACGCCCTCGCCTGTGCTGTAGCCAATGCCAGTATTGATTTACTCATTGAAAACAATTGGCAAAGCCAAGTTAAAAAAATTGAAAATACATTAACCTCGTTATTATTGCCATTAGCAAATAACGCCCGTGTTGAAGATGTACGGGTGTTAGGCACTATTGGTGCTGTAGAGTGTAAACAAACGGTTAATGTAGCAAATATTCAAAAACGTTTTGTGGAATTAGGTGTTTGGATACGACCTTTTGGTAAGTTAATTTATATTATTCCACCGCTTATTATTAACGCCAAACAATTAACAAATTTGGTCAATGCCATAGCGACAGTGTTAGATGAAGATGAGTGTTTTAATCCTAAATTCAAGAATTAATAAGATACTTAACCACTGAGTTATTATATTTACAACTGCGCTGTGTTGTTTTAAAAAATAGTTACAGCCAGCGTATTGCGCAATTGCGCATCAGTTGCCGAAAAAATTTTCACCTCATTAAAAAACAATACAAAACCAATTTTTTAGCCCTAGTTGATTTGCTTGTTAGCAGCTTGTTGCTCCAATCTTTCGACTAACCAAACTTTTATAATAGATTGACGTGTTGTTCCAACACGACTTGCTTCTTTATCAAGAGAGTCAATTACCCAAGATGTAAAATCATCATTCACTCTTTTCTGTGTTTGATTGGGACGAGATATTGTTGATAAATCTAAATCATCAAGTATATCGTCTTCGTTAGCATCGAATTTTTGATCGAATTGTTCAGCTTTCATATATTGATACCTCCACTTTACGTGAGCGTCTAACTGAGATAATTCTAATAGTGTCATCACGATATGTAATAACAGCAGACCTGAATTTACCAGCAATAGTTCCGATTACTAAGTAGCGTTGTTCTCCTTCGGATTTAGCTTTTACTTGAAGTAAATCAGGATCAGCCCAAAGCTCTTGAGAATCAATGAAATTAATTCCATGCTTATCGAAGTTGGTACTACTGTTATTTGTCCTTTTGAGTGACTTGTAATATTTTTTGTACCATAATATATTATATATAGGTACTTATGAGGTTTTACATCATGGCTAAAAATACAAGCGTTACACTAGGTGATCATTTTGATCAGTTTATAAACCAACAACTTAACTCTGGTCGTTATGGCTCAGCAAGTGAAATCGTTAGAGCTGGATTAAGAGCCTTAGAAGATCAAGAAGCTAAGCTTTTAAATTTACGTAATATGTTAATCCAAGGCGAACAAAGCGGCGTTGCCGAGTACAGCTATGAAAGCTTATTGACTGAATTAGATAAAGATAACCATTAATGAATAAGTTTGTATTATCTTCGAAAGCCAAAACAGACTTAATTAAAATAGCTAAATATACCCAAATAACTTGGGGACTAGCTCAACGGAATGATTACTTAAAAGTATTAGATAAAACGTTCCATTTATTAGCTAATGATCCCGAGCTAGGTATTAACTGTGATTATATAAGAGAAGGTTACAGCAAATACCCACAAGCTAGTCATGCTATCTATTACAAAGAGTATAAAAACAGTCAAATATTTATCGTGAGAATATTACATAAAAGTATAGATGTTAACTCCGCGTTCTAGAAAATATAACGCCTTACTAGGGGACTAAAAATTGTTGGCTATAATATTGAGCGGAGCGAAAGTAGCCAACTGTTTTTAGTCCCACTTGAGTGGCTTGTTAGCAGTTGATTACACTAATGTTCCGTATTGCTTGCTGGAGCGTTTTCTACATTTAAACGAGCTTCACAACCAAAAGTAATTTCTCCGCTACTTTCTCTAACCCAAAAATCTCCAACAGCTCTTGGATCATTTGCAAACTTGGTTTTCTTACGCTTAATTAGGCGCTTCATTTCTAATTTTACGTTTTTAGGGGATGTCTCCATAAGAGACAACAACTCTGATTCGAATTTTGTTCCATTTCCCCAAGAATCCATGGCAACCGCATTCCAAGCAGTTACAACTATTTTCATTGTTGCCTCAAATTCTTCTTTAGTATAATTCAAAGGTAATCCTGCGATTATACCTTTCCCAAACTCTAAAACAGTTTGAGATATTTTTTTACTCGGAATCATATTACCTACAATGTTTAAACTGCTAACGCCCTGTTAATGGGCAAATTATTGTTGGCTAAAATAAGCGACGCAGGAGATGTATGGACTCCTCCCCCTCGCGGGAGTTTTGCGGTATAAAGTAAAAAG
>NZ_PJAI02000020.1 GCF_002843355.2 Colwellia echini
CCAACGTTAACATGCGGTTTTAGACGTTCAAATTTTGCTTTAGCCATTTTTCAATACCTCTGGGTATAGTAATAATATACTGTTTAAATTTATTTTTTAATGTGAAATGAGGATAGATTAATCTAGGAATGGTGCTGATAGGCAGATTCGAACTGCCGACCTCACCCTTACCAAGGGTGCGCTCTACCAACTGAGCCATATCAGCATTCATATACAAAGATTGGAGCGGGTGGCGGGAATCGAACCCGCTTCATCAGCTTGGAAGGCTGAGGTAATAGCCAGTATACGACACCCGCTTTTCTATCAATTCATCTCTGTTTTTGATTTATCCTTATCTGCCTTTACAGCTTAAACAAGCATAAATCGAAATATGGTGGAGGGAGGTGGATTCGAACCACCGAAGGCTGAGCCGTCAGATTTACAGTCTGATCCCTTTGGCCACTCGGGAACCCCTCCACATCAAGCCATACCTTTAATTAAAGGTACCTTATAAAACTTGTGCTTTATAAGTATTAATGGTGCCGACTGCCGGAATCGAACTGGCGACCTACTGATTACAAGTCAGTTGCTCTACCAACTGAGCTAAGTCGGCACTACATTAAGTGGTGCGAATTCTAGTGTAATGTTTTCCGCCTTGCAATAGTTAAATTCAAATATATTACGTTTTTTTTATCTTTATTGTTTGTTTGATGGTTTTTTACGCAAAGAATGCTTCTTTTCCCTACTTATCCGTTTAAAAACAGGCTATGGCTCAAATAATTAAAGTAAATTTATACTATTAAAGCCCTCTATTTAAGACTTTTCATCAGTAACTCGCAATCAGCTTTGCTGAATATATAGAATATATATTCTAATCTTTACTTAAATCACACTAACGGTTAAAATATGCGCCAATATAATCATGTAATATGCCTTCATATTACAGCTATACATTCTTTAAGAGATAACCGTGACCAAATTTACCGCTATTTTATCATTATTAACGTGTTTTTCATGCTCCGTAACTGCAGGCTCTTTCGTATTACAAGACTACAATGTTGTAACAATAGAAGACTTTCAAACAAGCTCTCATGTTGATGGTAAAGTTTTTGTGGGTGGTGATTTAATTGCCAATTCAAAAATAGGTGTGGGTGAGCATTTAACTTCACCTTATGCAGGTGCTACATTACAAGTTGCGGGATCTGTTCAAGGCAGTTCAGGTATTAGTGTTAAAGGTAGTATGGAGGTTGGAAGCAGCAATTCACTTTCTACTTTTGATAATGGCCATAAGGTTCGCGTTAATAATCAGGAAATTCAAAACTCTTCAGGCATATCCATTAATGCTGATTTAACTACTACCGCTATAAATTTTAAAAATGAATTAGAACAAGCATCAACATCATTTCAAAATATGGCTAGCACTAACAACACCATTACATATAAAGAAAATAAAAAATATACACTAACGGTTGATGAGTCGTTAGGCGCTGATGATTATGCGGTATTTGATTTAGATTCAATGAACAAGTTCTTTAGTAATAGCGCTAATCAAGAAGCTGAAATTATCGCCAATAACATTAATGATATTGCTGGTATTATTATTAATGTTAGCGGTACTACGATAAACCAAGCGCAGAACAACAATATGCTAGGTAATATATTCTCTAATTTTAGAGAAAAAATATTATGGAATTTTTATGAAGCAACAACCATTACTTTAAGCGCTAATAATTTCATGGGTACTTTACTTGCGCCTTTAGCAACAGTAACAGCTATGGGCAATATTGATGGCGCTGTTGGTGCTTATTCATTAATTACTAATCGTGAAATACACTTAGTGGGTAGTGAAGTTAGCCCTACACCTTTAGTTAAAGTAAATGAACCAGCAACACTGCTATTATTTGGTTTTGCATTTATTGCACTTGCTCGTCGTTTGACTGCTAAGTCGTCTGCTACCAAGTTTTCTAATACTTAGTAATGATTACTACCTTATTCATTACTAAGTAAGTAAATAAAGAATAAACGACAACCACTTTACTCACAGCCAACTATTATTATTTTTAACGAGTAGATTACAGTGTTTGCGAAAACCATCGCTGTTTAGCTTGTTTTCGGAGCGCTAAATGTTTAACAATCTACTCGCTTTTCTTTTTCAAAAAGCACTTTTCTTCAGTGTAAAAACCCGTGTATTCCTTATTTTATTTACTTTAATTAGTAGTAATGTTTTTGCGCAAAACTCGGCAATAAATCAATCTTATGAAGATGCCTTACAAGCTTTTTATCAAGCCAAATACCAAACCTCAATTATTCATTTAAAAAATATTCTCCAGTTAGACAGTAACCACTTACCTTCTAGAGTATTGATGGCTGAAAATTTGCTACAGCAAGGAAAAGCAAGTGCAGCTGAGGTGGAGCTAAAATTTGCTTCTGCTGCAGGTGCAGACAATATGAAAATAATGCCGTTATTGGCAAGAGCATATTTAATACAAAATAATTATCAATTTATCTTAGACATTTATATTCCAGAAAATAGTCCCGATAATTACAAGAGTATTATGCAAGGCTATGTTGGTTATGCCTATCTTGGTCAAAGAGATTACCCACAAGCTACTGCAGCTTTTACTCAATCACTCACACTATCTCCTAACAACGTTGATGCATTACTTGGCTTAGCTAAAGTTAGCATTCAACAAGAAGATAGCGCACATGCGTTGTCATTAATCAAACAAGTACTAACGATTGAGCCGAACAACAAACAAGCCTTATTAATGGCATCAATAACGTATAAATTAACTAATGATTTATCCGCCGCATTAACAACCATTAATCAATTAATTTTACTTGATGATAAAAATTACTCTGCTTTATTAACCCGTTCAATGCTGCTTTCTGGATTGGGAGAAGATGAACAAGCAGCTGCTGATCTCGATATTATTTTAGATCACTTTCCAAATGAACCTATCGCCAATTACGTGCGATTAATTTCAAGCCCTGCACAAGCAGATAACGAAGCTTCTAAAAAGTTAGAGCTACACTTAATGTCTATTTTGGCGTCCATACCTGCTGAATACAAAAATGAACAACCCGTTTTTTTGTTTTTAACTGGATTGGTTAACTTTCAAAATAATGCCATGGAAAATGCGCAACAAACTTTATTGAAATATCATAAGAAAGCACCCAACGATATTGCCGCAATTAAACTATTAGCACGAAGTCAAATGGCATTAGGGGATTATTTTCAGGCAAAAAAACATTTAATAAAAGCTCATTTTCTCGATGAAGCTGATGTGGAAATATGGGCACTGTTAGCGCGTACTTATATGATGACGGATGAATTAGATAAAGCAGACTTCTATTTCAAAAAAGTACACAACAGTAATCCAACTGATTTAACGGCAATAATTGATTTAGCAACATTATATTTGTTGAATGATGACGTCATTGCCATACAAAAACTACTCGAGCCTGCAACTAAAATAGCCAGCTTAAGTGATAATATTCCTCAGCAAACTCAAATATTGTTCATGTTGATTAAAGCGTTACAAGAAACCAATTCATTGGATGAAGCGATGCTTTATAGTCAGCAGCTATTAAAGGTTGCTAATAACAACACTTATGCTCACCAAATTCAGGGAAATATATTAGCGCTACAAGGTAAAATAGCACCTGCAAAAGCTGCTTTTATTCGTGCCATTGAACTTGACGAAAGCAACTTTCAAGCGGTGATGTTTTTAGCTCGCATTGAAGCTTTACTAGGTAATATCAACTCGAGCATAGCCTTACTAAAAACAGCACTTGAATCTGGGCCTAATAGCGCTTTATATATTGAGCTTGGCGATGTTTATCAGGGTATTAATAACACTGAAGCCAGTATGACTTGGTATCAAAAAGGTTTAGCTAAAAATCCAAGCAGTATATTAGCTTTAAATAAAATAGTAGCAATTCACTTAGCTGACCATCAATTAGAGCAGGCCGTTGCAATTACTGAAAATTATATACAAAAGTTTGATAATAACGAACAAGCACATTTATTATTAGCACAACTATATCAACAAAGTGGTTGGTATCAAAAAGCATTAACGCAAATGAATCAGTACGTTAAATTGGCCACCAATCGCGCCGTAGCGTTTTATCAACTAGCGCAATTACAACTTGTAAATAACGACACAAATGAAGCTGAACTGAGCTTACAGAAATCTATTGCCTGGCAAAGTGATTATCAGCCCGCATATTTACTACTCCTTTCGCTCTATAACAAGTTAGACACAGCCACAGAAGCTGAAGAGAAGTCATTAAAATTAATTAATGCTTTATCTGCCGTTTCTGCTGACAAAAGCCTCATCGCGCAATTAACAGCAGATCTTTATTGGTCAATTAACCAAGAAAATAAGGCATTAAATCTTTATCAGCAGTCTTATACTATTAAAGCCAATAGAGCCGCATTACTTGGTCTTTTTCGCATCTATCGCTCTAATAAACAATACGTTCAAATAAGTAAATTATTAACTGAATGGTTAAACAAAAATCCTGACGATCTAACCTTAGCAATATCTTTAGCTGAAAATTATCGCCTAATGGGTGATTTAGCTAAGGCGAGTAGCTATTATCAAACGCTTGTTGAAAATAATAGCGACAACCCGGTGTTATTAAATAACGCAGCAATAGTTTATCGCGAACTAAAACAATACGACCAAGCCGCAGAATTAATAGACAGAGCTTATCAATTGATGCCACAAAACATCATAATTCTAGATACCAAAGCTTGGATTGAATTTCATCGCGGTAATGTCAATAATGCACTCGCACTATTACGTAAAGCGAACACCTTAGATTATGAGAATGCTGAAGTTAAATACCACTTAGCGGTTACCTTAGCTGCGTTACAACGAAAAACAGAAGCTCGAAAATATTTACAAGAATCCGTTAGCAGTGAGCAAACTTATCCTGAAAAATCGCAAGCAAAAGCATTATTATCCTCTTGGCGTTAAAATAAGTCGATATACGTATGGTCATGTAACTTTAACTATCGTAGTCTCGTAGTTAACTATCTAACATGCTATTAAATCGATATATTGTTTGCTGTTCGTATTAAATTGTATCAAAATTTAACTAACTTGAGTTCAGGATAATGAAATTGTAAAGTATAAAATATCAATTATTTGTACTAAAGCATTTACAATAGTTTTAGTTATTCGTAGGTCAAGGCGAGAAAGCGAAACCAATAACGAGTTATTGGTAGTTTTCTTAACGAAGAAATACGGATAAATAAGGCTGTTGTAGCACTTTGCTTATTCTAAAATCAGGTTAACTAAACACCTAAAATAGACTTTATAAATAGGCGCTAAGCTAGATTAGGTTCAAGTTATACCATTTGAAAAAGATTAATTTATTATTTCAATGGGTATTAATCAAATATCAGTCAAATAAGTACAAAGGCGGATTAATAATTATTTATTAACCTAATAGAAAGTCAATAACTTAAAAGTACAAAAAAATGAAACTACTTTGTTTATTCTTAATTATCGCGGTTATCGTAATAATAATCGTCGGTATTGTTTTAATACATGATTTACCTTCAAAAGTTGCTATTAAACGCGGTCACCCTCAAGCAGATGCCATTATGGTTTGTAGCCTTTTAGGTTTATTAATATTTCCTTTTTGGATGTTCGCTTTGTTATGGGCATACACAAAACCTGTGTTGAAACCAATTGAGTTAGAGCAAGCGCCTAAAGCAACCCAAGCAGAGGGAAGTATCTAATGGAAATTATTGTAACCGTTGCTTATTTTTTCTTAGTTCGATTTATTTTTGTTGATTACAAGATTCTTAAATGGAATTTAGCTTGGGGCATAATTGTTTTTGGTATATATAGTGGTGCGGCTTTAACCGAAATAGTTTTCCTTGGTCAATATGCCCCCTATAGCGAGCAAGTATTTGTTGAGCGCCGCGTTGTACAGGTAGCTACTTATATGGGCGGGCAAGTTGAAACCGTACATGTAAAAGCTAACACACCAATTAAAAAAGGTGATCCTCTTTACACTTTAGATAAAACGCCAGTGCAAGATAAACTAGACGCAGCTAAAGCATTATTAGCCGAAGCAAAAACTGCACTTGATAACACCAAAGCGCTAGTTGACCGTAAAGTAATGGCTGCAACTGAGTTGCCCCTAAAACAAGATGCTTATAATGAAGCGTTAGCTAATGTAAATACCTATAAATATGAACTGCAGCAAGTTACAGCTTACGCGCCAAGTGATGGTTATGTGGTAAATCTGCAGTTACATGAAGGACAATTCGTGCGCTTAAAAGCCCCAGTGATGACATTTGTAAGTACTGATGAAGCTTGGTTAGTAATGAAAGTACGTCAAGCTGGTAGTCAAAACATAGCGCCAAACCAAGATGTTGAATTTGCATTAACTATGTATCCTGGCCATGTGTTTAAAGCAAAAGTAGACTCGTTGGTTAAGGGTGTAGGTGAAGCGCAATTTGATATCAGTGGAAAAATAGCACCGGTTGAATCAGTAAGAGGTATTGGCCATTTCGCTGTTGTGGTAAATCTTGATGAAGAAGAGTTAGGTAAAGAAATGGTATTTGGCGCAGGTGGTATAGCTGCAATTAATACTGGCGAAGGCGCACCAGTATTCTGGTTATTACGCCGTATCGAAATTCAATCAGAAAGTTTACTGAATTACGTATACAACCCTTTTAAAAGTTAACTCTTAGCTTAATTGTTATTGAGGTATTTTACAGTAACACTACTCAAGTAATTACTTAGCGCTTACCTCGCAATCAATACTTAAAACGGCTTATTATGCACTTCGCGTAATAAGCCGTTTTTTGTTATTAATTAATAATATGTTAATTAATAACTGTATAGCTCTAGAATATAATCAGCTTTATTAAGGTCAGCTCAGAGCCTTTGGCGGTCAAAAATAGTGGCTAATATTCACTTCAATTATTAGCGGAAAAGATACGAAATAGAACATTCTATTTGGCTTTTCGATTCGTTATATTGGATTCTATTTCAATTAGTTTTCGATGGTTATTTGGGGTAATTCTTCGGTATTTATCTTTAAAAATTAAACATGTAGTTGTGCTGGTGACTAGTATAACTATATTTTTAAGTTACTGAAATGGTGAGATAACAAAGGATACTTAATCTAATATTGCTGGCTTAGATAGGGAAATTACTATTGCAAGCTTGTTATTTTGTTTGAATTGCAGACAATTACTGTATCTGTTATTGTTTAATTATTATAAAAAATAGGGTTCGTCCTATGCCTTTTAAAAAGCTAGCTTTACCACTACTTTCTTTACTTTTAATAAGTTGTGGGGGGGGGGGAGGTAGTGATTCGCCTAAAGAGCCACCACAACCGACGGCACCCCCACCTGTAGTAACATTAAGTGTTGATTCAGCTTCTATTGATGAAAGCAGCACTATTGTTATTACCCACTCCGCAAAAGATTATCAGGATACTACAATTACTTCTGAATTGAATTGTGATGTGGGAACGTTAGATGGTAACAACTACACTGCGCCAAGTGTTTCAACCGAAACTACTGCAACTTGTACCGCAACAGCTACTGATAACGGTAATAGAAGCACAACGGAAACACTCTCCTTAACAATCAATGCATTAACACCTGCTTTAGCATTAGCTAATGGTGTAACAAGTGCAACTACCGCAAAATTAACAACAATTGATGTTTCATTTGCAGACGTTTCAGAAGGTTTAATTGATGCGACATTAAATGGTGAAGCAATAAAGCTTGGAGTAACATCTGATCGACAACTAGTTTATTTTCCTTCTTTTTATGCTAGTGGAACACAAACTTTAATAATAGAACTTGAAGGAGAAGCCGTAACTTATCAATATAATGCGACACCTTCTATTGATATTATTAGTGATACATCAGCTTATGTTACAAACTACATAATACAAGTGCGCTCAGAAGTTGATGAGAAAATAGCGATAGCTCAGTCAAAAGGAATATCATCTACTGAAATTGAAAAACTGAACGACATCAAAAATAGTTTTGATGTTTCTTTAATATCGGAGCTAACCAGGGATGAAGTAGACCTTCTCGCCTATTTAATATATCAAAATATTAGTAAACTTTATGCAGATGAAAATACTGTAAATAGCAATGCATATTATGGCAAATCAAATTATTCATTGATGTCAGCTAAGAATTCCCTATCCTCTTGCGAAAGTACTGCCGCTTTGATAGTCGCTTCAGGTGGTACGGCATACTTGACAACATCTGCAACCTTAGCTTTAGCAGCAACAGGGGCTGGAATTCCAGTTGCGAGCGCTACTATATTAGGCGCTGCAGTGTCATGGAATGTTTTAATTCACTCTGTAGATAGAATGGGTGAATTGTGCTTTGAATGGGCGGAAACAGATCTTGATAATATTAATTCGTTTGAAAAGCAAAATTTAACCGCTAGAAATACATCAATTAAGCTATCAACACCAATAAAAACAACTAAAGTGGAGAATGGGACTGTAGACTTCTTCCACAACGAAGAAAGAACATTTGTAGCTACACGTAAGTATCAAATTTTAACTGGCGCAGAAAATCATGTTACTTCAATTATAAATGCTGTAAATAAGGTAAGAGGCCCAATTATAGAATTGGTTAATCTTATTGGTGAGAACAATACGCCTGCATTCTTACTCAGTTATATAGAAAATCCAGTAGATATTAATGATTATTTATATGAACAAATAGATCCATCGTTTCTGACAATGTCTAGTATATCTTCAGCAGATGTTGATGGTTATATGATAGTGGACGGTAATAGTTTTGATTTAAATTTTGATATACAAGACTTAGATATAGGACATGTACCATTTCAATTTTCATTAACAGATAGCAGTATAAATGGCACTACAGTTATAGATGCTGAAGTCACGTTAAACCCACCTATTGCTTACAGTGAAACATTTGTCGCAGTTATTGGTGAAGATATGACTGCACGATTACAAGCTGATTTTGAAACGGGTTTTGAAATTAAAACTCCACCTCAGTTTGGTACACTTGATCTCAGTCCTTCCTTTAATTATCCAGGTGGAGGTTTGTTTACTTACACATCAGATGAAACTATAACTGAAGATACTACCGATACCTTTACCTTTGTAGCAACAAATGGTTCTTCGAAAAACAATGGTGAATCAAATATTGCGACAGTTACTTTACAGTTCGATAAGTGTACAACAAGTATACATTCAGACCATAAGGCTTTAACCTGTAAATCCCCTGATTATGATATTTACGAAAGATTATATATACGTGATGATCAACCAGAACGATATCTTGAGTTAGATATTGAGAAGCGTTTTAAAGTAAGAAGCGCAAGTGGAGCATATATCAATGACAAGGCTATATATCGATTGAACAAATCAAAAGAGTTAATTTATATAGCTACACAACAACAGAGTCACCTAATTTATAAGAATTTTAGTTGGGAGAATATAAATGACCAAAGCATATCAAGTAAAATTATCTACCACTCTAATGAATCTAGTTTTAGAGTTTATGATTTTGAGATCATCTGTGTTTATAAATCTTTAGCCCAAGACAGTTTACCTAATCGATTTCTATCAGAATATACCTATGATTCAATAACTAGGGGTGTTATCGCATATAGATTTGATAATGGTAATTTAAATGGTGAGGATTGCCCAAATCGAACTAATATTCATGTTTTAAATGAAAATCCTATACCTATAGAAGACTCTGTGTTGTACGGACAATGGAAAAAAGATAACCCGTAAAAATATTATTACTGACTTTGACTGCTTGGTGGCTTTGCTCTCTATCTGGAACAAGGTAAATTGAACTCTATAAACAGCTTCAATGTCCGCCAATGCTAACGTCCGCAACTGGCTAGCAGTTGTCTTAAAGATCAACTAACTTCTAATGACCGCTATGTCGGATTTGCTGCCGTTGACTTTTTATCACTTTGATATTAATGAGACATTTAAAAAAAGAGGTAAGCGATTAATCTAATCACTTACCTCTTTATCTATTTAAGTATTTAAGTATTTAAGTATTTAAGTATTTAAGTATTTAAGTATTTAAGTAAACTTTATACCTGCTTAATGAGACAACGACGTTGTTTGCATATTACCTATTTGCCCCTGCATAGAAGGTATCATTGGTGTTTGCTCATCAAGCTGAGCTCTTGCAGCCGCGGCTGATAATGCGCCAACCGATTTATTTCTTGCTCTTACCATAGGTGCAGGAATAATTCGTCCTTTCACTTTTGGTTGCGGCGCAAAATTTGCTGCTGTTTTACCTAGTAAACGGGTATGAATACAGGTTCTAATTTCTTCTAGTGTGTAGTTAGCTTTTACTTTTATACGAAGATGTGGAATTGACGCTGCTTCTAAACTACCGCTAACAAACCAATCTTTTTTGATTTTGTAACCTCGACCTTGTGTATCAACTAAATCGATAGCGCCAAGTAACTTCATACTAGCGCGATCACAAATCACAAAATCTAAATATTTTGTTTCGGCGCTTTTGGCTGCACTTTGACTGGCTCGGCTTGAAACCCCCTGACGAATAGTGACTACATCACTTAATCTAACACGATTTAAAACGCGATATTGTCCACCCAAAGCTTGTTCAACTAGGTTTTGAAAGTTCTTTTCCGCAGGTGTAAAAATGGCTTTTTTACTATCAAAAGGAAAAGGAAAGCTATTGTCATTTAAGCGACTAGCTAGCACAGCAACGATTACCACTAAGGTAATTAAGGCAAATAATATCAGTTCCATAGTCTTCTCCTGCAATACCAACGATTTTTATGACGGTATATCAAATTATTGACGCTTTCTCTGTTATAGAGGGTAAACGTACTATTTACATTGAATTAAGCAGAATATGTGCCAATGATCATATTGTTCGATATATAAATATGATTTTAGCTAAGGAAAAATAGACTATTAAAAAAGATCTGATAAATAATTATAAGGCTACTTCAAAAATGAATTTAATACTGTATTTTAAAGGAGAGTATCAGCGCAGCAATTGAATACTGCGCCTAAATATCTATATGTAAAACTTAAACTGGGTATTTTTCTTCTAACGCTTGGTATAACTGTTGTTGAAAACCATCTGCACTAACGTCAAGTGTCGCAACAAGTTTTGCTAATACTTCGTTATCTTCTTCACCATGCCATTCTTTAATGTAGCTACCTTCTTTATAGCCGTGATCTTGACGGAAAAAGTTTAACGTGTTTTTACCTACGTATTGTCTGAACAATTCGTCTAAATCCATATTCATTAATGACATACAATCAGCAAGGGCTTTTGCGTCAAAAGATTTTTTAGTAACCGCAGCTGAGGCTAAGTTCTCTAAAGCTATTTTAAAATCACTTTCGGCCGTACCTTGATGTAATTCTTTAGCAAGTTCTGTAGCAATAGACTCAGCACTTGCGCCAGACATTAAGCGTAAACTTAAACCAAAATGAAAAATATCAACCAGTTCTAATTGTACTTGAGCAACGTCAATTTCTTGGTGTTTCCACCATTTCCAACCATGATGATCTAACATCTCAGCACACTCAACCCAAATAGCACGGTACCATTCATAACCGTTTTCACGCCATGTGTCACTAACACGGCTATTCATTGCATCCTGCATGCGCAGCATTTCGCTAATTTGTTTTTCAGCTATAGAAAGTGCCGTTGATAATTTTTCGCTCATGATTGTCTCAATAATAAATATTAGTGCGGTCATTTTGCCTAACAGATCTGCAAGTGACAAGTTATTGATGTGGGTTTTATTTAAAGAAAGCTTTAATCATTTTTTATGATTAGCAAACTCTACTCATCACTTATAGTTTACACACCTAAAAAAACGTCAATAAAATTTACACTTTTTTAACCCAAATAAAACAAATGCTAAAAATCACCTTAAAATCATACCGTTAAAAAACCGGTACACTTTGTGCTTTTGCTGGGTTTCTTTATAAAAATGTAACAAAAATCAATTCAAAGGATGAATATGAATATCAAAAACTTAAAAAATACATTAACCACTGTTATTTTGTCAACTACATGCTTTATTAACTCTGCCCATGCAGGTTTAGTGGTAACACAAGACAACAATGCAAATACTCTCGTTAGCAATATTTTAGGCTCAGGTGTGAGCACCTCAAATATATCTTTAACTGGCGCTAATAATGCATTTGGAACTTTTACTGGTGGAGCAAGTGCTGGTATTGGCATAGAAAGTGGTATTATGCTTTCAAGTGGTTTAGTAACAAGTGCTGTTGGACCGAACTCAAGCACAGGTACATCGACTTCTTTTGGCACCCCTGGTGATGCCCAACTAAGCTCTTTTGCTGGTAACACTTTTGATGCAGCAACATTAACATTCGATTTCGTTAGTGATGGCGGAAATATTTTCTTTAATTATGTTTTTGCATCTGAAGAATATAATGAATATGTAAATAGCAATTTTAACGATGCGTTTGCCTTCTTTTTAGATGGTTCTAATATTGCTCTGATTCCCGGAACAAATACACCAGTTTCAATAAACAATGTAAATGGCGGTAACCCAGTCGGAACAAATGCCTCTAACGCTCAATATTTTAATAATAATAATAACAATTTATTTGATATAGAATATGATGGCTTTACTGATGTGTTTACTGCTTCATTTTCTGGTTTATCCGCCGGCACACATTCTATTTCACTAAAAATAGCGGATACTGGTGATAACTCTTTGGATTCAACTGTATTTATTCAATCAAATAGTTTTTCTGATACTCAATTAAATCCTATTCCAGAACCCGCTACATTAGCAGTTTTTGCAGTAGCATTATTCGGTTTACGATCTAGAAAGATTAAAAAGTAATAGTATTATCTATTAGCTAAAACTTAAGTGACAATAGATAGCTACTACTTATTGTCACTTTTTTATATTACTTCACTCTCATTTTGTGTGATTTATGTATTACTAACTAATCTGAAACCTAGACAGTTAACTTTGTAAGTAATTGAAAATTAAAACATAAACTTCGTTTTTACACAATAATGATAGTTTATTCGGTTTCAGGTTAACTAAATAGTTTCTTTCTTACCATCGCCCGATAAGCTTTAGGCGTTAAATTCAAATTTTGTTTAAATAATCGCGCTAAATGACCTTGGTCTTGATAACCAACCTGATCTGCTATTTCTTGAATGCTCAAGTTACTTGATGATAATAATTCTTTGGCCGTTTCAATACGTAGTTGTTGCCAATATTGTGTAGCTCGCACACCAGTAGCCGCTTTAAATCGACGCGTAAAAGAACGTTGGCTCATACCAAATTGCTGAGCTATTTCGGTTAATGTTGATTCTGTATTTAAATTAGTGCGTAACCAAAATTGAATTTCAGCAATCAATTCATCTGCGTGTCTGTCGCCAGCACCTTCTAAATAGCGTTGCTCGGCATAAGGTTTACGAATTTCGTGTGAAAAATTTCTTTCTACATTTTGCGCTGCTGCTTTACCGTAATGATGCCCTATTAAATGCACAATAATATCGGCTTGGGCATTCAAACTCGCGGCACAATATATACGTTCAGATTGAGTGATGAAAAAATCAGGTTTTAAATCTACTTTAGGGTAATCTCGCTTAAATTGATCAACATAATGCCAATGAGTAGTGGCGGAATGATTATCTAATAAACCAGATTCAGCTAAGAAACAAACCCCAGTGCCAACACCAATTAATGTACTGCCCTGCTGCCAACAATGTTTTAACCAAGCGATAACTTTTGGATTATTTTTTAACACCGGCCTTGGATTACGCCACAAGCTAGGTACAATAATAATGTCTGGAGGGTTTGCGTATGCAGACTCTTCTTCACTTAGGGTTATATCAGCAACCATAGTTATACCCGATCGAGATTTAATGTCGCTTGATGACTCACTTAAAAATTTCGGCTGTAATTTTACGACTGATTTATCATAGCGTCTTGCGTAAGCTTCTCCCGCAAGTAACATTTCTACGGGTAAAGTAATGGCCGTTGCTAATACATGAGGGTAAATTAAAAGGTAAACGGTTAGATTTTCTAATGGCTTTACATTAGATTTGTGAACTGCATCAGTACCTTTATTATTAGCTTTAACTTCTATTATATCGTTTTTTTTAACAGTCTCTTCAGTATCATCTTTAACAATACCTCCACTGTTAGCTGCATAATTTTTCTTATTATCCATTTCTTATCTCTAACTGTATATCAAACCACCCACTTGGCCATAATAGCATAATATAAGGCTGTTATGACCTATTATTATTTTAAGAAAAGCATAGAATAGCTATATCGAATGCAATATCAACATGTTGCTTTTATTCTTATTTTAAGTGGGTTATCACATGGCACGTTTACCTTTAATTATAGGCATGGGCGGCATTAACGCTTCTGGTCGTACTTCGTTTCATCAGGGCTTTCGCCGTATTGTAATCGATAAATTAAATGCCGAAGCTCGCCAAGAAACCTTTGTTGGTTTAGCTAGCTTGATGAAATTAGTACACAATCAAGAAGGTGTTTTAGCCGATGCTGATGGTAATGCTATTGAAGCTTCTGAAATAGAAGCTAAATTCGGCGAACAAATTCTTGCTGGTACTCTTATTCGTAAGATAGAGAAAAATCATTTTGACGTTGACGCAACGCATTGGCATCAAAAAATGAACATAACGCCAACAGAACAACATATTAGTTTTGAGTTACGCGCCAGAGATTTACCCGATCCTGTGCCAAGCTCGTGGGTTATTACCGAATTAGCAGACAAAAAAGTGTCGGTGCAAATTCCTGAAGAATTAACTATTTTGCACGATTCATATCGTGACAATCCAATTAAAGCTGCCGGACAATTTCCAACAGGATTTGAACCTGCTACGCTTTATAACAGCCGATACCAACCACGAGGTTTACAAGCAACTATTTTTGCTGCAACCGATGCTATACGTTCTACCGGATTAGAGTGGGATGCTATTTTAGATCTAATATCTCCTGATGAAGTGGGTACTTACTCAGCATCAATCATGGGGCAAATGCACGATGAAGGTTTAGGTGGTTTACTAAAAAGTCGTTTAACTGGATCACGTGTTAGCACTAAACAATTAGCACTTGGTTTAAATACAATGCCTACTGATTTTATCAACGCTTATGTTACCGGTAATGTAGGGAAAACGTTTACTAGCTCTGGTGCTTGTGCAACCTTTTTATATAATTTACAAACCGCAGTTAATGATATTGACGCAGGTCGTATTCGTGTTGCGATTGTTGGTAGTAGTGAAACACCTATTACCCCTGAAATAATCGAAGGTTTTGGTAATATGAGTGCCCTTGCCAACGAAGAAGGTTTAAAAAGATTAGACGGTACTGACACTGCAGATCATCGTAGACCAAGTCGTCCATTTGGCCAAAACTGCGGTTTTACTATTGGTGAAGGCGCTCAGTTTGTAGTGTTAATGGACGATGCTCTTGCCTTAGAAATGGGCGCGAAAGTACTTGGCTCTGTTGCCGACGTATTTATTAATGCTGACGGTTATAAAAAATCGATTACCGCACCAGGTCCTGGTAATTACATAACTATGGCTAAATCGGTTGCGTTAGCTGAACAAGTGTTAGGTAAAGAAGCCTTACAAAAACGCAGTTTTATATTAGCGCATGGTTCAAGTACACCGCAAAACCGCGTTACTGAATCATTAATTTATCATAAAATTGCTGAATGTTTTAACATCGAAAACTGGCCAGTTGCCGCACCTAAAGCTTATGTTGGTCATACTTTAGGGCCTGCAAGTGGCGATCAAATGGCCATGGCATTAGGTATTTTTAACCATAACATTATGCCGGGTATTACCACTATTGATGAGGTTGCTGATGACGTTTATGATGCACACCTAAACATTGCTACAGAGCATTGGCATTGTCATGATATGGACATCGCTTTTATCAACTCAAAAGGCTTTGGTGGTAATAACGCAACTGCTACTGTATTTTCACCTAAGGTGAGTTTAGCTATGATGGAAAAACGTTATGGCACAGCAGCTATGACAAGCTATTTTGAGAAATTAGAAGGTGTTGAACAGGCGCAGCAAGTTTATCGCGATAATGCCAACAAAGGTCAATTCGATTTAATTTACAAGTTTGGTGAAGGGTTAGTCGATGAAGATAGCATGGCACTAACGAGCGACAGTTTAAGCTTTGCCGAATTCAAAAATAGCATTGCGCTACCAAGCAAAAATCCTTTTGATGATATGGTCTAGTAAAATTACTTATTACCGTAATTATATTAAACCTAAAGCTCACAACTAAGTGAGCTTTTTTATTTTTATCTGTTTTGCTTTTCTTATTTTAAGAGTAATCGCCTCAGAGCCCCTTTCAACAACCCAAGGAAAAATATGACTCCGTTACGTATTATCACCGTCATCATTTTATCGCTTATCGCCTTTGCCGCGAACTCAATTATCACCCGTTATGCTTTAGATCAAACGGATATTGATCAAGCGAGTTTTACGTTAATCCGAATTGTTTCTGGCGCTTTATTTTTGTGGCTATTCTTAGCATTCAAAAAGAATAATACCGCACTAAAATCTGGAAGCTGGTATGCCGCTTTAGCGTTGTTTATTTACGCCGTGAGTTTTACTTATGGTTATGAACTAATAGCCGCAGGTACTGGCGCTTTACTACTGTTTGGCTCAGTACAAATAACCATGACCATAGTGGGTTATCGTGAGGGTGAACGATTAAACAAAATACAAATAATTGGCTTTATTTTAGCTTTAGCAGGATTAGTTATTTTAATGCTACCAGGTATTAGCGCACCGTCATTTTTAGGTGCATTACTTATGTGTATTTCAGGTATTGCTTGGGGAATTTATACTCTACAAGGTAGAGGCTCAAGTAATCCTGCAACAGCTACTGCGGGTAACTTTATTAAAGCCTCGCCTATGGCTATTATTTTATGGTTAGGTGTTTATCTATCAAGTAGTATATCTCCTGATTTTTCAAATAATACCATTGACTTAGCTGTTGATGGTGTTATTTGTGCGCTGATATCAGGTATTGTCGCCTCTGGTATTGGTTATATTCTTTGGTATAGTGTTTTGCCACAACTTAAAGCTACCCAAGCTGCTATTATTCAATTAAGCGTACCAGTATTAGTGACTTTATTTGGCGCTTTATTATTGAATGAAACCATTAGTATGCGTGTTATCTTCGCATCGATAACCATAGTTAGCGGAACAATTTTAGTACTAAAGTTCAAGCAACAAAAAGCTGCATTCGATAAATAAACCCTAAGCACTTTAATAACCGCCCAACAAAACAACTGTACATAAAAACAGTCTTTAAGCTATACTCAAATTATCGCTATAACATAGCTAACACTTGGATCAGGTTTGAAACTTTATATTGCCGAAAAACCCAGTTTAGGTCGTGCCATTGCAGCGGCATTGCCTAAACCTCAAAAAAATCATAAAACCCATATCGAACTCGCTAATGGTGACGTAGTGAGTTGGTGTATCGGTCATATTTTAGCGCAATCTGATCCTGAAGATTACGATCCTGAATTTAAAAAATGGCGCATGGAAAGTTTGCCGATTGTACCGCAACAATGGCAATTAAAACCTATCAGCCGTACCCGGTCTCAATTAACAGTATTAAGAGGTTTAGTAAAAAAAGCCGATGAAATTATTCACGCCGGCGATCCCGATAGAGAAGGACAGTTACTTGTTGATGAAGTCATTGATTACTTTAAGATATCTAAAGCAAAAAAATCGACCATTAAACGCCTGCTGATCAGTGATTTAAACTTACCTGCAGTAAAACGTGCGCTAAACTCACTTAAACCAAACAGTGACTTTATGCCTTTATCTATTTCAGCGTTAGCTCGATCTCGCGCTGATTGGCTTTATGGTATTAATCTTACGCGTGCTTATACCTTACAAGGACAAAAAACAGGATATCACTCCGTTTTATCTGTTGGCCGCGTGCAAACACCTTTATTAGGTTTGGTGGTAAGACGCGAACAAGAAATCGCACAATTTGTTAGTAAACCCTTTTATCAAGTACAAGCACATATTGCTTTAAATCAAGGTGAGGCTGTAGCATTTACCGCAAAGTGGCAACCGAGTGAAAACTGTAAACCTTATTGTGATGAAGAAGGTAGAGTGCTAGTTAAGTCATTAGCTGAAAATGTAGTTAAGCGCATAGAAAACCAATCTGCTACTGTTAGCAATTTGCAAAGCACAGAAAAACAACAAGCCGCGCCCTTACCTTTTAACCTGTCACAATTACAAATTAGTGCTGCTAAACAATTTTCAATGAACGCCAAGTTAGTGCTTGATGTTTGTCAGGCATTATATGAAAAACATAAACTGATCACCTACCCTCGTTCTGACTGTCGTTATTTACCTAAAGAACAATTAAAGCAAGCCAAAAGTATTGTTGATACTCTAGCAAAGTCTTCATTACCTTGTAATAAACCAGCGCAAGGCGCTGATACAAATTTAGTAAGTAAAGCATGGAATAATAAGCAAATAACTGCACATCACGCCATTATTCCTACCGAAAAATCACCTGAAAATATCACTTTAAATACCTTTGAAAAAAATATTTATTTACTGATTGTACGCCAGTATTTAATACAGTTTTATCCAGCGTATATTTACCAGCAAACCAAAGTAGATTTATTAATTGCTGGTGGACACTTTAACAGCCAAGCGAAAACCGAAAAACAATTAGGTTGGCAAGTACTCTTCCCGAAAAGTAAAAAAACACAAGTAACTGCAAATAATGGACAAAATAGAGATGCAGAAACAGAGCAAGCCATACCACCATTAACTAAGGGGCAAGTACTACATTGCCAACATGGTGAGTTAGTTGCAAAACACACGTCTCCACCACAGTCTTTTACTGATGCAACCCTCCTTGCTGCGATGACAGGTATCGCCCGCTATGTGAGCGATGTTGAGATTAAAAAAGTATTAAAAGATACCGATGGTTTAGGTACTGATGCCACCCGCGCTGGTATTATCGATTTATTATTTAAGCGTGATTTCCTACAGCGCCAAGGTAAATCAATTGTAGCTACCGAGGTTGGCGTAGCACTAATAAATGCACTACCTGAAATGGCAACACTGCCAGATATGACGGCACAATGGGAAGCAACCCTTACCGCAATTAGTGAAAAACATGCAAGCTACGTTAGTTTTATGCAACCACTTACCGATACAGTTACCGATATGGTATACGGCGCTAGTCAGCAATCTTTTGCTGGATTACCGAAAGTCGCTTTTAAACCGAAGCGGAGCAATAGAACATTTAAGAAAAAGTCACCGGTAAATAAGTCGGTAAGAAAAGCGAGTTAAGCATTAAAGTTTGTTAATTAACCTGAGTCTGGGATAAGTAAAATGCTACAACAGCCTTAATTATACTAAGTGCTAAGATCTGAATTCAGTTAAAAAAAAGGCTTACCATTCTGCTGGGGGGAATCACAGTTTGATAAGCCTTGCCTACAACAAATATTGATGAAATTTAGGGTAATAACGCCTTATTAATCAATCTACTTATTCACTACTTCATATTATTAATAGTATGTGCAGCTCATTCAAGCAAAAATAATTTCGCTCGTCGCTTACAGCAAAAGTAGGGGCTAATAGTAGCGAACATTGATGCTCGCCGTAATTTTTTTTATTTTTGTATGAAGTTAAAATCATATGCTCTGATATTTAAAAATAAACTCAGATGATCGAAGTATCAATACAAGCCTACTCTAAACCAATATATGTAAACACACAACTAAAGCTTACATTTTAGCAACAAAAAATTAACCTGGCACTACCTTATTATTGTTGTGTAATTATTGGGGTTAGCTGCAAGCATAAACTCAATTCTATTAAACAGCTTAATTTCTGCTAGCACTTTTCTATCCCTTGATATTGTAATATTATGAAAATCTTTAATAAGCTCATCAGAACAAAGAGAATAAAATGATCCTTTTGCAACATGCTATGGAAAAAAGCCAACTTTATCGCGTTGATGATTTTGGCGTTAAAAACTATAACTACGGTTTTATTGCATTATTATCTTTTGCTTTATTTGCGTTGATAAATATTAGCTTAGGCTATTTAACTTTTATGGCTGAAACCAATGTAGAAGGCTCTCCTGTTAAGACCTATTCCGATGCTTTTTGGTTAATGTTAATGTCTTCAACCACTATTGGCTTTGGTGACGTTTATCCCATTACCTTAATTGGACGATTAACCGTATTTGTTATGTTTATTTTAGGAGTTGGTATCTTAGGTGGTGCCGGAGCTATATTTGCAAATAAAATATTTGGCTTTGCCGATACTAATATCAAAAACCGAGAATTAAGGATGCAAAACTTTCAAATCATACGACAAAATGACAGAACTTATACAAAGCTACTAGAGTTGGAAGAAAAGATGGCGTCTCTACTCCGTGATGCTCACAAACCTACAGATATTGATAAATAGCCTGAACAAGCTAATAGTAGACCACTTACTCAATGGAACTGGTATAAATTTTAAACGGGCAAAATATTAATTTATGTCATCAAAAATACGTACATCTAATAACGCAATGACGCTATTATCGGTAACTTCCTACAACGATATCGGTTACAATGCTTCTATGCAAAGCACCTATATAATCTATTCTCCGCAATTCCCTATCTTCCTGAGCTTATCTAAGGTATAACAGCGAAATGAAAATTCCAAAACGTATTTTACCTCTTGTAGAAGAGGGACTAATTGATGAAGTGCTCAATCAATTAATGAGTGGTAAAGAAGCTACCGTATATCGAGTTCGTTGTGGCGATGAAATCCGCTGCGCGAAAGTTTATAAAGAATCAATGAAGCGTAGCTTTAAAAAAGCATCACAATATACTGAAGGCAGAAAAAGTCGAAACAGTAGACGCTCTAGAGCCATGGAAAAAGGTTCAAAGTACGGCAAAAGCCAACAAGAAGAAGCATGGCAAAATGCTGAAGTTGAAGCCTTATACACATTGGCTGAACATGGCGTACGTGTACCTGAGCCTTTTGGTTGTTATGACGGCGTATTGTTAATGGAGCTGATCACAGATGAAGCTGGTGATGTAGCGCCCCGTCTTAATGATGTAGTTATGGAAGCGGATCAGGCAATGGAAGATCATGCCTTGATGATGATTTATATCATGCGTATGTTATGCGCCGGCATTGTTCATGGCGATTTATCAGAATTTAACGTGTTGGTAGACGAATACGGTCCTGTCGTTATCGACTTACCACAAGCCGTTGACGCTTCTGCTAATAATAATGCTAAAGCCATGTTATTGCGTGATGTAAACAATATCACTACCTATTACGCACAGTTTGCTCCTAACCTAGCTTTAACTAAGTTTGGCGAAGAAATGTGGGCTTTGTATGAAGCTGGCGAATTAAGTGATACCACTAAATTAACCGGACAATTTGCTGAAGAAACGCAAAGTGCCGATGTTGAAACGGTACTTGCCGAAATTAAAGCCGCTTTTGAGCAAGAGCAAGACAGACTTGCTTACTTAAAAGAAGCTGCTGAGCAATAAAAGTTAATTAAAATAGCAGGTAACACCTGCTATTTTTCTAAAGGCTCTGCCATTTTTTGCCATGGTGTTTTACCACTTCCCTCTTTAGCAAGCTGTTGTTCATCATAATTATCACGCGCTGTTTTAAGCTCACTAAGATGACCTCGGGTCCAACTAACTAACTCGTTAATCGGCTGAGTAAGTGATTGACCTAAAGGCGTTAGTTCGTATTCAACATGTGGTGGCATTATTTCATAAACGGTTCGTTTAAGAAGCCCATCTCGCTCTAGGCTTTTCAACGAAACCGTTAACATTCGCTGTGATATACCGTTAATCGCTTTTTTTATTTCGTTAAATCTTTTCGGTTCATAAGCTAATAATAAAATAATTAAAATAGTCCATTTTTCACCTATACGGGCTAATATCTTATTAATCTCTAAACAATCACCATGTTCTACATCGGTTATTTGCTTAGTTACCTCTGTGTTACTGGGTTTCATTAATGTACCTTATTGTTTAACAGCCTTATTGCCGTTAAGTTTACTGCTTAAACCGTTATCATACATTAAAAGGTAAACAATAATGAAAATTCTCCATATTGATTCAAGTATATTAGGTGAGCACTCTGTTAGTCGCGCATTAACCGCCGCAACACTTAACCATTTTCAAAACTTAGCACCAGAGGCAGAAGTCATATCACGAGATTTAGTAGCCGAGCCTTTAGAACATTTATCAGCTGTTGAATATATGGCAATGACAGGTAACGACGTGCAAGTAGAAAGTGCACAAGCAAGCATTAGCAACAACGCTCAGCTTGTTTATGAATTTCTCGCGTCAGATATCATTATTATTGGCGCACCTATGTATAACTTTACTATTCCGTCGCAATTAAAATCTTGGTTAGATCGCCTTGCTGTAGCAGGTAAAACATTTAGCTACACTGAAAATGGTCCTCAAGGCCTAGCGGGAGGTAAAAAGGTTATTATTGCTTCTTCTCGAGGCGGCGCTTACGGTGAAGAAAATGCCGCAGATCATCAAGAAAGCTACTTGCGTGTATTCCTTGGTTTCCTAGGCCTTACTGATATCGAATTTATTCGTGCAGAAGGAGTTGCTAGTGATCGAGAAAAATCGGTTGAAACAGCACTTAATACCATCAAGACGCTTTCGTTAAGCTAAGCTTTAAGCTCATATTTTAAGGTCTAAAATAAAACAGCCAGTTTATTCTCATAAACTGGCTGTTTTTTATCATTAGTACTTTATAGAAAGGGCTATTTAGCCGCTTGTTGCGATTTTTTCTTGGCTTTTTCTTGGCGACGTTCTTCGATGATATTATGGATATCACCACCGATATGGCTCTCACCACGTTCTTCCGCTAACGTGATTTGGCGTTGACGTTCAGCATAGCGATTACGTTGCTCATCAGTCACTTTGTCATGACAACGGTGACAACTTACACCTTTAATGTAGTGTTCGCTTTTCTTTTCTTCCTCTGTGATCGGAAAACGACAGGCAAAACATTGGTCGTATTGGCCTTGTTCTAACTCATGATTTACCGCAACACGGCCATCAAACACAAAACATTCGCCTTCCCACATTGTTTCAGTACTTGGTACCTCTTCAAGGTATTTTAAAATACCACCTTCAAGATGGTAAACCTCTTCAAAACCTTGTTCTTTTAAGTAAGCGGTAGATTTTTCACAACGAATACCACCTGTACAATACATCGCAACTTTCTTATGTTTGTTTTTATCTAAATTTTTGGCTACGTATTCTGGAAATTCACGGAACGTTTCAGTGTTCGGATTAACCGCACCTTTAAAAGTACCAATTTCAACTTCGTAGTCATTGCGAGTATCAACTAATAAAACGTCTGGATCAGAAATTAGCGCATTCCAATCTTGTGGTTTTACGTAGGTACCTACCACTTGATTAGGATCAATACCTTCAATGCCCATGGTGACGATTTCTTTTTTCAATTTCACTTTAGTACGTAAAAATGGGTTTTCTTCGCTGTAAGATTCTTTATGGGAAATATTATCTAAACCTGGTTGCTCGGCTAAAAAGGCTAATACGGTTTCAATACCACTTTGCGGTCCTGCAATAGTACCGTTAATACCTTCATTGGCTAATAACAAAGTGCCTTTAACATCTACGCTAGTCATTTTATTTGATAATGGCTCGCGTAATGCTTCAAACGCGTCTAAGCGTACAAACTTATATAATGCGCAAATAGTGATTGTTGTTGCGGTCTGCTTTACCGTGCCCGTTTTAACTGTAGCAGGCTGTTGTGTTGATAAACTCATGTGTACTCCATTGAACTAGCTGGACCGTAAATCCAGTGCTGTAGATTAATAATTAAAACGAAAAAATTAGTGCTGGTAAATTCTCATATTAACTAACCAGTAAAACCACCAATTTGTCCGCGGTATTCTAGCAAAAACTTTGTCGTGATAATAGTTAGAGACTTGATTTGGATCATTATCAAGCAAACAAAATATCACCTTTCTTTTACTACTTGCTTTTTTACCAAAATTGCCTTTAAGTTAACTAATTCTATGTATAGAGAAATATATAAAAGCATGTATAGAGTCCATCACTAATATGAATAATGCTTATTTTACCAAATGATTCCTAGTAGGCAGAAAATCAGGTAAACTAAGTGCAAATTTTGTCCCTGCTAATTTAGCGTGCTGTGCATGTTATTAGCATATTATACTAAAGAGAGTACTTAATGAGCCTGTATTTAGATTATATAGCAGAAATAAAAACCCGTAAGGAAGAGTTAGGATTAGCTCCTCTACCAATTGATGGTGCTGAGTTATTATCAGAAATTATCGCTCAAATTAAAGACTCTGAAAATGAGTATAGAGCGGATTCTCTTAACTTTTTCATCTACAACACGTTACCAGGCACAACAAGTGCTGCAAGTGCAAAGTCTGCATTTTTAAAAGAAATTATTTTAGGTGAATCTGTTGTTGCTGAAATTACGCCAACATTTGCTTTTGAACTGCTTTCTCACATGAAAGGTGGTTCTTCAATTTCAGTATTACTTGATTTAGCACTTTCTGACGATGCATCTGTTGCGGCTCAAGCTGCGGCAGTATTAAAAACTCAAGTATTCTTATATGACGCAGATACAAGCCGTATTGAAGCGGCTTACAAAGCTGGCAACGCTATCGCTAAAGAGCTTCTTGAAAGCTATGCTGAGGCTGAGTTCTTCACTAAATTACCTAACGTTGCTGAAAAAATTGAAGTAGTAACGTACATCGCTGGTGAAGGTGATATCTCAACAGATTTACTTTCTCCGGGTCATCAAGCACATTCACGTGCTGACCGTGAGTTACATGGCCAATGTATGATCACGCCAGAAGCTCAAGACGAAATTAAAGCATTACAAGCTAAACACCCTGAAGCAAAAGTTATGCTTATTGCTGAAAAAGGCACCATGGGTGTTGGTTCTTCTCGTATGTCGGGTGTTAACAACGTTGCACTTTGGGCTGGTAAACAAGCAAGTCCATACGTTCCATTTATTAACATTGCTCCTGTTGTTGCTGGTACTAACGGTATTTCTCCAATTTTCTTAACAACTGTAGATGTAACTGGTGGTATTGGTCTTGATCTTAAAAACTGGATTAAGCAAGTAGATATTGACGGTAACACTATAACAGACGCTAATGGTGATGCTGTTTTAGAAGAAGCATACTCAGTAGCAACCGGTACGGTATTAACTATCGACACTGTAACTAAAAAGTTACTTAACGGTGATAAAGAACTTGCTGATATTTCATCTGCATTTACTCCACAAAAAATGGAATTCATGAAGGCAGGTGGTTCTTACGCTGTTACTTTTGGTAAGAAATTACAAACGTTCGCAGCTGAAACTCTTGGCGTAGCAACAACTCCTGTATATGCTGCTTCAAAAGAAATTTCACATGAAGGCCAAGGTTTAACTGCCGTTGAAAAAATCTTTAACAACAACGCTGTTGGTGTAGCTTCAAAAACTGCATTACATGCAGGTTCAGATGTTCGCGTTAGAGTAAACATTGTTGGCTCTCAAGATACTACGGGTCCTATGACTTGTCAGGAACTTGAAGCAATGGCTGCTTCTACTATTTCTCCATTAGTTGATGGTGCTTACCAGTCTGGCTGTCATACTGCATCAGTTTGGGATAGCAAAGCTAAAGCAAACATTCCTAAGCTAATGAGCTTCATGAATAAGTTTGGTCTTATCACTGCACGTGACCCGAAAGGCGTTTACCCTGCAATGACAGATGTTATCCATAAAGTATTAAACGATATTACTGTTGACGATCGCGCTATCATCATTGGTGGTGACTCACATACTCGTATGTCTAAAGGTGTAGCCTTTGGTGCTGACTCAGGTACTGTTGCAATTGCACTTGCTACTGGTGAGTCTGCAATGCCAATTCCTGAGTCTGTAAAAGTTACGTTTAAAGGTCACATGCAAGGTCACATGGATTTCCGTGATGTTGTACATGCTACTCAAGCACAAATGCTTAAGCAATTTGGCGGCGAAAACGTATTCCAAGGTCGTATCATTGAAGTACACATAGGTACTTTATTAGCTGACCAAGCATTCACCTTTACAGATTGGTCTGCAGAAATGAAAGCAAAAGCTTCTATCTGTATTTCTGAAGATGAAACATTAATTGAATCACTTGAGCTTGCTAAGAGCCGTATCCAAATAATGATCAACAAGGGTATGGAAAACGAAGCGAAAACACTTGCCGGTTTAATCGCTTTAGCTGACAAACGTATTGCTGGTATTAAGTCAGGTGATACTCCTGCATTATCTCCAGATGAGAATGCAAAATACTACGCAGAAGTTGTAATTGATTTAGACGTTATCGACCAACCAATGGTTGCTGACCCTGATGTAAACAACGAAGATGCTTCTAAGCGTTACACTCATGATGTTATTCGTCCTGTTTCATACTACGCTGATAAATCAGTTGATTTAGGTTTTGTTGGTTCTTGTATGGTTCATAAAGGCGACATGCAAATTGTTGCTCAAATGTTACGTAACCTTGAGAAACAAAATGGCAGCGTATCATTCAAAGCACCATTAGTTATTGCTCCACCAACATACAATATTGTTGATGAACTTAAAGCTGAAGGCGATTGGGAAATTTTACAAAAGTACTCTGGTTTTGAATTTGACGATGCAAACCCGAAAGGTGCTGCACGTACTAAATACGAAAATATCATGTATTTAGAACGCCCTGGTTGTAACTTATGTATGGGTAACCAAGAGAAAGCTGAACCAGGTGATACGGTTATCGCTACTTCAACGCGTTTATTCCAAGGTCGTGTTGTAGCTGACACTGCCGAGAAGAAAGGTGAATCACTACTTGGTTCAACGCCATTAGTTGTGCTTTCAACTGTTCTTGGTCGTTTCCCTTCAATCGAAGAGTACAAAGCAGCTGTAGAAGGTATCGATTTAACTCGATTCACTCCTCCTACACACGCGATGACTACATCAACAGCTGTACCTATTAAAATGGTATAGCAATTTCAACTAAGCTTTTATCCTAAAGCGATAGGTGAATAAACAAAAAGAGCGACTAACGTAAGTTAATCGCTCTTTTTTTATTTGCCATCTAAAGAAAAACAATTGATGGTTTGCTTTGTGACAAATGAAATAACCTGAGCTCAGGTTAAATAAGTAATTGATCAAGTATTTAGGGCGTATCAATCGGACACTTAAGTTTTGCCGTTAGCTTTTGCATAATTAAATTAGGCGACTCACGTAAATGGTCGACACTTTTAATACCCGACAATACCGTTAATTGATAACCATAACCGCCACAAACAAGTAAACTTTGTCGTAATAAAAAGGCCGAAAGGCGACCAAAATTGACTTTGTTATTAGGAACAACTTCAATGCGGTAACTGTACTCATCAAGTTGAGTTTGACTAAACTGTATTTCGTGATCAAAATCAAACTCAGTATGTTGTTGATTATTAACTGTAGAATTAGTCACACAGGCGATTAGCAATACAGGTAATAAAAATAAATAACTATATTGAACTAACCGTTTAAAACTTCTCACTATCTTCATTTCGATCCTTTAGCTTGTGCTGTTACATTACGTAATGCTGATTTCATTAAACTTTAATTGTTTTATTTTTGTTAATTGCAGTAAGGAATAGTTAATTAACCGTATAAAAATAGTGACATAATCATTTTACGCTAGATTCTGGTAGAATAAATAGCCATTCATCAATACAATAGAAGGTGATTGGTGAAAAACTAAAAATAATAAATAAGAGAAATAGCATGCAAGCGAATATGTATTCTTACGGGCAATATTTCCTCCATAACTTATCTAATAAAAATAAAGCTAAAAATCACATGACAAACAATCTGCACTCAACATTAAACCTTAACGTAAAGAAAACACTACGTTTCATTACCTTCATTAGTTTAAGCTTAATTAGTTTATTAGCAACTACACGAACCACACTAGCTGATACAGTGTCGATCACCGCAGATATGAGTCCTGAAATTATTGCCGAGTATGAGCAACAACTAGCTTCAGAGTCATGGCCTGAAATGCATACCAAGTTAGCCTTAATGGATAACCCTTATGCCAAGTCTTATAAAGTATTAAAGAAAAAGTTAAAAAGTGAAGCTGCCCCTGGAGAGCGCAAACGTTTAATGACCCATGAAGAAAGTATTTTTATGGCTAAAAAAATGCGTTTTGATTATTGCCAAGCATCGGTATCTTTTTTTGTCGATTTTGCCCAACGTGCTTTTGACTTATCAACAGCAGAGCAAAAACCACTGTCTAAAGATCAACTGATGACAGGTAATGGTGTTGCTTATCCATTTACAGAAGCAGAAAAAAATAACCCAGCGACTAGACCTCCACAAATAGCGCTAACCCTAGGTTGGAAATACAAGGGGCAAGGCCACGCACGCGCTGAAGAATTTCTTGCGACCTGTTTAGCAATACCTGTTGAATTATATTATAAAGAAGACAAATAGCTGTCTTCTTTTTGTTAGGTGACAAATAAAGTTACCTAACAATAGCTTCATATCCCGCGCAATAAGTTTACTATAAAGTTCAGTATAAATTTCTAGCACTACCTCTTAGCTCATAAGCACATAAGCACATAACTACTACCAAATAACCCACCATTATTCTTGCTTTGATCACTTTTCTTATACTAAATGAATTAAAAATTCAATGAAGGTAAATAGTCAAGCTCAAGGCAGTTTTGCATTAACCAGACCGTATAAATATGTGATTATTTATACGGATTAAAATAGATCACCGAATTAATGAAATTGGTGTTACCAATACTTTTAACCATAAGTATCAATTAAACAAGAATTGCGCTTTTACAAAAATACCGTATGATCTTTTGTAATTTATCTTATTTAATAGGTTTTATATGTTTGGTACGGCAACAAGTAAAAGTGCAACACGCGTTTTATTATTAGGCTCTGGCGAATTAGGTAAAGAAGTCGCTATTGAATGTCAACGCTTGGGCTTAGAGGTTATTGCTTGCGATAGTTATGCTAACGCTCCAGCAATGCAAGTTGCTCATCGTAGTCATGTTTTTAACATGTTAGACGCAAAAGCACTTAAAGATGTAATAAACAGCGAGCAACCTAATTTTGTGGTACCAGAAGTCGAAGCCATAGCTACTGATATGCTGGTTGAACTTGAGAGTCAAGGTGTCAATATCGTGCCTAGCGCTAAAGCCACCAAACTAACCATGAATCGTGAAGGCATTCGTCGTTTAGCCGCAGAAGAGTTACAGATAAAAACCTCTCCTTATCACTTTGTAGATAGCCTAGAGGCACTAAAAGTTGCTATTGATGATGTTGGTTTACCTTGTGTAATAAAGCCTATAATGAGCTCTTCAGGCAAAGGGCAAAGCGTTATAAAATCTGTTGAAGATATTGAGAAAGCTTGGCAGTATGCACAAAGCGGCGGCAGAGCTAGTGGCATGCGCGTAATAGTTGAAGGTTTTATCGATTTTGATTACGAGATTGCTTTATTAACCATTAACGCCTCTGATGGCATCCATTTTTGTGCACCAATTGGCCATAGACAAGAAAATGGTGATTACCGTGAATCTTGGCAGCCACAAGTAATGTCAGAAAAAGCCTTAAATGCAGCACAAACTGCCGCTAGCAAAATAGTAAAAGCGTTAGGTGGTTATGGCTTATTTGGTGTGGAGCTTTTCATTAAAGGCGATGATATTATTTTTAACGAAGTATCGCCGCGTCCACATGATACTGGAATGGTCACTTTAATTTCGCAAGAATTATCTGAGTTTGCTTTACATGTTCGTGCTTTTTCAGGGTTGCCTATTAATAGCATCGAACAGCTAGGTAACTCAGCTTCAGCGGTAATACTAGGCAATGGTGAGTCAACGGATATTAGTTTTTCAGGCATCAATAGTGCCCTTAGCCAAGCACAAACTCAACTTCGTTTGTTTGCTAAACCTGAAATTCATGGCTCTCGTCGCTTAGGTGTCGCTTTAGCGCGTCGTGATAGTATTGAAACAGCAGTTGATGACGCAATAGCTTGTGCACAAAAGATAATTATTAGCTACTAACTGCTAACTCTAACTGCTAACTCTAACTGCTAAAAATAACGATTAAAGCTGATTATTGCCAAGTATGTGTTACCAATACTTGGTAATAAATTTTTACTAATTGTTAAGAGTTTATAATTCTTATAGATGTAAAAAAATATGAAATATAAGACCAAGCTGATTAAGCTAACATGGGATAAGTCAAAAATATTGCATGAATACTATTTAGGACAAAATGTAGAGTAATCGCATATAAGATATTTCGAGAATAGTAATAAACAAGTCCGTAACCTAAGCCTGCAAACACGCTAACGAAAGCAAATAGCGGTGAAAAAGCCGCATGTACAGCCCCAAAGAATACTCCTGAAATAAGTAGCACTCCCCATAAACCCACTTTATTAGTTAAAGAGCGCTGTAAAATCCCTCTGAAAATACACTCTTCAGCAACCACAGTTACCACTAACATTTTTACAAAAAACAAAAAGGCTTTCTCGGGTAGTTTAACTTGCCAATTAACTAACCCGAGCAATAACGCTAACGTCAAAACAATACTAATAGTCAGTATCGAAATAATAAGCATCGCCATGGGTAATGAATAATTTGTTAACAGTCTCGGCAACTTAGGTAAAGCTTTCCTCGTTCTATTGTCCTTAATCAATACATAGGGTAATAATATTATTGCGATTAAAAACTTATCAAAATTAAGGTACAGTGAATACGGTAAAGCATCCGGTGAAAACTGAATATCTTGATAAACGGCAATATTGTGAAATCCTGGAATTTTATGTAGTAATAATGCCGCACTTAACATGATAAATAATATTATTCTAAGTGTTAAATAACCTTTAAAATAAGACTTGTCACTGTAAATAATCAGCAAGTAAAAGCTACTGACTAACGCCGCAACAATTGAGATATGATCTAATAACAATAATAAAATAAGCAAAGAATGTACGCTTAATAATGCAGACTTTTTAGTTAAAAGCATTTAATACCACTCTCTCCACCCATTTAATAACGATTGAACTTAAAACTTACACACGGCTAACCGCTTCATGGCTTTCATTGGCTTCGTGGCTATCTTCACCTTCAATAATTTGATCACTGTCAGGTGCTTTTTGCAAGGTTCCTTGGGCTGGATATTTAAGAGTATCCCTTCTTGTTTCAATATCCTTTTCTGAAAAATCAGGAAACGGCAGTTTATTCTCTTTGCGTAACGCTTCCATATTGTTATGTGCCGCAGTAACCAATTCAGGGTTAGTCTGTATCGCTTTACCCATCAATAATTCTTGTTGAGGAATAGCCCATTGAATGCCTAAATCACGAATAATATCTAATATATAAAGATTTAAGTCTTCAGCTACTCCTTTAAAGTCAACAACAGACTTTGTATCTACATAACAATTAACTATTACGACAAAGGCATCACGCTCGATAAATTCAAAACGAGCTCTTGCTGCAGTTGGCAACACACGCTCATGACATAACAACAATTCACGTATTTTTATAAGCATTTGGCGTAATTGATCAGAGCTTGTATCAAGACGAACACGAAACTCTCGTTGATAATGACGACGATCAATTTCAGAGAAATTTTCTAGTTCTTTTGATGAAAAAATAGAGTTAGGAACATGCACCACCGAACGGTTAAGTTTACGAATGCGTGTTGAGCGTAAACCAATTTCTTCAACGGTACCGGTAATATCGCCAAACTTACAAAAATCACCCGCTTGAATTGGTTTAGCTACATAAATAGTGAAAGCACCAAATATGTTTTCTAATGTTTTTTGAGCAGCTAAAGCAATAGCTAAACTGCCAATACCAAGTCCTGTTAATATGGTTGCTATGTTGTAACCTGCACTCTCAAACCAATTAAGTAAAACCAACAACACCACGATTATTTTTGCGGTAGTCATTAATGGTCTAATAATCGCAGCCGAATAAGCGCCTTCTTTTCTCGGCATTAAGTATAGAGCCGTAAATATTTCCATTAAGCCTAAGATAAGGTAAATAGCCGCCAGATACTTTAAAGTACCGATAGTTAACCAAACCTTAGCTTGCATCGATAAGCCTAGAAATCCGGTGCCATACTCAACTAAAATAAAGAATAAAAACATTCGAACCGAATGACCAAAAAATTTGATCAATGCTTCACTGCGTTTAGTTTTATTACCAAAAACAACTTGCGCCAGCTTAGGCATTACACTCGTCAATAACCAGGTAATAACAATAAGTAATATAAAACAAATAAACTGCCAATTACTCATATGAAATATTGTAAATTCTGGGAGGTAATGGGCAAGCAACTCAATATGCTTGTTATAACCAAACTCTTTCCATAATTCAGGGATGCTCGCTACTGTCGCGTTTGAAATTTTCCAAATTCGCTCACCGTTACCTGCAGGCACACGCTGCAAATACAATGGCATAGGACCATTACTTGAGTTAATAACACCTAATGACTCGCGATAGCTTGGTAAGCTATCATTTAAATGACCTTCTGGTTGATCACTAAGACTATATAAGTCAAGAATATGCTGTTGGCTCCAAATGATTACTAGTTGTCGTAAAAGCTCTTCCGCTCCTATTTCTGAAACTTCCTTAGGCAGATAGCGCATATCTAGATATTTACCTGCTTCATCCAAGTTACCTTGCTTCACTTCTTGATGAATTGAAATAACAGTGGCTAGTGGTGTTTGCCCTGGCTTACCCTCTTCTATGGTCTTTTCAATAATGCTTTCAGTAGCATCTTCAGAGTCAGTTACTTTTTTTAATGTAGTTGTGGTTGTTACCGTTGCAGAGCCAGCATTAGCAAATATGGCTTGGCTATATATCAAGATAAAGAAAGTAAAAAGCACTTTAATAGCAGCAGAATTTATTTTGACAGACATCGATGAACCTTATTTAGAAGAAAAGCATTGATACGAAAATAGCATAAAGGGTAATTTTAAATTCATTCCCTAAGAATGGCACTCTTTTTATGTGATTAAATAGATAAAGTTGATGCGTTATTATTCGGTTATATTTTTTTAGACAATAAAAAACCCGTTTTACCAAAAGCAAAACGGGTTTAATATTAACTAATAAATATTTAGTTAATTATTATTTTTTCTTTACTGCTTTAGCATTTGGTAAATCAGTGATTGAACCTTCAAATACTTCTGCCGCTAAACCAATTGACTCGTTTAACGTTGGGTGAGCATGAATAGTTAATGCTAAATCTTCAGCATCAGCACCCATTTCAACCGCTAAACAAACTTCACCAAGCATTTCACCAGCGTTGATACCAACAATAGCGCCACCTAGTACACGGCCTGTTTCTTTTTCGAAAATCATCTTAGTTTTACCTTCAGTACGTGCAGAAGCAATAGCACGGCCAGAAGCAGCCCAAGGGAAGTTAGCAACTTCGATGTTTAAGCCTTGCTCTTTCGCTTCACGTTCTGTTACGCCAACCCAAGCCATTTCTGGGTCAGTATAAGCGATTGAAGGAATACAACGAGGGTCAAAAGTATGTTTCTTGCCAGCAATGTTTTCAGCAGCACAATGTGCTTCATGAACAGCTTTATGCGCAAGCATAGGTTGGCCAACAACATCACCGATAGCGAAGATATGATTAACGTTAGTACGTAACTCTTTAGAAACATTGATGAAACCACGATCGTCAACATTTACGCCAGCTTTATCAGCGTCAATTAACTTACCGTTTGGCTTACGACCAACAGCAACTAGGATCTTGTCGTAACGAACTTGACCTTCTGGTGCGTTTTTACCTTCAAAAGTAACGTATAAACCGTCATCTTTAGCGTCAACTGCAACAACTTTAGTAGACAACATGATGTTGAATTTTTTCTTGTTGTAGTTGGTGTAAATTTTAACAATATCAGCATCTGCAGCAGGTACTAATTGGTCAGCAAATTCAACTACAGAAACGTTAGAACCTAACGCGTTGTATACTGTACCCATTTCTAGGCCGATGATACCACCACCAAGTACTAACATTTCACCTGGTACGTCTTTAAGTTCAAGTGCGCCAGTTGAATCGATAACACGTGGATCTTCAGTTGGGATAAACGGTAAATCTACAACTGATGAACCAGCTGCGATAATTGCGTTATCAAACGTAATAGTTGTTTCTGCGCCGTCGTTACCTGCAACAACAATAGTTTTGTCAGAAGTAAACTTACCAAAACCGTAAACTGTGGTTACTTTACGTGCTTTAGCCATGCCGCCTAAGCCGCCAGTTAATTGGCCAACTACGCTTTCTTTCCAGCTGCGGATTTTGTCTAAATCAATTTGTGGAGCACCAAAAGTAACACCGTGACTAGCCATATCAGCTGCATCATCAATTACTTTAGCTACGTGAAGTAATGCTTTAGATGGGATACAACCCACGTTTAAACATACGCCACCAAGTGTTTCACGGCTTTCTACTAATACTACGTCTAAACCTAAATCTGCTGCACGAAATGCTGCTGAGTAACCGCCAGGGCCTGCGCCTAAAACGACTACTTGAGTTTTGATATCTTTACTCATGTGAACCTCTAATTATTCGCAATGGCTTTATAGCGACTGCGTTTTAAAATTTATTAGTTAAACCTTAATTGTAAATTAAAACTAAGGTTTACGTTTTAGCGATATTAATGACAATAGCCATTAATATCGCCGGCATTACTACAATACTAAACGACGTAAGTCAGTTAAGTTATTAGCGATTTCAGTTGAGAACGCTGCACCTTCAGCACCATCAATTACACGATGATCGTAAGATAAGCTTAACGGAACCATTAAACGTGGTTCGAATTCTTTACCATTCCACTTAGGTTTAAAGTCTGATTTAGACACACCTAAAATACCAACTTCTGGCGCATTAACGATTGGCGTAAATGCTGTACCACCAATGCCACCTAAGCTAGAAATAGTAAAAGTACCACCAGACATGTCAGCAGCTTTTAACTTACCGTCACGTGCTTTTCCAGAAATTACGATTAATTCTTGAGAAAGCTCTTCAATGCCTTTTTTGTTCACGTCTTTAATTACAGGAACAACTAAGCCACCTGGTGTCGCTACTGCGATACCAATGTTGATATATTTCTTAATGATTAAGCTAGCACCGTCTTCAGATAATGAAGAGTTCATGTTAGGGAATTTCTCTAACGCACGAGCAACGGCTTTCATTACGAATACAAGTGGCGTAATTTTCAAGCCAGTCTTCTTCTTGGCATGGAAATCATTTTGGTCTTTACGGAACGCTTCACATTCTGTGATATCGGCTTCGTCAAATTGAGTAACGTGTGGAATAGTTGCCCAGTTGCGGTGTAAGAATGGACCAGAAATCTTTTGAATACGACCTAACGGCTGTTCTTCAATTTCACCAAACTTGCTAAAATCAACCGGTTTAACAGGTACAATTTGCAGTACGTTATCACCAACAATTGCTGAACCGCCAGCCGGAGCTTTAGGTGCTGCTAATGCTGCTTTAACGTAGTTTTGTACGTCTTCTTTAGAGATACGGCCTTTACGCGCAGTACCTTTAACAAGAGTTAAATCAACACCAAATTCACGTGCGATACGACGAATTGAAGGCGAAGTGTAAACTGGACCAGACGCTTTAAAGTTGCTTGCTGGAACAGGATCCGGACGATCTTCAGTCGTAGCTATAACTTGTGCTGGAGCCGCAGCAGGCGCTGCAACTGGTGCAGGAGCAGCAGTTTCAACAACTGCGCCACCTTTAGTTTCAAGCTTGATAACAATGCTACCTTGCTTAACTTTATCACCGTTTTTAATAAATACTTCTTTAACGGTACCTGCATGCGTTGATGGAACGTCCATCGTTGCTTTGTCAGTTTCAAGGGTGATTAAACCATCTTCTTCTTCGATTTCATCACCAACACTAACTAGTACGTCGATTACGTCTACTTCACCGTCTTCACCGATATCAGGTACAGCTACTTCAATAATTTCCGGAGCAGAACTTGCCGCAGGCGCTGCAACAGGTGCAGGTGCGGCTTCAGCTGCTGGAGCTGCAACAGGTGCAGGTGCTTGAGCTGGTGTAGAGCCAGCAATTTCCAATTTAATTACAATTGAACCTTGCTTAACTTTATCACCGTTGCTGATAAGTACTTCTTTAACTGTACCGCCATGAGACGATGGAACGTCCATGGTTGCTTTATCAGTTTCAAGCGTAATTAAGCCATCTTCAGCTTCAATAACATCGCCAACCGCAACTAGTACATCGATAACTTCTACTTCGCCATCTTCACCAATATCAGGAACAGCTACTTCAATTACTTCGCTAGACGATGCAGCTGGAGCAGCAGGTGCTTCTGTAGGAGCAGGTGCCGCTTCAACTGGTGCAGGAGCCGCAGGTGCTTCTTCAGCAGCTGGCGCAGAAGCGCCCTCTGCTTGAATTTCACCAATCACGTCACCTTCTTTGATTTTGTCACCAACTTTTACTGATAAGCTTGCAAGCTTACCAGCAAATGGTGCTGGAATGTCCATTGATGCTTTATCAGTTTCAACGGTAACAATACCTTCATCAGCTTCTAATGTGTCGCCAACTGCAACACAAATTTCGATGATTTCAACTTCTTCGCCGCCAACATCAGGGACTAGAATTTTTTGAATATCAGACATTTTTAAATCCTTATCTAATCACTTATTAAGCGTAAAGTGGGTTAAGTTTATCTGTGTCGATGTTAAAACGTTTAATCGCTTCAGTTACAACACTCTTCTCAACTTCACCACGGTTTGCTAATTCAAATAATGAAGCAACAACAATGTAGCTAGCATTTACTTCGAAGTGAGTACGTAAGTTAGCACGACTATCACTACGACCGAAACCGTCAGTACCTAAACAACGATATTCAGTATTGATAAATGCACGTACTTGGTCTGAGTAACCTTTAACGTAATCAGTTGCAGAAATAGCAGGACCTTTATCAGACGTAATTACAGTGCCAATGTATGGTACTTTTTGCTCGTCTTCTGGGTGAAGCATGTTCCAACGTGTAACGTCTTGACCTTCACGTGCTAATTGGTTGAATGAAGTAACAGAGTAAACGTCACTTGAAACACCGTAGTCAGCAGATAAAATTTGCGCCGCTTCACGAACAGATTCTAGAATAGTACCAGAGCCCATTAATTGAACATTTGCTTTCGCTTTTTTCGCTTCAACAGTTTCTAACTTGTAAATACCTTTAATGATTTGCTCAGCTACGTCAGCATTCTCTGGAATTGCCGGATGCTGGTAGTTTTCGTTCATTAACGTTAAGTAGTAGAAAATGTTTTCGTTGTTACCGTACATACGACGTAAACCGTCTTGAACGATAACCGCAACTTCATAACCGTATGTTGGATCATAAGTAACACAGTTAGGAATTAAGTTAGCTTGAACATGTGAATGTCCATCTTGATGTTGTAAACCTTCACCATTTAACGTTGTACGACCAGCTGTAGCACCTAATAAGAAACCACGTGCTTGGCTATCGCCAGCTGCCCATGCTAAATCACCAACACGTTGGAAACCGAACATTGAGTAGTAAATGTAGAAAGGAATCGTTGTAGCGTCACAAGTTGAGTAAGACGTACCAGAAGCAACCCATGAAGCCATTGCACCTAATTCGTTAATACCTTCTTGTAATACTTGACCTTTTTTATCTTCACGGTAGTAAGCAACCTGGTCAGCATCTTGAGGAACATATTTTTGTCCTTCATGAGCATAAATACCTACTTGACGGAATAAACCTTCCATACCGAAAGTACGCGCTTCATCAGGAATGATTGGCACAATACGCTTACCAATTTTCTTGTCTTTTAATAACGCGTTTAATACACGAACAAATGTCATTGTTGAAGAAACTTGACGGTCACCAGAACCTTTCAAGATAGCGTCGAATACTGATAATTCAGGTACTTCAACTGGCTCTTCAGCTTGAACACGACGAGCAGGTAATGAACCACCTAATGCTTCACGACGTGCCATCATGTATTTGTATTCTTGGCTGTCTTCTGCAAACTTGTAGTAAGGTAAGTCAGCAATATCTTTGTCAGATACTGGAATGTTAAAACGATCACGGTAGTACTTGATTGATTCAACGTCCATTTTCTTAACGTTATGTGCGATGTTTAATGCTTCACCAGAAGCACCTAAACCAAAACCTTTAACTGTTTTAGCAAGGATTACCGTAGGGCGACCTTTAGTTTCCATGGCTTTTTTGTACGCCGCGTGAACTTTAATTGGGTCATGACCACCACGGTTTAAACGGTAGATTTCTTCGTCTGACATGTTAGCTACTAATGCAGCAGTTTCAGGGTACTTACCAAAGAAATGCTCACGCGTGTATGCGCCGCCTTTAGCTTTACAGTTTTGATATTCACCATCAACAGTTTCGTTCATAAGTTGTAATAACTTACCAGAAGTATCTTTAGCAATTAGTGCATCCCAGTAACGACCCCAGATAACTTTAACCACTTCCCAGCCTGCGCCGCGGAATGTGCCTTCAAGTTCTTGGATGATTTTACCGTTACCACGAACAGGACCATCAAGACGTTGTAAGTTACAGTTAACAACGAAACATAAGTTATCTAAACCTTCACGCGTTGCTAAACCAATAGCACCTAATGATTCTGGCTCATCAGTTTCACCGTCACCTAAGTAACAGTAAACACGTTGGCCTGAACAGTCTTTAATACCACGATCTGTTAAGTACTTAAGGAAACGTGCAGTGTAAATAGCTTGTAATGGACCTAAGCCCATAGAAACTGTTGGGAACTGCCAGAAATCTTTCATTAAGTGTGGGTGTGGGTATGAAGATAAACCTTTACCATCACATTCTTGACGGAAACCGTTCATTTGCTCTTCAGTTAAACGACCTTCAACAAAAGCGCGCGAGTATATACCCGGAGAAATATGACCTTGAGAGAAAACTAAATCGCCACCGTCTTTTTCTGTTGCCGCTTTAAAGATATGGTTAAATGCCACGTCATAAAGTGTAGAAGAAGATGCAAAAGAACCGATATGACCACCAAGCTCTAAATCTTTCTTAGAAGCACGTAAAACTAATACTAATGCGTTCCAACGAATCGCAGCACGAATGCGTGATTCTAATGCTTGGTCAGCAGGCATGTAAGGTTCATCGCCAGCAGGGATAGTGTTTACATAAGCAGTTTTTGCATCAAATGGTAAATGTGTACCACTACGACGTGCATTATCAATTAATTGCTCTAATAAGAAATGAGCACGTTCTGGACCTTCGTTTTCCAGAACCGATTGCATTGACTCGATCCACTCTTGAGTTTCTGTTGAGTCAATATCGATATTTGGTATATCTGACATATTGTATAGTCTCCGATATTTTTGTGATTTTAAAAATGTTTAAAAATTAATGTTTAATTTTCTTGTTAACTTAATATTTAAGTTGATGTTCTAACTAATATTTACTGTGTTTAACTTTGATTTAATCTTACTTTCTTACGCTGTGCACATTGTGCATAATTCATTTACATTCGTCTCATGGAGCGTTCCACGCGACTATTTTCTTGAGTCAACTTAAGTAGCACTTCTTCAATAAAGGCTAAGTGACGATGACTCGCTCCCCACGCTTTTTGCGGTTGCCCGCTAATAATCGCATTGAGTAAACTTTTTCTATAATCAGTAATCTTGCTAAATATATCAGGGCGTTTCGCCAATACTGTTAAATTTTGTTTTATATTATCAACTAGTAAAGTAGACATGCTACGAGCAAGTTGCAATATCACTGCATTATGCGAAGCCGCGCAAATAGCTAAATGAAAATCAACTACGGCTTCGGCTTCGGCGGTTAGGTTTTCTTCTAATTGACTGGTGCCAATTTCATCATGCTTAAATTGAATTTCTTTAAAATCTGCTGGTGTCCCACGCATCGCAGCATAGTACGACGCCATTCCTTCAATGCCATGACGAAATTCTAATAAATCAAATTGTGATTCATTACTATTCGACATTAACTCGAACAACGGATCTGAAAAGCCGTTGAGTAAATTATTACAAACAAAGGTACCACCACCTTGTTTGCGGGTAACCAAACCTTTTGCTTCGAGCTTTTGAATAGCTTCACGTAACGAAGGTCTTGATACTTCAAACTGTAAAGCTAACTCTCGTTCAGGCAATAATTTTTCGCCTGGCTGCAAGCTACCTTCAATAATCATTGTTTCAAGTTGTACTAAAATAATATCAGCTAACTTCTGAGGCTTAACTCGCCCTGTGCTTTTTGATACATTCATTATTTAGTTGTCGTTTCGTTAGTGTTCATAAAGGTCAGATAATTCAGTATTTATATAGCTTAACAAGGTAATTGAATATTTAATCAAAGCCTAAATTAAACCAAAAACACTTGGTAAATTGGTAAGACCTTTGTTTTTACGGGTATTAAAATAACAAAAAAGCCTAGTTTTGACAAGTGAATTTAGTTCATGAGCTCGATTTAAGCAAGATCTTATCCTACTGAAACAAGCGGCCTCCATTCAAACAGCTGTTTACTTTTAACCCATAATAACTAAAAATTCAGCACGTATTATGTTGAATTTAGCATTGTTTATATGAAGCCTTTATTAATAATAAATTAATAATTAATGAAGGTTTCATATACAGTTAAAATGAGTACGCTCTAAAAGAAGGAGTAACTTTTAAATTAGCCTAAACAGGTTAATTAAGATAACCCGTCAGGGTTAACAGTGAAATAACGGCAAGTACTAATAAAACATTACGTTTAGCCAATCTCACTAATAAGCATGGCTCTGCTGTGCAATCTTTATCATTAAGCATAATATCTTCTGATTTTTCCGCGACATCAATTAATATTTGATGAGTAGGCTTGCTACTATCAAACAAGTTTTCTAACCACACTGGCATGGCTTTAGAGAAGTGCCCTACTAACATATAGCCAAAAGAAGCGATACGGACCGGTAACCAATCAAGCCAGAAAAGTACGTCATAATGATTATGGCAACCCGTAGTAATATTTGGCACCACGTTACTTTGATGAATTGGAGCATCAACTGATTCAGTAGATGTATTTTGCTCACTAACACTTGTCTCATCTGCCTGTGTAAATGTTTCATCGTCAGAATTTGTATCTGCTTGGTTGACGTCGCTGTCTAACTCGCTACTTGATAATTTATCATTTTGTGAAGCCATAACTGCAGCTTCTGCTTTATTTGCATTCGCAATACATTGCTCTTTTTTATGTTCAATCACGCTTGTCAGTAAACGATAAAACACTGCGCCTGCAGCACCAAAAACAGTAAAAAATAACATAATAGCAATATAATAACGGTAGTTTAGCCAAATTAGTGCTTGACCAAAGCCCATTTGCGGTAGGTTTTTATCCGATAATAACTGTTGATGATACATTTCAGCGGTGGACTCTTCATCATGCGAAGCAGACTTTAGATAATTTTTATAACTATTACGTGTGGTTGTACAACCGAAGCAGATAATAAGTATAACGGTAGAGAGTATTAACTCAATCAAGCTATTATCTATTAACGTTAAGGCTAAAAACGTAATTATTACTGGAAGTAGAATAAATACAACACTCGCTACAGTGCCATGTTTAGCGGTGAAATTTTTACCAAAAAGGTGTAAGTATTTTTGATAGTAAACATTAAATTGCCACGCAGTGCCTGACAATGAACGTTCTGCCATAATGGCAATTAACAAACTTAGTAAACTCATGTTATTTTCGATTCCTTATCGATGTTTTATACCAATCCCATTAAATATGTGAACATTTATACTTGTTAAAATACTCAACTACGTCATTATTTAATAATTAGAACAACTAATTATAAAATAAATGCCTTGTATTTGGTTGTTTTTCCTACGTATAAAATAGACCACCTACTTAATGGAACTGGTATTATTTAACTGTTGACGAAAATATTGCCAATCAAAGATCTTACCGGGATCGGTTTTTCTCAGCGGAGCAATATCACAATGGCCAACAATATTCGCCATAGTAATAGCCGGATATTCATTTTGCAAACAATGTGTTAACGCGATTAACTGTTGATACTGACTATCCGTATATGGAATGTCATCAGTGCCCTCTAGCTCGATACCAATGGAATAATCATTACAACGCTCTCGGCCTTGAAAAGAAGAAACTCCTGCATGCCATGCTTTATCCAAAAACGACACATACTGAGTAATACTACCATCACGACGAATTAAACAATGCGCTGACACTTCTACACCAACTAAATCATTAAAACTATCATGCGCGGTACAATCGAGTTTGCCAAGAAATAAATCATTAATAAATTGCCCACCAAAAATACCTGCAGGCAGTGAAATGTTATGTACCACTAATAAGTAAATTTCTTCCCCACATTCACGAGACGTGAAAAATGGAGAAGGTAAAAGCTCGATACTCGCTTGTTGTACTAACCAGCCAGACTCGATTGAAAAATTATTTACAGATAAAGTTACAGCTGTATTTGAAGACATAGTTAAAGGCTCAATTTATATATTCAATGTAAAATAAGGTTACACTTTGCTCTTTCTTGCTTGTGATAGAAGACATACAATACTAAGCTATTTAATCAAAGATTCCTTAGTATGACCGAAGTTGACCCAACAAACAAAATAGGAAAAACATTCGTTTGGCTAGCATGGATAATTGCCTTAGCGTTACTGGTGTTCGTCTTTCAAGATGCGCTAGATGAACAGTATAATCCGAATAGCCAGCCAGAAATACGTCTAACCGACTTAGGACAAGCTGAAGTTATATTACAGCAAAACAGACAAGGTCATTATGTAGCTCGCGGCACTATCAATAATGAAAGCGTAACATTCCTGTTAGATACTGGCGCAACTCAGGTTTCAATACCCGCACATATTGCTGATAAATTAGGACTAGTTGGCCAAGGTAATTACCGCGTTCAAACAGCTAACGGTAGTGTTACGGTTTATAAAACAGAGATTGGACAATTGAGCTTAGGCAATATTTTCCTTTATAATGTTCCCGCTCATATCAATCCGGCGATGAAATCAGACGAAATACTTTTAGGCATGAGTGCCTTAAAGCAAGTAGACTTTACCCAAACGGGTAAAAAATTAATCTTACGCGAACAGCGAAATACCTATTAAACCAGTTTTAAATTAACGTTAACAGGTCAATAGGTATAACAGGAAAAAAACATGCTTAATGCACAACTTAAAAAAATACAGCCAGATATACGTAAAACAATTGCTTGGTCACTTAGCGAAGACTTAGGCGCTACTGATGGCGCCACACCACAAGCAAGCCAAGATATTACCGCCATGCTGATCCCTGAAAATGAGCAAGCTGTAGCAACAGTAATTACCCGCGAAGAATGTATAATTTGTGGCATAGCTTGGGTGAATGAAGTTTTCAAACAACTTGATGCGTCTGTTAATGCAACGAAAAAAAAATCGGAAGAGCCTTATGCCACAAAAATTACTTGGTTTGTAAATGACGGTGAATTAGCACCCGCTAACACCACTTTATTTGAGTTAGAAGGCAATGCTCGTATTTTATTAACAGGTGAGCGGGTCGCATTAAATTTTTTACAAACGCTTTCTGGCACAGCCACTTTAACTAGCGCTTACGTTAAAGAGCTTGAGGGTAGCGAAACCAAGCTGTTAGATACCCGTAAAACATTACCTGGTATTCGTAGTGCACAAAAATATGCTGTGTTATGTGGTGGCGGACAAAATCACCGAATAGGTTTATTTGATGCCTTTCTAATTAAAGAGAATCATATTACGGCTTGTGGTGGAATTGCCAATGCGGTAAGTACGGCAAAAACCAATCACAGTGATAAAATAGTTGAAGTTGAAGTTGAATCACTTGACGAATTACAGGAAGCTCTTACTGCGGGCGCTGATATTATCATGTTAGATAACTTTAGCCCTGAAATGATAGAGCAAGCGGTTACCGCTACGCGTGGTAAAGCTAAGTTAGAAGTATCAGGCAACATGACTTTAGAAACCTTACAAGAATACGCTAAAGCTGGGGTTGATTTTATATCTAGTGGGGCGTTAACCAAACACGTACAGGCTATTGATTTATCAATGCGGTTTAAGTAAAAACAGCCAAGACTTAAATAAAAGTAAAGTAGACTTAAACAAAAAACGCCTTGAGATTAATTAATCTCAAGGCGTTTTTATTCAATAACCTAAACTGTTAAAGCAATAGTTCTTTAGGTAAATCCCAGCTGGTGATTAACTGCTCACCTTGCCAATTTTCAATCGTTAACCATAACCTATCACTAGCTTGCAATACTTGCGGGCTAATAGCATGTGCTTCTTGCCCATGTTGACTACCGTGTAATATACCATCATCACCCATAGCTAACTTTTCTAGTGATAATGCCGTCGGCCCTATATTCACATAACCTTGACGTATTGTTTTAACATCACCTTTATTGATGATAAAAAAGAAGTCTTTCGTATACACATCGTGATGAAGATATGGTGCGTCCAAATTAAAAGGCATTGGAGTTATCTCAAATGAACCTATTTGCTTAGGCGCCCAAGTATCAGGAAAAACAGGGGTTAGTGATTGATATAAAAAGTAAATAGACAGCAATAACACCAAGCCATTAAGTTTATATTTATAGCGCTGCCATAAGGTATTTTTAACTCTAGCCATTATTTAATCTCCTTAGACTTAGGCTCAAGCTCAGAGTCGACACTTTTAGCCGCTTTTACCGTCCGACTACCCCACATTAAAAATCCGGTAATAGACATGCCGGTCAGTAATACCCCAAATAAAAACCAAATAGCTTTAGTCCAAAGTCCGCCGATATTACCGTAATGCAAGGGATCAGCTATATGCGACAGCGTTTGCAGCGGCGTCATATCATCTGGCTGTCTTGTGCTTTCAATTACACCTGTCCATGGGTTGATAATCACGCCATACGAATGTTCATCATAGAATGTAAAATCACCTTTACCATATAACTTGTAGGTATCACGTGTATGCTCTGGCAACATAATATAGGTGCCTTTAAAATCAGGGAATTTATTTTTAGCAATGACTAACGCCTCTGATAAAGAAATATCAGCAACAGGGATATCAACACTGTTTATCGGTAGTTGTTGGGCAGAAACTAAAGGCGCATGCGCTTCAAGATCGACATCATTATGCCAAAGAATCGCCTGAACTAAATACCATAAACCAGTCAAACTCATTAACAGTAAAAACCAAAGCGACCACACGCCTGCTAAACGATGTAAGTCAGACAGTAATGTTTTCTTACCTTGGTTCAAACGAAGTTTAGGCTGGGTAAAAGCTCGCCAAAAGTTCTTATAAATAACCAAGCCAGTGACTAATGCACCTAGCATTGCAATAGCCATAGCACAGACAATATAATAGCCAATACTGTAATTACTCTCCCAAGGGAATAACAACCAACTGTGCAAACCGCGCATAAAATTAATAAAGGTCATTCCCTCATTAATCGCTTGTATCTCACCTGTATATTGATTGACATAAGCAATTGCAAAAGGTTTATCACTGTCAGTAAAAATAACGGCATTTACAAGGTAAGGTTCAAAGGTTACGACTGTAGAAATACTCGCAGTAGGATGTGCTTGCTGCACAATATCGACCAACTCTGCAGATGATTTTTCTATTAATTGTTGCGGATTATTCGCACGTGAATCTGGGTTCGTCAGCCAAGTTAATTCATGGCTAACTACAGCAATAGTTCCAGTTAAACAGACAAAACAAAATATTATCCAAACTGGTAATGAAAACCAGCCGTGTAGTTGAAACCAAAAACGATTACTAAGTTTTGCCATGGGTTATCCGAATAATATGAAAAGATGCAGCATAAGAGCTGCGCATAATATTACTTATGATAATGATTATCAATAACAACCATGATTGAAATTGTTATGTTATTGTTTTTATTTAACATCCTTATAATAGAACATAGGTACAATTAATTAAAAATAACACCTAATTAAGGTAAGCCATTTTTATTATCTTACAAAAAACACAAATGATAACCATTGTCATTTACATTGCACATTTGTTCTGTATAATCCTCTTCAAAATATCGTTACACCTCATTTTATTAAGTATTAAGGGTAATCATGAAACTAACACGCGCTTTCGCCTTGTCTTCTTTAGTATTAGCAATGGGATTTCCTGCCTATGCGCAGCAAAATTCGTCTGAAAATACCGCCGAGAATACTGCTGAAAATACACAAAACGAAGCAGAGAAAATCACTATTGTTGGGGTCCGTCAAGACCGAGTTAGTAAAGGTGCCACTGGTTTTACCATGGAACTTAATGAAACCCCTCAATCTATTAGTGTGGTTTCTGCTGAAGAAATAGAAAACTATGCAGCACACAGTTTAAATGACGCACTTCGCTTAGCCCCAGGTATTAATGTAGAAGAATGGGAAACTAACCGTACTAACTACACATCACGTGGTTTTGAAATTAAAAGTACTCAAATTGATGGTATTGGTTTACCTAATGATTGGGGCATTGTAACCGGTGCAATGGAAAGTTATGGTTATGAAGAAATTGAAGTAATTCGCGGCGCTAATGGCCAATTAACGGGTGTAGGTAATTCTGCAGGCACAATTAATTACGTAAGAAAGCGTCCTAAAAATGAAAATGCCGGCGAAGTTCAGGTATCTTTAGGCTCATTTGATTTTAAAAGACTAGAAGCTGATTACTCTGTTTTATTAACAGAAAGTGGCAGCTGGGCGGCTAGGTTTGTTGTAGCAACTGAAGATTCAAATTCTTACCTTGACGGTTTATCTAACGACCGTACTTATTTTTACGGTGTTGTTGACGGTCAATTAACAGATAACTCGACGCTTGCTGCTGGGTATTCATATCAAGATGCGAATACCGATGGCAACATGTGGGGTGGCTTAGTTTTTAACTACACCGACGGCACACAAGCTGAGTGGGAAACAAGTGCGACTACCGCACAAGACTGGACCATGTGGGATACCATTAATAGCACTGCTTTTATTGAATATGCTTATATATTCAATAATGACTGGGAATTAAAGGCGACTTACAACCACCAAAGTTTTGAAGATGAAAGTAAGTTATTTTATGCATCAGGTGCTATCGACAAAGACACAGGTTTAGGTCTAAATGGCTGGCCTGGTAGATACGACACTGATTATACGGCTGATATTCTTGATATTACCACAACAGGCGAATTTACTTTATTTGATAGATCACATGAGCTGATTTTTGGTGCTAGCCAAGCAAAAAGTGAAAGAGCTGAATATCAACACCCTTTTGATTATGCAACAACACCAGCATTTGGCCCAACACCAGCGTTTCCTTATGCCTTAAATGTAATAGAAGAACCTGAATGGGCCGATAGAAATGAATATTCAACTACCGATATTACCTTAACGCGCGTTTTCGGTTCAGCTAAATTAAACGCATCTGATGATTTGTTCTTTATTGTTGGCTTTAACGCGATTGATTTCATTCGTGATGGCGTAAACAAAACCGTGGCAAGTGATGGCACTGTCAATGCTGTTGATATTTATAATAAAGAAAAGGAAATAAGTCCTTACGCGGGTGTTACTTATACTATTTCAGAGCATGTTAATGCTTATTTAAATTATTCTGATATATACCAACCTCAAGATGAATATGATGAGCAGGGTGAATTTTTAGCGCCAACCAAAGGCGTTAACTATGAAGCAGGTATAAAAACCCAATGGTTAGATAATAACTTATTTGCAAATTTTGCCATTTTTACAGCCGAGCAAGAAGGCTTAGCAAATTATGCGGGTTCAACACCAGACGGCACTTGGTTTTATGATGGTATAAATGTTGAATCACAAGGTTTTGAAGTGGAGGTAACCGGCACAATAGCGGATAACATTGGCGTGTTATTTTCTTATACTTACTTAAATATTGAAGGCCAAGATGGTGAAAAAGAGCATCAATGGGCTCCAAAAGACAGCATCAACTTCTCAATTGATTATACATTTCCGCAACTTGAAACAGTTAAAGTTGGCTTAGGTGGTTTATGGCAGTCAAAAACTGTTAATACCGATTATAACGTTGAACAAGGTGCCTACGCGATAGTTAATGCTTTTGCTCGTTGGGATATTTCGGAGCAATTTTCAGTACAAGCTAATATTAATAACCTAACCGATACCAAATATATTAATAGTTTATATGTTGTCGGTTATTACGGCGCTCCTATCAATGGCAGTATTAGTGCAAGTTATAGTTTTTAAGACAACGCCAGACCAATAACGCAATAAAAGTAACGATAAGCCCCTTGAACAGCCTACTGTTCAAGGGGCTTTTTATTAATTGGAAAATAACATGCAGATCATAAGCTTAGAACTATCATAAAGAGTTTTATCATTGAGTAGCAACTCCACTCTATATTCACGTTTATTACTACTGGTCCCAGTAAGGAGAATTTCCAAAGTGATTTGCAAAATAATCAATAAAGGCTCTTACCTTTGGCGCTAATAATCGCGAACTAGGATAAACAGCCCAAATATCGGTATTCGATACTAATGGAAAGTCCTTTAAAATATGGAGCAATTTACCGCTATTAAGCTCTTGATAAGCACTCCAGCTTGAGTTCACTGTAATTCCTAAACCATTTACACAAGCATCACGAATGGCCTCACCATTATCTGTCCTAAAACTTCCTTTTACTTTGACTTTCTTTTGGCCTGTTGGCGTATCGAATACCCAATTATCAAGCCCCATCAAAGTAATGCATTGATGATGAATTAACTCATCAGGATCTTTAGGTTCGCCATATTTGGCTATGTATTCAGGAGAAGCACACAACCTTCGAGAATCAGTCGCCAACTTTTTAGCAATTAAACTAGAATCTTTAAGTGCAGAATTACGTATAGCGATATCAAAGCCGCCATCGACTAAATCGATGATCGTATCTGATAATTTTAAGTCGACAGTTAGATCGGGATAACGAGCAAAGAATCCATTTAACGCTGGAAGTAAGTGCATTCGACCAAAAGAAGCAGGGGCAGCAATACGCAATATTCCTCTCGGCGATGAACTACCTGCACCTATTGACGCACGAGCTGCTTCAACACTTTCCAGTACATTTTCGGCATGTGGTAAAAAAGCGATGCCTTCTTCCGTTAACGAAACCTTTCGCGTAGTACGATGAATTAAACGAACACCAAGTGCATCTTCTAGTTTATTGAGATGTGCGCTAGATACTGCTGGCGACAAGTCTAACTCTTGTCCAGCTACGCTAATATTTTGCGTGCTAGCAACTCTAACAAATAATTTAAGGTGTTCAATATTCATTATTTAAAACCCAAATTATCAACATAAACTATAAAGTGATTGTTTATTTTGCTCTATTATCAATTTAATTACCAGTGTATATACTTACTTCATCAACTAATGGAGGTAAATAAAAATGAAAGCAATGATATTAAACCAATATGGAAGCGAAGATCTTTTTGAAGTAGCTGATATAGCAAAGCCGCAAGTGAAAGAAGGGCACGTTTTAATAAAAGTGATTGCTACGAGCATAAACACAGTAGATACCATGATAAGAGCAATGGGAGATGCACTTCCACTTTCTCCTGCGTTGCCCGCTTTATTAGGAATGGACTTTGCCGGTATTATTGAAGAAGCTGGAGAAGGTGTTACGGATTACGAAGTAGGTGATGAAGTTTACGGCTGTGCTGGTGGATTGGCAGATCTTCAAGGAACATTGGCAGAATATATGGTTGCTGATGCAAAACTAATCGCGGCTAAACCAAAAAATTTGACGATGCGTGAAGCCGCAGCTTTACCATTAGTTGCTATTACTGCTTATGAAGGTTTAATTAGAGCAGGTATTAGTAAAGGCCAGAAAGTTTTAGTACATGGCGGCTCTGGTGGTGTTGGTCATGTTGCATTGCAATTGGCTCGTTACTTTGGTGCAGAGGTTTACTCAACTGGCGGTGGCGATAAACAAATAGCATTAATCGAACAACTTGGTGCCCAAGGAATTAACTATAAAGCCGAAACGGTCAGTGATTATGTCGCTAAACATACAAATGGCGAAGGTTTTGATATTGTTTTTGACTCTGTTGGTGGCGAAAACATGACAAATTCTTTTGAAGCCGCAGTACTTAACGGTCATGTAATATCTACTACCTCGATGTTAAAAATAGATCTAACTACGGTACATTTTAAAGGCTTATCTTTACATGTAGTCTTTATGTTAATTCCTATGCTTTATAATCACAAACGTGAACAACATGCGCACATTTTACGTGAATTAAGTAAAATTGTTGAAGCAGGCGGTTTGACTCCAGTATTAGATGAGCAAAGCTTCTCGTTAGAAGAAGTTGGTAAAGCGCATGCTCGTTTATCAAGTGGTTTAGGTATGGGTAAAGTGGTTGTTGATATATAAAAACAACAAATTATATTTACCCGTTATCATTCAAAGTGCGGGATTTCATTGGGAATTAAACCACTACAATATGATGTCAGCAACGCTGTTTTGATAAATCAAAACAGCGTTTCAAGTTTAGGCTATAGCTTTAACTAATTTATGAACTCCTCCTTTCGATCTAAACTCCCACTAAAACGGGTTATAATAAGTGCAATTAAAACAACAACAGCGCCAACCCAAGGAGTATTCATTAAACCATGCTCCTCAACAATCATCCCGCCTCCCCATGATCCTATTGCAATACCTACATTAAAAGCAGCTATATTTAAACCTGATGCTACATCTACCGCATCAGGTGTATATTTTTCAGCCAACTTTACAATATAAACTTGCAAGCCTGGTACGTTGCCAAAAGCAAACGCTCCCCACACTAAAATCGTGATTACTGCTGCAATAGGGTTATAAGCCGTAAAATTCAACATTAATAATATTGTAGCTAGGCCTGAAAAAATGATTGTTAATGCTTTAATAGGACCAAAATTATCTGCCATTTTTCCACCCCATATGTTTCCGATAGCAACGGAAATACCATACACTAAGAGTATTAAACCTACCGAACTAGATTCAAAACCACTAATCTCATTGAGAATTGGTGCTAAATAAGTAAAAGCAATAAAAGTCCCACCGTAGCCAACCGCAGTAATTGCATAAACGAGTAACAACCTTGGGTGTGTTAACACTTTAAATTGTGACGCAAGGCTTGTTGGTTTGGCTTGTTTTAAATTGTTTGGCACGAGTATAGCGCTCCCAATCATAGCTAATAAGCCTAAAATAGATACCGTTAGAAAGGTAGCTTCCCAGCCAAACGTTTGACCTATATAGGTGCCTAATGGTACTCCTGTTACTAAAGCGACAGTTAATCCTGTGAACATAATTGCAATAGCACTTGCTCCCTTCTCTTTGGGTACCACACCTGTCGCTATTGTTGAGCCTATGGAGAAGAACACACCGTGCGCTAACCCGGTGAGTATTCTCGCTACTATCAATGCTTCAAAGCTAGGCGCTTGCCAAGCTACTAGGTTACCAAGAACAAATAAGCCCATAACGGACAATAAAACGTGCTTTCTATTCCACTTACTTGTAAAAGCAGTTAGAACAGGTGCCCCTATTGCGACTCCTAGTGCGTACAAGCTAACTAATAAGCCTGCCGAAGGAATTGATATATTAAGGTCTTGTGCCATAGTTGGAAGTAATCCAACAATCACAAACTCGGTTGTTCCTATAGCAAAGGCGCTGAGCGCTAATGCAAGTAATGCTAATGGCATCATAATCTCCAATATAAATAAATCAGTGTGAAGTTAGCGAGTTAAATAAATCCCTACTTCTGTTTGGTGACGCAATTATTACCTGTTAAACTTTTGTGATAAACAGAGTTATTTACAAAACACTATTGTAATAAATGAGGTTAATTTGAATTTAAAAACAAGATCAGATGATTTAGAGCTTTTATTAGCTGTCATTGAGTTTGGAGGGTTTTCCGCTGCCGCAGACGCATTGAATATTCAAGTGGCCCGTATATCACGTTCTGTAACGAAAATAGAAAAAGATATTGGCACAGCTATTTTAATTCGAACTACTAGACGGGTTATGTTGACAGATGAAGGTAAAAAATTTATTGATGCTGTAAGTATTGGACTTCAGCATATTAAAAATGCAGAAGCAGATATAACCGCTCAAGGGGAAATCCTTCAAGGAAAGTTACGAATTGACGCTGTTAGCCCATTTATATTTCACCAAATAGCGCCTCATATAAATGTCTTTAACAAAGCTTACCCTAATATAGAAATTGAACTTAACTCGAATGAAGGAATAGTCGATTTAATTGAAAAACGTACCGATGTTGCAATTAGAATAGGGAAGTTAGAGGATTCTACATTACATGCTAAAATTTTAGGAAAAAGCTCTCTTTTTATTGTTGCATCTCCTCAATATATAGAACAAAACGGTTTACCTAAAAACCCAACGGAATTGAAAAATCACACATTAATCGGTTTTTCAAATATAAAAGCCCTTAATAAATGGCCGATTAGGGGGGTAGATACAATCACACCTACAATAACGGCCAGTAATGGCGAAACAATCCGTCAATTAGCTTTATCAGGAAGTGGTATCACTTGCTTGTCTGGTTTTATGGTTAAGCAAGATATCGAGTCAGGTAAACTGATTTCATTAATAAATTCATATACGATACAAGGTACAGATAGGGAGTTGGTGAATGCTGTATATTATAAATCTTCAGCAGCCTCTAAAAAGGTAAAAGCATTTATAGACTTCATCAAACCCAAATTAACATTATGATTTATGTTGGTTTGGGTTGGTAACGAAAGAGTGACAGTTTTATTTAAAGATCGAGTGACCGCGGTGGTAGCAGTCCTGGATACTAATGGCTGATTAAACTGACAATAAATATTGGTAAATATTGGGACAGCCATAAACATTGATTAATTCGCATCTCCTTACCATGGTTAAATAATCACCAAGTAAAAATTATAACTGACACTCACTTATAATCATCATATACCATGCCATTTTGTTCAGGGTCATAAAAAAGGAATTTCAAGCTTATTTAAAAGGGCTGAGATCTAATCCTTCAATATCACAAACCGCTTTAATCGTTGGGTTTGTACAGAGTCTTCTTAAATATGCTGCTATATGCTTAAAAGTAAGTGGAGATTTTTCTATAGTTGAGCACCATTCCATCAGCATAAATAGAAAGTAGTCACAGGCGGTAAGAGTGTCGCCGAGTAAATATTTATTATGTTCAAGCTGGTCATTGATAATTGACAATGCATCGGCAATTCTATCTTCTTGTGCTGCCTTTATATTAGCAATTGTGCTCTCATCATTGGTATGACGATGAGCATAATTAAACACCATAATTTCTGCTTGCAACGTATTATTTAAGTATGCAAGCCATTGAAAAAATAAAGGCCGTTTAAAATCGCCAATAGTTGGCATTAACTCTGATTCAGGATGTAATTCGCAAATATGTATGCAGATAGCTGGGCTTTCGAAAATGGGCTGATCATTTACCACCAGAGTAGGAATTAAGCCCGCAGGATTTAACTTAAGATAATCCGCAGATTTATGAGCGTTTGTATCTGTATCAACTAACAATAACTCATAGTCTGCTTTTAAGTGATGTAGTAAGAAATGAGGTGCAAGACTCGCATTGTTTGGATAATAGTAAAGCTTGAACAAAATGCATACCTTAGTTAAGAAACCTTGAATAATGATAAAACCCAACTAACTCGTAACTAATCATACAAGTCACTGAATAATAGTTCATATCTTAATGCAACTATAAGAACTTTTAAGCTTATGTCGCGAAAAGATTATAAGAAAGATTATAAGTGACACTCACTTATAATCTCTTATAATCTTATTCACTAAGCTTGCTGCGTAGTTACTTTAATTTTGCCACGAAAGTCTGTCTAAACTTGGCTAACTTCGGCGAAACAACAGCCTGACAATAAGGGTTACCCGGATTATTCTCAACATAACCTTGATGATAAGCTTCGCCTGAATAAAAAATTTCAACCGGACTCACTTTGGTCACAATTGGTTGGTCAAAATATTGTGCTTGAGTCATTGCTTCGATGATTGCCAAGGCAATAGTTTGTTGTGATTGATCATGGCTGAAAATTTCAGAACGATATTGCGTACCAATATCATTACCTTGACGGTTTAGCTGAGTAGGATTGTGTAAGCTAAAAAATATCTCGAGTATTTCTTGATAGCTAATTATCTGACTATCAAACTGCACTTGTACTACTTCGGCATGACCAGAAGTACCCGTACAAATATCTTCATACGTTGGGTTTTCAACCTGCCCGCCCATATAACCTGATGTTGCGTTAATAATACCTTTAAGGCTATTAAATGCACTTTCAATACACCAGAAGCATCCACCAGCAAGTGTCGCTGTTTGTATTCCTTGATCGAGAGTTTGTTCGTTACTTTCTGCGTTACTTTGCTTGGTCATATAATTTATCTCAACTTTGCTGCGTATAAATGCATTAAATGTTATCGTAATAACTCTATTGTACTCACATGTTCACAGTAAAAACAGATGGCAAATTTTTTTAAAATAACTAACCAAATTCAGGCAATTATTGCGCTGCGAACAATCGCCATAACCATTCAACTGGTATTGATTCTGTTTGTAAATATTGGTCTCGCTTACGATTTACCGTGGACACCATTAGTTAGTGTAATTAGCTTAGAAATATTATTTACCCTAAGCAGTTATATTTATTATCGTCACAATCATTTGAGTGAAAAAAAGGCCAGCCAAAAAGCGGTACTTATTCAAATTTGTGCTGATATTGTCTTCCTCTCATTATTATTATTTTTTAGTGGTGGGGCAACTAATGCGTTTGTGTCTTTATTGCTTATCCCTATCGCCATTGCCGCGGTAACATTAACGCCCTTGTTACTTGCCATAGTTGCTGCGCTTGCCATTGCTTCTTACAGTATTTTATTGTGGTCGTTACCCATGAGCGTGATGCACGGCAATATGCAAGGTCACTTCATTGGTATGGGCATTAACTTTTTATTTTCGGCCTTAGTAGTTGCCATTGTTGTGGGTAAAATGGCGCGCAGTATCAATCAACAAGAACTCGCCATTGCCGCTTACCGAGAAAACTTATTAAAGCAGGAGCAAGTTACCTCATTAGGTGTTGCCTCTGCTCAAGTAACTCATCAATTGGCAACACCCATAGCTACTGTACAATTACTTACTGATGAACTTAGTGAAGATTTTCCTGATAACGATATTGTTAAAGATATGCAAAGCCAACTCAGCCGTTGTACTGCAAGTTTATCTGAATTTCGCGCCATGGTTTTTGATATTAAAGAGCAGGTAATTAAAGCGATTAATTGCCAATATTTAGTTGATGAAATTGCTGAAAATGTACGAGTTAATAACCCAGAGATCAGTTTAGAATTAATTCATAAAAACACAGCCAGTTACTTAGCAGAAATTAATGTAATAAATAATGTAAAAAACACGAAAATTAATGCTGATGCGGCTTTATTACCCGCTATTCTCAATTTAATTAATAACGCCATACAAGCGAGTAAAGCCAATAACCGTAATGAGCTTTGTATAACCAGTGAAGTTAATGATTTAAATTGGCAATTAACAATTCGAGATCACGGTAAAGGTTTTACCTTAAAAAAATTGAATGAGTTAGGCGTTAAACCTGTAACCAGTGAACAAGGTTTTGGTATGGCGGTATTTTTAAGTCATGCCAGTTTAGAACGCCTTGGTGGTAAGTTAGCCCTAACCAATCATCAAGATGGCGGTGCACTGGTAACCTTGAGTCTACCCATTTCAACTGGCTCAATATAATCAGCCGTTTATAATAAAGAGAACAGCATTATGTCTACCACTTCATCTGCAATAGAAGCCACCTCAATAACAGCCATAGGCAAAGAAGACATACCAAAATTATTAATTGTTGAAGATGATATTATTTTTGCCAACACCCTGAATAGACGTTTAACTAAATACGGCTTCGACTGTGTGCAAACCGATAATAATAACGACGCTTTACTCGCCTGCCATAGTCACAAACCTGACTATATATTACTTGATATGAAATTGGCGGAAGAAAACACCTTGTCGATAATTACGCCACTACGGAAATCGCGTCCAGATAGCCGAATAATATTACTCACCGGCTTTGCCAGTATTGCTACCGCCGTTGAAGCTATAAAGCTCGGTGCTGATGATTATTTATCAAAGCCGGTTGATAGCCAAACCTTACTCGCAACACTTAAAGGCAGCAAAATAGAAACTAGTGATTTTGAGCATAACAGTGAAAAAACATTATCCGCCGAACAAGTTGAATGGCAACATATTCAGCAAATATTAAAGGCTAACCAAGGTAATATATCCGCAACCGCAAGGCAGCTTTCAATGCACAGAAGAACGTTGCAGCGTAAATTACAAAAGCGCCCTCAATCAAGCTAAACAGGTTTTATTACCAACGATCTAATAATAACTAAACAGAGCCATCCCCACCTGTAAGGCTTAATACTTGCTTACTTATCTATTATTAAAGTATTTAAAATTTCCTTAATTTCTTTACGGCTCCCCGTTTTTTCATCCTGTCTGGTACCTGAGCCAATCATAAAGTAATAATCACCTCTTGGCACAAGCCACATTTCTGATGTCGTAGGGAAACTTTCCCCTCCAGGAACTACCAAATTATAATTAAAACGCATGTAAGATGCTTTTAATCCGGATAAGGTTATTTCGATCGGTTCTTGTATCACCTCTAAATCAATAAATGCTTTTTTCAAGTGAGGAAGAATAAGGTTTAAAATATTGTTAGGATTATCTGCTGAAAAATCCCCTAAAGATTGAATATTAATTTTTAAACTAGGGTTAATATCTTCATAAGGTTCAGGGTATTTCATCATCGCCACTAATGGAGCTTTGGCGTATTTAAGAACTAAATCTTTTGTTTTGGCATTACGCCAATCAACACTTTTCAAGTTTTCTATATTTTGTTGAGCTGATAGAAAATGCCAACTTGCAGGTTTAGTAATTTTAATACCTGCAGAAATACTATCAAAAGTATCATCAGTATTGGCACTCGTAACAAATGAGACGGTAATTAACGCTAACATTTGTAAAGTTTGTAAAATTTTCATCTATGCCTCCTTGGCATATAACAGCATTGTATAGAGCCACCTAAGCAATATCAGCCTTATAAAATGAATGTGATTCATTCTTCCATTTAAGATTCAATAAGATTAAAAATTGTATGCCAAATGTTGATGAAATCTAACCATCATTTCTTCTTTTTTAGGTTCAATTTCTAATTCCACAGCCATTAGTTGCATCGCCAGTTCAATTTGATTTAAAAATCGACCAAAGCCATGTTCACTATTATCTTCTGGTGTTGCTACAAAAACCAGTTGTACGCTGTCGGTTAGTTCACTGGCATTCCATTTACTTACCATTCCACACGGGCTTTGCTCAGGGTTATAACCAAGCATCTGTAATTCACCGACACGGGATACAATTTCATGAATGCTATACCTAACAATAGGCACTAAACCGTTAGCGATAAGTGCGCCATTATTTAAGTTATAACATTTAGCTGCTTTGGCAAAAACGTCAGTTAAATAAGTGTAAAGTGGGTTATACGGATCAGTAGAGTGGCTATCAATTTCTACTTGCTGCAATAGCTCATTACTAATATTTAATGTGACAACAGCGTAGTTCATCGCACTATGATAAGCAGGCAAATCGACCTCTTGACTAGCATAGCGTTTTCTAATTTCACGTAATGTATGTATTTGCGTAGTATCGCAGCCTTTATTTTTGGCAAATAAATCATAAGTTAAATGCTGATGATCACGAAGTCGAATATCACTTTTATCGAGTTTTATCTTTTCACAAAACTGCTCTACTGTTTGCCTTACTCGACTATGAAAACTAGCGGCATTCATGCGTATGTCATCACCTGTTGCTAAAAAAAGTAAACACACTTTTTTCGCTCTTCTACTGCCATCAAAAAATGATTTTTTAAGATGATGGCTTGCTGGATCATAATAGAATAAAATTTGTTGATTGGTTTGCCATTGGTGCATTTCTTGGCTGTAACGCACTCGTGCTAATTTATCGTTAGCAATAAACTGACAGTTACCCAACTTAACTTGATCTGTTAACTCAAAAAATAAGGTCGATAACTGCTGATAAAAATCATAATAAGGCTGAGGTTTTTGATCACTATATTTTTCTGAAAACTGTTGGATCAGTTCATCGGTTAAATTAAATTCCGCCAATATGTACTGGTTATCACGTACATTCCCTGGCAAATAGGCTTTATGGGCCGCGCTCCGTTTTCTTATAATCGACATGTTCATCCCTAGGTATTAAATAAAGGAAAGCTTGAGTTGTTAACCTTTTAACTTAGAGGCAGTATAATGAGCCTTAATGAAGCTTTTGTGACGTACGTATGGCACAAATATGACAAGAATCGAGAAAGAACAAGATGTTAGACGATCAAAAATTACTGGTAGAAGCCATCAACCAAACCATGCCATTTGGCAAATATGCCGGACGAAAATTATTACAACTACCTGAGCCATACTTAGTATGGTTTCATAGTAAAGGATTTCCAGAAGGAAAATTAGGGCAACAACTTGCCTTAATGTACGAAGTAAAACTTAATGGTTTAGAGGGCATGTTAAAACCTTTACTGCGTTCTTAGAAATTTTTATTACCTATTAAACGGGTTGCCTGCAAAGTTACTCAGCTTTGTTTTTAGAATTTTTTCGTCTAAAAAATAAATTTATAATTATCTGAAGTAATAATTATTTGTTATGAAAATGACTAACAAGTTGTTTTGACAACACAAAATTTCACGGTAAAAATCACCTTTTATACTTCTTTATATGCAGAATAAATAAACCATTATTTACATCATTCCACCACCTTGCATCATCCTCAAACATCACCTTAAATATAATCAATCCCGTTTATAATCTGTTTACTTTCTGAACATGATTTGACGGAATTAATGTGCCATGTCAACTATTGAAAATGTATACGCTAACTATCAGTAGTCGAATTTAGTGATTAACTTTGCTCGATGTTAAAAGTAAAAGTAACTTACTAATTAATTGATTTATAAATAATTACGAGGTATTTATGAGGGTTGTAAAATGAAAAGACAAAAAAGAGACAAACTAGGGAGAGCGCATTCAAATGGCTACCAAGCAGGTTTAGGAGGCAAAGCAAAAGAGCAATGTCCATATCAAAATGTTGATGCTAAATCTCAATGGTTAGGAGGTTGGCGAGATGCCATTAGCGATAGAAATTTAGGTTTATATAAATAAAACGACAATAGGGTTATTTATTACTGCTTATTATTAAAATCTATCATGTTATACGGTCGAAGTTAGAGTCTATTCATTTAACGCGACTTTAGTCATTGTTGCTCGTTTTCACATAGTAAAAGTATGCTACAAAACACGCGCCACGATCAAAGTCATTTTAAATTGAATAAATTTCAACTATGAAAGATCAACAACCCCAATGTTAGGCAGACATAAAACACACCTTGTTCAGTGTACTGCCTCATTCATTTCCTTTCTATTTTATACTTAAAACTCCAGTAATTTTATATTCATTATTAAATTGATATTACTGAGGTTTAGCTTTAGTATTTTAACTCTAAACATTGTTATTTTATATATAAGCTGCTTCCTGTAGCGTACATATTTAATAAAAAAACTTGGTAACTAGCCTTATGGACAAAGTCTTACTTCTCGATCGATTATATAACGATATCAACGACATAATTCTTACTCGTCAACATCCTGTAACAGGGCTATTACCTGCAAGCACAGCCATAACAACACATGGCGACTACACCGATGCATGGGTACGCGATAATGTTTATTCTATTATGTGTGTTTGGACCTTAGGAAGCGCTTATAAAAAAGGCGGAGAAAAGGTTAGAAGTGACGAACTTAATCAAGCAACGATAAAGCTAATGCGCGGCTTATTACAGTCAATGATGCGTCAAGCGCCGAAAGTAGAAACCTTTAAACACACGCTTAATGCTATGGATTGCCTGCACGCTAAATATAATACGCAAACAGGGCTCAATGTAGTGGAAGATCATGAATGGGGTCATTTACAAATTGACGCCACTTCAGTTTTCTTACTCATGCTTGCGCAAATGACAGCAACAGGATTACGCATTATCAACACCATTGATGAAGTTGATTTTGTGCAAAATCTTATTTATTACATTGCCTCAGCTTACCGCACACCTGACTACGGTATTTGGGAGCGCGGTAATAAAATTAATAATGGTAAAACCGAAATTAATGCCAGCTCGGTCGGTATGGCAAAAGCAGCATTAGAAGCATTAGATGAGCTTAACCTTTTTGGTAATAATGAGAACCCTAGAGCTGTAGTACACACTATTCCCGATGCTATTTCTCGAGCGCGAAACACACTAACTCACTTATTACCACGAGAGTCTATTTCAAAAGAAGTAGACAGTGCGCTATTAAGTATTATTGGTTTTCCTGCGTTTGCCGTTGGTGATACTGCGCTAGCAGATATTACCCGCAATAAAATACTTTCGGAGTTAGGTGGTAAATACGGCTGTAAACGTTTTTTATGGGATGGTCATCAAACCATCATTGAAGACCACAGCCGAATGTATTACGAACATTCAGAACTAGCTGACTTTGAACATATAGAGTCTGAGTGGCCACTTTTTCATACTTACCTGTATATTCAAGCCTTGTTTGATAAAGATGAAACCCTCGCCAAAAAATATCGGGATCAACTTGAGTCTGTAATGGTCGAGCAAGATGGTAAGTTTTTATTACCTGAGCTGTATTATGTAGATGAACCCGAATTAGAAGGCGAACGAGAAAACCCTGGCTCTCAGCCTCGCAAACCTAATGAAAACATTCCCTTGGTATGGGCACAAAGCTTATATTTTACTGGCTTGATGCTTGATGAAGGTTTAGTACAACCAGATGATTTAGACCCATTACAATTACGTAATCGCTCAACAACCACAGCTGATACGCAAATAGCTTTGGTGGTCTTAGCTGAAAATGAAAGTGTGAAACTGCAATTAGCTGAACATGGTGTAATTAGTGAAACCTTTGCTGAGATCAGCCCAATTAATGTTATCTCTGCATCTGAATTGGTAGAGTCGTACCGAAAAGTTGGCGCCAATAAAAACTTAGCACTAACTGGCAGACCAAAACGTAGATTTCAAGGTTTAGCAACAGCACAAACGTTTAGAATAAATGATAAGCCCTTCTTATCGTTATCTAATTTACAATACGATGAAAATAATTACCTCAAGTTTGATGCTGAGTTGGCAACCGCCGATTTACTGAGAGAATTAAGTTATTTAAATAAAAGCTGGATAAACGATGAAGTCGCGGTATTCAGTTATTTGGTAACACAAGATATATGTGACAGTGTAAATGCTGATGTATTGTTAACAACCATCAAAGAATTACAACTAAGAATTAGTCATACCAATATAGGTTATGCTTCTGCTAGTTTAGCGATTAGAGCGTCTAAAGTTAATAACTTGATGGTGCCTGACTTATCCGTAATGGGGCTATTTAATACTGAACAAACTTCTAGCGCCCATGCTTATTCATTTGATTTATTAGCATTACCCAACGAAATTCAACAACAAATTAAAGCCAGTGAAACTGATGATTTAAGCTATTATCATCAAGTTAATGACTGGCTATCCGTGTATAGTTTAGATTCAATATTGACCGAAAACATCAGTACTGAACAAGGTTGTTCAATCAGCTTTGAACAATTAATTTCAGGTATATATACAAGAGCGCAGCACAAACAACATTGGTTAACAGCACGACTTTGTTTTTCCGCCTTAAAATTGGCACATAAAGACTTAGCCGACGATTTATCACTAGTATGTGCTCGCCATATAGATATTGTGATTGGTGATGAAAATCACATAGTGCTAACCCATGAAAATTCTTTGTTGAAACCTAAACAATTATTAAAAATGTTAGATCAAGTTTGTCACCAAAAGCTTGAACGTACTTTAGTACAAGAAATGCTAGTAACTTTAGGTAATATAGTCCGTACCAAAACACGCGTTTTTAATGGTTTACGCTCAATTAAGCTTAATAATTTATTAGCCTTATGTGCAAAGCATGATGAGTGCAATGAAAGTACTTTTATTGAATTATCTTTAAAATCACCTTTTGAGTTAAATCAAGCGATACGTGAAGTATTAACTAGCCAACAGCAAGAATTTAATGAGAACGTTAAATTTAATTTCTGTGATCATATCATGCAGAATTCTCAAGCTAATTTTACTCAAGCAGTAGACACTAACTGGTTAGAATGGCGCTCAGAAAGAGGATTATTTACCCGAATTGATGATGATTTACTGGCGGATATTTGGCAAAGTTTAGCGCATACTACACGCATAGTGTTTGCTGAAAATGCTAATGCTGCGGAAGTGCTTGATGCTGAAATAACTCGTAGTTCGATGACACCGAGAGAAGAAAGTTTTGCCCGTTGCATTGATGGTTTAGTGCAGCATTTACAACCCATTTATTACAAATCGGCCATATTAGAAACTTTATTCGCATTCACCCAACATTGTAAAAATACGCCTGAATTTAGAACCGAAGAAGTTGTTTTAGGGTTGGTTTTATCTGATGCGGCAACCTTGTTTATTGAAACACAAGGTACGAAAAAAGAGGGTGAAACTTGTTTGCAAAGCTTTATGATGCAAGCACCACAAGTATTGCAAAAATATGTTAGTAAAATTTTTCAGCAACTTAACTAACCTGAACACTAGATAAACAATGGTAAATAGTTAAGTCAGCAAAGGTTATGATGAGACTATAAATATTAATCCGCTATTCTATTCAGAACAGCGGATTTTTTATGTCATTAATATTTGCTGAAGTTAATTTTATTAAGTAAATTTGTTAAAGTTAAATAACCCGTGAAAATCGCTGTTGGTTAATGTGCTTTTTCATGTAAGCATCAAAACTCATACAAATAATGCGAATAAGTAATCGCGCCTTTTGCGCCACTTTAATATATTGCTTATGGTTTTCAACTAAATCATCGTTAATAAAAGTATCTAATAATAGTAAGTCTTCAGCAAAATAAGTATCAAAGTTAATAGCATACTTTTCCTCAATAGCTTGCTTATCCACATAAAGATTACACATTAATTCGCGAATAACTTCACCCCGTAAAATATCGTCAGCAGATAAACTTACACCTTTAATTTGCGCATGTTGTTTTTCAGTAATCGCTTGGTAATAAGTTTTCAAATCTTTAATGTTTTGGCTAAAACTATTACCTATTGCGCTGATTGATGACACTCCAAGCCCCAACAAATCACAACCACCTTTAGTGGTATAACCTTGGAAGTTACGATGTAAAGTCCCCTCCTTTTGTGCTTTTGATAACTCATCATTGGGTTTGGCAAAATGGTCCATACCAATAAAGTCGTAGCCAAAATCGCAAAGGGTTTCTATCGCTAACTGCATCAACGCAAATTTTTTCTCTGTGTTAGGTAACCATTCATCACGTAACTTACGTTGCGCAGCAAATAGGCTTGGCATGTGTGCGTAACTAAACAGTGAAATTCGATCAACATCCCACTCATGGGCTTTGGTTAATGTTTTCGCAAAGTTTTCTAGCGTTTGATGTGGTAAACCGTAAATTAGATCAATATTAATTGAGCTAAAACCAACTACTTTAGCATGATTAATAAAATCTCCAATAAACTCTGTAGATTGCACTCTGTTTATTGCCTGCTGCACTTTTAAATCAAGGTCTTGCACCCCTAAACTTAGTCGGTTAAAGCCTAATGAATATAAGTGATCAGCTAAATCCATATCGATTTCACGCGGATCAATTTCAATGCTCATTTCTATTTCATCAGCAAAGTTAAATTGCTCTTTTAATAAAGCCACCAATGTAGTTATTTGCGCATGGGTTAAAAAACTTGGTGTTCCCCCGCCCCAATGTAATTGTTTAACGGTATAGTCTTTAAATAACGGTGCTTGTAGGGCTATTTCTTGCGCTAAGTATTCAAGGTAAGTGTCAGCTTTACTGCGGTGACGAGTAATAACTTTATTACAACCACAGTAATAGCAGAGGGTATGACAAAAAGGAATATGCACATACAAAGATAGTTCGCGGTTGGCTGAATCGTCTATTGCTTGAATAAAGTCGTCATGCGTAAAATCATCATGAAACTCTAACGCTGTAGGATATGAGGTATATCTTGGGCCACTGGTATTGTATTTACTTAACAGTGATTTATCGAAGAACTGACTCGCTTTCATAGCTTATTACCGTTTATTTAATTAACGATAATATTATAAGCTATTATATTTTTGGGTTATTGATCGAGCGCAATAACAGACACATTAACTGTTATTGCGTTAACTTATTACTTGAGTTCAAGAGCTAAGCAATAAGTTAATTAATACAAATGCTAGCTTAGGTTGCGGTTGTATTAAGTGTTAAGCGATTAAGTTGCTCAGTAGTAAATTGATGTAGTAACGCCAAATCACTTACAACAGCATCATGCATTTTCTCTAAGGCCACCATGCGTTGATAATCTTCACGCATACGTTCTTTTTTAGTTAATTGCTTACGTGCTTCAAGAATTGAAAAGTCTTTAATAGCGTCATACAAGCCATAAATACCCAGGAACTTAGTATCCATATTAGAGAGTGTTTTAAGTGAAGACAATAAAACCGATATACGCCAACAGCCTTCATCAAACTCACATTGCTCTTGCTGCATTGCGCGAGTAATCAGTAAAACACTATCCAGTATTTTTTTGTCGTGTCTATTTAATGCCGCCTGTTGGTTTTGCTCTGCTTTGATCTGTTGAGCTTTTTGCTGCGCCACTTGCTTTAATAACCTGCCCGCATAAAACGCTAAAACAAGAATAATACCAACACCAAGTAACAACAGATAAAGCCAATAGTCATTCATGAAACACTACTCTTTTATTTAGATGAATTGTCAAAGTCTGAAAAATTTGGGCGATCTAATTTATCCCATAAATCGTCTTCGCTTTCATTTTCACTTTCTTCATCATCATACTCTTCATCATATTGATCAAGCCCTAGCTCAACCGATAAAGCTTGATGGCGATCCATCATGTCATTGTAGTAATTAACTTCTTGTTCCGTTAATTCAATATCATCTTCTTGCTTAGCTAAAATACTTTGTAGCTGCGCATCATCTTCAATGGCATTTAATTCATCTTCAGGTGAAAGTTTCGCAATTTTTGCTACTTGTTCAACTTCTTCTTTCTCAACATAAATAACTCTTGCCATTGGCGCAAGTTTGTCGTTATTTTCTGATTTAGTCGTTTTCGGCTTATCAGTTTTACTGGCAACTTTACCTAAAACAATCGGGGTTTTATTGCCTAAACGAGGATCCTGTTTAGCGCCCTTCTGCTTACCATCAACTCGCTCTTGAGCTGCTTCTTTTTGACGATTCCCTGCTACTTTTCCCGTAGTTTTACGGGTGCGTTTTTCAACATTAGCTAATTCTTGCTTACTTAACTTAGGCTTAGCAGTTGGTGCTCCACCTGGTTTTCTAGATTTTTTAGTGCGTGACATAGGAATAATTGCTTTTTAACAAATAATGTAAGCTATTTTACTTTAATAAAAGTTTAAAAACCTTAAAAAGCAGAAAAAAGACACAAAAAAAGCGCCAATTAGCGCTTTTTAAAGGTTAACTCAATATGTAAGCTAGTCTAAGACAAACAAATTTACTCAGCTAACACTTAAGAGCGAATATGAATGTTTGGTTGTGTGTTAATTTCACCCGCTTTAGAAATAGCCACAATATTTTCATTACAGCATAAAATAGCTAAATTAGTATCATCAACATCTCTAATAAAATTAAGTTTATAACCAAACTGAGTTAAACTACTTGCCGCAAATTTCTGCGCTAGCGTTAGCCGCTCCCATAAATCATCAAAACCAACCAGAGTGCCACCTCGACGCTCTAACATCTCTTCCTTTTGCATTGCTATAGCCATAATATCTCCTTCCCAGTCCAATTATGATTAATACCTATCCTATTAAGTTTATTTCAAACTCAAACTACTATTAGCTAACTTAAAACAAGCCAAATGCATTCAACATAGTTCCTCTATGGTTAACGTATTTACGTTGTTAGCTGGTTGCTAATAAACACTTTTATCAGTGCTTTTACTGTGGTGATTATTATTGTTGTTATTTTCGAGTGAAAGTTAACCTACTTTGCATGTAACATCAATAGAGATTACACTAACAACCTTGAGTTAATTGGTGTTTCGTCTAATAATCTTTGAAATGTAAGGAATAAAATGACACGTGTATTAAATGAGTTATCGGCGTTATTAAAGGTAGAAACCATTGAAGAAGGTATTTATCGTGGTCAAAGTCAAGATTTAGGCTTTAAAGCGCTATTTGGTGGGCAAGTAATGGGACAAGCTTTGGCTGCCGCACAAGAGACAATACCTAAAAACCGTTTTGTAAACTCATTACATTCTTATTTTTTACGACCTGGTGATGCTAACTTACCCGTTGTTTACGAAGTAGAAGTAATGCGTGATGGGGCAAGCTTTAGTACTCGCAGAGTACAAGCAATACAAAAAGGCAAAACCATTTTTTATATGACCGCCTCTTTTCAAGTGACTGAAGTAGGCTTTGATCATCAAGATACTATGCCAGTGGTTACGCCACCCGAAGATCTTCCGTCGTTCACTGACTATATACATGCTAACCAACAATATATTCCAGAAGCATTACGTGAAAAATTTCTAGCTGAAAAGCCTATAGATATGCGCCCTGTGCAGCAATATAATTGGCTACAGCCTAAAGCGACCGAGTCTGCCAGCCAAATGTGGATAAAAGCTAACGGTGAATTATCTGATGATTTAGCACTGCATACTTACATGCTTGCCTACACTTCAGATTTTCATTTTTTACCAACAGCTTTATTACCTCATGGGGCAAGCCATTGGTTACCTAATTTTCAAATTGCCACTATAGATCATGCAATGTGGTTTCATCGTCCATTTCGTTTTGATGATTGGTTGCTTTACTGTATGGATAGTCCATCAGCTAGTAATGGCAGAGGTTTGGTTAAAGGCCAAATATATAACCGTCAAGGTCAATTAGTAGCTTCAACCATGCAAGAAGGTGTTATCAGACAACGCTAAATCATGCAGCCAACAATATTAACTGCTTAAGTTTTTCTGCCAATCATAACCACTTGGATGTTGAAAAACCCGTAATTCAAATTGCGGGGCAATAGCAAAAAGGTGATCAAAAATATCAGCTTGAATAGCTTCATACTCAAGCCAATTAGTGGTGTTAGCAAAACAATAAACTTCTAATGGTAAGCCTGATTCTGTAGCAGGAAGTTGTCTAACCATACAGGTTAAATCATCACGAATATTGGTGTTTTTTTGTAAATAAGCAGTGATATAAGCGCGAAATGTACCAATATTCGTTAATTGCCTTTTATTGATCACATTAAAAGAGTCGGTATTGCCATCAAGGGGTTGTTTTTCATCATCCTGAATAAGTTCTTGCTGTTTCTTTTTAAGGTAATCATTTAATAAATAGGCATTAGTGAGTTGACTAATTTTATCGGCGCTGCAAAAACCAATACTGGCCATATCAATAATAATAGTGCGCTTTATACGACGAGCACCTACTTGGTACATATTACGCCAGTTTTTAAACGAATCACTGATCAACGCATATGTAGGGACTGTGGTAATGGTTTTATCAAAATTCTCTATTTTTACCGTACTTAAACCTATTTCTAGCACATCACCGTCTGCGCCATATTTTGGTAGCTCCACCCAATCGCCGGTCACAACCATTCTATTCGCTGATATTTGAATACTAGCGACTAAACCTTTAATTGTATCTTGAAATACCAATAACAAAACTGCAGTTAATGCACCCAAGCCACTTAACAATATGACTGGTGAACGATCAAGCACAAGAGAGATAATAACAATAGCTGCAACTAAATATATCGCTAACTTAAATATTTGAATAATCGCATTTAAGGGTAAAAAGCGTTGTTTAGCGCCTTCTTTATAGATACTTCGACTAACGTTGAGTACTGCGCTGATACTACGAGTAATTTGAAAGGTAAGCAGTATTTTAGTAATGATGATTAATGAACTACTTGCTAGGCTTTCACTAGGTAAAATTAACGGTGCTAAAAACAGCATTAAAATATACGGCACTAGCAAAGCCATTCGGCTTAATACGCCATGTTCAATCAGTGCGTCATCCCATTGGTTTTTGCTATGAATAATGAGTTTATGAATTAAGCTCATTAATTGATATTTAGTAAGATAATAACTTACTGCCGCAGCGAATAAAATTAACACTATCCCTACAGAAATAGCGCTGCTAGCCAAATATTGCGAGCTAAGACCTTGATCACTCAACCAATTACTAATTAGCTCATTCATAGATGACTCCTGACATTAACTAGATGTTGTTTCGCGCTGCATCTTGGGCTATATAAAATTGCTTAATTTCTTCAAGTTTTGCATCTTTATCATACCAATACTGCGTTAACCACTTTTGAAAAGCCACTTTATCACCGCGATCAGAAAAATTGATATGCCCAAGTTCAGATGCAATATCAATCGTTTTAATATCAATATGCACTCGATCTACTTGACCTGATACAAAATCGCCGAACGTTGGAATACCATCAGGGTAATAAATGGTTACATCAACAATTTTAGATAAATTTTCACCCATAGCGTCTAATACAAAAGACACACCACCGGTTTTAGGTTTTAATAAATGCTGAAATGGCGACTGCTGTTTGTCATGCTTTTCTTGAGTAAAACGCGTACCTTCAATAAAATTCATCACACTGACTGGTTTGTATTTAAATTTAGCGCAGGCTATACGAGTCGTTTCTAAATCTTTACCACGAAGATGCGGGTTTTTCTTCAAAAAGGCTTGGCTATATCGCTTCATAAATGGGAAGTCTAGTGCCCACCAAGCTAAGCCTAGCAAAGGAACATAGATCAATTCTTTTTTTAAGAAGAATTTTAAAAATGGAATATTACCGTGTAAAGCCCGTTGTAAAACAACAATATCAACCCAACTTTGGTGGTTAGCAATTACTAGATACCATTCTTTTAATTGTAATTTTTCTAATCCAGTCACAACAATATCTGTTTTAGTAAATATTTTTTGTACTATACTATTTGTACCTACCCAATTACTTGCCATTAAATCGAGTAGATAGCTAAATATTTTCCGAGAAAAACCGAATGGAATTAATGCCTTACATAAAGAAAAAATAAGAATAGGTACAAGCCAAAATATAGTATTAAGGGTGTAAATAAAGAAACATATAAAAATGATCAATTTAGCGGGTAAAAAATTTAGCATAGCTTAAAATTAACTAATAATAGATGAGTAACGCGAATAGCGTCATTTAACCACGATTTCACTCATAATTAAATTTTTTTATTCTCCGTTATCTTACTGTCATATTACTGTTGCACAATAAAATACGGGTAAAATATTAAATGTAGAGCATTTCTATTTGTGCATAAAAAACGCTCTCTTTTATTTTATAGTTGTCTAATATTGTATATTTTAAATAGGTAATCAGTTAAAACAGATGTTTACCTGCAAATACTTGATAAAACTATTAAAACCATACATTAAGCTGTTGTTCCTTTTTAATCAATACCTTTACCAATTGAGTTTTGCTGCCTTTTCAGGCATAATTGACTCACTATAACAATAGGAGATCAAATGGATTTTAACAGAGCTGTAATCAAAGTAGGTAGTGCTTTAGTAGCACCAACTAGTGACGGTTGTAGCGGCCAATACATATTAGCAATCGCACAATTCATCACAAAATGCCAACAACAAGGTAAAGAAATTATATTAGTTTCTTCCGGTGGTGTTGCTGCAGGTAGAGCCGTGATTCAACATGGTTCACCAGAACTTTCCCTGCCACTTAAAAAAGCTATGTCCAGTGTTGGACAGATGCAAATGATGGCAAACTGGCAACGGTTTTTCGATATTCCGTGCAGTCAAATTCTCATCACGCAAAATGATTTAGCAGATCGAGAGCGTTTCATCAGTATTCAAGAAACAATAAAAATTCAATTAGCCAATGGTGTACTGCCTATCGTTAATGAAAATGATACGGTAACTACTAAAGCGCTTTCAATCGGCGATAATGACAACCTTGCTGCATTAGTTGCACAAGCATGTGAAGCCGACAGTTTATTCATTTTAAGTGATATTGATGGCGTATTTACCAAAGACCCTAATATCAATGACGATGCAGTATTAATTCCTAATATTGATAAAATAACTGACGAAATATATGCCATGGCGGGTACAAGCCGCAATCCTCAAGCAACTGGCGGCATGAAAACCAAAATTGAAGCGGCAGAAAAAGCCACTGAACATGGTATTAATACCTACATAGTCAATGGTACTAAAAGTGAAGTATTCAGTTCATTATTAGCGCAGGTTAATCCTGGTACTCGTTTTGCTGCTGACAAAGAAATTATTACGGCTAAAAAACATTGGTTGAAACATACCTTAAAAAGCCGCGGGAAAATTAAGCTCGACCCTGGCGCGGTAAATGCTATCGTTAACCAAGGTGCATCTTTGTTACCTGCCGGTATAAAGTCTGTAACCAACCGCTTTAAAGCAGGTGATGCTATCGATTTAGTAGATGCACAAAATAATAAAATAATAGGTAAAGGTATTACTTTATATAGTCACTATGATTTGAAAAGAATTATGGGTAAACACAGTAACGATATCATCACAACGTTAGGCCATGATTATGGTGATGTAGTTGTACATCGTAACGACATGGTTATTTTATAAACCACTGGAATCATTAATTCCAAACTTTTAAATAACTTAACCAATTTTTCTATTTTCGATAAGAGTAATCAAATGACAGATTTTAATATGGCCACAATGGCCAGTAATGCTAAAAAAGCAAGTAGAGCCGCAGCACAACTTAATAGCAGTGAAAAAAATACGCTGTTAAATGCAATAGCCGATGCTGTTGAAGCGAATAGCGCTGCAATTATTTTAGAAAACAACAAAGACATTGATGCTGGCCGAGAAAAAGGTCTTTCAGAAGCAATGTTACAAAGACTTGTATTAGACAACAAAGGCATTAAAGACATCGCTTCTGCGATACGTGAAATTGTTGCCTTAACCGATCCAATTGGCGATGTTGATAAATTATCTTTGCGTCCAAATGGTATTCAAGTGGGTAAAATGCGTATTCCACTTGGCGTTATTGCTATGATTTACGAAGCACGCCCGAATGTTACCGCTGAAGCTGCCGCTTTATGTATAAAATCAGGTAATGCGGTAATTTTACGTGGCGGTTCAGAAGCAATTCATTCTAACCTAGCTATCGCTAAATGCTTACACGATGTATTAAGTGCACACGATGTTGATGCAAATATTGTTAGTGTTATTCCAGATACAAGTCGTGGCGTTATTGAAGAATTATTACAACAAAACGAGACTATTGATTTAGTTATTCCTCGTGGCGGTGAAGGGCTTATTCGTTATGTGAGCGAAAACAGCCGTATTCCTGTAATTCAACATTACAAAGGTGTTTGTCACTTATACATTGATAAGTATGCCGATTTAGATAAAGCCGTTAATATTTTAGTAAATGGTAAAACCCAGAAACCGAGTGCGTGTAATGCCTTTGAAACGGTTTTAGTTCACGGCGATATTAGTGGTGAATTTTTACCGCTTGCTGCTAAAGCACTAAAAGACGCAGCACAAGTTAAGGTACATGCATGTAAAAATAGTATTGGTTATTTTACTAACGCTGAATTAGCAACTGACGAAGATTATCATGCAGAGTATTTAGCGCAAGAAATTGCCGTAAAAGTTGTAAAAAGTTACGACGAAGCGGTAAATCATATTAATGAATATACCTCAGATCATACTGAAGTAATTATCACCCAAGATATTTCTCGCGGTCATAAGTTTGTTCGCCAAATTAATTCTTCTGTTGTGATGATAAACGCTTCTTCACGTTTTTCTGATGGTAACCAATTAGGCTTAGGCTCAGAAATTGGTATTTCGACAAGTAAACTACATGCTTACGGCCCTATGGGCTTGGAAGCATTAACCACAGAAAAGTTTGTTGTGTTTGGTGATGGACAAGTTCGCGTTTAAATCAAACTTTATTCATTGTGCTAGCTAATTACCCACACAATGAAAATACAATGAAAAAATAATAAAAAAGCCTAAGATGTTATTCATCTTAGGCTTTTTTATACAAAAAAATAACGATTAATGCATACGCTTTGCATTAGGTTTTTGTTTTACAACCCGCAAGGCTAAACGCTTTTCCCAATCTCCGCCATGTTGCAGATCGCACATCTCTTCACTATCAAAATTAACCGCATTTTTAATATTTTTAACCACTACCCCCACTTTTAATAATTGCTTTTGAATAATGTCACGTAACAATTCATCTTGCTGTTGAGCTTTCATTTGCTCAACTTCTTCATTGCTGTTAAATACGCAAGTAATAAGTAAACTAGCCGGAAAATTAGTATAATTTGCTCTATGGGTTAACCAAATAAAACCTGGTACGTCATGCAACGAAGATTCACACGCAATAGTTAAAGCCTTGCATACATTGTTATCTATTTTCTGATTCGTTTTAGTTAATTTCATACTTACCTGTGTGATCTTCTCATCGTTATTTTAGCTATTTTAACTGGCTAAAAAAATGAACACAACAAAGCCTTACCTCCATTTAATTTCACTTATTCAATAACTCACTTAATAACTATAAAATACTCTTAGGCTAATAAATTATTAGCCTAAAGCTTGAGGTTTACACCGTAACTTTGTATGCTACGCGGCCTTTTCAGCAGGTGGTGAAAATAAGCATATGATAGGTTTCGATTACGGTACATCCAATTGTGGTGTTGCCACTATGAACAATGGCCAGCCCTATATTATTCCGTTATTAGGTAATGAGTCATATATTGCCTCAAACCTCTATGCGCCAAGTCGTGATGTTATTGCTAACTGGCTTTCTGGGCAATTAGCGCCTGAGCAGCAAGAAAACTACCTTGTAGAGAGAAAAAATCAAATACTCAAAGGTCAAGCCGCATTACGTGAGCTAAAGTACGATGGTATTCCTAGCGAATTACAGTTTGGTAAAGCTGCTCTAGTGCAATATCTTGAAGACCCTGAAGAAGGTTATTATATTAAGTCGCCTAAATCTTTCTTAGGCGCTAGTGGTCTTGCGCCAACACAAATTCAATTCTTTGAAGATATTGTTGCCTGTATGATGAGCAATGTAAAAACACTGACTGAACAAGTATTACAAAAAGAAGTAACACAAACTGTTATCGGCCGACCTATCAACTTTCAAGGCTTACACGGCGAAGAAAGTAACAAACAAGCAATTAACGTACTAACTAATGCCGCTAAGCGTGTTGGTTTTAAAGATGTTGAATTTCAATATGAACCCGTTGCTGCTGGCTTTGAATTTGAATCAACTTTGACCAAAGAAACCCGTGTGTTAGTGGTTGATATTGGCGGTGGTACCAGTGATTGCTCAATGATATTAATGAGTCCTAACTTTACTGATAATGACAACAGAAGCGATCATTTACTTGCCCATACTGGTGTTCGTGTAGCTGGTAACGATTTTGACATTCAATTAGCCTTACAAGGAATAATGCCAAGCTTAGGCATGAACAGTTTATTAAAATCAGGCAAGCCGATGCCAACCAGTAGTTTTTATCAAGCATTAGCGATTAACAATATTAATGAACAAACGGCTTTTTATAGCGCCCAAAATAGACGTGATTTACTACAGTTATCGCGTGATGCCCAAGAAACTCAGGTTATCGAGCGCTTAGTCACTGTGCATGATCATAAGTTAAGTTATCAATTAGTTAATGCTGCTGAACAAGCAAAAATAGCCCTATCAGATCATAGTAAGCAAACAATTGATTTAAATGACATAACAACAGGGCTTTGTGCCGAAGTAACGACAGACACGCTGCGCACCGCAAATAAACGCACCTTAGAAAGTATTGCAAATATTATGCAACTAGCTGTTAAACAAGCAGGCTGTCAGCCAGATGTGATATTTGTTACTGGCGGTACGGCAAAATCACCGGTATTAAGTGAATTTATTCAACAACAAATGCCAAATATCCCGATTGTAGTTGGTGATCATTTTGGAAGTGTTACCGCTGGGTTAGCTCGCTGGGCGGAAAAAATTTATAAGTAGCGCTACAGCAGACTTAAACAAAAAAGTTACACTAGGAGATATATCTATCAGTGTAACTTTTTTTAGTTATATTAACCTGAGTTCGGGATAAGCAAAATGCTACAACAGCCTTAATTATCCGTATTACTGCGTTACGAAAGCTCCCAATAACCCGTTATTGGCTTCGCTTTCCCGCCTTGTACTACGAATAATT